>NZ_NCSQ01000089.1 GCF_002105465.1 Aquidulcibacter paucihalophilus
TGTGCCAACATAGAAAGTGTCTTGGGCCACACAATAACCTGGATGTTCGCTTTCAAACTCGCCATGGGCCTCTTTGTCGGCTTTGGCCTTCTCCAGCGCCACCAATTGGCTCTCGGTGAGCACCCCACCCTCTTGGGCCATCTTGGCTTCTAGCGCTTTGAGGCGCTTCTTCACATTGGCCAGATCATGGCGCAACCAGATTGAGCGGACACCAAAAGGTGATACGCTGATCCCCGTCTTCTTCAACTCATTGGATACGCGCGCTTGGCCCCAGGCAGGCTCATCAATCGCCATTGCCACCACGGTTGCCTCCACCGCCGGATCCACCCGGTTCTTCAAATTCGGCTTGGACCGCGTCATCTCTTGTAACGCCAGTTCCCCGCCCTTCTCATACATGTCGCGGAACCGATAAAAACTGTCGCGGGAATACCCCATC
>NZ_NCSQ01000090.1 GCF_002105465.1 Aquidulcibacter paucihalophilus
TAGAGCGTTTCCCGAGTTTTGTGAATCGAAAGGATTCCCAAATCAGGCGTGATGTGATTCACGATTGATGTTGGTGATGGAGGCCAACATGGATGGGAAAGATACTGTCTATGGATTTGAGGTCTCGCGTGATTGGCGCGGTTGAGGGTGGGATGAGTTGCCGTGGGGCGGCGGGGCATTTTGGTGTTGCGCCGTCAACTGTGATCCGCTGGCGGTCTCGCCAAAAGGAGATGGGTAACTTTGAGGCACGCCGACGTGGTCGCAAGGCTGGTTCAGTTTTGGACGCTTATCGCGACTTGGTCTTGAGTATTTATGAGGCTAACATGGATGCGACGTTGGCAGAGATGTGTGCGGCGCTGGCTGAGAAGGGCGTGCACACCAGTAAGTCGAGTTTGGATCGCTTCTTTGCCAGCATTGGCTTCACGCGTAAAAAAAGACTGGCCACGCGATAGAGCAAGATC
>NZ_NCSQ01000097.1 GCF_002105465.1 Aquidulcibacter paucihalophilus
CAAGACACTTTCTATGTCGGCACATTGAAAGGCGTGGGAAAAATCTACCAGCAGACGGTGATCGACACCTATAGCAAGGTGGGCTTTGCCAAACTCTATGACCGCAAGACCCCGCTGACAGCAGCCGATACCCTCAATGACCGGGTGATCCCGTTCTTTGAGGAGCATGGGATCAAAGTGGACCGGGTGCTAACCGACAGAGGCACCGAATATTGCGGCTCCCATGAGCGCCATGAGTATGAGCTCTATCTGGCCGTTGAGGATATCGACCACACCCGCACCAAGGTGAAGTCACCCCAGACCAATGGTATCTGCGAGCGCTTCAACAAGACCGTACTGGAGGAATTTTACCGCGTCGCCTTCCGCAAGAAAGTCTATGACAGTATTGAGGCCCTGCAGGCTGATCTTGATACATGGCTTGAAACCTACAATCAGGTGCGAACTCACCAGGGGCGATGGTGCTA
>NZ_NCSQ01000085.1 GCF_002105465.1 Aquidulcibacter paucihalophilus
CAAGATACGCACCCCATCAGGCAGGGCAACAACCATCGCCGTACCATCTCCATGCAGGGTCTCTCTTGACTGGCAGTCTATCCGGGGGTGGGGCGCGGCCTGGGTCAATGGTTCAGGGGTAAAACCTTCACCCGCCGCTATAGAAACCGCGCCGTCGCTCAGCGGCGTCATGGCCGGTTCGACAATCGCAACAGGCGCAAATGCACCCTGTCTCATGGGCGCAAACAAACCCAAGCGCGCCTGTTTGCGCCAAGTGTAAATCAAACTACTCGACACATTATAACGTGCCATAACCTCTGCCACCCGAACCCCGGGCAACAAAGTCTCACCAACAATCTTGATCTTCTGCGCGTCACTCCAACGACGATGACGCTCAGGACCCAAAACTACTCCTGCCAACTCCGAACTCCTTACGACTACTCGTAAGGACAACTCCTGTTGGGTTCGCCACTTCAATGCAAGGCGGCCAAGACCGGTCGCTTAC
>NZ_NCSQ01000096.1 GCF_002105465.1 Aquidulcibacter paucihalophilus
TAGAGCGCTTCCCGTTTAATAAGCATCATAGCCACAGCTTGCGAAGTAGTTTTGGCATTCGTGTGGTTTGAACATGGTGACGATGGATCCGATGATATCCCACAGACCTGATACTGTCCGTTCGCCGATACGGCGCAGGTTTGCTTTGAGTTTTGAGAAGGCTTTCTCGATTGGGTTAAAGTCTGGGGAATAGGGCGGCAGGAAGGCAAGTTTTGCGCCGGCTGCTTCAATCAACAGCTTGACCGATAGGCGTTTGTGGCTGGAGAGATTGTCCATGATGACTGTGTCGCCAGGCTTGAGTGTTGGTACCAAGACTTGGTCGACATAGGCCTCGAACCAATCGCCATTGATGGGACCATCAAGCACCATGGGTGCGACCATGCCTGATAGACGCAGGCCCGCGACCAAAGTGGTTGTTTTCCGGTGTCCATGGGGAAAGCCCATGCGCAGGCGTTGACCTTTCCTGCATCGGCCATGCGTGCGCGCCATATTGGTGGCAGTCCATGTTTCATCGATGAAG
>NZ_NCSQ01000087.1 GCF_002105465.1 Aquidulcibacter paucihalophilus
CATGAATGGCAACTGGAATACGGTTCCAGATGCGGGCGGGTGCCGATATCTTGTCTTCCAGCGCTTCAGGCCCACCTTCAAGAAAGCGGTCATACCAGCGGTAAAACGTCCGCCGGGCTATGCCCAATTTATCCAGCGTCTGTTTGGCAGATAGATGCGATTGTTCGACCAGCCTGATGATCTCAAGCTTTTCAGATGCTGGGTACCTCATGCGTCTTCGTCCCCATCTCCGATCATGCTTTTTTTGAGCAGGCGGTTCTCAAGGGTCAGATCAGCCACGCATTCCTTCAGAGCACGTGCTTCACGGCGCAGGTCTTGAACTTCGCCCGTGTTGGCAGCCCGCGCAGTATCCCCAGCCAGACGCCTCTTGCCTGCTTCCATGAATTCCTTCGACCACGTGTAATACAAGCTCTGGGCAATGCCCTCTTTGCGGCAAAGCTCAGCAATGCTGTCCTCCCCGCGAAGACCATCCAGCACAATCCTGATCTTGTCTTCAGCTGAAAAATGGCGGCGCGTAGCTCGCCGGATATCCTTGATAATACGCTCGGCCGGCGCTTTGCCT
>NZ_NCSQ01000099.1 GCF_002105465.1 Aquidulcibacter paucihalophilus
GAAAAACTTCAATCCCTTGTCAAGCATCGCCAAGCGCTCTTGGATCAACGCACAATGGCCACCAACCGCTTCAAGGCCCCAGGTAGTCACCATATCACTGACTTCCTCAACGCCGAAATCAGCTTTATCAACACCCAAATCGATAAGATCGAGCAACAGATCGCTGATCTTATAAAGTCCGATGCACGCATCAAAATTCAAGAAAAGCGCCTGCGCGCCATCAAAGGCATCGGCCCCGTCAGCGCCCATACCCTCATCGCCATGTTGCCCGAACTTGGTCATGCAACCCGCAAGCAAATCGCCTGTCTGGCAGGCCTTGCTCCCCACCCCGCTCAGTCAGGCAACAGCTTCAAGAAATATCCCATGACCGGTGGACGCGATCTCATCAGACGCACCCTCTTCATGGCCGCCTTGACCGCATCACGCTGCCACCCAGAATTAAAACACTTCTACCAAAACCTTCTCAGCAACAAAAAACCCAAAAAACTCGCCCTCGCCGCCGTAGCACGAAAACTCGTAACCATCGCAAATGCCGTCCTCAAACCAATACAAATCTCAATTCCACAACTGACTTGATGACA
>NZ_NCSQ01000094.1 GCF_002105465.1 Aquidulcibacter paucihalophilus
AGGCAAAGCGCCGGCCGAGCGTATTATCAAGGATATCCGGCTGGCTACGCGCCGCCATTTCTCAGCCGAAGACAAGATCAGGATCGTGCTGGAAGGGCTGCGTGGGGAGGACAGCATTGCTGAGTTGTGCCGCAAAGAAGGCATTGCCCAGAGCCTGTATTACACGTGGTCAAAGGAGTTTATGGAAGCCGGTAAAAGGCGGCTTGCTGGGGATACAGCGCGGGCGGCCAACACGGGCGAGGTCCAGGACCTGCGCCGTGAAGCGCGCGCTTTGAAAGAATGCGTTGCCGATCTGACCCTCGAGAACCGTTTGCTTAAAAAAAGCATGATCGGGGATGGGGAGGACGACGCATGAGATATCGTGCATCTGAAAAGCTCGAGATCATCAAGCTGGTCGAGCAATCGCATTTGTCGGCCAAACTGACGCTGGACAAATTGGGCATCGCCCGGCGGACGTTTTATCGCTGGTATGATCGTTTTATTGAAGGCGGGCCGGAGGCGCTCGAAGATAAATCGTCTGTGCCAAGTCGCGTCTGGAACCGTATTCCGACAAAAATTCATGACCAGATTATCGAATTGGCC
>NZ_NCSQ01000088.1 GCF_002105465.1 Aquidulcibacter paucihalophilus
TTATGATTGCGCCAGAGAGTGCTTCACGCATGGAAGATCTTCAGGAATATGTTCGCGATGTGATGGGGCAAATGGAAAGCGACCTCGGTGTAGGGACAGAATGGGTCGCGATCAATCATTGGAATACAGATAATCCCCATGCCCATGTCATCTTGCGCGGCAGGACACGTGAAGGTCATGAGTTACGTATCCCTCGCGATTATCTCTCCCATGGTCTACGCCATCAGGCACGCGAGCGCGCAACGGCAGAACTCGGAGAGCGCTCGATCTTTGATGAGCGTATGGCCCTTGATCGCGATATCCATGCCAAGGGGTTCAGTCGGCTGGATAAGGCCCTTGCGGCAGAGCTTGATGGTCGGGGAGAAGTTCGGCTTCAAGACTTGGGCGGGCGTGATCCCGATCAAGCCATCTGGGGCAATGCGCTACGCGCACGTGCGCGTGAGCTGGAAGCACGCGGTCTTGCCACAGAAGTGCGCCGCAATGTGATGGCGTTCAAGGATGGCTGGACAGAGACGTTAGCCGAGAGGTCACGGGTCGACATCACCAAGACGCGTAGTACGACCAAGCTCCATGAGCGGGGTGAAGAACTGGTTGGGGAGGTTGTCGGCCTTGAGAAGCGATCCACTGGCAACAGTGTCCTGATCCTTGATACCGGCAGCAAGACCAA
>NZ_NCSQ01000092.1 GCF_002105465.1 Aquidulcibacter paucihalophilus
ATTTTGGCTTTGATGGCATCGGTGGATGAGTATATTCCACAGCCAGAGCGTCCATTGGACCGTCCATTCTTGATGCCAATCGAAGACGTGTTCTCGATCTCGGGCCGTGGTACGGTGGTGACGGGCCGTGTTGAGACCGGCATCATCAAGGTTGGCGAAGAAGTGGAGATCGTGGGTATCCGCGACACCATCAAGTCGACGGTGACCGGTGTTGAAATGTTCCGCAAGCTGCTCGATTCTGGACAGGCTGGCGACAACATTGGTGCGTTGTTGCGCGGTGTGGACCGTACGGGCGTGGAGCGCGGTCAGGTGTTGTGTAAGCCAGGCAGCATCAAGCCACACAAGAAGTTTGAAGCTGAGGCCTATATCTTGACGAAGGAAGAAGGTGGCCGTCACACGCCATTCTTCACCAACTACCGTCCTCAATTCTACTTCCGCACGACCGACGTGACCGGCATCTGCATGTTGCCAGACGGCGTTGAAATGGTGATGCCAGGCGACAACATTAAGATCATGGTGGAACTCATCACCCCGATCGCCATGACCCAAGGCTTGCGCTTCGCGATCCGCGAAGGTGGCCGCACCGTTGGTGCAGGCGTTGTGGCAGCCGTGGTTGAATAAGACCTAACTCCAGTCAAACGAATGAGCGCCCTGACCGAAAGGTCGGGGCGTTTTTTTGTGCG
>NZ_NCSQ01000086.1 GCF_002105465.1 Aquidulcibacter paucihalophilus
ATTCAAATGATTTGGGAATCCAGTTTGTCAACAGAACCTAGATGATCTAACGAGCTATAGAAGTGATATGCAATTATTGCTAACTTACGGCCTCTTTGAATTTAAAATCGAAACAGCTCAAGAGCGGCAACTACATCGTTCTGGTTGGAATGAATTTAATCAACTATGGCCAGTCTTGGAGTCGTCAGAAGTATTATTTCGGGGTGTAGGGGAGCAAGTCAAAATCAACGGGCAGTGGACGAATAAGAGTGACGACGAGCCGCCTCGATCACTAATTGGCATATCCTTTATTTCAGATCCGACTTCTGTTGAGGCTAAAGTAACAAAGTATACCCAAGCTCCGGAAGGTGTCAGTTTTGATGTGCTCAGTATATCAAAAACAGGACAAGCGCTAATTGTACGGGATTTAAAAACCCCAAAACAACGCGAAATTCCAATTTGGTCACCCAACTACTCGGACGGACCCCCCAGTTACTTGGAAACAGCTAAAATTGACAAAAATAACATCGTCTATACGCCTAAAGCGAATTTACCGCGCGTGTCTATGTCAAGTTTTGGCGGTGTTGCAGGAATTTCGGATAATGGGAAGACCATTGTTCTCTACGTAAGTGTGCCGTCAGCAAACCGAAGCGTTCCCGGGATTGAGATATACAGTCAGTCGGAATGTTCCCCGTCAGCACCTATGGCACAGAAATGGGGTTGTGA
>NZ_NCSQ01000091.1 GCF_002105465.1 Aquidulcibacter paucihalophilus
AACTAACTGATTTGGGAATCCACTTTGTCCACACGGCCTAACACCATGCAATGAATCTTATTTTAACGACATTGCCAATCTTGAATGTCCAAGTTGATCGTGGAATTGCTATTTCGATTGAAGCACCTTCTGTTAAGGCACATATTGCCTTTGAACACCCGCTGAATCGGGAGGCCTCCTTTACTGGCGGCTTAAGGGTTTAAACACCGGTAACCGTGAAAATGGGTCAGTTACTCACGACGACTTGAGCCGGTAAACCGTCATGCACGCCAAAGCACTTCGTATGAACCATGATTATATGACGTTGGTTCACTGCAGAGATAAAGCTTGGGGAGAACATGCGGTCACGCGAATCGGATCAATCTTTGTTGCTACAACTGCCGTCGGGATTTCAGTCCCAGGACCTTGGTGGATTTTCTGTGTTGCAGCCATGACTATCGGTTGGGCGATTGAAGGAACATTCTATCGCTGGCTGAGCAACAAAATAGATCATCCGGATGATCTCGATCCGCGAGACTTACCCGCCATCAAACAGCTCACTATTCGGGCCATTATTTGCTTGGTCGCGCTTTACGCCTGCCCGTTCTTGGCGCTTGCGTTTGCGCCAGACCCTGGGCCCAGCCTCGGACTAATTTTTGCCTGCGGCAGCCTTTTGGTTATTTGCGGTCAGCATGTTCTAGAGCGTTTCCCGAGTTTTGTGAATCGAAAGGATTCC
>NZ_NCSQ01000093.1 GCF_002105465.1 Aquidulcibacter paucihalophilus
ACGCCCTAAGCCACGCCGTGGCCCTCGCCGAATGGATACGATTAGCTGCGAAGGCTCTGGCAAGATCACAGTAAGGCTTAAAGACGGCTCGCAAACCAACTGCCCGATTGGATATGTCACACACGGTATAGAAGCTACTTTCGAATATGTTATCAAAAATGGAGCGTGCGTATAAGCAATAGAACCCCAATAATGAGACCCTTCTCTGGCGTGCTTTTAGCAATGCGCTTCGTGCCGTAGGTCGTATTCCGCCTCGAATGCGCTATCTCCAATGCCGCTTACGACCGCAATATTCGCCTCGGTCCGACCTTTGAACATCCGCTTTCGCCCCTTCCAGCGCCCAGAGCAGACCATCCACTTTCGGCCCAGAGTTGCCATTTCAGCTTGGATAAATCAGCCGTAGCTGCGCTGAAATAGGATTAGAATTTCCGTGCGTGATCGAACCAGACAAAACTGCCAAGCCGACTTCTGGCACCATGGTTGACCAATTCACTTCACAAAAAACCGACAAGGGTCATCGTTAGTCACACTTTGAATGCGCGCGGTATGTTGGACTTGCAGATTTATTTTCAGTTCCCGTCATCCACGAAAGCCCCCAAACCTAGGTAGCAAACTAAAAATAGGTACTTATTCTAACCTATTTCAAAGCTCTATCCCGGCCGTAAAATGCTGATTTTTTGTAAAAAACTGGTGCCGCAAACAGGATTCGAACCTGCGACCCCA
>NZ_NCSQ01000118.1 GCF_002105465.1 Aquidulcibacter paucihalophilus
GAGGCGTCGGCTTTGCTTGAGTTTGTTGAAGCAGCGCTCGACCATATTGCGAAGGGCGTAAAGGAAGCCGTCGATTGGCTCTTGGACTTTGCGGTTTCGCTTGAACGGAATGATGGGTTCAACACCGCGTTCTTTGAGGTCTTGGCGGATAGCGTCGCTATCATAGCCTTTGTCGGCGAGCATGACTTTGGGGCTGGGGCCTGGCTGATCCATCAGCGGGAGATAGCCTTTCATGTCCGATGCTTCACCCGGCGATAGTGTAATGGCGACGGGTAAGCCCAGACCGTTGGTTCTCAGGTGGATCTTGGTCGAAAGCCCACCTCGCGAGCGGCCAATATCCTCTTTTTGAGTCCCCCTTTTTGGCCCGCGGCATGCTGATGCGCGCGGACTACAGTGCTGTCGATCATTTGAAGACTGTCTTTACCCGCCCCACTTTCGTTGAGCGCTTCGAGCATCACATCCCAAAGCCCCGCCTGCGTCCATCGACGAAACTGGCGGTAGACACTGTTCCAAGTTCCGAAATCATTGGGCAAATCGCGCCACGGCGCACCCGTCCGCGCAATCCAAAACACACCATCCAAGACCAATCGGTGGCTTTTGGCAGGCCGCCCAGACTTAGGCCCGCTCGCTTTCACAAAAGGCTCAAAGAACCCCCACTCCTCGTCCAACATCAATCCGCGAACCACCGCTGCTCTCCCCAAAGAACAGCGTTGAATCAGAAACTAA
>NZ_NCSQ01000103.1 GCF_002105465.1 Aquidulcibacter paucihalophilus
GCCAAGCGGATATAGCGGTCAGAGCGTGTCGCGATGAAGCCGCGAATGCCATGCGCAAACAAAAGACCCTTCACCCGGTTAGTGAAGCGGATGCGTTCAGCTATCAAGGTCCTGCGTTCACGGGTCAGCCTGCGTCGATCTTCCTCGGCTAAAGTGGGAACCACGACCATCGAGCAGACTCGTGGTTCACCCCGCTTCCACGCCGCCAGCGTTCGAACAAGGCCCTCGCCGTCAATCGTATCTGTCTTGACGCGTCGAAAGCGGCGGGCGACAGCAATCGATGTAGCGTCGACGACGTAACTCTCGATATCATTGCTCTCCAACATCCGGTGTATCCAAAAGCCGTCAATGCCCGCTTCTTGAATAGTCACAATACTAACCTTTGCTCCAAGGCGTTGTTCGGCCTTGTTGCGCAACCGTCTCAGAAGCTCCAACAACCCTGCGCCGTCGCCGCCCGTCACTTCGTGTCGCGACATCTTCGACGAGCCCGTTGCCAAGGCGGTTATTACCCAGCGCGCTTTGGAAAGCTCAATAGACGCCAGCAATGTTCGTGGCGGCGCAATCGATGTGCCTGCTGGTGTGTCTGGTGAAGTGCTCGGCACTTGCGCGTCTAACAAAGGTGCGTACTCAAGTTCAGTCGTCGTCTGCATGGATGCCTCCTCTGGTTGGGTTAGCCCGAGCATCCTAAACTGCTTCGTTCAGACGCCGTCCTTGCTCATAGAATCTGGCA
>NZ_NCSQ01000098.1 GCF_002105465.1 Aquidulcibacter paucihalophilus
ACTCTCCTTTCAAATGACGGACCAATCGGGGCTCAGGTCACTCACCCTGCCTTTTGTAACTTGTGTCGATCCGCGAGCGGTGCTGATGGAATGGATTATGTCAGTTCTAATGACTTGCGATCGATTTCAATCGGAATGGATTGGCTCATGATCTCCAGCAGCAGACGGGCACGATCTTGACTGGGGAGCGCGTCAATCTTGGCAAGATGGCCCGCAAATGGACCCTCTGAAATGCGCACTTGATCGCCTGTCGTTAATGTTGGCATGGTATCAATCAGACCATCAGGCCCAAGTCGCCGCTGAAGCTCTTGGATCATCGCTGCGGGAACCTGTGCCGGACTTTGGTCGAAACAAACCAGACGCTTTACGCCGAAAGTCCCGTTGATTGGGCGCCAGTTTTGAGAAGTCCGATCAAAGCTAACGAAAAGATAGGCCGGGAAATAAGCCGTCGTAACACGTTTGCTTTGACGCCCTATTTTAATCATCTTCGTGCTGAGCGGCAGAAAAACCTTGAAGCCTTGCCGTTCCAAATGCGTTGTGACCAGTTTCTCCTTACCCGAATGGGTATGGACCAAATACCAGGCTGAAGCGTCCTCTGGACCACCCTGCATTACCACAGTCACTCACTCCACACACGTTTCTCGCAGTCTGTTACCACGAGAATCATTAAGAAGAATAATATTTGGAGTAGGAGTTATAGTAGGATGCGGAGTCGCCGCGGGTGTATTTGGATTGAGCTTTGAAGTC
>NZ_NCSQ01000101.1 GCF_002105465.1 Aquidulcibacter paucihalophilus
AGCCGTGAGGCTGACGTCGAGAAGCTCCACGCCAAGATCGGCCAGCTGGTCGTGGAGCGAGATTTTTTAGCGCGAGCCTTCGGTCGATGAGCCTGGACCGGAGGCGCGCGATGATCGAGCCGGATCACCCGACGCTCTCGATCGTGGCGCAGTGCAGGCTTGTGGCGATCAGCCGGTCGGGCTTCTACCAAAAGCCCGCCCCCGAGACTGATGCCAACCTCGCCCTGATGCGTCTGATCGACGAGCAGTTCATGAACACGCCGTGGTATGGCTCGCGCCAGATGGCCCGGCATCTGCGCCGGGTGGGCCATGGGGTTGGCCGCAAGCGGGTCCGTCGGCTGATGGCGAAGATCGGGCTTGTGCCGATCTACCAGAAGCCACGGACCACGATCCCGCATCCAGAACACAAGAAATACAAGTATCTGCTGAAGGATATGGTGATCAATCGACCCAATCAGGTCTGGTGTGCTGACATCACCTACATCCCGATGCGCCGGGGCTTCCTGTACCTGGTGGCCGTGATGGACTGGGCCACTAGGAAGGTGCTGTCGTGGAAGCTGTCGAACAGCATGGAGGCAGACTTTTGCATCGAGGCGCTCGAAGAGGCGATCGCCAAGTTCGCCAAGCCGGAGATCTTCAACACCGACCAGGGCAGCCAGTTCACCAGCCCGCGCTTCGTGGACGTGCTGACCGACGCCGGGGTTCAGGTCTCGATGGACGGCAAGGGCCGGTGGATGGACAATGTGTTCATCGAACGGCTGTGGCGGTCGCTGAAGTACGAGTGC
>NZ_NCSQ01000106.1 GCF_002105465.1 Aquidulcibacter paucihalophilus
AGCTTGCTGAGGTCTTGTCGTAGCGGGTTGCGATGCGGCGTTCGTTCTTGAGGCGGTTGAAGCAGCGCTCGACCCGATTTCGCAGGGCGTAGATGAAGCCGTCGATCGGGACCTGGACGAGGCGGTTGCGCTTCATCGGGATGACGGGTTCGGCCCCGCGCGCCTGTAGGTCCTCACGGATGGCGTCGCTGTCGTAGCCCTTGTCGGCGATCAGGACCTTCGGGGCGGGGCCGTCTTCGTCCATCACCGGGCCGTAGCCCGTGGTGTCCGAGGCCTCGCCGGGGGTCAGGACAAGGGCGACGGGGAGCCCAAGCCCGTTGGCGCGGAGGTGGATTTTGGTCGTGAGCCCACCACGCGAACGGCCAATATCGTGGTGCGAAGGGCTTGAAGCGAATCCCCTTTTTTCGCGCCCGCCGAGTGCTGGTGGGCGCGCACGATGGTGCTGTCGATCATCTGGACGCTGGCCTGGCCCTCGCCGCTCTCGTTGAGGGCCTCCAGGATCACGTCCCAGACCCCGGCGAGCGTCCAGCGCCGGAACTGGCGGTACACCCGCGTCCACTTCGGGAAGCTCGCGTCGAGATCACGCCACGGCGCGCCAGTCCGCGCGATCCAGAAGATCGCATCCAGGGTCAGCCGATGATCCTTGGGCGGCCTGCCGCTGCCTGCCCCCACACGCACCAGAAACGGCGCGAAGAACGCCCACTCCTCGTCTGACATCCGACCACGAACCAAGACCGCTCTCCCGCAAAGAGCAGCCTTGAATCAGAACCAAACCGATTTGGGAATCCCCTTTGTCAACAGGCCCTA
>NZ_NCSQ01000108.1 GCF_002105465.1 Aquidulcibacter paucihalophilus
TAGGTCATGTTGACAAACTCTTCAACCAGAGCCGTGCGGCGATGATGTGAGTGAAGCCGAGATAGCTTGCGGCGGTTTTGTCGTACCGCGTTGCAAAGCGGCGGGAGCATTTGAGTTTGTTGAAGCACCGCTCAACGCGGTTTCGTAGAGCATAAGTTATTGTATCAACGAGGATTGGTATTTTACGGTTTGCTTTGCCCATAATGACTGGGGTGCCGCCACGGCTTATGATGACATTTCGGATGTGATCGCTGTCGTATCCTCGATCTGCTAGGACGACTTTGGCATGTGGTAGGTCATCGTCCACCAACATATCAAAGCCTTTGTAATCTGAGACTTCGCCGCCGGTTATTTCAGCTCTGACAGGAAGTCCGTGCGCATTTGAAACGATGTGGACCTTGGTCGTAAAGCCACCTTTTGAACGGCCAAAACCTTCTTTTTGAGTCCCCCTTTAGCGCCGGCTGCAAGATGATGCGCCCGGATGATAGTGCTATCGATCATATGAACTTGGCCAGGTGAAACCCCGCTTTCAGTCAAGGCCTCAAGCACCATTTCCCAAAGCCCTGCCAGCGTCCAGCGACGGAATTGGCGGTAAACACTGGACCACTTGCCGAATTCCTCGGGTAAATCACGCCACGCAGACCCCGTTCGAGCGATCCAGAATACACCATCCAAAATGAGCCTATGATCCGACGCAGGCCGACCACCACGTCCCCGAATACCAACCAAAAACGGCTCAAAGAACGCCCATTCTCCATCTTCCATCAACAGCCGCGCCAAGATAGCCTCCCCAAAAGCTACCTTGAATCAGAATTCAAATGATTTGGGAATCCAGT
>NZ_NCSQ01000100.1 GCF_002105465.1 Aquidulcibacter paucihalophilus
CACGCCTCTGGATCAGATACTTTGTCCACACGGCCTAGGCTCCTGCCAAGCGCTTACTTGCTTAACTTCGCCCATTACAACGGGAAGTGATTCAGATGAAACCCCCATCGCC
Organism: Aquidulcibacter paucihalophilus; assembly: GCF_002105465.1. Classification (GTDB taxonomy): domain Bacteria; phylum Pseudomonadota; class Alphaproteobacteria; order Caulobacterales; family Aquidulcibacteraceae; genus Aquidulcibacter; species Aquidulcibacter paucihalophilus. The sequence continues at coordinate 113 of NZ_NCSQ01000100.1, forward strand.
AAATACAATGGCAAGTTCGCGCACATAACCTGGCCTTCAAGCAAGCTATCCGCAAGTGCATCAGATCTGTCTGGGAAAGTCGAAATTCCAATATAAACGGTTCGCGGAGTATTCTCATGCAGTGAAGTGGCGCTTACGATCCGGCAGGTATCCGGCTTGTCCGGGTATGCCTTGAGCAAGGCAAAAAGAAATTCTTGGTAAGCTGGATCCGGTCGTACGTCTGGACCCAATCGCCAGTATTTCATGTTGGATTTTGTCGCATATTTCCCCTTAGCGTTCGGATAATATAGGATTATTGCGTCTTGATCACTTCGGACTAAGTAACCTTCTGGCGACCGACAAGACAACTTATCTACGATGCGCCGAGCCATCCAGTCTGCGTCTTGACTTGCAGAATTTTCACCGGTGAAAACAAAACTGTTGCTCCATGAGCCAAACACACCGAGACAGCGGAAACGCGATTCCGTCTTTAAATCACTGCGAAGCTCAGCGATGGTTATTGGTTTGGACTCGCCAGCCACCATTAGACTTTGGATGTCGCGATAGGGCATTTCGAATACAAGTTTAAAATCATGCTGAGGGGCTGGCCTTGCACTACTGCAACTCGCCAGCACACTCCCGATCAGAAACAGTCCTATCAATCTTACAAATTCTGCCAAACTCAGCATCAGGCCTCTGCCAACTAAAACTGAAGCAACGCTCGGAAAACAGGGTGACCTGAGCCCCGATTGGTCCGTCATTTGAAATGAGAGTC
>NZ_NCSQ01000109.1 GCF_002105465.1 Aquidulcibacter paucihalophilus
GGTGGATTCAATCTTGAAGTGCGAATTTCCAATGATTTGAGGGGTTTCTGGTAAGCCCCTCTTTCGGCTTTGGAGGAATTTGCAATGGGAATGACTTATCGACATCTGACTTTGCGTGAGCGTCAGTTGATTTTCCGGATGCTGGACAAGAAAGCATCAATTCGGGCAATCGCTGAGAAGCTGGGAAAGCACATCTCAACGATCTATAGAGAGGTCAAGCGAAACTGGTTTGACGACATGGATCCTTGGCTCGACGGTTACTACGGTGAAGCGGCCGATCAAATGGCCAAGGGTCGGCGAACCAAGTTGCGCAAGATGGTTGCCAATCCCCAACTAGCAAGTTTGGTTATCGAGAAGCTGAAAGAAGCATGGTCGCCGGAGCAAATTGCTGGCCATTTGAGGGTTGTATCGCAGACCACGGATGCGGCCGTATCGAAAATCAGCCATGAGACTATCTACCGCTATGTTTATGATAAGACTGGCCGCGCGTTGGGCTTGTACCGCCATCTGCCAACTGGGCGTCGGCGTCGCAGGCGGCGCTATGACCGCAAACCGCGCGGCCTTCATATTCCCCAAGCAAATACAATTGCATACCGTCCCGATGTGATCAACGAGCGTCAACGTTTAGGTGACTGGGAATGTGATTTGGTCCAGTTCCGCAAGGAGTTTGGAAACGCCAACTTGACGACAATTGTCGAACGTAGAACGCGGTTACTCGTCGTGGTCAGAAACGCAAGCCGGCATTCGCAGGAGGTGATGAAGGGGATCAAATCCAAGCTTGGCCCCTACCCTGCTCAAGCACGCCGCTCGATCACGTTTGATCGGGGCAGTGAGTTTGCCAATTATAGCTATTTGAAGAGCGAGATTGGCGCTGAGGGATACTTCTGCAAGCC
>NZ_NCSQ01000102.1 GCF_002105465.1 Aquidulcibacter paucihalophilus
GTCGCAGCCAAATCTGTGCCAAATGTTTTGATGACGGACAGTCGGTAAAAGCCGTGAATTCCTCATGAGCAGAATGAAGCCGATTGAAACCAGACAAGGTACCGCCTACAAAACATGGCATTCAACATTTTCATCTCTCGATGCTGCGAATGCGCTTGTAAGCTCGACACTTGCCACTGGCACCGAAACCAAACCGGGCAGCGGAACTTACTACAAGGTATTTGGCGCGCCGACTGGTACGGCTGCTGTAAGGCGCGAAATGGTGCCAATTTTTAGACCCGAAGGGCGTGTTGATATTGAGACTACCTTTGGCGTAATAGTAGTGACTAGGCCAGATCCCACGATGCCCGGCGGAATTCGCGTTCACACCGCCTATCCAACTGTTCCATTTTCACGGTGAAACGACCCATGACGAAGTTAATAGTACCAAATGCTTGGGTTTTTTTTATGCTTGGCTTTATGAATTATGAGCCGACCCATGGAAGTATAAGTGCAGCACTGTGCGCATTCAAGCAAGCGCAAACGGCGGAGGAAATGGCAGAAGTAGCTGCCTTTCTGAGCCTGGCGTCAAGAGCAAGTGAGGATGTCATTCGGGGTGCCTATGCCGAGCTTGACCCGATTACTTACCAACATTTACCAAATCTAGAACCTTTATCGGCGATACATATTGAATTTTGGGAAGATTGGCAAAAGTGCCCATAGAAGAGTTGCCAGTTGTTCATTCAACGGAATGTCAAGCCAGGACGCGCATTTACTTTTTAGTTAGGCGCTTTCCGTCTCAAGTGACACTGGCTAAAATGTTTTGATCTTAATTGGAAGATTTTGGTTTGTTCAGTTATCAGTTTACCGCCCCCACCGCGTCCTAAGCCAACAATGCGCTTCGCGGCGTAGCCTGCAACGCGACAGGACTGCAACAACTCCGTTGCCCGGCGGTGACAGCCAAATTCGCTGTGGACCGCTTCTGAACGTCCGCTTTCACTGCCCACGCCCCCAAACCGGAA
>NZ_NCSQ01000107.1 GCF_002105465.1 Aquidulcibacter paucihalophilus
TTGTACAGGACCTTAGCCTTGGGTATGGGTTGGGAAGGTAGAATAAATTCAAACAGGAACAGTTAGCGGAAGCCGAGGCTTTATCGGGTGGGTTTTGAGCGGAGGCCTGAAGTAGTTGCCAAATTTTGCTTCTTTTCAATCAGTTTATTTGTTGCTCAGCCTTACAGCGCCAGCAGTTGTTTTTCTATTCTTTCGCTCCCGGTTCACGCATGGCAGAATGCCTAAAGCGAGTGATGCAATCCTCTATTTTATTGCAATTACATCAATATATTATTCTCTGATTTTTCCGATTTTTATGATCGGCTTCCAAACTCCTAAATCAAAAAATCTTATCTGGGTAACTTGGGTTTTGGTCTTGACCGTACTGCCTGCGATATTGGGAGTTTTTTCCGGTTGGGCTGCAAGAAAAGAATTTGTCTACAAAGCGTTACGCAAAATTGGATTTGATGTTGTCCATGATATTCCTACCGCATGGGAGTGGAAGTTCTCAAATGTAGGCCCTTCTTGGGTTGTCATAACACTGAAGAACGGGAATTCGTTTGGAGCTGAATATGGATCTACTTCCTTTATTTCAACCGATCCTTCGGACAGAGATATCTACCTCGAGGAGACTTATAGCATTAGCAAAACCGGAAAATGGACAAAACGGGGATATGGTATGTGGGTCGCCAGCTCTGAAATAAGTACACTTGAGTTTTCGACTCAAGCTAAGGTTTAGAAAGCAATCGCTTTGGAGAAAAGTACGAATATGAGCAACGACCGCGGAAAAGTACCGTTTGGTATTCAAGGAACCATCCATACGGAGAAAAAAGGGTTGCAGCCAAGTGGCACTAACACGCCCCAAGGGGGAAAGCAGCCAACGGGATCGCCTTTAGGCCCCCCACCTACCGGAGGCGGTACCGGCAAAAAATAGCAAAAGTCGTTGATACCCAATGACTCAGCGTCCTTAATCCGGTCGAGCGTGGCCTTTGTTCGGGTTAATTTGAGGTGGACTTTCCCAGTTATCTGACCTCGTTCTGGGCTGGACAAGAAGGCGACACAAAGGCACCAAACTCAGATAACTCTGGCGAGGTTGACCTGAGCCCCGATTGGTCCGTCATTTGAAAGGAGAGTC
>NZ_NCSQ01000105.1 GCF_002105465.1 Aquidulcibacter paucihalophilus
CAGCGCGTCGCCGAAATCACAGTTATTGCGGGTGTCCAGATTGCTCAGAGTTGTTTTTGGCTTGGCATATGCGAGCGACTTCGCTGTGGGAGAGCCCGAGGCGATCCAGCACAGCCTTGACGGATGAAAGGAGTACTTCTTTTTCCGTCAAGCCCAAATCAAACCTACAAGGATTATATGGTCGGTCGAATCAATCATATTAGTGCCCGGAATCAGCAACCACAACGTCTGGGGTAGTTTTTGTATAGACCACATCTATGTAAGGCCTCATAGCACTACTGAATTGATACCAATCTCATCCTTGAACTACGTATCGATGGAATAGTTGTATGACCAAGCAATTCCAGCTACTTTTTCTCTTTCAAGGAACAAGAAAACAAAACCACTTCTCAGAAAGCTATGTTTTCTAAATATCTCAACAATTTCACCGGGGTTGCATTCAATTTTGTTAAAGAACCCTTTTTCACAGTCAGCCAAGCCGGAATATAGCAGCCCCATAGCAATCAGCTTAGCTTTCGCAGCTCGGTGATCATCACCAATATTGACTTCGTGAAAACTTCCAGAAGTAATATGGCCATAATAAAATGTATTCTGGCCCTTCTGAATCCTTTCCGGTGTGCGCGCACAGCTCGCCGCGAGTGGAAGGACACCTATTGACAACAACTGAATAAGACTCCTGCGGTTCATTTAGATCTCCAACTCAACTCTAACATCTTAGCCTCGTGCCGCAAGGAGGCGGCGGTGCGGTTCCGACGCTTCCTGTCGCTCCGTCTCCTACTGCTACAACACCCGATGGCCTGATATCCTCAATCTTCGTGCCAGGTTTTCCTCCTTCGACGACTGCGCCTGCACCTGAGTTGCTATTGGCGTTGCCAGATAGTCCATTGGGCACAGCAGCATAATTTGTTTGTCCAGGGTCGCTTTGAGTCCCCAATTGAGCATTAACATTCTCACCTGACGCTATGATATCATCATCTTTGAAACCTTGATACGTCAGATTTACTACTACAACACCTTTGCCACCTTCATCCCAAGATCTTTTGTCATCAATGTCGGTGTCTGTGCCAGTATCAGTCAAAGATACAAGCTTTCCTGGATTCAACATATCGCTATTCTGGGGTCCATATGAATATCGTTCCCGAACTGAACCATCATTGTTAGGTTCTGTTGACAAACTGGATTCCCAAATCATTTGAAT
>NZ_NCSQ01000113.1 GCF_002105465.1 Aquidulcibacter paucihalophilus
AGAGCAGGCTCGGGAAATTTGGACAGGTGCTATAAGTGGATGGACTGCTCTGGCGCGGCATAGGATGCTGCGAATAGGAGACAGACATGGCACGACGTGTGAGACGCAATCATGGTGCGGCATTTAAGGCAAAAGTGGCTTTGGAAGCGGTTCGTGGTGAGAAGACGCTGAACGAACTGGCGCAGCAATTTGACCTTCACCCCAACCAGATCAAGCAATGGAAGGACCAATTGCTAGACGGTGCAGAGGATGTGTTTGGCGGGTCTGGGAAAGGCCCGCGTGAAGCTGAGACCCCACCAATCGATGTTAAAACGCTCCATGCCAAGATCGGAGAGTTGACACTGGAGAATGATTTTTTGTCAGGTGCGCTCGTAAAAGCGGGCATGGTGAGCGCAAAGCGATGATCGACAAGGAGCACGATCTTTCCGTCGTCAAGCAAGCCAAGGTTTTGGGGCTGAGCCGCAGCGGCGTTTACTATGAACCCCGCTCTGTGAGTGACGCAGACCTGGCCTTGATGCGGCGTATGGATGAGCTTCATTTGAGCTATCCGTTTGCTGGATCGCGGATGTTGGCCGGTTTGTTGCGGGCCGAGGGCCATAGTATTGGGCGGCTGCATGTGCGCACATTGATGCGTAAAATGGGGCTTTCTGCGCTATATCGACGGCCAAACACGACCAAACGTGACGCCAGTCACAAGATTTACCCATACCTTCTACGTGACTTGCCCATCACCAAAGCCAACCAAGTGTGGGCAACCGACATCACCTATATCCCGATGAAAAAGGGGTTCGTGTATCTGGTCGCGGTGATGGATTGGTTCACCAGAAAGGTTTTGTCTTGGAAACTTTCCAACTCAATGGAGGCTGACTTTTGCGTGCGGACATTGCAGGAAGCCATCGCCAAATACGGTGCGCCTGACATCTTCAATACCGATCAAGGAAGTCAGTTTACTTGCCCGGCCTTCATCGAGGTGCTCAAGAAACACGACATCAAGATCAGCATGGACGGCAAAGGCGCCTGGCGTGACAACGTCTTTGTCGAGCGGTTATGGAAGTCGGTCAAATACGAAGAAGTTTATCTGCGGGCCTATGACAATGTCGCCGACGCCCACGCCAATCTGGCCAAATACCTGACCTTCTATAACACCAAACGACCCCACCAAGCTCTTGACGGAAACACCCCAGACAGCGCTTACTTCAACCCGCCCCAACCAATCCCGGTTGCGGCGTAAATCCGGCAGTCATCCACTTATAGAAACGGCTGACCTGTCCGAACAAACCGAGCCACCTCA
>NZ_NCSQ01000110.1 GCF_002105465.1 Aquidulcibacter paucihalophilus
AACGCCCTAAGCCACGCCGTGGCCCTCGCCGAATGGATACGGATCATCTAGCTCAATCTAAGCAAAAGAAATCATGAATTCTTAGTATCCGCAGATTGAGAGTTACCTATAATCTGGGTCGAGAGACGCCGCCCAATGCGGATAAATGGCTTTTCAATCACAAAATAAGAAAACAATACCGGGACACAAAGTAGAAAGGTATAGCCAAGAATTGGGGCTTCTCGATAAAAGTCAGGCGTCCCAGTAAACATCTGTTGCCAGAGATATATGCTATACGAGGCCACCCCAATCAATTGAACGGCCCTGTTGGAGACAATACCCACGAGCGGACCCTTGCTCTCAAGAGTCCCAAATAGAACTATCGCAATCAGAAATGGCTGAAGAAGTAGAAACTGCTGGGCAAACTGTAGGGAGGAGATAGCCAATCCGGCGATCCCAACATAGACATGCCAATGCAATATCCGATTCCGGAAAACCTCCCGGATACTTGAGGAAAGGCCCCAAATCGCCCCGATTGCCAAAAGTGCGAAAGGGCGAGTCCAAGGCTGCCATGGGGAAATTCCGATTAAGAAAAAAAGTAGAACGAACAAGGAAGGGAGCCTGAACCTGCTTGGTAAAAGCAAAAACAGCAAAGGCCAAATGATATAGAACTGCTCCTCCACAGCAAGACTCCAAGTGTGGCCCAGCATCCAGCCACAATCTGCGAACCAAAGATTACAAGTAAAGGTTCCTGCGTAGAAAAACTGCGCATTTGTGACCGGCCAATCACTGAAATAGGAAATGACATACAAAGAACACAAGAAAAACAAAAATGCCGGCAGTATGCGAAAAATGCGCCTAATATAGAAGGCCTGCAAACTGACTTCCCCACGCTTCTTCTCCTCGGCCCACATCAGGGTAGTAATGAGGTAGCCGCTTATAAGAAAGAAGAAGCTTACTCCTAAGGTTGCGGTAATGCCCAGCGGACGCGCCGCGATATTCCAAAGAACCATTAAGAGACTTTCAAATGAGTCAACAGATAATGATTGAAACGAAGTAGTCGGGAAAAAATCTACAAACCGGTGCTCGATTAAGTGTCCAATTAAAACCAAAATAACACTTAGGCCTCGCCATCCATCTATTGCTCCATTGCGGTCCATGAATACTCCTTGTAGGCTAACCCAACCAGTCAGCTGGGATTCAGATCAAATCAAAGCCGAGCTTCGCCACTTATAAACTTCAACCTGCGCCGTTGGGCTCCCTCGATTACTATGAGAGTCCAAGCGATTGATATCGCCATGTTGAGGGATTGGCTAGAGCGTTTCCCGAGTTTTGTGAATCGAAAGGATTCCCA
>NZ_NCSQ01000111.1 GCF_002105465.1 Aquidulcibacter paucihalophilus
AAAAGCATCCGAAACTCTTCACGATTGCGGATGGTCTGCTTTGGGGGGCTTGTGGGGCGAAAGCGGAAGTTCGGACTTTCCAGCAATCTCGACAAGATGGGCAGTAGTTTGGCGACGAGCTTAATTCATGCCTCGATTATGAACATCCATCGATAAAAGCGCTGCGAGAACATCATTATACTCTACAGGCATTACCAGCTTCCCCATTTAAAAATTTCGTCTCCAAGTCGGTTCTCGATTTGGCTGTAGTCACTCATGTTGCCGTTACCAAAGCGCTTGTACGTCGCATCTTCATCTTGGAGCCACGGCAATACTTTGATGAGACGCCGTTTTGTTATTGGCTTAAAGACACGCTCAACTTTAACTTCTTTAATTACCGTATCTTCGCCGTAGAAAACCTTCAGTTCGTTGTCATCAAGCACGTTGGCTGTCAAATGGTTAGAAGGATCACTGAACCGAACAAAAAGCGGATAGTATTGCCGCTCCAGCATCCAAGAGCGCCGCCAAAATGGCGCGCCCTTGTTGCCACCATTTCTGATGGCAAATGGGTATAAATCAGCACCGCAACATTCTTTGGCCCACGACATAGTGGCGATTAAATAGCCTTTAGTACCGATCAAAATCGGGATCGCCTCTCCCTCAAGTTGGCATCCTCCCGTGCTGATATTTGGCGCAATGGGGTTAGGGCCATAACACCGCGTTTCCTGAACACCAGAAGCGCTGTAGAGTTTCCCACCTGACTGGATGGTCACTGTGACCTCTAGCCGATTGACGTATTTCTTGGCGCAGCCACCAGAACCCAACAAAGCAACGAAGCAAAAGGCGAAAAACAGAGCGCGTGCAACTCGTGCTGCCCACGGACCCGCTTCAGCTTCATGTTTCAAACGATCTTGGTTCGCTAGGGTAATCAAGTTCAGCAAACTCTCTCTAAAGCGTGGCCAATCGAAACTGTGTTAAATCAGCCCCATCAAATGAGGTCCAGAGAACCACAACCTAAAAGATTGGTCAATGACAGCCAGTCTTCGATTGTTTGGACCAATAGATGATCGGATATCTGTATTTGATGGATCAATAATTGGCTTGAAACGGCACCAATGGCCGACTTCCACAATGTCCGCTTTCGGGCTTGAGGGAATTGCCCGCTTTCGACCTAGTTTGGCGCAAAGCGGAATGTCTGCTTTAGGCTAATGCAAGCGCTGAAGCACGAGCCGGATCCAATGCAATGGTTTCTTGAGCCCGTGCGCGGAGCTATTGTCCTTTGCTCTGGCAAGTCGCAAGGCTGCGGCCTGTAGCACACCCATACTTCCGGAGGCTGCCCAGCTTTAAGCATCGAGCGCGGCTAGGGCCGCTGCAGA
>NZ_NCSQ01000112.1 GCF_002105465.1 Aquidulcibacter paucihalophilus
GTCACAGACCAATCTGTGCCAAATGTTTTGATGACGGACAGCCTATATGGAGACACATGTCACCCCGCGACTGAAAAGTGAACGAACAGCCAAATGGGTCTTCAAGGAGTTCATTCGGCCTAAGTGGGGCGATCGCTCGCCGGAGGGGATCACAAAGCAAGAGGTTACGAAGGAGCTTGATCGTCTCCTTTCAAGAAAATCTAAAGCCGCCGCTATCGAGACCCGAAAATGGCTATCAAGTATGTTGAACTGGGCTGTGGACTCCGGGCGCATCCAGTTTAATCCCCTCATCGGCATCAAGGCACCGGCCAGATTTACGGCACGCGAACGCGTTCTCTCCATGGCCGAAGCACGAGCCGTCTGGGCCGTCGCGGCTGAGATGGGCTATCCTAGTGGCACGCTGGTCCAGCTACTTATGTTGACGGCTTGTCGACTTCGCGAAATCGCCAGTGTCCAAACTTCTTGGGTGGACACGGTGAACTCCTGCATCGTGGTTCCCGGCAAAAGCTACAAGACGGGTGACCTGACTGTGGTTGCTTTGGTTCCCCGCGCGCTCGAAATCCTAAACAATCTCCCAAAGCACGGGGATGGTGACTTCCTGATCTCTTCAACAAATGGATATCGTCCACTTTACACCGTGACGCCCTCTTCCCTGAGGAAGCTAAAGGAAGACAGTCAAAAGCGCCTTGGACGCGCGATGGATCATTGGACCCTGCACGACCTTCGGCGAACTGTCGCAACCCACATGGCCCGCTTGAGCGTCGACGAGATTTTGATTGAGCGCGTGCTGGGTCACCGCATTGGCGGGGTCCGTGCCGTGTATAACCGTTATCGGTATCTGGAAGAAAAGCGCGCTGCCCTAGCACTCTGGACGGTTGAGCTCTTGCCCTCTAGCGGCCCAGATGGTGGCTCACGATACGAGCCTGCCAATGATGATCGGCCTTGGGTTCAAGGAAGTTTGTTTCAAGCTGGTTTTGAGGGTTAGAGCGCACGCAAAGCTACCAAAAGTGAGCAGTTACAGCTAAAGTCGCAAATCCTTGGTTCATAAATTTGATAACGGGGGCATTGGTTATGGAAGCAAAAACCATTGAAGCGTTCAAACATTGGATAGCTAATTGTAGGATCCAATTAGAAGCGAACCTTGCAGCCTACGTTTATCTTACCAACGACCCTAAATGGATGGCAATGACCGATGGCTCGCTGCAAAAGTTTCCGCAGTCATTCATTTATAATACCGGTGCATTTGCGGGATCTTTGTTTGGTGGAAATGAGGCATGGGCGGCAGTCGCGGCCATGGCAAAACATGACAAGTATCTTCAGCAACATCTAGATCAGATGGTGGGCTCAAAATCAACGGGAAGTGTTAGACTTGGAATTGAATCAATAGGATATCAACTTCTGCCGGAGCTAAGGGTCGACACGTCCGGCACACTTTTTCTAGGCCGTGTGGACAAAGTGGATTCCCAAATCAGTTAG
>NZ_NCSQ01000114.1 GCF_002105465.1 Aquidulcibacter paucihalophilus
CGCAAACCCTGACAACGACGAGTTTTTCAACAATATCCGCCAAACTAGGTCGACAGGAAGGTGTTGACGTATTCCCGAAAGCAGACATTTAACGGCTCAACGATGGGAGCACTCCATAGGCAAAAGTTTTTTCCCAATCGATGGCGGAAACTTAGGGCGGGGCAGTAAGCATCGAATAGCACTTTGGATGTTTTTGAGAATCAGACAGATTTAAAGTGAGTGTGAATTTAGTCGGCTAGGTTGGACCAAATGCTAAACAAACTCTTCCTTTTGCTTGTTCTGGTTTCCGCCACCCCGACGTGCGGAGCCGCCGCCCTTGTTCACCCCCCAAGCACGATGGAGCGATTGAATAAATGCGAAGAAAATGTTGTTGATAGCTACAGCTTGAAGCCAAGCGACGATCAGCAGTGGGACCTTCACTTAATTGATAGGAACAAAGCGGCTGAGCTTCAAATTTATGGTGGCCGGCATTCATATGACCCCGAGGATTCCTTTTATCAAAGGGTCATGTGGAATTACTTCAAATCCTCTGTGGAGATCGCTTTTTTTGAGGGGGAGGGAGTATTCAAGGATGGAACATTGATCGAAGCAATTCAGTCCGGGACAGAGCCTTTTTTCTTGCAATGGCTTGCACGAAAATCAGGGGTCCCAGCGGTTTCATGGGAGATGCCCACTGATCAAGTTTTCATTGCGTTAACAAGAAAGTTTGGAGCAGACGAGATATTGATGTTTCAGACACTCCGGGAGGCATCTTTTGAAAAAAATAAGCGGGCCGCGAATGTTGAACAGCTGAATCGAAGGACCGCTTGGTATCTGGAACGCAATATCGCAACAATGCGAAGGTTGGAAATTCAAACAACAATTCAAACTATGGATGATTTAGCCCTTAGGCTGAAAGATCTGATGCTGGGGGTCAGCTGGCTTAATGTGTCCGCCTCCTGGTTCACGCCCTATCCGAGTATCGACGGAGAAGCTGAGCTATTCCATGACATCAATCGTTTCGAAAACTCACTTCGAAATAGGTGGGCGTTCAGAAGGGTTGGTGCGGAGTTATTGGCCGGCAAAAAGGTGTTTATGATCGCAGGGGGGAGTCATATTCCATTGCAAAAGCCTGCGTTCGAATGCCTTTTCGACCAGATCGACAAAATGAACTCAACAGCAAGCAACTCCCTAGGTCGCTAGAAACAGTGAAACGAATTCTGCTTTTGGTGGCGTAGTGGATGCAAACTTTCTTCCCGCTAAACGGCGGCTTTCGAACCCTAGCTTATCCAAACCAGACCATCCGCTTTTGCCCAACTATTGCCGAAATGCCGCGGGTCTCAAATGCGCCAGAGGTTTCCATATGGGGCGGGATGGGGGTTGCACGAAAGCGGACGTTTATGAGGTCGGCTTGTCGGGTGCGGTCCGACAGGACTGCACCATCTTACCGACTGCGGTATTGGTTTATATACTTTCACTTAGACCGCCTTTGCCGCAGGCTATGTGACCTGAGCCCTTAGGGTCCCTCGTTCTTTATGAGAGT
>NZ_NCSQ01000120.1 GCF_002105465.1 Aquidulcibacter paucihalophilus
GATATTGTTGAAAAACTAGAAGTTTAGACGAGATTGGGTGCTTGGGCAGCGCGGTTGGTTTGCGACTGCTGGTCGATTTTCGCTTAAAGGTCGGTGGAGTGCCTCTTTTGAGGTAGATTAGGCAGCAAAGGCTGGTCGTTTATGTGGATTTGGTCGCAGCTTGGCTAGTTTTCGCAAGTTTTGGGCTGTTGCCGCGAGCAGGAACTCGTCTCTGGCACCGTTTGGGCCACGGAGCCTTAGCCGGCCCATTTTGAGGATACGTTTGAGGTGAGCAAAGAGCATCTCGACTTTCTTGCGGCGATCACGTGATCTGGCATAGGCGGGCGTGGTTGCGATGAGGCGGGCGACATCGCGGGAGTCTTCGTTGAGGTCGCGGGGGATTTTTCGAACTGTGGCCTTGGGACAGCATTGTTCTTTGAGCGGGCAGACACGGCAGTCTTTTGTGCTCGCTCGATATAGTCTTTGGCCGGCTTTGGTGATGCCCGATCGTGGCGTTTGGTAAGTGCGATGGAACTGCACCAACTCTTTGCCAGCGGGACAGGTATAGCGGTCTCTTTCGGGTTCCCAAGTAAAGTCAGATCGCGAGAATGTTCCGTCTGTTCGTATGGACTGGTCGAAGACAGGAATATGAGGTGCGATATCGCGCTCTTTCACCAACCAAGCTAGGTTATGAGCTGAGCCATAAGCGCTATCGGCTGCCAGATAACTTGGCTTTAGGCCAAATCGAGCTTCGGTACGATCAATCATCGTGCGCGATGCGCCAACTTCAGCCTGGCGAATTGCGCGTGTAGCTTCAACATCGACAATGACGCCGTGATCGGTATCGATCAAATAGTTAGTCGCATAAGCAAAGAAGGCATGACCTTTATGGGCACCGGTCCATTGTGCAGCAGGATCGGACTTTGCAACAAACTTTGGTGGCACCGGTGAGGCTGCACCAAAGGCCTCGTGATCAAGAACAGCCAGGTATTCTTGGACCGCGCGTCCCGCCATCTCTATGTCTTGCCCAGATCGCCATTGCTCACCCGACACGGAGCGCTGCTTGTTGGCGTCGGCCGCGATTAGACTCGCGTCAACCGCAAAGCCTTCACCGCCAACAAGTCCCTCTGACAGGCAACGTGCAACCACTGTCTCAAAGAGATGGCGCAATACATCACTCTCGCGAAACCGACCATGGCGGTTCTTGGAGAAACTCGAGTGATCAGGAACTTTGCCGTCTAGGCCAAGCTTGCAGAACAAGCGATAGGCAAGGTTAAGGTGGACCTCCTCGCACAATCTACGTTCTGACCTGATGCCCATTGCATAGCCCACGATCAGCATCCGCATCATTAAATCAGGATCAATCGATGGCCGCCCCGTGTTGCTATAATAAGGCTTCAGGGCCGAACGAACGCTCTCAAGATCTAAATGAGCATCAATGCGCCGCAGAATATGGTCAGCTGGAACATGATCCTCAATCTGAAAGTCATAAAACAACTGGGCCGATACTTCTTGATGTCCCATCATCACCAGATCCCCCGCAAATCAATGAAACCAGTGAATCATGACCCGCAAACCCTGACAACGACGAGTTTTTCAACAATATC
>NZ_NCSQ01000119.1 GCF_002105465.1 Aquidulcibacter paucihalophilus
CATTGCAGACTGAGGTGCAGTGTTCGTCCTAAAGGAGCGAAGAATATGAAGGAAGCTCATCCAACTAGCCCTGTGAAGCTTGATCGCGCTCGCTTTGCCCGTGCCGCTTTTGGATTGTCGGCTGCATCTTTGAGCGTGGCAGCCATGCTTGCCGCCATGCCAGCCCATGCGCAGAGCCGGGCCGGCTATGCCAATGAATTCAGCCGTCCCTATGGCACCAATCCCGGCGACCAAAACCGCCCCTATGATGCCAGCACCCGCGACCTCAATGGCAATCGCGTCATTATCGATGGCCGCATCGTGGTGGGCGATGATTTATCGTCTTTGCCTCTGGGCCTCTATAATAGTGGCGCTTCCGGCATGGGCTTCTCCGGCACAGGGGCCGCCATTGGCAACCAGCTCAATGTCAACACCACCGGCAGCTTCAACACCGTGATCGTCAATTCAACCCAGATCAATAACGGCAACCAAACCGTCATCATCAACGGACAAACCGCCTCAACAACCACGGGCAACACCTCGACCGCTGCGGCATCGGCTGTCCCTTCCACCAACAATAACGCCCAGCAGACGCTCAACGGGGGGCTCGACTTCTAATGACCCAATCCACTCTCTTCGCTCGCGCTAAATGGGCCAGCCTCGCCCTTGCAGGCACGCTTGCCCTCACCGGCTGTATCTCGCCCACCGCCACACCGGCTGGCAATTATGCCCGCCCCATCGGCAATGCGCCCGTCACCGCCAACCCAACCCCCTATTCAGCCGCTCTGGTCTGCTTGGGCAATTATGCCCGCTCCCAGAACATCCGCGGGCCCCGTGTCGCCGTCGGTCGTATCTTGGATTACACCGGCAAGTCTGACTTTGAAGGCGGTCGCCAAGTCACCCAAGGCGCTTCCTTGATGGCCATCTCCGCCTTCGCCAAGTCCGGCGCACGTCTGGTCGAACGCTTCGATACCTCCGTGTCTGAGCTTGAACTCAAATATGCCAACAACCGTCTGATCGGGGAAGAAGGCCAAGACTTCCGTCGCATTCTTGCCGGCCAAGTCCCGGGCTCTGACTTCTATCTCATTGGCGGCATCACCGAGCTCAACTACAACATCCGCTCGGTCGGCACAGACACCTTCATCGGTGACCGCGACCCCACCAATGGCAAGGGCATCGTCAATGGCAAGCTCTATGTCATGAATGTCGGTCTCGACTTACGCCTCATCGATACCAAGACGCTGGAAGTCGTCGATGTCATCTCTTACCAAAAGCAGATCATCGGCCGTGAAGTCGGTCTCGGCTATTTCCAATTCCTCGACAACATCACCCTCGACCTCGGGGTTGGTGGCCGCAGCCAAGAGCCCGTCCAACTCGCCGTGCGCTCCGTCATTGAACGGGCTGTCGTCGAAATGATGTCCAACATCTATGGCGTTCCAGGTGCCAGCGCTTGCCAAGGGGCCTTCGGTCCAGGCGGCGATCCCATGGGCCCCATCGGCACCACCGGTGCCTTCGTCCCACGCTCCGACGCCACCGCAGCCGGCGCCGCACCCCGCGCCAATCCCAACAACTGGAACGACACGCGCGACAAAGCCGTCTCCAAATCACTCCGCGGCACCCGGAATTAA
>NZ_NCSQ01000115.1 GCF_002105465.1 Aquidulcibacter paucihalophilus
AAACTTAGAAACGGGAACTCGCACTTCGCCTAGAATCTACACGCGCAAAGCGATAATGTCACCCTTTAGCAAAGTAGATGTGTCACCCTCTCATTTTGAGATAGATGTGGATGGGTGTCATGGGATTGGTGGTTATGAGCAAGCGCGAACTTGGTCGATTGGAGATTGTAGCGCGATTGACGCGTGGCCAGATAGGCATTGATCATGCTGCTGGATTGATGGGTATCAGTCGGCGTCAAGTCTTCCGGCTTAAGTCGCGGTATGAGTTACTTGGTGCACCAGGCTTGGCCAGTCAGAAGCGCGGACAACCCTCGAACAATAGGATCTGCGAAGCGGTCCGCACTGAAGCGCTTCGGCTTATCGAGTTGCACTATCGAGATTTTGGACCAACTTTGGCGGCTGAGAAGCTTGCGGAGCGCCACCAGATTGCTCTTTCCCGTGAGACTTTGAGGGCGTGGATGAACCAAGCTGGGCTTTGGGCAACGCGCTCGCAACGCAAAGCTCGTTTGCATCAACCGCGCTATCGCCGACAGCATTTGGGAGAACTGATCCAGATCGATGGTTCTGAGCATGATTGGTTTGAAGGCCGCGGTCCAAAGTGCTCATTGTTGGTGTTCATTGACGATGCCACTGGACGATTGATGCAGTTGATGTTTGCCGTTTCCGAAAGCGCATTTGCTTATTTTGACGCGTTACGGGGCTACTTGGAACAACATGGCCGCCCGATTGCATTTTACTCTGATAAGCATTCGATTTTTCGCGTGACCGGTGCGGACAAGCGTGCTGGTGATGGTCTGACGCAATTCGGTCGGGCTTTGCAGAGCCTTAATATTGAGATTATTTGCGCGAACTCCAGCCAAGCGAAAGGCCGTGTTGAACGCGCCAATAAGACTTTGCAGGACCGCTTGGTTAAAGAAATGAGGCTGGCGGGCATCAATGATATGACTGCCGCCAACGCGTTTGTGCCGCAGTTCATTGCCATCTGGAATGCACGCTTTGCCAAGCCAGCCGCCAATCCAAATGACTTGCATCGCTGCTTGCGCGATTTTGATAGTCTTGACTTGCTGCTATGTTGGCGATCCAAGCGGCGTATGACCGCCAATCTGGTGGTCCATTATAACCGTATGCAGCTTGTGATTGAAGACTGCGAATTAGCGAGACACGCAGCCGGCCAGGACATTGAGGTTTTGGATTTCCCTGATGGTCGTTTGGAAGTTCACTGGCGCAACATCCCCCTTCCCTATCGTGCTATTGATAAGCTGCAACGGGTCGATCCTGCCGCCATTGTGGACAACAAGCGACTGAGCGAGGCGTTGAGTTACATTCAGGCCGAACAAGCGCGTCGTGAACCCTTGAAGCCTGATCGGATTGGACCGCAGCGAAGTCATCAGAAAACAGGAATCATGAAGGCTAGGACGGACAAGTTTGCTCAAATGAAAAAGCGCGCCTAAGTGAGCCGCAGGGGCACGAGCGCTGCGATATTTGGGGTCTACGCGCTCCTGCCCCTGCTCGTTTTGCGGAAAATAGTGACACGTCTACTTTGCGCAAAGAATGACGTTTCAACTTTGCTTTGACATCTGTTGTTACAGGGTGGATTCAATCTTGAAGTGCGAATTTCCAATGATTTGA
>NZ_NCSQ01000116.1 GCF_002105465.1 Aquidulcibacter paucihalophilus
AAGACCTCCTTACGACCGCTCGTAAGGTGCTCGCACTCAACCAATCCGTTTAAGACAACAAGGCGGCCAAGACCGGTCGCTTACATGTTCGATGGACTGTCGTTTAATTTTTGGGGACCATAGCCCAACATGTCGACGGCTTCACTGAATGTGGCGACCGCCAACACCACATCACCTAATCCGCGCCTTGGCTGTCTTTCAAGACACCATCCCGCCAATTCCGTTGATGGTCAGTACCACGGTCAACACGTCTCCCTAGCTGAAGCCTTTAGGCCGGTCCAGGTAGCCTTCGAAGATACAGCCAAGCTGCACCGGCGAGATCATCATTCCGCGATGTCCACATTTGGAAGTTTTGCATCTTCAATCCTATAGAAGGTCTGTCCATCTTCCTGGTTCTGCCGCAGCAACACGAAGAATTCGGGCTCTTTCTGACCTGCTATCCCGTCGAGCAGCTTTAATGGTTGGTTTCCTAGGCGTGGTGGGGAAATCAACCCTGCGCCGCCGTTATCGGCCAGCGCGACAAGCGCAAATTCCTCATCACTAGCCATGCGCGCAGAGAAGGTAGCTCGTGGTTCCTTTTCCAAATAGCCGAATAGCTTCAGCATACGCGTCTCGGTATGTTCGAAGGCCATATGGTCACGCGCTTTACTGTTATGCCATGAGCAAAGTGGCATTAGGAAGCACTCCCCTCCGAATGGGACGCTGCCATCTCGATTCACGGTCATATGTCCGCCGACCGAAAAGTTAGCATGCGAGGTTTCGCCTAGTGGTTGGATATTGGTGACATAGCAATCGCGGTCGATTCCGCGCTCGCGCAGTAGACTGCGCCAATTGTACCCGTCGATCTCAGGATCATCGCTACTCCCATCCACATTGTAGAGGACGCCGGCAAATTCTACGACCTCAGCGCGGGTCGAAAGTAATTTCACGCCCTCGTGCTTCTGCACAAAGTCGATCAGTAGTTGCGCTTCCTTGGATATTGGCATCGGAACTCCACCTGAAATTCTGAGCGATTAGACGTCCGCCACGCCCAGTTTGCAAGGACTCGTGGCTGTATACTCTTTCGATACCTCGCAGAGCGGATTCTAGACTATTAGGCGCACTTTTTTAGAGGTCTGTTCGAGTTTTCGCAATTGGCGACACCTACGGACGACATATGGGTGACTAACGTTGGCCGAAAGGAAATGGTCTGGTTTGGGGCACCCTGGCGTCGAAGGCTGCCGTTCAAATGCAAATAATTGATCCGAATTAAGTGGGTGAATCAAAGGGCCGGGACAGTGGGTAAGATTATGCCAGAGTTGAAACGCGAGTCGCCAAGCAACTGGTGCTTTTTGAATGTTTCTTGAGTTGCTATCAAGCATTTACTCTTGCAAATTGAAAAAAACATGATTGATTACTTTTTGGCCAATAAAGTCTTTTGGTTGTGAAGTATAAGGGGCGGCAATGCGCGTCACATGCACTCTTGGCGTATTTTTCATCGCTGTAAGTACTTTGATGACACCAAAGCCAGCATTGGCATGGGGTAAATACGCCCATGTTGCTATTTGCGACATGGCATATCGCAACTTTACCGAAACCACCCGAAGTCAATTGAAACAGATTTTTCAGATTGGGCAACAAGGCGCTTCTGCAAACGCAAGAGTATATGCACGGTTTAACGAGTCTTGCATCGAAGAAGATGAAGTACCTCGCAAGCATCCTAAAGACCACTTTATCAATTTCACAAGGAGTACCGCTGATGTTGTTGGGCCAAGTTGTCCAACAGGTACACCGACCTGCATTGTGGAAGCTATTGAACGTGACCTTGCTGTCCTTCGAAACGAGAATTTGCCACCGGTGTTCCCCGTCAGCACCTATGGCACAAAATTGGGGTTGT
>NZ_NCSQ01000121.1 GCF_002105465.1 Aquidulcibacter paucihalophilus
ATACTGACACATCACAAACAGACAATCCCGGACGGCGTCAGACGATCCGGGACCTCCAAGCGCAGGGGTGCAATAGCAAAACGAGGTCGACGGGGCAGAGCTTAGGAATGGCTGAGCTATGGCACCTCCCAAAGGCATGCATCCGATGGCGCATTGTTGAATGATCAAGCCTCAGGCACCCGCGCTTGGTCTCGCGCTCACCCGTTCGTGCCACGCCTTGAGGTGGCTGCAATCCTCTGGGATGGGCGTGCCGATAAAGCTCCCGAAATCCACGGTGGTCAGCGCCATAATGTCGGCAGCGGAAAAAGCCGCGCCTGCGATATAGGCTTTGTCTGCCATCTCCCGGTCGAGCCAATGATAGGCGCGGTCGGCATGGGCGCGATTGCTTTCGCCGAAATCCGTATATTGGGTCAAAAGAGCAGCGGTAAAGGGATGGGTGTGCCGCCAGATTTGGCCAATCGGGCTCATCAATTGCCACTCCACGCGGCGAATCCACATGTCGATTGTCGCGATCTCAAGCGGCGTGGTGCCAAAAAGCGGTGGATTGGGCTGCACAGCTTCCAGATAGCGGCAAATGCTGACGCTCTCGCAGATACAGGTGCCATCATCTAATTCCAGCACGGGGACTTGGCCGAGGCTGTTTTTGGTCAAAAACTCGGGTGCTTTATGCGCACCCTGCCGCATGGGGATATGCACATGCTCTACCTCCAGGCCCTTTTCGGCCAAAAAGATTCGAACGCGACGGGGGTTCGGGGCCGGATTATGTTCGCCATAGAGTTTCATGCGTTTCTTCCACGTTTGCGCCATGAAAAAGGGCCCAAAGCCAAGCTTTGAGCCCTTCTGTAAACTAATCCCGTTTCGGGAGGGTTTTGCGACCCTCTTTGATATCGAGGAAATAGGTCCAAGACGTTTCATTGGGGCGGGCATCATCCAGAGGGGGAGGCGATGTCCAAGCGGGATAATTTTTGGCAATTTCGTCCTTCATCACGGCAGGCAACTGGTCCCAATTGTCCAGCTTGCGGCCATTGGTGTTGAAGTAAATCACGCCCTCGCGGCCGCCCATCCGCATCCATGGCAACCAGTCTGAAATCCGCACCCATGCAACACTGGATTCCGCCGTCGTTCGGGTCGGGTTGACCAAGTCTGAGACTGTGCCCGCAAAATTGAACATTTCGGTGGCGTGATAGGTGCCGCCCACTTCGGCCTGATACTTGCCGCCCAGTGGGTTGGTGTAGAATAAAGGCACCGTAATATTGGTCCACCAATGATCGCCGCTGAGTGTGCCGGTCCAACGGATCGGCTGACCATCACGGCCTGTTAGGTAAGAGGTGGAGTTCACCGGATCATTGGCAACATGCATCACATCAACCACTTCCCCGGTCCAAGGATTGGTCCATTTGCTCAAGACTTTACCAGTTTTGGGGTCGGTATAGATCAAAAGCTCACGCGAGATCAGGCGATAGCCAATGCCGCGCACGGGGTCCTTAACCGTGGCGCAATGCCGAATATTCATGCCCTCGGCGCGGAACAACAGTTTGTCGGCTTCCCCTTGGCGGCGGGAATATGCGTCACCCGCCCAATAATAGGTCACTGCTACGCCATCGCGCAGGTCGCATTGAATCTTGCGATTGGCGGCAAGCACGCCTTCAGGCGTTGATAGATCGAGGGGCGCAGCGGCAGGCGCGGGCGCGACAGCGGGGGCCTTTTTCTTGGGCGCGGCACCGGCTGGACCGGTGAGGGCGGCGAGGCAGGCAGCAACTCCGATAAACATGTGGCGGGCAGTTAGATAGGTCATGACAGCTCCTCTTCTGCTCTTGTCTTAAGCGGCGACTTGCGACTTGTCACCAAAAATTTGTCCGGACAATTGAGGGCACGCAGTGGCATGGACAGGCGGGGCCTGCGCTAAAGTCTTTTAAGCGGAAAACCGCCTTCTGCGACCTCATCCCGGACGGCGAAACCGCGTCCCCAATCTTGTGGCGCGGAGGGCGCGGCGGTCACAGCTTGCCGCTTCCTTCCGGCAGGGATGGCATTGTGGCGGCGGGGAAAGTTTTTTGTCTAGAA
>NZ_NCSQ01000122.1 GCF_002105465.1 Aquidulcibacter paucihalophilus
GGGAATCCTTTCGATTCACAAAACTCGGGAAACGCTCTAGAGGAAATCTGCCGCGACATCCCAAAGAATTTGCGGGTTCTCTTGGTTGAAGATCAAGTGCTGAACCAACAAGTCTTCGGCTTCATGATGGAGCCTTTTGGCGCAGAGTTTTTCACCGCGACCAATGGCGATGAGGGCGTGGAGGCCTTTGAGACCGCGACGTTCGACATCATCTTCATGGACATGCAAATGCCCGTCAAGGACGGGCTGGCCGCAACCCGAGAAATCCGCGCGATCGAAGCCCAAACAGGGGCAAAACCTACCCCGATCATCATGTTGACGGCCAATGCCGGGGAAAATCATCGCCGAGAGGCTTTGGCAGCGGGCGCAGACCTCCATGTTGCCAAGCCCGTCACGCAAGTGGCTATTGGTGATGCCATGCGCCTAGCTTTGACAACTTACGGAAAGCTCGCGCAAGCCCGAGTTTGAAGAGGGCAGGGGCTGGGTCCTCTGGCGTGTTTGGGGAGTGGCGCGTTTAAGTGGCGCACCAAAACGGCAAGCCTACTTCTTCTGGGCCTACTGCCTCTGCCCTACCAAGTCACCATGGTCGCACGTTTGGGGGCAAGGCCGTTTTCGAACTCGCGCAGAATGTCCAAGAATTCGAGAACTTCGATATTGGCTTCCTTTTCCTTGTTGAAGCGATAGGCCCAAAAGGACGAAATGTGCGAGATGATGCCCATGGAATGGCCTAGCTCAATGAAGAGTACTGGCGCGTCGAGCAAGAACTTACGAAACGCTGCGGTATTGCCTTTGTCGACAAGGTCGCGGAAGGCGTCGTCATAGAGCGACAAAACTTGTTGGCAGCTTTTGGCGCTGTCGCGAATGCGGCCGCGGATCGACTTTTTTAGATCATCGATCTCTTCGCGAATATTCTTGTCCATACGCCCTTTAATCTTGATCGAGTCCATCTCGCTGCTGATGCGGGTCAGTTTGTGGAAGGTCTCCGAGAACTGCCATTTGTAATAGATGAACCCCTTCCAGCTGAAGATGCCTTGGGTGAATTTTTCGCCTTCAAGACCCAGAGTGATCCGCAACGGATCCAGCCGTGAATCCGCATTGGTCGATAAAAGGGCGTCGGCCAGCTTTTTGACGAGCTCGGGTGGAATAGTGCCAACCTTGCTGCCAAACGCTATGGCGATCAGGGGGGCCATCTCGTTGGAAGTAAAGGTTTGCATCCGCGCGTTGTCCGCCGGTGAAATAGCGAAATAGCAATCAGCGGGGTGGTGGTGATAGCGGCGCAATTGCTCGCGCACCAAAAATGGGTCGAGCGATGGCAATTCATTGAGCATTTCAAGGATTTCAAAATCCTTTTGCAGCTCAGCCTCGGTGGCCCCAAGGACGTCGCACAAGGTCGCGCGCCAGCCCATTTGATTGACCAGGATAGAGCGTCCACCCGCCTTCAGGTCCGCGCGGTCTAGCGGAAACATGATCTTGGTCGCAACCGCAGTACCGTCGCTCAGCAGATAGGTCTCATCACTGCGCAGCCGGTGCTTGATGATAATAGCGCGATTTAATAAGGTGTCGAAGAAAAAAGGCGAACTGACCCGCGCCAAGTCGTCGGCGAACTCAACCGCGACCAAATGCAGGTTCAACACCCGGCTGGTCGAAGCGGTGTTTGTTAGTGCTGCTAAGCTTCTTACGCCACTCATGGATACTCACCTTAACATTCCAACTGGCGCACACAGAAACGCTTGTGATCGGCACGCGAAAGTTAGGTCAAGTCCAATTGAGATTTCGTAAACCTTGGTTACATCTGTGCAGACATTTTGCCGAAAAGGTGAACAAATTGCACAAGCTATCGCACTTCCCTCGGGGAAAGGCCTAGGTCGAAGTCCTTCAACAGCTCGATGAACTCTTCCACATTGGTTACTTCTGCTTGGGTGGGTTTGAACTGATAACGCCAATAAGAGACGATATGTGAAATCATGCCCATGGCGTGGCCCAATTCGATGAACAAACCCGGCGCTTCCAGTAGAAATTTGCGAAACTCTGCGGCATTTCCCTTTTTGGTGAGCCCGGCTAGCCCGTCATCATAAAGGGATAAGATATCGGCGGTTCGTTGAATTGCTTCTTGGATACGCGTCTTAATAGAGCCGCGAATAGTCGTGATCATATAGCCCAAGGTTGGGTCAATGCGGCCTCGTATCTTCATGGATTGCATCTGGGCAACGACTTTATAGAGCTCTGGCTTTGTCTCTACGAATTGCCATTTGTAATATAAGAAGCCCTTCCAACTAAAAATGCCACGTTGGAATTGCTCGCCCTCCAGTCCCAGCGTCACTTGCAGGGGGGCCAAACGGTGATCGGCATTGGTTGCGAGAATGGCGTTCGACATGCGTTTGACCAACTCACCGCCGGCTTCGGCCCCCGATTGGAAGGCCAGCGATACCAAGTCTCGTATTTCATTATAGGCAAATTTCTCCAGCCGAGCGGTGTCATTTGGCGTGATCGCGAAATAATCGTCTGATGGGGTCAGGTTATGACGCTTGAGCTGTTCGCGGACCAAAAAAGGATCAAGCGAGGGTAGTTCATTTAAGAGCTCAAGGACCAGGAGATCCCCGTCGAGCGTCACAACATCCTTGCCTAGAAAATCACAAATCGCGTTCAAATAGCCAATCTGATTGACAAATACAGACCGCCCGCCAACGCGCAGGTCATCATTATCGAGCGGAAATATGATTTTGGTGGCGACGGGCACGCTTTCATGGAAAAACTCAACCTCGTCGGGTCGTGGTCGGTGCTTGGTGATAATGGCACAGTTCAACAGCCGATCCTGGAAAAGTGGCGTATGTAGTTTGTCGCTGGCTCGCAACGCCTTGTGATCTATTGAATTCAGATTGAGAACGCGGCTTGTGGAACAGGTCTTGGCAAGGGCAGCTAGGCTGCGAACGCCTGTTGTATTAGGGCCACCAAAACTGCGTGCATGCATAGTAATAGAGAATGCTTCCCTATGAGTAATTTCAGATACGCAAAATTACCCGATCACATTGTTGATTATTTGACGGATACTAACGCGTATAGAATACAACTATACATTATCTATATTAACCCAAAAGCCTTAAGGCTTCGTGTATCATGGGCGCCGACAATTATGTGGTCAATCACACTTACTTTCAAAGGGCAGAGTGCATTGATAATCTCTCGTGTCATCGCAAGGTCGGCACATGGACACCCGCAAAAACTGCTCGCTTTGAGGCTGTTGATG
>NZ_NCSQ01000124.1 GCF_002105465.1 Aquidulcibacter paucihalophilus
CCGCTTGATCGGTCAAGACGGGTCAGGCCGGACGCTTACGTTTCTACTTCCTCGGCAGACCTTAATGCGTTCTCTGCAGCCTGCGCCTGCTTACGTGTCTCGCTCTCGCGGACTGAAAGTTCCTGAACTGCAGTCTCGGCTGCCCGAACCCCTTCGAGCAAGGCGTCCGTGCTCTCAAATCCTTCTGCTTTGAGCCGCCCGGCGCAGACCGCCCGTTCCTCGCGCACCTGCCGCTCGGCTTCGGCGGCTTTATCTTTCAGGTCCGCCATCAGTGACTGATACAGGGAAACGTCGAAAAGGTCCCTTAGGATCGTTACGCGTTCGTTGGTCTTCGCCGACAGGAATTTCTCGAACCGACCTTGGGGCAGCAGCACGATTTGCCGGAACTGTTCCGGACCGTATCCCAGAATGTCGGCAACAGCTGCATCAACATCGCGAACCTTCTTTTCTGCAATGACCCTGCCACGCCTCTCGTCCGTGATCTGATCTAGCGGGATCCCAGTGGCTTCAAAAAGATGGGCTTCATGCGCAGTCTTGGTTTCTCCCAGGCTGCGCAGCTTCGGCCGCATCTGATCCGGCTGGCGAACCACCACAAAACGCCGATCACCGACATCGAAAACAAACTCGACCTCTGTTGTGAGATCAGCTGCCGCGTGGTCTGAACGAAGTGATGTGCGATCCTGCTCCGACTTGGACGCCTCGCCGAACAAAGCAAACGTCATACCACTAAAGATGGTCGACTTTCCTGATCCAGTCTGTCCGTAAATCCCAAAAAGCCCAGCGTTAACAGCGTCACGGAAGTCGATGACTTCCCTATTCGCATATGGGCCGAATGCCTGCAGCGTGAGTCGGACGGGCCTCATTCTGCATCCTCCTTCAGCTGCAAACGTCTAATAGAATTGGATACGACCGCCTGTTCAGCTTCCGAAATCGCTACAATGCCAACTTCTGTCAGGAAGTTGCTCACAACGTCGGCAGGCTCTATGGCTGAAACCGCCGATCCATCTGCAGATTTCTTTTCGAGCGGGCGCTCGTCGCGCGCATATCTAAGATCACAAACGTTCGGAAAGACTTCACGTAGGCGCTTCATACCGTCGATCACTGGGGTATCGTCCGTCAGCACCGCCCTAACAAAGTCGGATGATGGATCGGAGATAAGGAGCTCTGAGTGCTTGCCTCGTAGAATACGAGGGCGCCTAATTGGCAAAAATTGCAGAACTTCGACCGAAACCTTTCCGGCCGCATCGATCTCGACCAAGCTCATTGATTTCTGGGCGTCGACCTCATCGAAGCCGAATGCTAGCGGCGACCCTGAATAGCGAATATGCTGCGCGCCGACCGACTGAGGCCGATGTAAATGCCCGAGGGCTACATAGTGTGCCCCCTCAAACACAGCAGCGTTGACGGTCTCAATGCCACCAACGCGGGTTAAGGATCGCTCGCTCTCGCTTACTGAACCGCCCGTAACGAAGGCATGTGCGACAATAATCCATCGCGCGCCCTCTGGAACCTGAGCGCGCGCCGCTTCGACCTGTGACCTCAGAACATCTTCGGGCGTGTTAATCGCTTCGCTCTCAAAACATTCCCGAGCCGCATACTCATAGGCAAACGGCAACGCAGAAATCGCGACGGGTCCATGTTCATCTGAGAGCAAAAGTGGCGTTTCGTCGGCACTGATCGCACCACGGATAAGCCAACGAGACCGGTCCGCTGCGATCGCTGACAAGTCAATCCGATCGCCTGAGTCATGATTGCCAGCGATCATAGCAACGGCAGCATCTGTCTCATTTTTAACGCGCTGGAGAAACCCGTTGAATTGTCTTACCGCACTTTGCGGAGGTGACGCCCGATCAAACACGTCGCCAGCAATAATGAGGACATCTACATCGCTCGCCTTCACGGCTTCCACGATCTGGTCAAGTACGACAGCGTGATCCTCCTCGAGGGGTATACCGCTGAATTGACGACCAAGATGGATGTCGGAAGTGTGTAGCAGCTTCATAACTTGCCTCATACAATTTTTATACGTATAATTTTTATACATACACTAACAAGAGTCAAGAGAGGAAGTTTGATGGCGCTCGACGACCTAAAACACGCACAGCGACAGCGGCTTTTGTTTCTCGATAGATGCTTCACCTGGCGTGGCCTTGCACGGCGGCGTGATCTCATCGACAGGTTCAAAATCTCAATAGCGCAAGCGGCGAATGATTTTCGCGCCTATCTCTCGCTTATCGCAGAGAACGCACCAGTCTATGATACCCAATTGAAAGCCTATATCGCGGCACGAGATCATCAGCCGATTGCGGCTTCTTCCATGCTCGACATATTCGCAGTTCTCGACACCGTCTCAGAAAACGAGATATCTGCTGCGCTGCCGCGTGCGAAAAGGTCGCTGGATCCACACCTCGCGACCGTCCTCTACGGTGCAATCTCGAAACAGCGAAAAATCAGAATCGCCTACACATCGATGAGCTCTGGCGAAACGGATCCGCAATGGGTTGCGCCAACAAGGTTCATCTTCGATGGCGAGAACATTCACTTCCGAGCCTACAGCTACAAACGCAACGAGTACCGGAACTTTCACCCCGCAAGAATAGAGCCTGAAGATGATTTCCAAATGGATGAAATAGTGGAACCGTTGCCGCAAGATTCCGATTGGGACACTCTGAGAGTTATATGGCTCAAGCCGAGCAAACATCTCAGCCCCGCACAGGCCGCTGTCGTGCGACGGGAGTATGGCTTCACTGATGAGTATCTGAAGGTCGAAGTGCGTCAAGCTTTGGAGTTCTACCTTGATCGTCGTTGGGGATTGACCGAACCGCAGGCGAGACTGGAACGGGTGCCGATTGAACATCATTCCAGCTGACCAGAGACCCGTTTGGTTCGTCGCTTGAAGGTGGAGCCCAATCGCAAGTCGTTTAGTCTAAGAATGTCAGCTTTCAAACATTGCTGATTTGTTCTCAGGTCACTAGCCTTAGCACAAAGCGGACTGTTTACTCTAAGCAAACTTAAGCGCCGCAGCAAGTGCCAGATCAGATGCAATCGTATTTTGTGCCCCTGCGCGGAGCTCTTTTCGTAACTCTGGCAGGACGACCGTCTATGGCCTGTAACGCAGATTATGCTCCAACAGACGGCTAAGCATTAAGCATCGAGCGCGGTTAGGGCCGCTGCAGAGCAGGAAACCGCATAGTGGCTTCCCGTTGACCCATCGAATGCGCGCCAAGTAGAAATTGGCTTTCACCATAACGCCTTTATCTGCCGTTCTTCCAGTTGGCATGGGCCCTAAGCCTTCGTCTTCTGGATTGCGCTACTGTTAGATACGGACGACGGCTCGCAAAGCTTGCTATTGGTCTTGATCTCAGCGAGCCTTGATGAAGACGACGAAGGTTGTCGCATTGGCCTGATCCAAGCTGGTCCTTGATCTCCTTTGAATGGTCTGACTGGCCCGTCTGACCTTTGTTGCCCGTCTCGGGAGACGCGTTGA
>NZ_NCSQ01000123.1 GCF_002105465.1 Aquidulcibacter paucihalophilus
CAGCGCATCGCCGAAATCACAGTTATTGCGGGTGTCCAGCTTGATAAGGGAGATTGATCCGACGTTCGATATTACTGGACTAATCAATTTTTACATTGAGCAGAATGTTGCGGGAAAAACCCATTGGGATTTATCTGAGTATTACTTAGAAAGTGAAGTCATAGACCAAGAGGTCCGATTAGCATTCAGCAAAAAGTTAAACTCGTTTCCCGAAGATCGCGAAATAGAGAAAATCCTCATAAATTTGGGTCGAGACAATGGATGGAATCCAGATGACCTCAGGTTTCTCGCAAACCATAACGCAACCGACTACTTTAATGTGTTTAAGAAGTTGAGAGATGAAGATTTGAAATGGGCGGTTCGAGGTGGGTTGAAGTTTGCGGGTGTATTCGAAAGCACCGAGGAAATGGTAAAGATAAGCAACGATGTACAAACAGCGCTGCGTCAGATTGCGTCAGAATCTAATCTTAACCGCCGCCGTGTTTTGCAAAAGGGGCTAAAGCTCCCCCCCACTGCGCCCCCACCTTGACCCAAACGCTGTCCAGTTATAGGAACGCCGCCGAAGAAAGCCTCTGAGTCTTGGGGTGCCGCAGGGCATGGCCGGGAAGGCGGGGGTCTTCCAGACAATATAGTCATCACGCGCATGGCGCACCGGACCAAGGGGGACGGTGGTTTTGCTCGTTTTGGCGCATGGGTTTGGAAGCTTGTGAGACAGGGCTGCGCGCGCAGCTTATTCGTTGAGGCAAACGCTTTAGCGGGACGCGCATTGGAAAGAGGGTAATAGCCACCCATCCGTCGGCTATACAGGAGCGTTATAGAAACATGCCAACGATCAACCAGTTGATCCGTAAGCCGCGCCAACCATTGAAGGTGCGCAACAAGGTTCCAGCCCTGAAAGGCTGCCCTCAACGTCGTGGTGTTTGCACCCGCGTCTACACCACCACCCCAAAGAAGCCTAACTCGGCTTTGCGGAAGGTTGCCAAGGTTCGTCTGACCTCGGGTTCGGAAGCTGTGTGCTACATCCCTGGTGAAGGCCACAATTTGCAAGAGCACTCCGTGGTTCTGATCCGCGGCGGCCGCGTGAAGGATTTGCCCGGCGTTCGCTACCATATTCTGCGCGGCGTTCTCGATACGCAAGGCGTGAAGAACCGTAAGCAGCGCCGTTCGCACTATGGTGCAAAGCGTCCGAAATAAATCGCCCGGCGGTTTGTTTCTTTCAGTTTGGTTTGTTCGTTGGCTCCAAAGTTGTTTTGCAATAGTCAACAAACGGATTGGTTTCCCGCAGGGCTAACCTGCACTTAAAAGTCTAGACACGAGGTTTTCCCATGTCACGTCGTCGCCGCGCCGAAAAGCGCGATATCCTGCCAGACCCGAAGTTCGGGGATATGGATGTCACAAAATTGATGAATTACATCATGTATGAGGGCAAGAAGTCGGTTGCAGAATCGACCATCTATGGTGCCTTCGATCTCTGTGAGAAGCGCGCCAAGCGGTCCGCTTTGGAGGTCTTCCATGATGCGCTTGATAATATCTCTCCAGCCATCGAAGTGCGTTCGCGCCGCGTGGGTGGGGCAACCTATCAGGTTCCTGTTGAAGTCCGTGCAGAGCGCCGTAAGGCACTGGCTCTTCGCTGGCTCGTGGGCGCTGCGCGCAAGCGCAACGAAACCACCATGCAAGAGCGTCTTGCTGGTGAGTTGACCGACGCCGCCATGAACCGCGGTTCGGCTGTCAAAAAGCGTGAAGACACGCACAAGATGGCTGAAGCCAACCGCGCCTTCTCGCATTATCGCTGGTAGGACCAGCAAAACCAAGAACTCCCCTGAAAGGGTTTTTCAATGCCTCGCACCCACGCGATTTCTGACTATCGCAACTTTGGCATCATGGCGCACATCGACGCTGGCAAGACCACGACGACTGAGCGCATTTTGTACTACACCGGTAAGTCCCACAAGATTGGCGAAGTCCATGACGGTGCGGCGACCATGGACTGGATGACGCAAGAGCAAGAACGCGGCATCACCATCACGTCCGCTGCGACCACCTGCTTCTGGCGCGACAAGCGCTTGAACATCATCGACACCCCAGGACACGTGGACTTCACCATCGAGGTGGAACGTTCGCTGCGCGTGTTGGATGGCGCTGTGTGCGTGCTGGACGGCAACCAAGGTGTGGAGCCTCAGACCGAAACCGTCTGGCGCCAAGCCGACAAATATGACGTCCCCCGCATCGTGTTCGTCAACAAGATGGATAAGATCGGCGCTGACTTCTACAATTGCGTCAGCGAAATTGTGACCCGCGTGGGTGGCAAGCCTGTGTGCTTGCAACTGCCCATCGGGGCTGAAAACAATTTCAAGGGCGTAATCGATCTGATCGCCATGAAGGCGATTGTGTGGTTGGAAGAAAGCTTGGGCGCGAAGTTCAACGTGGAAGAAATTCCAGCTGACCTTCTGGAGCAAGCCAAAGAATACCGCCACAAATTGCTCGAAGCCGTCGTCGAAATGGACGATGAAGTGATGATGGAATATCTCGAAGGCGTGGAGCCAGACGAAGAAACCATCAAGCGCTTGCTGCGTGTGGCTGTGCGCCGTCGTGCGTTCCACCCTGTGTTGTGCGGTTCTGCATTTAAAAACAAGGGCGTGCAACCTTTGCTCGACGCGGTTGTCGACTATTTGCCTTCGCCAGCAGACCGCGAAGCGATCAAGGCCATCGACTTTAAAACCGACGAAGAAACCTCACGCAAGCCAACCGACGAAGATCCATTCTCGATGCTGGCTTTCAAGATCATGGACGACAAATTCGTCGGCACGATCACCTTCTGCCGCGTTTATTCGGGCAAGTGCACCGCCGGTGACGGCGTGCTCAATTCCTCGCGCGACAAGAAAGAGCGTATTGGCCGCATGTTGTTGATGCATGCGAACAACCGCGAAGACATCAAAGAAGCCTATGCTGGCGATATCGTCGCTTTGGCTGGCCTGAAGGAAGTCCGCACGGGCGACACTCTGTGCGACCCCCTGAAGCCTGTGATCCTCGAGCGTATGGAATTCCCAGAGCCTGTGATCGAAATCGCGATTGAGCCTAAGTCGAAGGCAGACCAAGAAAAATTGGGTCTGGCTTTGGCCAAGCTGGCAAACGAAGATCCTTCGTTCCGCGTCTCGACCGACCAAGAAAGCGGCCAAACCATCCTGCGTGGCATGGGCGAATTGCACTTGGACATCAAAGTCGACATTCTGCGTCGTACCTATGACGTGGATGCCAATGTGGGTCAGCCCAAAGTGGCCTATCGCGAAAAGATCAACAAGCGCGCTGAAATCGACTACACCCACAAGAAGCAAACCGGTGGTACCGGTCAGTTTGCGCGCATCAAGCTCATTTTCGAGCCAGGTGAGCCCGGAACTGGCTTTACCTTCGAAAGTCAAATCGTGGGTGGTGCGGTGCCGAAGGAATATATCCCAGGCGTCATCAAAGGCCTCGAAAGCTCGGTTCAAAACGGTCTGTTGGCCGGCTTCCCGCTGATCGACCTGAAGGCAACTTTGGTCGACGGGGCGTTCCACGATGTGGACTCCAGCGTCTTGGCGTTCGAAATCGCAGCACGCGCGGCTTTCCGTGAGTTGAAGCAACATGGCGACCCACGCCTGCTTGAGCCCATCATGAAAGTGGAAGTCGTGAGCCCAGAAGAGTTCACGGGTTCCGTGATCGGCGACATCAACTCGCGTCGCGGGATGATCCAAGGCCAAGACATGCGCGGCAACGCCAATGTCGTGAATGCCATGGTGCCGCTGGCCAATATGTTTGGCTATGTGAATGATTTGCGGTCCTTCTCCTCGGGCCGTGCATCCTTCTCCATGTCCTTCGACCACTATGAAGAAGTGCCACGTGCCGTGAGTGCGGAAGTACTCGCCAAGCTTGCTGGCTAATCCCCACCCCCTTTTACCCAACTTATGAAAAGCTGAGAGACAAAAATGGCTAAGGAAAAGTTTGAACGTACGAAACCGCATTGCAA
>NZ_NCSQ01000125.1 GCF_002105465.1 Aquidulcibacter paucihalophilus
GTCACAGACCAATCTGTGCCAAATGTTTTGATGACGGACAGGCTTTAGCATCTTCATAAAGTGCTGGAGGAACAGATAGGCTGTCTCGCCAGAGCGGATGGGGAAGTTCTGCTGAATCTCCCGCCGCTCGCTGCCACCGAAAGGTGGGTTGGCGAGTATGATATCCACCTGATCGCGCGGCTGGATGTCCGACAGCGAGCGGCCAAGCGCATTGTCATGCACGATGCTGGGTGCATCGATGCCATGCAAAATCATGTTCATGATGGCGATGACGTAGGCGAGGCTCTTCTTCTCTACGCCCGTGAAGGTGCGGCGCTGCAGCGTCTCAAGGTCTTTGGTGCTGTTCGCGCTGGGCCGCATGTAGGCGAAGGCTTCACACAGGAAGCCTGCGGACCCCACTGCACCGTCATAAATCGTCTCGCCGATCTTGGGCTTGATGACGTTGATCATCGCGCGGATTAGCGGGCGCGGCGTGTAATACTCCCCGCCATTGCGACCGGCATTGCCCATGCGCTTGATCTTGACCTCGTAAAGGTCAGACAGCTCATGCTTCTCGTCCTGGTTGCCGAAGCGGAGCTGATCGGTCAACTCCAGCACTTCGCGCAGCGTGTAGCCGGAATTGAACTTCGGTTTGATCTCGCTGAAAATCTCGCCAACTTTATACTCGATGGTAGCGGGGTTGGCGGCGCGCTGCTTGAAGCCGCGCAGGTAGGGGAACAGTGTGTCATCGACATACTCGATGAGATCGTCGCCGGTCATGGCGCGGTCACGGTCGAGCGTGCCATCGCCCTTTCGCGGCGCGGCCCAAACGGTCCATCGATGCTTGGCGTCGATGATGTGGCTGTAGGGCTTGCCTTCCAGCTCGGCTTTCAGCGCGCGTTCGCGCTCCAGGTCGTCGAGATATTTGAGGAACAAGATCCACGACGACTGCTCGGTGTAGTCGAGCTCGGTCGTGCAGCCCGCCTCCTGCCGCAGCGCGTCGTCAATCCGCTTGAATATGCCTTCAAACATTCAATTCTCTCTCGATTTTCGTTGCGCGGGCTAGATGACCACACAGCATCTGTATTCCAAAATTTTCTTTCATGATTCCAGTATCCTGTTTCCTCAATTTTTCTACCTTATGTGTGCCGCGAAGCATATTGTCCGTATGACGTGAAGTGTCCGCTTGCCTGTGGCACTGGCTCTTATGATGCTTTTTCCTCCTAAGTACGACATCTCAGGACGCAAGCAGCGGAACCCACTCATCATGGCAATCTAACTGCTAAGGACATCCCATTGGCTCCTATTTCCCACCAGAAACCTCAAGGAACAAGCGCACCAAGTCAGCATTCACGTAATAATTACTTCGTCCAGCCCGATGCTTGTTCACAAAACCAGCGTCGGCCAGCTGATCGAGGTATTTTGCTGCCGTTTGTCGGGAGACTTTGATGTCGTTGATGACAAATTCAATGCGGGTGTATGGGTGGCGGAAGAGGTTATTCAGCAAGTCTTGCGAGTAGAGGTGGGGCAGTTCGGTTCGCATGCGGCTCTTCACGCTCGCCATCTGGGTCCGTATGCCCTCCAAAAGCTCAAGCGTTGTGGTTGCTGTCTCGGCCACTGCACCCAGCATATAGAGGATCCAGTCTTCCCAAGCGCCGTCGGTGCGAACGGCTTGTAATAGGCGATAATAGTCAGCCTTTGTCCGGGTGATATGCCGTGACAGATAGAGGATTGGGATATCAAGCAGGCCGGATCGAGTAAGATAAAGGACGTTCAAGATACGGCCAATGCGCCCATTGCCATCCGGAAACGGGTGAATGCTCTCAAACTGATGATGAATGAGTGCCATCTTGATCAGGGGATCGATCTCGGGGTCTTGGTCGAGATTGATAAAGCTTTCCAGACTCGTCATTTGCGTCTTAATGTCACGCGCGTCTTGGGGCGGAACATAAACAATTTCGCCGGTCGTATCGTTTCTCAAGGCGGTTCCGGGTGTGTCTCTAAGCCCTCCGGCATGGCCTTTTAGAAGTTGAAACATCGCAATCAGCGTTCGGTTGGTGATCAATCCATCCGACTGACGAAGGTGATCAAAGCCAAGCTTTAAAGCATCGCGGTAAAGTGCGACCTCTTTGGCCGCTGGCGAGTTTGGACCATCTATCTCGAGATCGGCTTGAAAAAGTTCATCCTGTGTCGTGACGATGTTTTCGATTTCTGAACTCGCTTTGGCTTCTTGCAAAGCGAGCGTATCGATCAAGATCCCTTGGTTCGGGAGCGTTGCTGCGCGGCCTTTCAGCTCCGCCAAAGCGCGGTTTGCTTTGGCGAGCGCTTTGAGCACAGGCTTTGTTTCGAGCTCGATTGCGGGCGGTAGCTCGGGGATCAAGTATGTAGGCTTTAACATGTCACTCCCGATATGTTAAAAATTCTCGGAAAACTTAACATGTTCTCCGGTTATGTTCAATAATCAGCTTTGGCTTAACATATGCGGGGAGGGGGCTTCTCCCCATTTCGCATCAAGCATAGGGTCATCAGCCAACGACTGACCTAAGCGGAGATAAAAGCAATGTGGCAGGGTTTTATTAGATTGCTTTCCTGTGTCTTTGTCGCATTGCTTTGTTTGGGCTCGGGTGCCTCCGCTGGCGCTGGGTCAGCAATTTCCTCTGACGGCAGATATCAAGTCTTTATCAAGCCTTTGGTGAAAGGCGCAGCGGACGGAACTGGCGCAGAGGCGATTGTTCTTGTTGACAAAAATACGGGAACTGAAAGGCAATTATTGGTTTCCCGCTTTGATGACGATTACAAGCAAAACCTCACCAATCTTGATACGCCGCTGTTTTCGCTTGATGGCGGGTTTGTTTATGTCACATCAAACGATGCTTCGCCGTACAGGTCTGCGGTTCATCAAATCAACCTAAGAACCGGGAAAGCACGTTTTGTGACAACCGGCACCGCCCTCAGCGTCATAAGAACTGGCCCCTACCGAGGCTTCCTTATGATCCAGCGGCATAAACAGGCCCGACCACCCGAAAATGGCACGATCAATCCAGTCTTTGTTGTAAGGCCCGATGGAATGTTGGAATTCTTGGTTCCTGGTTCTGAAAACGAGTATGGCGAGTTGGCAGTCGCACCATGGCTTGCCAAACGTGGCTGGCATGCGTGGTGAGAATTATGATGTTTCAGTGATTTTTTCTGGTCACGAGGGTGCTCAGCACTGTTAGAAAAGATAGGAGTCCCAATCGATCTCACCATTTTTTGCCAGTTTTGTGGCCTTCAATAGGCCAGCGGCTATCACAGGCCGAATTTCATCGATGCATTTTTCGATATCTTGTTCAGCGGGCCGTTTACCATGCACCACTGCGCTCCGCAGCTCATATGCTTTCCTGAAACTCTTATGTATTTGCTGCTTCCGCTCTCGGTCGCCTTCCGCAAACTGAGATGCACGCAGCGACATTCGGAAGCTAAGCTCGGTAGTGTTCTTGCTGTCGCCATAAAGCGACTCAACAGCAATTATAAGATCAATCAATTTGTCGTTTTTGGAGTTGCGCGTTTCAGAAAGTAAATACCGGTGCAGCGCATTTTCTAAGTTAGGCCGAAGCTTGGGATTGGCATCCGGTCTTATGATGTTCCAGCAGTCAAGGATTGCCTTCGCCTGATCTATGCGGATCACAACTCTGTCCGTCGATGTCAACGTCCACGCGATCATTGGGTCACGACCAAAAGTCACATATTGGCCAAGGCTGAGAGCCGACGCGAACTGAAGAGATGGCGCATCAATATTGCCGGAGGGTATTTTGCAAAATTCGGGGCCTAAAAGTGCCACTGACAACAGGAATTTTTCTAATTGGGGCTGAAGCTCGGCAGGAGCAACATACTCTTCATTAGTTCCTGCATCACCAATTGCCTTTGGCATTTTAAGGCTGTAGCAAAGTCCGAACCAATCGCACTGAGCTTCAGGAATATGATTGGCGTAAATCTTGTAGGGCACGCACTGATTTAGAAAATTGGCCTTTTCATCTCCAGTCAAACGTCTGAATAGCAGCCCATTTGCCAAATCCACGTCGGTTTCAGCCGCAAGGCCTTGAATGAGCCAATGTTTATTGAGCGTGACCTCTTGGCCGGTTAAAAGCCGTACAACCATTTCAAGGTTCTTTTCGTTATTCGAATAATCTAGGCCGTGTGGACAAAGTATCTGATCCAGAGGCGTGTTG
>NZ_NCSQ01000128.1 GCF_002105465.1 Aquidulcibacter paucihalophilus
GCTTGTGTGTGGTCGGGTAAGGAAAAAGAGAATGATCAAGAAACTGATGGTGGGTGTAGCTGGGCTCATGATGCTTGGCTTGTCAGGGGTTGCGGTTGCCGCCGAGACAGCCCAATCGCTGCAGATTAAGTTGATCAGCGCGATCCAAGCCGCCTCGAGCGCCAATCAGCCTTTGGTGCCTGCGGTTTCAGCAACGATTGAAGCGTCGGGGGCGAGCTCTGCGGTTGTGGTCGATGCGCTGACGCGATTGCTTGGCCAATGTCCATCTGGGGAATTATTGGAGGAATTGCGCAAGCGGGCTCCTGAGCGGATCCCCTTATGGTGCAGTGAGACCGACCAAGCTGGGCTGCGGGGACTTCGGTCGTTGAGTTTAGCCCAAACTGGGGGCGCGACAGGGGATACGGGCGGTGGCACCGGTCTGCCCTTGCCGCCAGCAGGAGCAGGTGCCTCGACAGGCTCGAGCCATCAACCGGCACCTTAAGTGTGGTCCTAAGTCAGGATGAACATCTTTGTGAAGCCTGATTGAGAGAATTTTTAGGCAGACAGGCTAGAGGGTCTGTTGAAGATTAATCCGACGCTGGCAACAGCGTGAGTGTGGTGAACGAAATGATGCGAACGATACAAATTGGACTTGTGGCCGGCCTTGTGGGTCTTCCGAGCTTGGCGTTTGCCCAAGTCATCAATCCTAATCCGACTTTGATCCAGTTTGGGACCTTGCAGGCGGTTGGCTCAAGCAGTTCGGTGTCGAGCTATCGGGGCCAGTTTGTGGATCGCGGTCGCAACAGTGGGGTGCGCGATAAACCCCGTGGTGCGGGCCTTGAGCCGGTCAATGTGCGTCTGGGTGCTTTTGTTTTGAGTCCGACGATTGATTACGACACGTTCCAAACCGACAATGCCAAGCGGTCGAACACCAATAGTCAAAGCGATACGGGCTATATTATTCGTCCGCGCATGACTTTAGCCTCCAATTGGAGCCGCCATGCGGTGAGCTTTGGGGCAGGTGTTGCTGGTACGGTGTATCAAGATTTTTCGACCGAAGATTCAACCGATCTTGAACTGCAGGCTGCCGGGCGGCTCGACATTCGTCGCGGGGCCAATTTGCAAGCTGCTTACCGCTATTTTGAAGGGGTAGAGAGCCGCTCGACGGCAGGCCTACCGGTCAATGTGGCAGAGCCTGGCCAGTATGAGTCGAGCGCTTTGACTGTGGGCGGTGTGTGGGAACTGACCCGTACGCGTCTGTCGGCCAATGTGGATGTGAGCGACGTCAGCTTTGATCCGGTGCCTTTGACCAATGGCACCACCTTGTCGCAGATTGACCGGAATTCGGAAGGGGCGGCTTTGACCCTGCGCACGGACTTTGCGCTGACCCCCAGTACGGCGATTTTTGCCAGCGGAACCTATGGCACCCGTAACTATCAAGAGCGCACGGGTGGATTATTCCCTTCGCGGGATTCAGATCAGACCCAAGCGATGGTCGGGGTAAATTTCGACTTGTCCAACCTTGCCCGTGGGGAAGTCGCTGTTGGCTATCTGGAACAAAAGTTTGATGCAGTTCTTTATGATGACAGCGAAGCTTTTGGGTATCGGGCGGCTGTGGAATGGTTCCCCACGACCTTGGTGACGGTTGGTGTGGTTGCCACGCGCAACATCACCGACTCCCCTGTTCAAGGTTCGGGTGGAGCGGTTACGACAGGTCTAGGCGCACAAGTGGATTGGGATGTACGTTCCAATTTGGTACTGTCAGCGCGTGCCCAGCGTGAGATATTTGAGTATGATAATGTTATTCGTCGTGACGAGCGTACCACTTTGACCGCTTCGGGGGCGCTTTTGCTCACCCAATGGCTGTCTGTGGTGTTTAATGTCACCAATGAGAAGCTTGAAACCAATAATGTGGCTGGCCTGAATTTTGATGAGACACGCTACAGCGTACGTCTGTCGCTGC
The DNA here is from genome assembly GCF_002105465.1 of Aquidulcibacter paucihalophilus. GTDB lineage: Bacteria > Pseudomonadota > Alphaproteobacteria > Caulobacterales > Aquidulcibacteraceae > Aquidulcibacter > Aquidulcibacter paucihalophilus. Next base: position 1,943 of record NZ_NCSQ01000128.1, read on the forward strand.
GGCGTTAGGGGTTTTTGAGGGGCAAAGCGTGCTTTTGTCCCCTCAGGAGCATCCGATCAAGTTATAGATGATGCCAACTGTTCCATCTTGGGATAGCAGCATTGTCTCATACAGGGGCAAGGCGTTGTCAAACGCGTTGCATTGGTCTTGGGACTATTACGTCCTAGGAGCCCTTGAGGGTCTCTGGTTAGAACTTTGCTTGGGCTCTGGGAATTCAACGTGAGTGGGCTGGGCAAACCGGCCAGCTGACATGTCAGTATGTGATTGGAGTTTGGAATGTCAGAAGCAGGCTCGCTGTCGTACTCAAGTGCGCGCGCCACTCGAGTTGTCCCCAGCGATGATCAATCGATCGGGGCGCTGGTGGATGCTGCTTTCGGGATTTTGCGGCGGCGTTGGCTCATCATTATCGCCGGGATTATTCTGGGGATTGCTGGGGGCTTTGCCAAGACAGCCCTGACGCCTGTGACCTATATCGCCTCGACATCCATCTTGTTGGAGAACCAGAGCAATCAATTGGCTACGGGTGCTCAGCAAGGGGCTCGGGAAAGCCAAGTTCCGATGGTGACCAATGAAGTGCAATCCTTGCGCTCGCCTGCCTTGATGGAACGGGTTGTGCGCGAGTTGCAATTGCAGCGCGACCCAGACTTCAACCCCTATCTGGCCCGTACAGCCCCCGTCCAGCCCGTCACCACCACCAATCCCGTTGCCAGCACCACTGCGGTCGATACAGCCCAGATTGAGGCCACCAAGGCCAGTCTGATGCGCTCGTTGAATGTCGACAGTGTGCGGGCGAGCTCTGTCATCGTGATCAAGATGCGGGCGTCAGATCCCGTCAAGGCTGCCCGCATCGTTGATGCGGTTGCCCAAGGTTATCTGGCCGAACAATTGGATGCCAAACTGTCTTCGACCCGTCAGGCCAGTATCTGGCTGCAACAACAAGTCGACCAAGTTGGGGCCCAACTCAAAGAACAATCCGCAGCCCTGCAAGCCGAGCGTGCAGCCAGCGGCCTCAATGTCGCAGGCGGGTCCAGCCTTGCCGACCAACAAGTCACCAGCCTGTCATCCCAACTCAGCCAAGCCCGCGCCGAACTGGCCGCCCGTCAAGCTCGGGCAGGCTCGCGCGATAGTCTGGGCATCTCTGGCTCTGATGGGGTGAGTGATGTGATGGGCTCAGGCGCTGTCCAAGCCTTGCGGGCGCGTGAAGGTGAAGTCCAGCGCCGCATCTCAGAACTGGCCGTGCGCTATGGTCCCTCCCATCCCCAGATGCAGGTTGCCCGCGAACAGCTCAACGACATCCGCCGCCAGATCCAAGAAGAAATGGGTCGTGTCTCGCGGGGGAGTGTGAATGAACTCCAAGTCGCCCAGCGCCGGGTTGCAGCCATTGAGGCAGAACTAGCCCGTTGGACGGCGGCTTTGGGTCGCGATACCCGTCGCGCTTCGGTGCTCCAGCAGTTGCAAAGCCAAGTCACGGCCACAGAAGCTACCTATCAGGGCTATGTTCAGCGCCTGCAGCAAATCACCGACCTTGAAAAGCTTCAGCGCCCAGACGCCCGCATCATCGTGCGCGCCCAAATCCCCGGCCGACCCGCCTCGCCCAATCCAACCCAAGATCTCGCGCAAGGCCTCCTTGCTGGCCTCGTCCTCGCCGGCTTTGTGATCGTGCTCCTCGAAAGCCTCCAGCGCGGCCTGCGCACCCCTCAAGCGGTCGAAGACTGGACCGGGGCTCCCTGCCTCGTCTCCGTCCCCAAGCTCACCTTGCGCGAAGTCAAAAACCTCGCCGCAACCGGGGGACAAGGCCCTGCTGACTATGTCGCGGTCAAACCCCTCTCGCTCTATGCCGAAGCCCTACGCCAACTGCGCGCCGACCTCATCCTCGCCCCCGATGGCGAAAAAATCCCCCAAGTCATCCTGTTCTCGTCGGCCGTCGCCGGAGAAGGCAAGTCCACCACCGCGCTCGCCTTCGCCAGAACCCTCGCCATGTCCGGGGCTAAAACCATCCTCATCGAAGCCGATATCCGCAGACCAACCATCGCCAATATCGCCGGCATCGAAGCCAAAACCAATCTCGTCGAGGTCATCAATCATCACGACCGCCTCGAAGCCGCCCTCTCGCGCGATCTCCTCACCGATCTCGATATCCTGCCAACCCAAGCCATCAACGACCGCACCGGGGTCGATCAAGCCCTCGAACGCTTCTCAGGACTCCTCGATACCCTGCGACCCCACTACCAGTTCATCGTCGTCGATACCGCACCCGTCCTCGCCGTCGCAGAAACCCAAACCATGGCCCGACAAGCCGACGCCGTCATCCTCGTCGTCCGCTGGGGCACCACCACAGGCGACGCCATCCGCATCGCCGTCCACGAACTCCAATCCGCTCGCATCACTCCTCGCGGCGTCGCTCTCAACTCCGTCGACTTCAAAGCTCAATCCAAATACACCCGCGGCGACTCCGC
>NZ_NCSQ01000133.1 GCF_002105465.1 Aquidulcibacter paucihalophilus
GCGGATGGTCTGCTTAGGAGCGCGCGGCCGTCAAAAGCGGCCATCCATCTGAACGGCAAACTCTAACTTCCGGTCGTCCGAATTCGTGGGGGCACGTCACTCAACTTTGGGCCAAAGCACGGGCGGTGCACCAGTCGTTGGACACAGCACCGCCAGCCGCACGTGCACGCCTGACATTTGTCACGTTTGGCATCTGACTTAACGCACTGTCCCGGAAGATAACTGTCGCCGTATGAAGGCGCATCATAAGGAGATGTGCCTTGCCATCAATATCGTCTGGGGACCTTGCCTCTTTGCGAGGCGTTTCAAAATCCTATGCCAAGCGCAGTGTTTTGCAAGATTTCGATTTCGCCCTGGAGCCCGGCACTGTAACCGCTTTGCTTGGACCCAATGGTGCGGGTAAATCGACCATCGTAGGCTTGCTTAGCGGTCGGCTTTCGCCAGATGCTGGCGTGATTAAATTATTTGGCCTCGACCCGCGACACCAGAATGCTCGCGCCCGCCTCGGTGTCATGTTGCAAGCAGCGGGCCTGCCGGATGCCTTGACCGTGTCTGAGGTCATCACGTTGCACGCAGGTTACTTTAAGCGCGGGTTGAAAACTGCCGATATTCTAGACCAAGCTGGTCTTACAGCCTTGGCCAAACGACCATGCGACAAACTCTCTGGCGGCGAACAAAGACGGGTGCAATTCGCGCTCGCTATTGCCGGGGCTCCGGATTTGTTGGTGCTAGACGAGCCAACAACCGGTTTGGATGTACAGGCGCGTCATGCGCTATGGCGCACCGTCCGGGAAAAGGCTGCCAATGGTGCCGCAATTTTGCTTGCCACTCATCACATGGACGAAGCCGAAGCGCTTGCTGATCGTCTTGTGGTAATTGCCGACGGCCGTATCGCGGCGGACGGCTCGCCTGCGGCTATCAAAGGGCGTGTTGCTGGCACAACCATCCGTGTGCGCACGCCCCTTTGCGCTGGCGTGCTTCAATCATTGCCCGGAGTAGTGAAAGTTGTTTTGCGGGGTGCTGACGCTTCAATCTTTAGCAGCCATGCTCGTAATACGCTGGAAGCGCTGTTCCGCGCGGACCCGAGTCTCAACGATGTTGATGTTACCGCCGCATCGCTGGAAGACGCGTTGGCTAGCATTGTCGAAGCCACTTTAAAGGAAGCCGCATAATGTCCACTCTTGTTGCTGCAGCGCCCGGTGTGTTTTGGCGCGAGACAAAGGCAGAATTTATGAAAGCTGCCCGAATGCCAATGTTTGCAATTCCCACCGTCTTATTGCCGGTGGGATTTTATACTTTGTTTGCGATCGGCATGGGGCGAGGTGATCATTCGGTGGTGACGCAAATGTTGGCGACGTTTGGGGTTTACGCCGTTATGGGTCCGGCACTATTTGGTTTCGGAGCAAATGTCGCCAGCGAACGCGAAAGCGGCCAGCTTGAACTGAAGCGTCTGTCCCCCATGCCAACTGGCGCACACATCGTTGGTAAACTTATGGCAACGATGGCGCTTAGTGCGATCGCGATCGCACTTATCTACGCAGTGGCTGCCATGGTTGGCGTCAAGCTTTCTGCTCCCCAATGGGCATTAATGGCCAGCATTCAGATCACGGCAGTAATTCCTTTCGCTTTGATAGGACTTGGCGTTGGCTATCGTATGGGCTCAAAAAGCGCTGTGGCAATCGTGAATGTTCTTTTCTTGGGAATGGCCGTTATGGGCGGATTGTGGATACCGCTCGCGCTCATGCCGGAGGCGATCCAAACCATCGCATGGGTGTTGCCATCCTATCATTTAGGCGAATTGGCGCTCATGTCAGTTGGCCGCAGCGAAATAGCCTATTTTTGGCTGCATGCGGGTCCGCTAGCACTTCTGTCTCTGGCAGCGGCTGTGTTTGCTTGGACTGGTCAACAACGGCAAGCCGCTTGACCAAGCCGATCGACTACGATGAGTGTGCAAACATGACTGACACCCACCGGCATAAGAGCCCCGAACCACAGTGGCTAAGTCTTGAAAGCCCTCTGCTCTGGCTGGCCTATCTGCCGATGTTCCTCATACCTTGGTTCATTCAAGCGCCGACGCCAATCCAAATAATTGGCGCAACGATCGGCGTCACGATCTTTTTGGTCGTCTACTTTCTCGCGGTCGGCGCAACCGGCTTGCGTTTAATCACATGCTCCATCGTCACTCTATTTATCGCTATTGCTTTGATCCCCACTTACGGCAATTGGACTGTCATCGCGATATATGCGGCGGCTATGATTGGGGATCTGCGCCCCCCGCGCCGGGCCGCGATTTTGGTTGGTGCTTTTGCGTTCATCGCTGTGTTCGCGGGGTTGTTAAGTCAGCAAAACCCCTTCTACTGGGGCTTCGGCATCTTCATGATGGTGATGGTTGGCATCGGCGTCATTTCAAGAGCGGCGTTGCAAGATAAAAACCACGCACTCACCAACGCCCAAATGGAGGTCAAGCAGCTCGCCGCGATTGCCGAGCGCGAACGGATTGGCCGAGATCTGCACGACATGCTCGGGAGCACATTGACGTTGATTGCGATCAAAGCCGATCTCGCGGCTAGGCTTGCTACGAGCGATCCTCAAGGAGCCGAGGCTGAAATGCGGGCCGTGGCTGCGACCGCACGCGATGGGTTGGCCGACGTCCGAGCTGCCGTTGCCGGCATGACAGGAGCTACATTGGCGCGCGAAATCGCAACCTCACAAACAGCCCTTTCTGCTGCTGGTATCGCCTCCGTCGTAGAGGGCGATGCCGAAGCGATCGAGCGCGGGGCAAGCGCAGTGCTCGCCATGGCATTACGTGAAGCGATCACCAACGTCATCCGCCATTCTGGCGCAAACTCCTGCCGGATTGCGGTCACCAACGGAGACGATAGATTGAGCCTCACTGTAAGCGATGACGGCAATGGGGAAGCGTTACGTGAAGGTGGCGGGATTGGCGGGATGCGCGCACGCCTTGCTGCGGCTGGCGGTGGATTAAGCGTTACTGGCGGACGCGCTGGCGCAAAAATTGTGGCCTATTTACCAATAGAGGCAAGCTGATGATCAGCGTTGTATTGGCCGAGGATCAAGCGCTGGTGCTCGGCGCTCTTGCAGCGCTACTGTCGCTTGAAAGCGACATCACGATCGTTGCGCGAGTTGGCGACGGCCAAGCAGCGCTCGATGCCGTGCGCACACACCGCCCGGATATTCTGCTCTCCGATATTGAAATGCCAAAACTTACCGGGTTGGATGTTGCCGAGGCCCTTACAAGGGAAAAGGCATCCACAAAGGTGTTCATTGTTACTACATTCGGTCGCGCGGGCTATTTGCGGCGCGCTATGGATGCAGGCGTGCGCGGCTATTTGTTAAAAGATACGCCCTCGGAGGTACTTGCCGCTGCAATTCGCAAAGTCGCTGCAGGCGGGCGGGCGATTGCGCCAGAGCTTGCCGAAGCGGCTTGGGATGCCCCAAGTAATCCGTTATCCGATCGCGAACGCGCCGTCCTGAGACATGCTGATGAAGGCTGCTCCAACAAGGATATCGCGCGGATGCTCGATCTGTCGCCGGGTACGGTACGGAACTATTTGTCTGAAGCGTCGACCAAACTCGGTGCAGCTAGCCGCATCGAAGCAGCGCGCATTGCCCGCAATAAGGGCTGGCTATGACATGATGTTTGTCACCTTGACGCGCTGATCCCTAGCACTGCAACAACAATCACTGTTGCGCGAGTATGCCCCATCACATTGGAGCCCTTCAATGCGCTGGAACAAAGGACTAGTTGTCGGATCGTTGGTCGCATCACTGTTAGGCGCCGCCTCAATGTTTCGGCTGGCCGCGCCCCAAGATTATGGATCACCGAAAGCCGAGATACTCGCCCCCGGTCCCACTGGCGTGCGCGTCAATGAAGCGAACTTAGTTGGAAACTATTTTCCAGCCCAGACGACCAAAAAATCACCCGGTATAATTCTACTTGGTGGATCTGAAGGCGGTTTGGGGCGCGCTACGTTGGATATGGCGCTAGCCCTGCAACGCGAAGGCTTCAGCGTATTGCAGCTGGCCTATTTTGGTGCACCCGGCACATCAAGAACGCTTGAGCGTATTCCCCTTGAGCTGTTTGACCGCGGTTTTGAATGGCTCGCTACGCAGCCTGGGGTCGATGCAAATCGCTTAGCATTGATGGGTGGATCGAAAGGCGCGGAAGCGGCACTGCTTGTCGCTACGCGCAGACCAGATTTGCGCGCCGTTGTCGCCGGCATGCCAAGCAGTGTGGCGTGGAATGGCATTGATTGGACAAAAGGTGGCGCGAGCTCCTTAGCATCATGGACAACAGAGGGGCGGGACGTTTCTACCATGCCGTTTGCCAGCTGGGATCCAGTTCAGGGAGTAATTAGCGTTTATCGCTCAGTTGAAGATCCCAACCAAAAAGATGCCGCCGCACGCGCCGCTATCCCGATCGAACAAGCACAAGCGGCCACGCTTTTGGTTTGCGGAGAAGCAGAGACGATGTGGCCAGCTTGCCCCATGGCACGTAATGTCCAAACGCGCTCGCAAGCACGGGGCGGTCCGCCTGTGACAGTTCTGGCATATGCCGATGCGGGCCATCTCTTGTTTGGACCGCCGATACCAGAGGACGCATCGTTTTACGCCAGTCTTGGCCAATATGGCGGCAGCGTAGAAGGCAACGCTGCTGCTCGGGTCGACAGCTGGCCGCGTGTGCTTGCGTTTCTGAAAGCCAACACTCAACCACTCAGGAATACTGGTGACACCGAAGAATTTGAGGGTGCGCGCGGCCAAAAGGCCGCAGACTAATTGTGCATTCAAACAGTGACCAGAGCCTCATTTAGTCCGTCGCTTGAACGTAGAGCCAAATCGCAAATCGTTTAGTTTGAGTATGTCCGCTTTCGGGCTTGGGCGAATTGGGCGTTATCGACCTAGTTTGGCG
>NZ_NCSQ01000126.1 GCF_002105465.1 Aquidulcibacter paucihalophilus
GCCGCACGGCTCTGGTTGAAGAGTTTGTCAACATGACCTAGTTACTACTACAAATGAATGTTTACTAACCTCAACACCGTTAAAATAAACGGGGCGATAAACCAAGAAAGAATCCATCCCCGTCGGATCAGTCGCGTTCCCCGGTTCCAGTCCCACATAGGCATAGAGGTTGATATAATCCAAGCTACCGATCGGGTCGGTTTGGAGGAAGGTGCCGGTGGTGGGATCATACCAGCGGGCGCGGTAGTAATAGATGCCGAGATCGGGATCCCAGCGTCTGCCGGTATAGCCAAACGGGTGAGAGCCGGTCCCAACCTGTTGGGCTCCATCTGTTTCACCATAGCTGCCATAACCCCGTCTTGAGACCACATTGCCTGCAGCGTCGGTGATTGCCACGACACTGGCCTGCCGGTCGGTGTGCATATAGGATACCGCACCATTGGCCTCGATCTGGGCCACCCGCTCATCGATCGCAGGACCCGGGACGAAGAAGCGGATGAAGTTGCGATTGGCATCCAGGTCCGCAACCTCTTCGGACCCAGACAACAGGAAGCGTGTTCGCGTGCCACCTGCGGGAAGACTCGCAGGCGTCGCGCCAGTCGCATTGCGGATACTCTCTACCCGGTAACCCTCGACCGTGTAGAGGAAGTCAAGCGTTGTCCCATCGCTCTTGACCGCACGCTTCAAGCGGTTGCGGCCATCATGGGTGAACGTCGTCCCCTGCCCGTCTGTTTTCAGGTTGCCCGCATCGGACCATGTCATTGCCGCCCGACCCGGCACATTGGCGACCTGGTTCAGATTATTCGCGGCACCATAGGTTCCCACCGATGGCAGGGCCCCCATAATCCGGCTGTCTGTCGCAGAAGTGAGGGTAACCCGGCCAGACTTGTCATAATCATAATCAATGCCGACCCAGTTTCCATTGGCTACTGTTGCACTCGCCCCGCCCTGAAACAGATGACGCATCCAGTCCAGATCGCCATCGTTCTCATAGGCATAGTCGGTTGATGTACCATTACCGCGCGTGACTTTGGTGCGCCGACCCAAGGTGTCATATTGATAGTTGACGCTACCTTGATTGGCACCACCCCAATCGCCAAAGGCAATTCCTGTCATGCGGTTCAGCGAGTCATAGCTATAGTCAGCACGCTTGGCGATCGTGCCGAGATCTGGCTGATACCAGCGCATATTCGTGCGATTGTCATTGGCATCATATTCATAGGTCACCTGACTGGCGTCACAGGTCCAGCAGGTAACATTGCCAGCAGCATCCATTGGGAAGCTGTAATAAGTGCGCTCAAAATAGACCCGTCCAGCCGCGTCCCGATCATACTCCTTGCTGGATTGAATTCGCCAATCGGGGTGGTTCCAGGTGCCGGCCCAATTCAAGTTTCCAGCTGAGTCATAATAATTAAGCTGGATCTTGCTACCAATGAAAACATCCGGAGTTTCTTGGGAATAATTGACCCAAGGTCTGCCAAGTTTATCAAAATGACTATTGGTCCAGCGCCCCTCTCGATCACGAGTGACAACAACACTCCCATCATTGCGCGCTGAATTATAGAGCGTGTGTTCGAACTTGCCGTCTGGCCAGTAAGTTGTGATCTTCTTGCCCATACCCTGATAAGCATAAGTCGTCTGATTGTTGTTGGGATCCCATGAGGCCGTAATCGCACCCGCAGGGCCCCCATATTGGTTCTTGACATAACGTTGTGGTGTCGAGTCGCTTGCTTGGCTTACGGCCTGACCGCATTGGCTCGTCGCTAATCCAGTACCGCGCCATTCCTCCAGCACCTGGCTCGCTGCATTATAGCAGATCAAAACCCGGCGGCCTTCAGGATCCATCTTGATCAGGACCCGGTCCAGGGCATCATACGTGAACGTCACTTGATCACCCGCAGGATCAGTCTGCGTTAGGACCTTCCCTGTCGGGCTAAAAGTCGAGAACACATCCTTCCATGCAGCCCCGTCCCACGCACCTTCTGTCGTGACATTGCCATCAAGATCATAGATCCAGCGCTTCTGAACCCCAAGAGGAGCCGTCTCCGCCGTCTTTCGCCGCGTCGCGTCATAGGTAAATGTGGTTACATTACCTTTGGCATCGGTTGCAGTGGCCACATCACCCGCAGCCGTGCAGGTCGCCGTGCTCCGCAGGTTCAAGCCGCCGGGTTGTGTCGATCTTGTTTTCGATGTCTGGCACCAAACTGGCTGTCCATTCTCGCCATAACCCGTATCCGTCCAACGGCCCGAGGCGTCCTTTTCGCGGACCAAGCGGCCATACTGATCATATTCGAACTCTTGTATGCCCGCCTTCCAAACACCTGCTGGTCTATCGTACTCAACAGGCTGGGTGATCTTAACCAACAAACCGCGGGCATCATACTCGAAGCTTGTTTTCTTGGCTTCTTTATCGGCTTCGGTCGCATCAGCCGCATAAGGCCCCCGCACCCAGACCGGCTTGTTGAAATCAGTGCTATAGGCAGCCTCGGTGATCTCGACCCAACCCCACCAATAATCTCCCTCCCAGGCGTAAGGATATTTGGTCTCCTTGGTCACATTGCCACGGGCGTCATACTCATACTCGGTCCGCCAGCAATTGCTCCGGCTCCCCTTCGCCGCCATACAGCCAGACTTGAAGCTCGCCCCAGCATTCTCCTCAAAAAACGCCGTCACAACTCGACCCAAGCCGTCATACTCATAGCGCGCCGCGACACCGACTTCGTTGACGGTCCGAACCGCTTGCCCTCGGCTGTCATAATAGGCGCTTGATGTTCCGCCAGCTGCGTTGACCTGGTCTACACGACGCTCGGTTTCACCACTAAATACTCCGCCGACATAGACATTCTCTGTCGAGGTACCGCCTGCGCTATTGCGTGTCGTAACCGATGCAACGCGACCCAATTCGTCATATTTAATGCTTTGAACTGCAGTCGCTTGATCGCGCGGCGCATACCAACGCCGCAGCAAATAGCGTGGTCTATAGGACGGATCGGTTGCCTGAGGGCTATCACCTCCAGCGGCACTGGGAGCATAATCATATTTGAGCACCGAGCCATCGGGACGCGTCACAGTCAGTAGATTTGAATTTGGCCAGCTAAAGTGAACAACGCGCCCATCTGATGCCGTGACTGAAGTCATGCGATAAGTGGTGCGATTATAAACCAAGTAGCCAAAATTGCCCGAATCCGCTCCGCCCAGCGTGTCGGGCCCGGCTTCATATTGGAAGGATAAACTATTGCCTAGATTAGTAGAAACAGAGATTAGAACTTTGGATTTTTGCGTTTCAACAGTCGGTGCTGAAGGGTCGTCACCCCCGAATTGCCCACTTATCCCACCTTGCGAGCGGGAATCTTCCCGAGTAGAAGTCGTGCGATCCTCATATCCAAAGTTGGTAACTAGCCCACTTGGCCGCGCAATCCTGTTCAGCACAAATGTTGAGCTTGCGCTATAAGAGTAAGTTACTGAATTCGGCGGGCCACAAGAAGTGGACGTGATAGTCGTGCTCGACTCAGGTTCGAACGTGGAAACAGTCCCGTCCGATCCGCGCAAACTAATCCGAATGCCTGCATAATCAGATGGAGTCGCGGATGGATTGCGCATTTGGCAGATCGACACAGGGACCCGCGAACCCGTCATAGTCAGTGTTGCAGCCCTATCAGTTTGGTTCCTGAAGGCACCCGATGGCTGCATGACAAAGGTTCCTGAGCCGGCTGGTGCTTGGATGGAGACAGAGTTGGCCATGAACTTACCAGCAAGCCAGCCTACCGAATGAATGCTACCTACTTTTGATGCCAGGGTCTCGAGGCGGGCCATGTCGACGGAGGCCTGCAGGCTGGCAATTGCGGTGGCCGCATCAACACCAATAACTGGGTTCAAATACTTGAGCCCACTATTTGCAATAGATGAGCTCCCCTGAAAATTATGTCGCCAGCCACCGCCAACCCGGGCTTTAATGGAGGAATCATTTCCACGGTAAGGCAGTTCATCGACCGTTTCACGCGGCCCGAATGGAGGAGGCGCATAGGTCCCCCGCACCCATTCAAACCGTGACGAAGCTTCAACATCCTGACGAAGAACATCCGATGAACTGTAAGAGCGGGTGAAAGCCAATTCAGCGTCCCCAGAGCCGACAGAAATGTCCGGGCTGGGATTAAGTTTCAGCGCACCGTTGTCGTAGGTTTCGGAGCCAAATTTCTCAAGCAATCGTGACTGCAGAGTTCCTTCGCTAGCTCTCGCTGGCTTAATCTGGGTTGAGCTACCACCGCCTTTGTATATCCAGTCAATTGTTGCTGAGAAGCCAGTAGCACTGAAGGTAAACTGACTCGTGTTAGTAACACCTGGCGGGAAATATTGGCTGGGTGCGCTATTGGTCGGCAAAACAACTACTAGCCCCCTTCCAGCAGCATCCAGAACGCGCTGTTTGGATGCGGCATCGATAGACAATAACGGCACTGCGGTAGCCGCCGCCGCTGGCCGGATAAGAGTGTATGCAGTTGTACGTCCTGCCGAAAAAGGCGAAATCATAAACTGAGCGTCTGACTGCTGCTGAGTAGTCGACCCCTCCAACATGGCCTGGGTATCCGCAAAAGTTCTGTTGGCTGCAGTTTCGTCGTCGGCGGTCGACGTGACGCTTGTTGTCGCAAAAGCTGTAGTTAAGTTGAACCAGTTCCGCCCTGCGGCATCATTGTTCGCTACACCAAGCAGGTAATGAGGTGCCAACTCGGATTGGCTTAGACGTGAGATCAAGCCCTGCGCAGCGGCATTTTGTTCAAGAAACGAAGCGATAATGTCATAAATTCCGCCGTTTCCACATGCATTTGCACAGTGCATATTGGTGAGTTCGCGGTTGACCAGAGACTCGCCATAACCTGGACCCTGACGCCCTGAAAGGAAGAGAATCTGAGCGTTTCTTCTAAATCCACCATTTTCGTCACGGCAGCATTTGTTCATCAATGCAAATGTTTGGGCCACATTGAACGTCGTTCGCATAGCAGCAGATGGAAACGGTACAATCGGAGTAAGAATAATTTGTCCCGGGACGCCTGATTCAACAGGAACCGAGGGAGCATTCGTGTAGCTTGTGGCGATCGCGAGCGGTTGGGTTGCCAACGTTACGCCATCAAGAAAAAGGCCAGCTGTTGGTGGCGCGAGGAAACTTGAATTGACCCTCGCAGGCAAAGATTGGGGATTGGCTTGGATCTGACGGCCAGCAGTCTCATCTGCCCATAAGGTTACATCCATCGTCCCGAACTGGATGCGCAGTCTTGTTCTGTATTGATCAGGTACGTCGCCTGCGAATGTTGAGACATTGGAGAGCGAGTAAGGCAAACCTGTGCCGCTGTCGAACGAGCCATTTGTCAAAATGTCCGTATCCATCCGGCGAGGGCCACGGCGTGGTTCAGGGTGCGGGCTTCCAGTTCCAGGGTGCGAGTTCTTGGAGGCGAGA
>NZ_NCSQ01000127.1 GCF_002105465.1 Aquidulcibacter paucihalophilus
CCACTTCAATGCAAGGCGGCCAAGACCGGTCGCTTACGTAGAAACCAAGTTCGTTACACTCGAACAGGCGCAAGCAAGGCTGAATGTCCTTGATGGACGCAAAGAAGAGTTTGCCGCGATTGCTGACCGGGTAAAACTGGCGACGAGCGCTCAGCTGATTCTAGATTTGGAAGAGCAATTGGTCGACGCGGGCAAAGACCTAAATGCCACCAACGCGAAGTTGGCCGAAGCTGTGGCAGCAGAACACCAGGCACAACAAAGAGAGAAGGAAGCTGCCGAGAGTCTTGTGAGGGAAGCTGAAAGGGTGCTTGAGATGGATGCCGCGCGCAAGCGCAAAGACGATCTTGAGCGATTTGCCGCAGTTCTTGAAGCTGCCTCAACCAGCGCTGAAGCCTTAGAGGCGGCAATCATGGCTGATCAAACAGCCCAGGTCGCCCTCCAGACAAGTGGCTTACGGCTGGACCTGCTTCGTAAATCGCGCAGCGAGCGAGACTCAGAACTGAAGTCAGCCCGTACCGCAGCTAATCGACGTTCTCAATTAGTTCAAACACATGCGAGTCTTTTGGTTCAAAGGAAGGCAGCTGAAGATTATGAACGCGCAGTAGCGGCGGTTGAGTTAGCGAAAGCGGAGTTTGACAAGGTTCGCAAAGCTTCGACTGAGGCGGCGGTTCATGAAACCAACGCGCGCGCCGTGTTTGTAGCTTCAGAGCAAGCCCTTGCAGCTGTGCAAGCTCTGCATCTTGCTACCAAGCTGGAACACGATCAGCCTTGTCCGGTATGCGGATCGACAGACCATCCGAGACCAGCGACGGGCGATATTGAGAACGTAGGACGCGATCAGGCCTTTCGCGAAGCCCGTGATGAGCTTGAAAAGGCTGAGGCGGCGGCTCGTCAGATGAATGAAAGACTAGCCGGGCAAAGAGCCAAAATTGAGGCTTTCGAACAAAGCCTCTCGTTGTTGGAACGGCAATCAGATGCGCTCGTGGTGATCCAAGATAAGGTTCGAGAGATTGAGGCTGACATCGATGTGCTCGGCCCTTCTGTCAATCTTGAGGAAGCCGAGGCGTCGATTGACACGCTCGACAGAGAGATTGCGGCCATAGAGTTGGAAATCGACCATCTCCGTACGAAGGCAGAGAACAGCCGTCACATTTCGACCGAAGCTCGAGTCGAGCACGAAGGAAAACTCTATTCCATCCCCGAATCGCTTCGCACACAGAGCGCTATCGCATCAGAACTGGCCGATGTGTCGCTTTTGTTGGACAGCCTCGTCGAAGCAAAGAAGATAGCAGAAGCGCAAGCGCAAGCAGCGCGCGAGGCCTGGGTGTTAGCCGTGGCTACCTCCAAAGCGGCTGGGAAGGCAGTTGCGGCAAGCAATGATCGCTTCGAGAAAGCAAACAAGGCTTTTGCCACCCGTCTGGCCGACCAAGGGCTTTCGGCAGAGCTCTTCCAAAATCTCAAACCAGCAATCGCCATGATCGAGGCAGACATAGAATCGGTCAGAGAGTTTCAGACTCAATTGAACGAAGCGCAGGGTGCTGCAAAGGCAGCGACTCTGGCCATCGGCGATCTTACCCGCTTGGATCTTCCAACGTTGAAGCAAGCCAGTGAATCCGCTGCAGCAGCCCTATCTAAATCAACGGAAGAGCGGATCGCAGCCAACAACCGTGTCGATCAGCTGGAGCATCTAAGGAAAAGCCTAGAAGAAGCCATGCGCAAAGTGGCTGAAGCGGAAGCGGAATCGGGCCCGCTTCGCAAGATCGCCGCCCTTGCGAATGGCGAAAATTCGCTCAATCTCAAACTGGAAACCTATGCGATCGGGGCTATGTTCGATCGCGTGCTCGAGGCTGCAAATCTGCGGCTAGGCCCGATGACCTCCTCTCGATATCAGCTTGAGCGTGACAGGGAAGGTGGTCGTGGTAGCCGAGGCCTCGGCATTCAAGTCTTTGATGCACATACAGGCAAGTTCAGAGGAACGGACACCCTGTCCGGCGGCGAGACCTTCATCGCGGCGCTCGCTCTGGCGCTGGGTCTTGCAGATGTTGTCGAAGCCACAAACGGAAAGGTCAGGCTTGATACAATCTTCATCGACGAAGGCTTCGGAAGCCTTGATACCGAAAACGGTTCGGGCACGCTTGATCAAGTCCTCAATGTTCTTGGCAGTTTGGTGAAACAATCGAGAGCCGTTGGTCTTATTTCCCACGTTCCTCTGGTCCAGGAAGCTATCCCGAACGGTTTCTATGTTCGCAAAGGACCGATGGGTAGTGCAATTGAAAAGCGGGGCGAGTTATGAAGCACGATCGCTTTATCTATCGGCGCGCGCACAGGCGGCAACTTAAGAACGGAGCCATTGTCCCAGTGCGCGAGAGTTGGACTTGGAGAGGCGATACTGAAAGGAAGCGTCAAGGTAGTTTCCGTACATCTTGCCCATTCTGCAATGCCTCAATGATTGTTGTTTCAATGCCTAATGGCGGGAGAGTTTGCTTTGAGGCTCATGCCGGCCTTTCCCGGGTGAAGCACTTCTGCATGCATTTAGGCGAAGGCTTAGGAAAGGGCCCTGACACGAGCACGCTTGATCTGTTCTCATGCCCAGAGGGAATGTAAGACCATTTGAAATGTGCGCTGATAAGGTGTCTGCTGAAGCCTCCTATGTGTCAGTGTACCGACTGTCGCGTACCATCTTTGTCTGGATCTCACAAATGCACCGGTAGCCTTCGTAGCAGCGGACTGAGCGCAACAGTAATTTTTAAGTCGCCCCTCGTGCTGGACTCTGCATCCAAACAAAGAGCGCGCTCGCGATCATGGTCAACAGCATCAAAAACCCAATCACGATCGTGGTAAATCCCCAGTCATGTCCTGAGTTGTCTGTCAGGCTTGGCAACACAGCGTCGATCAATCCGTAGAAGATGGCACATAGGAGGAGGGCGAGAGCAGCAGCATTGCGCATCATGCGCGCGTTGTGTCGCGCAAACCATGCAACGCTCAAAAAACAGACGGTGCAAACTAAACCCACCGAAAGGCTTGTTTCTAGCTGCTCGTACTTTGCGTTGGCGACCACGATGGAAACGATGCTCACGACCGACAATAATGCCTGCATGCCGCCAGTGATGAGCAAGCATCGAAATGTCATTGTGTGGCCAATCTCTGCCAACTGGAACCGGTCCAGGGGAGCCTTCAACGCCTTTTGTGCGGCCAACCCCAGGACAATCGGATAAGAAACAAATCCCATCGTCGCCAATGTCCAAAAAAACCTTAAGCTGAACTGCGACGAAATTTCGGAGAGTGCGCTTAAAGTCCAATAGGTCCAATATCCCGCAAACCAAAGAGAAAACAGAAGGACCAGTCCAAACCCAATCCGCGCCCAACCTTCTGCGGTTGTTACATTCTCTTTCAACGACGATCCAAGGCAGCCCAACGCAAATGCGCTCTGATTTTCGCGCAAATGCTCGTATTCACCGCGCATCGCCTCCCCCCAAGCCCGTCGACTGGGTGGCAAGAGCGCAATGGCAAGTTTCAAAGCCAAGCGGCTCATGCGGTTTGCTCCTTAAAACTTGTTAAAGCAGGTCGGCTGGACTTAGCCTCGCGGGCGGCCTTCAGCCCAGCATCAGTCAGTCGATATGCATGGCGAGGCGGCTTACCCTCGACGTCTGGCGGCGTCCATTTGCTTTCCAGCAAGCCGCGCTCATCCAAGCGCATGAGAACAGGATAAAGCGTGCCAGACTTAATGCCGGTCGCCTTCATCAACTCATAGCCATAACACCAATCAGTCGGTGCGCTGGCGAGGATCGCGAGGAGGTCTTGGGCTTGGCTTGAAAGGGGGCGGTTGCGTTTCATACCAATAGATCAACATATGTAGATTTAAGAGTCAAGTGCGGTAAAAATTAGGTGCGTCACTCAAAAACTTGCAAGCTTGGGGATTTGCCCAATGGTGAGCGCCCAACTTCACCGGTTTCCCCGCACTCCGTCTTGATCAATTTTGCCTTAGGTGAGTGTTGCCGCAGGCTGTACCTGTCCCAAAACTCAATTTCCAACTGTTCTGCTGTATCCCACAGCAAGAATTCAGGATCGCTAGATAACGACCCAGCATGCCGTACTTGTTCAAACACATGCAGGGCTTCTGGCCTGTATGGTGCGAATCCCCCGTAAAAAGGTCATGTAGCAGACAAATTCCAAGTCACGCGCTCGCGCCAGTCTCTTGGAAACCCCATGGCATCGCGCTGGCCTTCGCTGATAGTTTCCATCAAACCTGCGATTCTAGCCGCGAAGCTCGTTTGAGGGCTCTGTACTCGTAGCATATGCAAGCAGAGGACCAAGACGTTGTAAATCCGGTTGTCGACTTCACCTGTCCCGAGTATGACCAATTCCGACCTCAGACGCTTGATAAGCATAAATTTTTTGACCAGGCGCCGGTTCCATAGTCGCCCGTGGTGGGCGCAGATATTACGAACATAGGCGAGAACTTGCAGCACGCTATCGACTACTTCGGGTGTCCTGAGTCCGAGATCGTCTGCGACATGTCGGCGGACGGAGCGGTCTTTTGTCATGTCGACCCACTGAGATAGCTCGCCCATTGTCATGCTTTCCGTGGAAGCCCAAAGTGGCGGCATGTACGGGACGTCATACGTGTTTTTGTAGTGTTCAAGAAACACTTCGTTACTTTGGCTGATATTGCGTGCCAGCTGTGCCACTTTGCCAGCATGCTCCCAAGGATTAGTAAAGTTTGTCGGATCTAAGTGAGCATGCGGCCCAGCGGCTAGTGCGAGCCGGTTAGTCCATGACGCGCGAATTGCGATCTCTATCCGTTCGACCGCTTCCATTACTAGCAACCTCAGCTTTCGGTCAAAGATGTAAAGTTCTACGATTGCTTCATGCCGCGTGCCGTCCTGGAATTGCTTGCTGCGCGCCCGGTTTTCGGGTGCCGGTAGCTCGAATGGCAGCCAATAGGCGCTTAGGCGATAGTAACCGATGGTCCGTAATTCGCGGAGTAATCGCTCTCTGTCATGTACGACCAACCCACGTTCGATCAATTGATCGGCCTGTTGGTCGATCGTTGTGGCTGGTTTGACGTAGGCAGCCTTCATGTTGTCGCTTCCAGGAGGTTCAACGAAACAGGCCCTCCCGGTAAACCGGAAGGGCCTGAAAGAAGTAACCCCCCGGCGTTGAGCATAACCTCGCGATCATAGGCTTGGGGGGTGTTGTTGCTGCCTACTAGCGCGACGACAAAAGTAGATGCAATGGACAATTACGCAGATCTGATATGCATAAGTGATGAGACCGCTCGGTTCAATTATTTCAATCCTTTATTGTGATTGTCTGCGCTGATAGCTTCGCCCTCTGACAAAATATCGATTTTGTCAGAGGGAAAGGGGATGTTAACCAGTGTAGCTGACAATATCGCTATGACTTTAGAAAGCGCCCGACAATCGAGTTTGCGGAGATCGAACGATAGGTTTGTCGCCGATCTAACGGAAGATGGAACCGTTTCTCTACTTCATCGCACGCATAGCGCTGCTGTCGAGTCATTGTTGGAAATTTTGGCGTCTAGGCACGCGAATGTTGGAACACGCTCTCAGTATAAACAAGCGCTTCGGTCTTTTCTTGATTGGATGAAGGTTCAGCGTTTTACGAGCCTTTCTGATCTAAGAGCGTCTGATCTCAGTGCTTGGCGTGACCTGAGCCCCGATTGGTCCGTCATTTGAAAGGAGAG
>NZ_NCSQ01000129.1 GCF_002105465.1 Aquidulcibacter paucihalophilus
ACGCCTCTGGATCAGATACTTTGTCCACACGGCCTAGGCTTCATTCTTGGTTGCTTTCTGTTTACTTGGCCGCGCTAGACTTCCCTCCCATGCGACATCAAGCCCTCTTTGATCACGTTATGTCTAACGGCCTGCGGGACTGGCTCGATGGTCAATCCGCCGCGCGTGAAGAGGCTAAGCGGCGCAATCTACAGATTCTAATGGTTGGGATGGGGCTTGCGGCTGCCGCCGCGATTGCCGTGATGGCCTATATGCCGGATCAGGCCGAATTTGGCTTCGTGGTTGGGGCTTTAATCGGGGGCATCACATGGTGGATGGCTAATCTGCCCGTGCAAGCAATGGCCAAACAAATCAAAGTTCGGGCCAATGAAGAATTAGGGGCAGCCCTTGGCCTTAGCTATCATTTGGACGGCACGCCCAGCAGCGATTTTGAACTTGCAACCCGGATGGGCCTGATCCCATCCAATCCCGACCAAGCCGATTATAGTGATTTCTGGGAAGGTAAGTTTGGCGAGTCCGAAGGCACGCTGCATGAGGCCCATTTGCAAGAATATCAGGGCGAGGGCAAGAACCGCCGCCTCGTAACCGTGTTTCACGGCGTAGTTATGGGCTATCAATTTGCGCGACCTTTCACCTCGACCACTTTGGTTCGCCAAGATATGGGTTTGTTCAATGGCTTGATTAACTTGGGTTCGCGCTTCACTGGCCTAAAGCTTGAGCCGGTTAAAATGGTTCACCCCGATTTTGAGCGTCGCTTTGAGGTTGTTTCGACCGACCAGGTCGAGGCCCGATACCTGCTCCACCCCGCTTTCTGTGAGCGCCTGATGGAAATGGAAGAGGCATTCAACGGCAACAATATGCGCTTGGCCTTTGCACAAGGCAGGGTCGTCGTTGTGATTGAGACGCGCGACATGTTTGAAAGTGGCGGCATTGATGCCGAAGGGGATGATGCGCGCTTTGCCACCACCATCGACCAATTGGGTAGCTTGATCGACCTAACCCAGACCTTGAATGAGCGGGCTCGGTGAGGGGACACGTGCCGAGATTTAACTGCCCACTTCTGCTTCTACCTGACCTTGCAATTTGTTTGGCACCCTTAACGCCCAAGGGGCACGCGACCCCGATCTGGCCCCGATCTGCCAAGGAAAATTAAATCTTTATTAGCGCTAACCCTGTAGCAAATCCTAAGCTCGGAGGATTTTCATGCAGAGAGTAGTATTGGCAGCTGTCGCGGCAATGACCGTATGTTTCAGCGCTGGCTCCGCACAAGCTAAAGATAGTGGCAGTGTTTACGGCGGTATCGTCGTAGGCAATCTAATGGGCACAGATCGTAACGTAGAGACGGTTGGTAGCTCAGCCTTCCGGGCTTTGGGTCCAACAATTGCCCCGTCCCGCGTCAAGCCAGAGCTGGATGGCCTGTCTTATGGTGTCATTATCGGCAATCATTACAATACGAATGGCCCGCTTATCGTGGGCTTGGAGATTGACATCTCTGGCGGCGGCGATGCGACCCCGGGCTCATTTTCCGGTGCCCCGATTGTAGTTACAGCCCCGGCCGTAAGCCCAGCTCCAGCCGGTCTCACCACAAGTGCGACGAAAGAATATGGCCTGCGCGGGTCGTTGCGCGGCCGCCTTGGCGTGAAGGTCTTGGATGGCTTTTCTGTCTATACAACAGGGGGCTTGGCCTTTGCGCATGTCGAAACCACCGCTTCGGTCGTGGTCAATGGGGCACCAACACTTGCTTGGAACGGACGCAACACACAAAACCTGACTGGCTGGGCCATTGGTGTTGGCGCAGAGTTTGAAGTTATCGACGGCGTAATTGTGCGCGGCGAATATATTTATACCGATCTTGGCGATGCCACGGTGACGGCAGTTGGCAATGATGCCGTCAATGCCCAAGTCACTTTGACCGGTATCGAGTATCTTGCGCGGACCGACTATCGAGGTGGGGAAGCCCGCGCCGGTGTCTTGCTGAGCTTCTAAGCACTCGGAAAACAGACGGGAAAACAGACGGGACACCAGATTGGGTATCGGACGGGGCCATGTTCTAAAACTTGCCCCTCGGTTGCTGCTTTGCACGGTCTAGCCTGACCCCGTATCGCGCTTTCCTTCCTGCGGCGAACGCCCCATAGCACGTAAAGATATATCCTTGCCTTGAAACCAGAAGCTAAGCGGGGTTAGAGTGGGGCATGACTTTGCCAACGGATTATCTGACCTATCCCAAGCGTGGCTATGGCCAAGACATTGACCGCTATGGCTGGCGGCAAGCGGATCAGCGGAAGCCAATTCAATGGCCTGGTGCGAAAGCTGTTGCGGCCTTGATCGTGATCCCGCTGGAATTCTTCATGCTGAACCCGTCTGGCAAGCCGTTCAAGCATCCAGGCGCGATGGTGACACCCTATCCCGACCTGCGTCACTATACCAGCCGCGATTATGGCAATCGGGTTGGTGCCTTCCGCTTGCTGAAAGCACTAAAGACCTCAGGCCTCAGAGCCACTTTTGCCGTCAATGCGGTCTTACTCACCAAGAAGAAGCCGCTGATTGAAGCCATTTTGGCTGATGGCCACGAGATTGCCGCCCATGGCTGGGACACAGATTCGATCCATTGGGGAGGGATAGAGCCGGATGTGGAGGCAGCCTATGTCGCCCGTACGCGCGAGGCTTTTGAAGCCGTGGGCCTAAGCCCCCGAACTTGGTTGTCGCCCGCCCGTCAGCAAAGCGAGCAGACCCCTGATTTGATTAAGGCGGCAGGCTTTGACGTGTGCCTCGATTGGGAAAGCGACAGCGTGCCTTGGCCAATGGCGACGGCATCTGGGCCATTAACCTGCGTGCCTTTGGCGAATGAATTAGATGACCGTAAGCTGCTGATCGATCAGCGCCAAAGCGAGACTGAATGGCGTAACCAGATCCTCGCTGCCCGCGACCTCTTGGTGGAAGAGGGGCCTCGCTATGGCGGGCAAGTTCTGTCTTTCACCCTAACACCTTATGTTTCAGGCCTGCCCTTCCGCCTGTGGGCGGTGCGGGAGGTGTTTGCGGCTCTCGCATCTGATCAACAGGTTTGGAGTGCGACGGCTCGCGAGATTGCCAGTGCCGCAAGTTGAGCCCTTCACCTGGGAGAGCCTGCGAGCACTCGCCCTTTCACTCAACCTGCCCAATGTCGAAGACGCCGTATCTTGGGGCCAGCCAAACCTGAAAGCGCATGGCAAAATGTGGGTGTGGTGGAGCTCGTCTGAACATGCGCCCGTCTTCAAAACCACGTTCGAGGAACGCGAATTTCTAGTCGAAGTTGATCCCGAAACCTTCTTCTTCACACCCCATTACAAAAGCTGGCCTCTGATCCTAGCCCGCCCAGATATGGTCGACCCCGAGTGGGTGGTAGCAAACCTCAAACGGGTTTGGCGCGAACAGGCCAAAAAAACGTTTTTGAAGAAATGGGATTTAGAGCAGGCAGGGGCCTAAGGTCCTTCATGCCGCATTATATGGGCGGCAAAACAGCCCCGTGTGGCATTATGGGCGTCAATCTTGATGATGTTTGGATTGGAAAGCAGGCTTAGGATCACTGGCTTTGCAGCCTCGCCATCGACAAGGGCTGCATCCACCATCATCCCTTCTTTGTCATAGGCCCGCAGCGACAATTTACGCCGGGCAAGGGCAGGCGGGATCGCATCGACAAATCGGCCGGGCTTTACGTCCCCGCGGGAAACAAAGATGGGCCCGGACTGAGTATAGGGAGTGTTAGCTTGATGGTGCGGATAGGCGACCAAGGCGACCTGCTGCCCAATCGCGGCATCGTCCAACGTGATGCGGCATGGGAAGCCGGGGTTTTCATCGACGTCATAATAATGGGCAAAGGAAGCTTCGGACCCGACTTGCTTTTGATCTAAAACCGAACCAAACAGGGATGGGTCTAGCCCTTGGATGATAAATGCCATGATGAAATCCTCGTCAGACGCGGTTCTTCCTGCCTGCTTTTGCTGGCACGGGCTGGCGGCTTTCGGACCTAGCTTGCCATGAACCGCCGCGATCTTTTGTTGACCGCCCTTTCCGCTGGAGCCAGCCTAGCCATGACCGATGCGACTGCCCAAACCTCGCCCATACGTTATTCGGCCATGGCGCTGCAAACCCGTTGTGATGCAGTCAATCAAGACAGCACCAAAGAGGCCGCCCGCGCCCGCATGCGCGCGACCATGGCGCGCGTTTCCAGTCAGATTGGCGCGGCCAAAGGCTTTCTCAAAGGCTTTAATGGCTATGATTTGAAGTTGGTCGTTTTGCCCGAATATTGGTTGACGAGTTTTCCCTTGGGCGAAACGCGCGAGCAGTGGCAGGCGAAGGCTGCCATCGACATGCAGGGGGGCGAAGCCGAAGCCATTGCCGCCATCGCCCAAAAGCATGGGGTGTATCTTTGCTCCAACCATTATGAGAACGACCCCCATTTCCCGGATCTCTATTTTCAGGCCAATGTCGTCTATGGGCCAACTGGCCAAGTCGTGCTGCGCTATCGCCGCATGATTTCGCTCTATACGCCCAGCCCCTATGATGTCTGGGACAAATATCTAGCTGCTTACGGCCTCGATGCTGTCTTTCCTGTAGCGGTAACTGAGATCGGCACATTAGGCACCATTGCGTCGGAGGAAATCCTCTATCCTGAGATCGCGCGCATGGCGGTTTTCAAGGGCGCTGAAATTTTGCTCCACCCAACCAGCGAAGTAGGCAGCCCCAATCTGACGCCCAAGCACATCTCGAAAATGGCCCGTGCTGTGGAAAATATCGCCTATGTCGTCAGTGCTAATTCCGCAGGCATTTACGGCACGCCCGTAGCCGCCAATTCCACCGACGGCATGTCGATCGTGCTGGATTGGTATGGGAGAATTTTGGCTGAAGCTGGCACGGGCGAGACCTTTAACGCCAATGCTGTTCTCGATATGGCCGCCCTGCGCGAGACGCGGAAGAAAACAGGTATGACCAACACGCTGTCGCGCTTACCCATGGATGCGTTTGAGCAAACCTATGCCGCGACCCGTTTGGCTCCCGCCAATAAGACCCCAGACGGCAAAATGATTGAACGTGCTGAGGTTTTGGCCCGGCAGCGCGCCGTCATAGACGACATGGCCGCCCGTGGTATTCTGCGTTAGCACCTCAAACTGTATCAGATCATCGGAGTCATGTAATTGACTCTGGAGTTCTGCGCTTTCTCCGCCCATACTCAAAGGTAAGATGGGGGGTATGCAATCATGGACAATATAGGTTCTGAGCAAGGACTTCACGAAATCATTGATCGTGCACAACTTATCCTCACGAGTTGGCAGGCCTTTGTTGAGGAACACCCGGAGACTCAACTTCACCCACATTTGGTCTCGATCTCGGACGAAGTTACGGATTTGATGGCCGCCTTCTATCTCGAAGCCTCTGAAATGGCCGTAAATCACACGCCAGTGTCTGGCCTTGCAACTGAGATGAAAATGGTCAAAAAGAACCATCTGATTTGAGGGTAGAGGGCTTGGCCGAAATCAACGGCCCAACCCATGCCACTTAACTCATAGCGGGCGTAGTTCAGAGGTAGAACGTCAGCTTCCCAAGCTGAATGTCGTGGGTTCGATTCCCATCGCCCGCTCCAATTACTACAATAAAAACAGAATATTGCAAGTGGTCAAAAATTCTGTTCACGATTTCGTGATAATTGGGGTGGGATTGGGGCACAGATTTCTGTAACGAGAGCCAGAATTGATTCGCGTCTTGGCGACGTTTCTTTTGGTTGCGTCTTGTTTCGAACTAGGGTGAGCCGAGCTCAGAATCATCACCGCCCAATCCCCACACCTAGAACCTGACCGAGTGCAAGCTCCGCACCGGGGATCTCGCGCACAGCAATGACATTCACCCCTCGATCAATAACGGCATGGCGCCCGAGAGCTGTATCGATATGACCGAGGACCGTGCCCTCTGAGGCATTAGGCTGCACGCCGATAGAGCCGCGCACGAGCCCCAATTGTTCGCGAGCGGCAGATTGGAAGTCCTTGTCGCGCAGGGCATACCAGCTGGACACCCGCAATAACTGTGATTTCGGCGACGCGCTG
>NZ_NCSQ01000130.1 GCF_002105465.1 Aquidulcibacter paucihalophilus
TACAACCCCAATTTTGTGCCATAGGTGCTGACGGGGAACAGGTTGAACGAGCAGATCTGCCGCGGTGACGAGGAATGGCCGGGTAATGAAAATCCGGTTCTCCACGTCGATTTGATAGGCATCAACCGTCAAAGAGGTGCCCGCCATTGGCCGCAGAATGAAGCCGACGCCATAATTGGTCGCATCGGCAGGCTTGAGAGGAACCGCGCCATAATAACGCGCCACACCGCTGCCGACAGGGAAAATCCCCTCTTGTACTTGGTTTCCGGCCACGAAGTTGGTGGTGACGTTTTGCAGATTAGACTGGCCAGGCGATGGGGCTTGGAAGCCCGTACCCACAGAGCCACGCAACGATAAAATGTCGGTCGCCTTGTAAAGGGCGCTGATCTTGCCGACCGTTGCCGTGCCAAACGTATCGTAGTCTTCGAAGCGGGCTGCGATACCGCCGCTCAAGCGGTCGGTCAGATCGGCTTCAAGGTCGATATAGATGGCATAATTGCTCTGATCCCACGTTCCAGCGCTCGATGGCGGTGCACCGGCATAGCCGCTCGAAGCGGGCGGCACGGCGATATTGGTTACGCCAGCTGGCAAAGTCGTCACGGGTGCGAAAACGCCCGGAGCCGTTTGAGTGAACAAGCGCTGGACCGTTGCATAGGGGCCAGCCGCATAGGATTGAAGCTCGCCAGTGGGAACGGTGTAGGATTCTTTGCGCCACTCAAAACCACCTGCCAAAGTCAGAGGGCCGGCAAGGCCAACATCCATTGGATAGGTCAGGTCGACGTTAAAGTTTTCCAGCTTTTGCTTGAAGGCCCCGTACTCAAAGCGGGTCTTCGACAAGGGACCGAAAGAGGCGTTCAACGAGTCATACATCGACAAGTCGAGCGAGTTTTCCGAAATGGTGGCCGAAACATCATAGGTTAGGCCAGAGGTGGCCTCGCCCTTAACACCTGCAACGGCGGTCAGCGACTCGGTCAAACCCACAAAACGGGGCGTGAAGCCTGCTGGATAGATGGAACGGAAATCAAACCGGTTATTATCGAGAATAAAGCCACCGGCTGGGCAGGTCGCATTATTGGCTGGACAAGGCGTGGTGAAGAAGGTGTTGCGGAACGCTGCGTTTGCCGCTGGCAGGTTGACCGTCACGCCATTGGCATTCACGGCTGTGCCGGTGATGGTTTGGCGGAAGTTAAAGCTCTGATCGCCTTCGCTGCTCGACGCATTCAAGAATGCGTAAAGCTCCGTTTTGTCAGACAGATCATAACCAGCATTGATTACAGCTTTCCAGCCGAAGGTGGGCGAGGAGCCCCAGATCTGATCTGGACCCGGAAAATTCGGCAGACGGTTCGCGAGGCTTGGATTCTGCTGTTCAAACAAGATGGCAGCGGGACGGCGGGCACCACGGCTGGTGCCTTGGTCGTCAAAATATTCGGCGCTGATGTTGACGAAACCGCTTTCGCCAAGGCCAAGACCCCAGTTTACCGCCAATTGCGCACTTTCACCGTCATCGGCATCCAAGCTTTTGCCATAGCGAGCGACGATTTCCAGACCATCAGCATTGTCGCGAAGCCCAAAGTTCATAACCCCGGCAATGGCATCGGAGCCATATTGTGAGGTTGCGCCATCGCGCAGGATTTGCAGGTTCTTGATCGCAATCGATGGAATAGACGAAATATCTGGGCCATGCGAACCAAAGGACAAAGCCGTATCGCCACCAACGAAGGTTTGCACCAAAGCCGAGCGGTTAAAGCGCTTGCCATTCATCATCACCAAGACCTGATCGCCGGGCAAACCGCGCAAGTTTGGTGAGCGCACGAAAGTACCGGCATCTGCAATGGTGTTTTGGCTGGCGAAGAAGGACGGCACGACGTTCTTAACCGCATCAATCACATTGGCGGTGGATTGGCTGGTAATTTCCGACGCCGTAATCACGTCAACAGGTGAGGCCGATGTCGCAACGGACCGGTCGGTCCGGCGGGTCCCCAAGACCACCACGGTCTCGACTTCCTTTGCAGGTGCGTCTGTGGCGGCAGCAGAGGTACCCTGCGCAAGGGCAGGACTTGAATAAAGGGCACAAGGGCCGACACGAGTGCGGTCGTCATTGCCAGCTGCTTTTGAAACCAATTCTTTCGCATGTTCATGATGCTTCAGCCTCCGGGAAGAGAATTATATTGGGGCTGCAACGGTTGATTGACGGGGCCCCCTCCGTGCCAACTAGGTGTTGCGCCCGCCCCCCTTGGCATAGCGATCGCAACTTCGAAACCAACTAATCGTCACAGAATTGCCACGATTTGGTCACATTCGCGTGAGGATCCGCGAAAAATGCGCGAAATTCTGCCCTGACCCAGAAGTTACAAGCCAAGCAAGACCGCTTCTTGGCGATGGCGCCGTTCCGATATGACTAAAAATTAGGCAGGCGAGCTGACGTCAAAAGGCGGCCATGCCCGCAAATCGAGTCAATCTATGACTTGATAGCGACCGGACTCTACCGACACGACGGGTGGCGCACCGTTCTGGTCAAAAGCATCCTGCACGACCCAAAGATCCGACCAGAATGAAAAATGCTCGCTCTGTCTATGAGACCCGAGCGCGGTCGCGCTCAAAACGAACGGGAAGATGTGGACATCCACTTTGGCTTGGCCAGCGTCATGGGCGGCCGCAACCAATGTCCAAATCTCTTCGATCACCGGGTCCGTCATCGCGAGACACCCAATGCTTTCGCACCGCCCGTGGATCATGATGAAGCTACCAGTACGACCAAAGGCACGGTCATAGGCGTTTGGATATCCGACATTCATCGACAGATGGTAGGCGGAGGCAGGATTCATGGCCTCAGGCGTCACACCATAGACCCCCTCTGGCACTTGTTTGTCGCCCTCGGCCATTTTAGGGCCCAAGCCGCCGGAGGCAGCACAGATTGGCCACGTGGCAAATTCAACAAACCTGCCCCTTCCCGCCGGTTGGATGAAAAGTTGTAATCGCTTTTCTTGCTTAAAGGCTCGGATGAATACGGGGTCGCCTAAAGTGGCCCCAAGCGCGCGCAGCCGGGGCGTAAGCTTTGGGGTCGCCCGCTTCATGGCTGTTTCAGCGCGCAGTGGCCCGGGCAATTCCAACTTCTGGTCGCTGCACGCAGCGTTAAGGACCGGCAGCAGGACCGCGGAAGTCAAAATCGTGGCGCGCCGGGTCATCATGGGATCAATTTAGCCTATTCACATCTGGCAGAATAGGTGCAGGCAACAAGAAAAAGGCCCAAGCGGGTCTGCTTAGGCCAAGGTAGTACGCACGTCTTGTTCCGAGTTATTCTATCGGAAGAGCGACAAAG
This sequence comes from Aquidulcibacter paucihalophilus, assembly GCF_002105465.1. Taxonomy (GTDB): domain Bacteria; phylum Pseudomonadota; class Alphaproteobacteria; order Caulobacterales; family Aquidulcibacteraceae; genus Aquidulcibacter; species Aquidulcibacter paucihalophilus. The sequence continues at coordinate 3,320 of NZ_NCSQ01000130.1, forward strand.
CCGATTGTGAGGCTGTATTTGCAATCGACAAAGCCTGCACACCCAATTGTTGCTTGGTTTGCAAGGCCTGCAGCTTTGCGCTTTCTTTTGACAGGTCGGCATCCGCAATCGCACCGATCCCATTGTTTAGGGCATCTTGAAGCTTGCCGATAAAGGTGCGGTGCACTTCAAGACGCTTAGCCCCGGCACCCCAAGTGGCCAATTGGGTGCCCAAATTGGTAATCGAAGCATTGACCAAACCCAAAGCGGTGGTGGCGTTGGCTGCAGTATCGAGAGCCGACCCGGTCGTTACAGTTACCACTGATCCGCCAAGCGCTAAACTTGCGCCAGCGACCGTTATCGTGTTGCCGCCGGCAGAGTCACCCAAGGCAACGGCATTATTGGGCGTAGCGGCAATCATATTGGCCCCATCAAACACAGCATTCGCGCCGATGCTGGTGATTTGATCGCGTAATTGCGCAAAATCGGCAGCCAAAGCTGCTTGGGCTGAAGCCGAAAGGCCCGCCTGTGAAGCGGCAAGTGCTTTGCCCTTCATTTCGTTGAGCAGCTCCATAATGCTTTCACCGGCGGCAATGCCGGTATCAAGAATGGACGCGGCTCGGTCGGTAGATTCGCGCACGCGGTCGTACGCGCCGACGTCGGAGGTCATTTTGTTGGCAATTGCCCAAATCGCTCCATTATCTTTGGCTGACGCAACCTTTAAGCCTGTTGAAATCGCATTCTGTGTTTTCGCAAGCTCTGAATTGGTTTTGTTCAATGTTTGCAGGGCCACCATGGCCCCCTGGTTGGTGTTTACACTGAGCATTTCTAGCCCTTTCAATACTAGGTACACCCCCGCTACCAGCGGAGCGCGCTCGTTGTGAACGCCCAACAACATTACCGACGAGTCTTAAACATCGGCTTGATAAAAATGGTTAATTTTACCCTAGAGTCATGCCAGATTGCGATTATCTGAGGTGTTTGTCAGGAAAAAAGCAGCAAGGAATGAAAAGCCTCATTCCTCCTTGTTCTTAATGAGATATTTTCGGATCTATGTTTTTCTGATCAAAACTCAAATATTAATGACCTAAGTTGAATGTCAAAGCTTCACTCTGATGTTCATAAATTTAAATGACCCGCCGTTGTTTCGCACGCTGGCGGATCAATTGGGCGGGCTAACCCAGTCCGTGCATACTCGGTACCTCTGGGTGCCTCACACCACCTTCAAGTCGAGCTTGGCCAGTCAAGGGCGCTAGGAGGGTTGAGGATATGGTTGCCGCGGACCGTGGCGACGGGGCAAAGCCAAGCCTTGAAATCTACATTTCAATATGTGTTGAATTGATACAAAATTCTAAATATCCATGAAATATAATATTAACAATTTTGTCAAAAGAAGGGCAAAACTGGCGCAAATAAACATTGATTATCAAGTTTATAAATATCAATTTTACCAAATAATCATGCATTTCTTATCATTTACTTATGCCTTATTTTGCCCAATTTTCCCTACGGCCCAAATTGGCCTTCGAATTGCTCCCTTTCTCCTAGAAGCCACAGAGGGTTTGCGCTTCATTATAAGGGGAGTTCATCGTGAAAAAGGCAGCAATTATCTCGGCAATCGCGCTTGCGACCTCGTTTGGTGGTCAAGCATTTGCTCAGCAAGCCATCAATGTCTCGCAATTCATGAACAGCAACATTCAGGCAAATACGGTTGGTATTGCCCATGATGTCTGTTGTTCCGTTGGTTTCTCGGCCGTCGCAGGGGCGAACTTAGCCGAAGTCGCTGGCACCGAGTCGAGCGTTTCTTGGAACAATGACCAACGCTTCCGTGGCGATGCCATTGCCACCACATCCGGTCATATTGGCAATATTGGTGGTGACGTAACTTTGAATGCCGCAGCTTTCGCGAACAATGCAGCGGGCTCCTTTGCCGGTGCACATGACGTTGCCATCAACAGCGTCCAACATAATTGGATCGACCCGTCTGCTTATACATCGGGCAATTTGTTCAATATCGGCGGCAATGTGAGTGCAAACGCTCAAGCCAATGGCAATGCTCTAAGCGCATCAGCCCCCAATGCAGCAAGCTTCAACGTCGCGGCTCAACAACATGGTGGCGCAGCGGTCAATGGCGGCATTAACTTGACCGCACAAAATATCACCGGCGATGTTACCGGCATCACCCGCAGCTTCGGCAACTCGATCAGCCTCACCGGTGGCGGCAATATGGCGATCACGGGTCAACAAGTCATGGTGGCCCCGATCCATGCAAACACCTTCATCAGCGCCCACAATGTAGGGGGTTCTGTAATCGGCTCGTCAGTCGCGGTCGGCAACATGTTCAGCATTGGCAAGCCGTAAGGGCTGAGCCAAGCCCCTGAAATCAGGCCAGAAACCTGCGTCGGTTTCTGGCCGTTTCGTTGACTGGGCGCAATGGCCTGATGGACCGGCTTTCAATCAACGCCAAAAGGTCTGATGGCTCTATTGGAAAGTTCAGCCAAGCATAACGCAAGGATTATGGGTTGATATTTTGGCCAATAAACCGACCCCCGAAACAAAAATGCAAATCAACTCATTCCGTTATTCATGAATTGTCCATGATTTATTGGTTAAGTTGATCCCGTACGGGGGACTAAGGTGTAGCAGGTTACGGAGAGAAACCGGCTCAAAATGAAACACATGGCAAGTCATCGTGTCTAAGGGCATGCCCGTTTGACGCGAATTGGTTCGCCAAACGCAAGAATTGACCTCAATCGAGGGCGCGCGTGCCAGTTTTGAGTGGCACCATCATTGCAGACTGAGGTGCAGTGTTCGTCCTAAAGGAGCGAA
>NZ_NCSQ01000132.1 GCF_002105465.1 Aquidulcibacter paucihalophilus
CATACCTCACCGGTATGTGGCCCTCGGCGAATGGGTACGATTCTTCCACTTGGAAAGCCTCTATAGAAGGCTTTGCCTACGCAAAGGCTTCGTTCGAGTTTGCGCGCGCAACGGGATGTATCAAAAGGTGAAATCGGCTGCGCCGACGCGCCACAGGCGCGCCGATCAACACCCCGACTTGCGCACTACCCCGTTTTGGGCAGCTTTAAAACAAGCGGAGCGACGCTTTGAAGCGTTCTGAGACCTTTAACGGCTGCTCAACATCAACGATCTTCGGGCGGGGGCCTCGCCATGGTGCATTTTTGTCGAATGCACCATGGTGCCCGAAGCTTATTCACCCACGCCCAGATCAGTCACTTTCGTCCGAGAGATCTGGGGCGCGGGGCGCTCGGATGTGGCGGTTCATGAAAATCGCGTTGAGCAAGAGGCGTTCTGTGCCGGGGAAAGTGCCACGGAAGGTGGGGTTGTCGGCAAATAGAACCAACGTGCCTGTACCGCGCTGGGTGGCGGTGACGGCGGGTGCCCCGGCTACACGGGCGATGGATGTGCGCGACGCATAGCCCGCCAGAAGCGGAGCCTCGTGATAGCGGGCCACCACCGCATAGGCATCGTCTTGAGGCCATTCAAGCACGCCAGTGCCAACCTTCATGATCGCAAGATCGCGGTCGGTATGTCCAAACGCCAATGGATGGCTCGGATCCAAGTCGGTCTTGAAGAGGGCCCCGGCGATGATGTGCTCGGTCTCGCCAGCTTCCATGCGATCAAAATCGCGGCGGTCGCGTGCCGGCTGGGCAGGCCGCGCTTGTGCCGGATCAGAGGATTTGGCTTCATTGCCATCCGGTGCAGGCGTAGCGGCACGTGGTGTTGCAGGCCGCGCGGATGGGCTGGCACCACCAGCGGCTGTCTCGCCAGTCTCGGTTGCGAGGGCCCGCTGCGCCCATTGGGCAGCGGTGCCACTGGCGATGAGCACCCCGCCGCCCCGCGTCCAGCGCGCTAGCGCTTCGGTCTCAGCCCGGCTCCAGCCGGACGAGACCGCACCCATCGCGAGAATATGGGTATAGCGTGACAGCTCTGTCCGGCTCAGGTCGCTCGCGCGGCGCAGCGTGACGGGCAAGCCCATCTCGTGGTCCAAGAGCCACCAAGCCTCTCCGGCCTCCATGCGCGGGGCGTCCCCGGCAAACAGCAACAGGATTTCAGGCCGGGTGATCGTGGTCCAAGATTTGTTGCCGCCAAAGTCTGTCGCGGTGCTGGGCGTACGGCCAGACACAATCGGCGAAATCTTCGCGCCGCCGTCTCGCGCCAGCTTGGTCATGAAAGCGTGAAGGGTGGCTGCATCCATCTCTTGCCCGGCAGTCGGCACAAACAGCGCGCCGCGCCCGAATGCTACGGGTCCAGAGGGTGTCGCTGCTTCAAACGGCGCCGAAGCTGCCCGCACCAACAGGCCCGCGCGGAGCAGTTCTCCCGCCACGCGCGGGGCAGCGCGGTCACTCCACCGCACGACATAGCCGTAAGCCCCTTCGGCGAGAACCGCTGTTGGTGCGGGTTCAAGATCAAACCCGCCGCGCGCCCGCTCTCCCAAAAGCCGAGGGCGGAAGGCACCTGGCTCCAGGGCGGCCCAATCAAGGTCATAGGCTACCGGCATGGTCCAGGCCGATACGTCATAAAAGACGTTCTCTTCGAAGGATTTCGGCGTCTCAAAGATGCCGCGCACCATGGCAGCCTGCCGCTGGTCGGTGGGCACCAGATAGGCACGCCCGGCCTCGAACCGGCGGCCCCCCACCTCGATGGTCTCGCTCAGCGCATGGGCGGTCACGCCATGGGTGGCCAGAAGCGCCAAGAAACGCTGCATCCGCGCTGGATCGTCGGGGGCGGCAACCACGTAAGCTGCAGGCCCAGCTGCACGGGCATTGGCACGCGCCTGACGGAAGAAGGCGGTTTGTGACGCGGTTAGGTCGCGCCGGATCTCAATTGCGCCGGTGACGGCGGCCAGATTGGCCCGGAATTGCAGTCTGATATTCTCCGCATAGGTGCGAAGGCCATTGCGGCCTTCCACGGCCCCGCCGGCGGCAGTGCCGGCTTCATACAGAATACCAACGCCGCCATTGACCTGCGGATAGGTTGATCCTTTGCCAATATAGAAATTATCGAACCCTTCTTCGGCATAATAGAGCACGCCATCTGGATCGAGCGCCCGGGAATGATAGCCCGCAATCTTCTCTGCCAACTCGGTCTGCCGCCTTGTGATCAGGGCATTGACGCGCCGTGGCTCTCCGGGATGGAAATAGAAGCTGCTGTTCGAGCCCATCTCGTGATGGTCCAATGAGAGTTGGGGGACCCAGCGCTGCCAAGCCCCAACCCATGCGCGTGCCTCTGGCTGGCTCACCAAAAGCCAGTCGCGGTTAAGGTCAAAGCCATAATGGTTGACCCGCGCCTCGCCCCAGCCACTATGCTGGAAATGGGCAGGATCGCTCACCCCGGCAGCGCCTGAAAAACGGTCAACCCTTGAGACCCGCAGCGCATGGCCGTCTGGATTGAGAACCACCACCACCAGGATCACGGCCCGGTCGAGCATTGCGTCGATCTCGCTGCCAGTGGCTGCGGCAAAATGATAGACCGTGGCCAGCGCCGCATCTTGGGCCGAGGCCTCGGCCCCATGCACGCCGAAATTGGCCCAGACGAACACGGGCGCATCGGCAGGCGCGTCAACTCCGGCCTCCAGCCGGGCCAGATGTTCGGTACGCAATTGTTCGAGGCGCGCATGGTTGGATGGGCTCGTGATCTTTAACAACAGGATTGGGCGGCGCTCGTGAGAGCGGCCGATTTCCTCGACGCTGATCCGGTCTGACAGCCGGTCCAGCGTGCCCATATAGGAGAGAAGGTCATGGTGGCGGACTGGATGCTCACCAAGGGTATAGCCAAGTGCGTCTGTTGGGGTGGGGATCGCAGGATTGTAACGGGTGCCTGGCACCACATGCGGCGGGACCACCTGGCGGGCGGCAATTTGTGGGGGCATCAGGGCGGTGCCGGTCGGCTGGGCAAATGCCGGTTGCGCCAGTAATTGGGCGAAGATCAGGGCTAACACGCCAGAAATCCAGCCGCTTGCACGCTGCGACAGCCAATTTTTCCCCATTGTCAATTTCTCCAGCCTCTATCCTCTAGCGTGGATGATTCATCACGCTCAATGCGTTGACTGGCGTTCCTTGCATAAGCTGTTGAGAGGGTGAAGGAAAAGATCGCTTACCCTGTTCCGGTTCCAGTTCTCGACAGATTGCGCCCCGACCGCCACGGGCGAGTATGCCGACTTGCCCTTTGGTTTGCTAGTCTGCGTTGGTTGAAAAGTCAGTGCCGTGACCGATTTGGTTTAATGGCGCGCGGCGCGGGATCGAGTGTGTAGGGTAAGGCATGCACCCCGCCCGTCGGCAGCAGTTTTTGGGTTTGGTTGTCTGCCCTTGGAAAGGCGTTGCAGCAGCCTATGCCTCCGCGGAGGCAAAATGTCAGACGGTCTATAAGCCGGGTTTTGTCCAAGGGGTTGCCCCCTCTGTGCGACCATTCATCTGGGACCCTGTTCGCACAGGGCCTCTTGCGACCTACCCGGACACGCCAACCCACAAACGAGCCGTGACAAGCAAAGCCTGCCACATGGTGTCCCTATTCGGTCTTGCTCCTGGTGGGGCTTGCCATGCCTCCTTCCTTACGGTCGGAGCGGTGGGCTCTTACCCCACCGTTTCACCCTTACCTGTCGAGTCCAAAGACCTGACGGGCGGTCTATTCTCTGTGGCGCTATCCCTGAGGCCCTGCCCGAAAGCAGCGCCCCGGCGGGCCTTACCCGCCACCATGTTTGCGTGGAGCCCGGACTTTCCTCCCTTGCGCCTTTTCAAGCCTTGCAAGAGCGGCCGCCCGACCGTCTGACGCCTGACTCATGCGGCAAAGCTAGGCCGGGCGCAAGATGGCAGCCACACGCGCCACAAGAGACACGGTCTCGACATCAATAAAGCCATCAACTTTGCTGGGACGAAAACGGCGCTGAAACGCGCGTAATACGGCCCGGGTCTCGGTATCCAAAATGCCATTGACGGTCACGCCATAGCCGATGGTGCCAAGGCCGGTTTGAACCACCGCAATGCCGCGGTCCATCATGCCATCTTGGTCAAACAGATTGCGCTGATCGCCATCTTCTAAAGCCGGCTCTGGCCAGATTGAAAGGCCAGCATCGGCAAAGCGCTTCCAGGGGAATTTCTCGCCAGGGTCGGATTTGCGCATCGGGGCAAGATCGGAATGGCCAATCACATGTTGGCGATCGAGCCCATGGCGGCGGACAATATCGGCTACCAATGCCATAACGCGCTCTATCTGCACCTCTGGGTATTCGGGCAAACCATAATCATCGCCGCCATTGGCGATCTCGATTCCAACGGAGGCTGAGTTCATATCGGTCTCGCCGTCCCAAAAGCCGCGTCCGGCATGCCAAGCGCGCTTAGACTCATCGACCAATTGAAAGATGCGACCATCCTCATAGACCAGATAATGGCTCGACACCCGGCTCATAGGGGAAGGAACCAGCGTTTTGGGGGCAGGCGTGCCGTCGGGCAAAAGTGGGTTGGTCGGGATGTCGTTTAGATAAGCCGTGCGCATGGGGGCGGGGTCCGACAAGACCCGCAGTGCAGCATCGGAGCTTTGCATGCCGGTATAATGAAGCACCACGAAGCGGATCGGCCGCTTACGCTCATCAAAATTAGGCGAGGGGGATTGGATGATTTCAAGCGGCATCACGTTTCGGGTCCGGCTTTGGCGTGGCTGGCGAGTAGAAATAGGATTACCAAACATCTGACAATCTCAGCCTGTTTTGGCCTGCGCAACCGCATCACTGGGCAGGCTTTTGTTTTCACGAGCCGCTACTAAGAACACACCCGCCAGCGTGAGGCCACCCCCAATGATCAGCTTCAGCGTGATCGGCTCGTCTAGGATAAAGATACCTGTGGCAACGGCAATTACCGGCGTCATCAGGGTCAAAGGTGCGAGAAGTGTGATGTCGTATTTTTTGACCAGCTGATAATAGGCCGAATGGCCAAAGATAGAGACCACGACAATCGAAAACACAATCCCTGCCCAGACATGCCAGTCTGACTGGAGAAGCGACGGGATCTGATTGGTCTCCATCACAAAGGACAGACCAAAGAGCGGAATGATGGAGAGAAGGCCAACCCAGGCTTGTAAATTGAGGGCAGGGATCGGGTCCAACCGCTTCATCAGGATCGAGCCCGTCGCGCCGACAAAAGCAGACGCTGCGACATAAACCAGACCAATCTCGAAACTGAACTTGCCTGGCTGATAAAGGATGGCGATGACGCCAGCAAATGCCAAAGTCATCCCCAAGGTACGCCGCCAGCGTACTTTTTCATGTAAGAAAATGATGGAAAGAATGGTGACGATGGGCAAACCAAGCTGGCCCACAATCGCAACTGCACTGGCTGGGGCTGCCTGCAGACCCAAGAACAAAAGGGCGAAGTGAACCCCGCCAATACACATAGCAATCGCAAAGACGAGGCCAAATTGCTTGGGGAAGGGGCGCAGAAACGGCGACAACAAAAGCGCCAAACCCAAAAACCGAAGACCAGCGAGAAAGATGGGTGGAATATCAGCCACCAGCCATCGGGTTAGTGGCAGGTTTAGGCCCCACGCGACACAGCAGGCAAAAAGCAAGAGGAAATCGGCTGGACGCATAGAGGTCTCGTTCCATAGTCAGAGATTTGAGGTCAATGGTTTGCTGCATCGGCGTGTGCGAAAACAGCCGCAAACGACGCCTCTGCGCGCCCGGTGGACACGCATGCACGCTCAATAGTGGAAAAGTGGCTTAGCGGCCCGACGGGTCCACGCTCCAGCCACGGCCGGTGCGACGAGCTTCTAGTGTGACTACAGCACGCGTTTCAGGTTGGCGGAAGTTGGCCAGCACAGCGCCAGCAAAGCCAATTACTAGGCCAGCAATGGCCATGGCCATCACGCCGAAGAATAACGCTGAAACGATCAACAAGCCTGATACCAAAGCGACGGTGCTTTGAAACATGGCCCGGGCGGTGTGAGACAGTGAACGCATGAGGGAGAGATTGGCACTGAAACGCTTAACGTCAAGTGTTTGTGCCCAGTTTTATGATCCCGCTGGTGCGTTTTGATAGACATTGGCGGGATTCATGCGTGGCCCACCCGATTCCAAGCTGTTTGAAGCCCGCACTTTTTGTTTTCGACTGGCTTTGATCTGCTCATAGGCCGCATTGATCGCAGCAGTCTTTTCATGAGCGGCCTTGATAAACTCAACCGGGGCCCCGCGAGCTATGAATTTGTCGGGATGATTCTCGGCCACACAGCGGGTCCAGGCTTTGCGAATATCGTCATCACTGGCCTGAATGGACACCGACAAAATGGTGTAGGGATCGGGTGCACGATCGGGGAAATAGGGGGCGGAGATACGGGCAAACTCTGTCTCGGTGAACCCAAAAAGCTCTGACACACGCGTCAAATAGCTCAGTTCGCCTTCGGTGATGGCCCCATCAGCTGACGCCACCGCAAATAAAACGTCTAAGACATCTTCAAGCAGGCAAGGTTTGGCCACATAGCGTTTGCCGATCCGCTTCGCATAGCCCTCAAACCCATGCACTGTTTCCTGTGCCAAAGCGAACAGCTTGTCGAACATGGGCCGATCATCGGGCGCAATGGGGAAGGCCGCGCGAAAGGCTGCGGCCTCGTCTAAAGTCGACTTGCCATCGGCTCGTGCCATTTTTGCGGCCAAGGCGACAACAGCAGCGGCAAACTCCATATCACCGGGATCTGGCGCACACGGGTCTGCGGGTTCCGCATCATGCTGGGCATGGTGGAAGGCCGTGCCGGCGAGATCAAGGAGTCGTTTCCAAAGTGACATCCGACATCCTTAGCACGGCCTTAGCCCATCGCACGAGCCCTAGACTAAAATTTTTCCTCGCCAGTTAACCATATGGGGCTAGAAATTGCTCTTTATTGCCATTACTATGAGGTTTAGGGCCTGTTGACAAAGGGGATTCCCAAATCGGTTTGGT
>NZ_NCSQ01000131.1 GCF_002105465.1 Aquidulcibacter paucihalophilus
CAATCTCGTCTAAACTTCTAGTTTTTCAACAATATCGGCGCAAAGCAGACCAAAGGCAAAACATAAAAATTGATGTTTGCAGATATGATGGGGTTCTCGGCGGGCTAAGTTGTTGGCTGTGAATTGACGACTGTGAGCAGGTTACATTCTTGGTGGACTGAGTTTGGGATTATGCGTCTGCCTCCCGCTGCCACCAGGTCAAGCTTTCGACTAGGGCTTTGAACAGTTTGCGGCTTACCGAGCCTGTTATCGGCAACCAAATAGTTCCAGATCTTCGCCTTTTTATCAATTTCTATAAAATCGGTGATCGTTTAAATTTTAGGGTGTTGTTATATAAGTTAAGCGCTGAAAATGCACCATAAGATATTGTTTCTTCGATATTAATTGTTTTCGAGGGTTCCTGTTGTGTCGTGAAATTGTTCTCGAAGTGTCGGCACTTTTGTTCTCGAAGGATCGCGTGAATGTTCCTGAAGTGTCGTTGGTCGAATATATTCGTTCCTAATGTGTCGACAGGTTGGGTGAGGGCTGGGTATTTTGAACGAGTTTGGGAGTCTGATTCGCATAATCCCTTCAAACGTGATGTTTTGACACTTCGTTGAATCGGTCGACGCACTCCGATCTCACGAAAGGTCGTCACTTCGAGAACGCGATGGCCAACTGTGGCCCAGATAATCTCAAATTAAAGTGTGAACCGATTGCGTTCGTGGTATCGTTTCACATATCCGATGAAAGCCTTTTGGTAATTGGCTGGGGTCCGTGCCTCATCGTCTTTCAGCCAGGTCCTGAAGTCCTCGTGCAGGGCATGGAAGTCCCAGCCACGAAAATGGGCGCGAACATATGCAAGCGTTTCGTCCGTTATGTATCCCGCAGCGTCGCGGTCGGTCATGCCCTGTGAGAAGAGTTTTGGTTTCGTGTTAGCTGTAGCGTCTGTCGTCTTAGGGCCTGTCTTCAGTTGCATGCCCTGCGAATCCGGCGTTGCTTGAGGCCGTTTGTCGACGATCCGTGTCATGCGTAGCAGTGGCTCGTTGGAATTCGCAGCATTCTCGAGAGCCAAATTATAGCCGGGGATCTCATTGCGCTTAGCGATCGCCGTTATTTCAAACTTGAAACGTCGATACGGCCCTTCCGCACCAGACTTCTCGAACAACGTTGGAAGAGCAATTGCAAAACCCCCCTCCCCTGCTCCTCCGGCATGCTTGCGCGCAACTTTGTATAGCCACCGCTCGCGGCCACCTGTGATGTTGAAATATGCACGGTCAATGGCAAGAACGCCGCCGTTCATCAGAACGCCATCGTAAAACCAGCTAGAAAGAGCCAGTTGCATGCCACGTGAGCGCTCGGTTCTTTCATCAACCAATTGGCTCCAGCTATCGAGCCAAGAAAATGTAGCTTCACGGCGTTGGTCAGCGCGGATATTGGTTTTGACAGTCGTTGATTGAAGGCGATCAAGAGACCCCGCCAGCAACTCGTATGCCCTTCCAGTCGTGGGTCTGCCGATAGCGCGCAACAAGTCATATGGCATGATGTTTATGACGCGCGGGATATCATTTACCCCCCTGCCCTTCATGTCGTTCAACATACTAGCGCAGTAGATTAAGATATCAGCATCCCAGATTGTTGCCATTCCATAATCTGGGTTAGCTGAAACGTGTACCCAGATTTTGCCGTCAGGTGACGTGTAATCGATGGGCTTGATCCGCTTTGATTTGGCAAGACTAAAGAAGGGGCGTTCCATCATTTCGCGCTGATCGCGCAATGAAAGGTCTGACAAATACGGAAGAAACAAGTCGATTTGTTCTGGTGCCGCCGCGGGCTTTACGCGAATCATTGATAAGGCCCCAGAAGTATAGAAGTGAAAGATTTCCCGGGGGAAAGACTGGTGTGGTCCCAGTTTCCACTAAGCTCTAGTCGAACGGCAATTTCCCCGGGGAAATTTTTTGCTCTGCCCATGCGCTCTAACTCACCTTTATCGCGCAAGGCCCCTGCCCTTGGCGTCCAGCGCGGCAAGCGCCGCCTTTACCAAATCCAACACTTCAGCTTCACCCGCCCCCGATCCGCTATGCAGACGCAGCGTGATTCCGTTGCGATTGGAGGACAACACCGACAGCGCTTTTCGACCGTGCTTCGAGTCGGCCTCAAACAGCAATTCGCCTTGTTCAGCACTCTGCCCTGCAGACATCAGCGTCTTCACGACGTCGCCAGCGCCTATTGGCGGAAGCCCTTGTTCAACTCGTTTGGCTTGTTCCGAGCGAATTTCCCCAGCTGAAGCCCTAACTTTGGAAAGGTCACTTGTCTCGCCTTGCTTATCCAACAGGTCCAGAAACTGGGCTAAAGGGTAAACAGTCTTTAGCTGGATATCCCCACGCCCAGAAAAGGCCGCTACAGCCCATTCAGGCAATGATGCAACTTTTAACATTTTCGAGAGCCAGCCTTCAGAAACGCGCAATCGTTCAGCCATGCGCTTCTGCTTTCCGCCATAATAGCCAGAAAGTGCCTGAAGATAATTCTGTGCGCGTTCAAAATCTGACACATCCCGGCGTGCGCGGTTTTCAACGTCGGCAAGTCGAAACGCGCTCTCGTCATCGAGGACATGGACCTGCGCAAGGAACATCATATCTGGCCAAGAATTTCTACGAAGCCAAGAAATCGCCCAATGCCGCCGGGTGCCGGCGATAACCTCATAGTCGTATTTTGAATCCCCTTCGACACGGCGCACAATCGCTGGAACTTTCTGGCCGCCCTCTGATAAAATCGCGTCGATCAGATCTCGGCAATTTGCTTCATTGAGCCCTGCTTGATACCTCGCATTTCCAGACCACACCCGTACTCTACTTGGATCAAGCAACAGTTGCGTAATCTGGCGCACATCTCCTGAAGCGATTTTGGCCAGCGCGTTATCACGAGACAATAGAGTACTGCCACGCTTGGCGCGCGGATACTCAGGCGCGTCATCGACCGGAGCGTGTTCTACATCAATGGGAGCACCATCCGCTGGCGTGCTTAGAAGCTCGTTGAGATAGTCAAGCTGACGTTTTGACATAGCGCTTATCCAAGTGTGAATTTAGGAGGGAGGGGAGGCGGAAAGACAGGAACATTCCTTCGGCTAAAGGGCCCATGTCTGAAAAGGCTGAGCCATACCAACCACTACTGCTATAGCCACTGGCACACGGTATGGTCCGGTAAAGCGAAGTAGTACAAAGTATGTCCATTATACTACCCCCATTAGTAGGGTAGGATTGCCTGCAGAAACGCGGCCCCAACGACGCCTAATTAGCTGCTCAACTTGAGCAAATGCTTCATCCAGATTCTGGCGACATCGTTTGTGGGTCTTTGGCGTCCCGACCGGTCTTTCAAGTTCATAGACTGTCATCATCCGTAACGCAGCATGGCTAATTTCTGCCGATTCCAGTAAGGAAACCGGGAGTAAGGCAGGGCCAAACGCTTGCTCCATGACTTTTTGCACCATTGAATGGCTAGGGTCATTGGCATCAAACTTCGAACACATCAGGCGCACAAAATCATAATCAACTTCGATGCCGGCACCACTTAATTGCTCCAGAACCTGATCCATCATCGATAAAAACTGGACAGTAGAGCAAAAGTCGGGCGTGGTTGCCGCTAATGGTACCAGAAGCGCATTGGCTGCTTGCATAACCGCCAGCGAAATCGTTCCGAGGGCAGGGGGTGGGTCAAGAATCACCACATCGTAGTTCCGTGCTAATTTAGCCAACCCCTCGCGCAGCTTGCGAAACCGGGCGGGTAGCACACTACCCCCACGCGATCCTGCAGCCGCAAGCTCATATTCAACGTCGAACAACTGCAGATTCGAGGGAATGAGATCAACATTAGGCCAGACAGTGCCTTTCACTGCATAGGCTAAATCATCCTCCGTCGGCTCCAATGCCAGATAAGGGTAGAGAGTTTCTTCTTGGCGGATCGCGAAATGGGGATTGAAGCCAAAAAGAGTGGTCGTTGTAGCTTGACTGTCACAATCCACAACCAACACTCGATAGCCTGCAATACCCAAATAATGCGCCAAGTGGGTCGTTAGGGTGGACTTTCCAACACCGCCTTTGAAGTTCTGGACCGCGATGATTGCAGGTGGGTCCTGCTCGCGCCTACGTGGGGACGCACCTAAAACCTCGCGCATATTCAATAGTGCCGCGATATCATATCCCAATCTTCGCCCGGTCTCGCTTTCAGGTGCTGGTGGAAGTCGGCCATCCTGCTCAGCCATCCGAATACGATTAGTGGAACAACCCAAAAGCTCAGCCGCTTCGGCTATCCCAAAGCGAACTTGCAAGCCTTTCCTTGCGCCTGGAAGAAAGGCGGTACGCCGGAGTCGTTCAACCATTTCTTCGCCCGCTTGGGCTAAAGCGCCGATCCGGCTCGCTTCAGAGCCATAGTTGTCCTGTACCATGTTTTCATCCTTTCGCAGTCGGCGAAGGTCAATTGAAGGAATTTCAGCGTATCTATGATATGTTTCGTTCAATCTTGCAATTTTGCTTAACAACTCCTTAAATTTGGTGAGTAAAAAGGACTTCAAACACAAAAGTCCTTTAAAAAATCCAAGCCTAAGGATCCACACCCACTATTATGCACCGCGCCATTTGGGCTTCGCGGTCGTACGTAACGCACTCCATGCAGGGTCTTGCAGGCAGCTGAAAACAATCAGGTTTTAAGAGAACAAATTGCAAAACTATCGCCGCGCGCCACACCGTCGCTCAATTCGCGTCATACCGCCGTCTACTTTGCATCATACCGCCGCCAATCTAGCGGCACACCGTCGTCACTTTCGCATCATACCGTCGGCAGGTTTGCGCCATATCGTCGCAACAATCGAGAGGAGCGTTGGACCACTCGACAATATGGGTGGGATACTTCGGCACATCATTGGCAACTTGGCACAAAGAGGGCGGCTTTAGTGGTGGTCCTTCTTGAAATGATGAACACCTATTCCCTCGAGCCAATAGCAGCCCAAATTGTCGCGACCATTAGTCCTGTTGTCCAGAGGCAAATTCCTATAAGGAACGTAATGGCGTTGTATTCTGCTATATCAGCCACTTCGATTGCTCCCGGTTTCGCCACGGTCATAGCCTATTTCTCGCATGACATGAAGCGAAATATGGCGCACCCCTTCTGATCGAAAAGGCGATAAACTGATGCTTGATAGACCTTGGTGTTCTCAAGCGGGATCCAGGTGAGACCCTTATAGATCACCGAGCTAAAGGTCAGCCATTTTTGCGCCGGTATGATTGCTGGCTCTTGTCTGAGGCGCGGCCTCGCCCTCGAAATCCCGCTTCTGAGTGGGGCAGGACTCTTTCAAAACGGGTAGCTTGTGGTAGTTTGCGTTAGGGATCGTCACCCGAAGGGCCGAGACTGCGCGGCTGGCTCGGTGAGCGCCTTTAGCGCGAATAGAGCCCGACCCGGCTTTGAGCCGGGGACGCCCGTAAGAACCCATGCGTAAGGCTAGATTTGGCTCATCGCATCTGGAATCTGCGAGCTTGTCTGGACGATTCAGAGGCCAGAATGGCCTTGGGACTCTTGGAGGATAGATTATTGGCTGAGCAAAAGTGGGTCATTGAAAGGCTTAAACGAGAATTTGATCATTTCAACGAGAAGCTGGCCCAGCTGGATCAAGCAGATTTAGCTTTACCCTCGGCCCTGATTTTACCTCAAAGCATGGCGGCGATCGCACAAAACTTTCCAACGATAGGCGAATTTTCAAAACAAAATGGCGAGAAGATTTTCCACTCGGAAATTTATCAACGCGTCGGCGGGGCCCGACTTGCGGGTTTGCCCAAATGGCTGCTGGAGCAGGTTAAAAGCAACACCTTCGGCCAGAGTATCTACAAGTTAAGACGCGGAAAAGAGCCTGGCGAATGGCGGCCTAGGGACATGGAGTTTGCGTGGCACAGAGCGGCCGATGAAATCTTAAAAGAAGAGGGCTCATCCAAATGGCTGGATTTGCCGGTTCGTGCTTTTCGGATGAGTGAACGGGCTAACAGGGCGTTTCAGGGACATCTTGAGGGATTGATTACGCTGAGACAGATCCTTGGGATTTCCTACAGAGATCTGAAGAAGGGCAGGGCAGTAGGGTCAGGCTGTCGAGGGGAGTTTTTGGGGATTGTGGAGGCGTGCCGGCAATTGGCGCGCGAGCAGAGTGATTTTTGCCAGTGGCGTCATCCGCTTTTAAGGCCGGTATCGACGCAGGCTGCGGTGATACAGGCGGTTTTGGTGCGAAGGGAAGATTGGGTGCGGCAAACAGCGTTCCGCAACCGGATTGAGACACTGTTTGAGTGGACATGTCGGGATCTTCAACACAATCACGGCCACTGGATTTACCAGCGGGAGCTGGAAAGCGCAGCTAAGGAATTCAAACCCCTATTTGACTTTACGGACTTGTTTGAAGCAACGGGTAATCTCGGCGAGCTGACGCGCCAGGGCAATTATCAGGATAAGCAATTTGAGGGGGTTGGCCCTGCAGCGCTACTGGATCTCACCGAGTTTTTGATCTGGTGCCGGGATATGCGCCAACCGAGCACGGTAGCCCACGCGGCCTAAAGCCCTCAGACTGGACGGGCAAGGGCTTCAAAGCGCGGATGGCTATCGGCGCCCAGACGAACCAGGTACAATCCATGGCGGGATTCCGGCGCCCTCTAAAATCAAGACGAAATGACACGGGCAGAGTGTGAGTGGGCCGCGTTAGAGGGTTGCCACTCAGTTTCACGCCCGCGCGATTATGGAAGAATTGAGCCTTGAGCAGGAGCGCCATGAATCGCGGCTGGTGCACAAGGAGGCTATGCTCGATGAAGTCGGAAGCCTGATCCCAAGGGGGATTGGTGATGATGGCGAGGGGAGAGAAGGGGGCATCGGCCGCCGACGCCGCCAGATAATCGGAGACGACATGATCACCGCGATCGATCAGATCGCTTTCAAAGACTTCGCAGCCATAACCACGCAAAACGTTGGTGATATGATGATTACCACAAGCGATTTCCCAGACTTTAGCGGGCAGGGCAGGGCCTAGCCAATTAACGAGAGCCAAGGTGGCCAGAGGCGGGGTTTCATAGAGATCATGATCGCTTCGGCCTTGGCTTGGATTGCCGCCGGCCATCGCGGCCCCAAGATGGGTTTCAGACATAGGCTTGCTCCACACGAATGACGCCAACTAGGACAGCCTAATCCTTGGGATTCATGCCCATTAACACCCCTTCCGGCGATTGAGACATTTTTCTTCGAAATCGCTTTAGCCAATGCTTTCAAAATCCACGGTTAGAGCAGGCTCGGGAAATTTGGACAGGTGCTATAAGTGGAT
>NZ_NCSQ01000134.1 GCF_002105465.1 Aquidulcibacter paucihalophilus
CCACTTCAATGCAAGGCGGCCAAGACCGGTCGCTTACGTAGCAGGCGCGTTCTCCACCGATGGAGATCTTGGCGCCGCTTGCTTGCACCAAGGCCTCGGCCGCGATGCTGGGCTCGATGCGATCCACGTTCACGTCTGGCGTGTCGATGGTAAAGCCATCGACTTGCGCCACATTGAATACGCGTGATGCACGGGCGATGAAGGAACGCTGACCGCGTTCGTCGGCATCATCGCCGGACGTATCATCACGTTCACCGGGTTCAATGTCACGATAGAAGATGATGAGAGAGGACTTCTCGCCCTTGCGCACTTGGGCGCCGCGATCCTGCCACTGGCGATACGTGCCCCACAGGCCGTTGCTGAAATGCTGGCAATGCGCCGATGCCCAAAGGGCAACGGTGTTCACGCCGCGATAGGCGCGCTTGCTGGCGACATTGACGGGACGCTCGATAGAGCCGCCCGAACGGTGCCAGGGCATTTGCGGATGATCTGCGCCTTGCTCGATAGCGGCGATGATCTGATTGGTGATGGCTTCATAGACGTCGAAGCGTGCCGGTGAAGCGGATTTAGAAGTTGAAGTGGTCATGTCCTGATCTCCTTTCGCTGGTCCTGAGGACGCGGAGGGATCGGGCGGGGGCGGATAAGCGGCCTGTCAGCCACAAGGCGGAACGGACAACACGGGAGCGAAGCGAATGGAGCGGGCAGTCCGTTGACAGGACGTGCGCCTCAGCCACGTTCGCGGGATTATCTCAGGTACTGCGCAAGGGACGGATGGATGACGACCCAATTTGCAAGTGCCAAGCATTTACCGACATTGGCGACATAGCCGCTCGTAATGGTCAGCATCGAGCTTTTCCACCAGCTCCATCAACGCCTGGGCCGACTCGTGCGCCTCTTCGACCGTCATCGACGAGAATGTAATTAGGTCATCAAGATTGTCCCCGTGCGATTCAACCTGCACGAGCCTATCGACTGCGCGCAGCCTAGAGGGATCAAGGCCAAGCGCTTCGGCTTCTCGCGAAAGGGCTTCGACTTTATCGGCAAGGCCATTGTTGCCTGGACGCTTGAAAGCAAGGAAGACATCGGCAACTTTCCTCATTGCGTTCGGCATCAGGAAGAGATAATCATTCTCTGCGCCATCTGCCTCCGCAAAGTTCAATACAAGCGAGAACAAGTAATGATATTCGGAGTCATACTCTCGCAATAATTTAGGAAGCTTGGTGATTTCAGATTGCCGCGCATTGTCCCGTGATTTCAAATCTAGAAAAAGAAGTGCGGCAATCCCTTTGTCTACTTTGCCTTTAAGCCACTTCCTGCACTCGTTCATGAAATTGACGTTGTGAGTCAGGATGATTAGTTGCTTCGCCGCGCCGACATGTCCTTTGAGTACGCTGAATGCATAATTGAGCGCTTTGGAATCCAAACTCGATATCGGATCATCCACGATGACGATCAGGTCTTTGATCTGCCGCCCGTCTGAGCCGAGACTGGACAGAAAATAGCAGAGTGTGATCGCGGTCTTTTCCCCTTCACTGAGATTGGTCGCGATTTCATGTCCGTGACGCCGTAGCTGAAAGCCGTCATCCTGCGCCACAATTTCTATATCGCCGTGCCTTAGGTAGGCCTTGATAAGCGCGTTAATGGCCTCGGCTGCAGGCCCGTGATTACGAAGCTGCTGGCTGAGCTCTTCAATTTGTTGCACGAGCTTATTGAAAACATCGCTGTCTTTGGTGGTCTGCTTGTCTGCATCGGCTGCCTCACTCTCAAGACGCCGATATTCATCGCGGGCTTCCGCCAGGTAGTGGCCAAGCAGTGCGCTGCGTGCATCCTGCTGCGTCTGCGCAAACTCGTCATGCGCCTTGTTGTGTATGGCGATGCACTCGTTGATGCTCGATAGCGCTTCTGAGCAGGCCCGTTCGAATCGCGTCGCCTCAGCGGGATCGGGACATGCCGCAAGATCGACGGCGGTATTCGGGGCTTGTGCCTTTCGCGCGAGCGCATCCTCATAGAGGGAGAGCGCTTTCCCGAGATCGCTCAAGGCTGCTTTGTAGGCGAGGGCTCCGGCGTCATAAGCCGACTGGTCGCCAGCTAAATCATTCCGCGAGGGTATCGTTGTTCGCGCTGCGGTAATCTGCGCTTGCAGATCCCGGCCACGCGCGGCGAGGTACGCTGTCTCGGCCGCGATGCGATCAAACTTGTCGTCAATCGCGGCATCGAGCGCCTGCATTCTTTCCGGTGTGAAGGGATTGCCGCATAACAGGCAATCATCGAGATTATTTGTGCGGTGATATTCTTGCCCCGCTTTGACCCATCCAACCATCGAAGGATGGTCGGTGAGTTCCCGAAGTGTTGCCGTGCCGACGGTCTCGGAAAGACAAGCACGGGATCGTTCAGCAAACTCCCGAAAGCCGTCCAGCGCACCTAATTCAGTGACCTTCGGCGGCGGCGCGTCTTGCAAAATTAGGGTGCGGAGTTGCTTACGTCCTTGTTCATCAAGCAAGGCACTATCATCCCGATCACCTCTGGCAAACTCGGAATCTAGATTTCGGGCATTAAAATTACGGTCGGCGATTGCCTCACCGATTGCCCGCCCTGTGATCGTCTTGAATGTCGCGAATGCCCTGTCAGCCTTGCCTTTGGCTTGTTCGGAAGCGAGCTTTTGTGTCTCTAGCGGCTCTCGCTTGAGCGCCGCCTCACGCAGTTTCTTCCCCGTTTCGGCTTGGTCTTTGCCGATGTAAAACACGGGCTTGGCAGAGCCCACCTTCCACTGAAAGTTATCTTCGACGAAGTCGGTGTTGAAGACGGCGATATTCTGCTTCAGCGCACCGAGATTGTTTTCATTCGAAATCAGTGTCCCGTCATACAGCTCGATCTCAAATCGCCCGCCCGCAGGGAGGAGCGCGCAAAGCTCTCCCTTTTCAAGACTGCTAAATATGCGTGTTAGGGTCGTCTTGCCGCTGCCGTTAAAGCCATAGAGAAGATTGAGTTGCTTGAAGTTGCATTCATCGTCCGCCGTGCGGCAATTCCTAAAAACACCCAGATTTGAAGCGGTTTTCAGTTTCTTAAGCACGCCCTGTTTCCCCCCAGGCCGCTCAGGCAAGCCTGGCTTGGCTGGTGTCATAAACATACTCGCCGATTGTGCCATCCTTGATGCGTTCCACCGCCTCATTGATGCTGGCCAGCGGAACCAAAAACCACTCTCGCGGCACAACCGGGTTCCCGAAACGGTCTTTGATCTCGATGTCCACTCGGGCTGGCTCGAAAAAGCGGTGGATCAGGTGTTCAAGTTTGGCTCGGTTGATATTGTAGAGGGTGTAGGTCGCGACCACTTCCACTTCCGCCATCAGGAAGGTCGGGTCTAGGCGGGTGTTGCCTAGGCGCTTCTTTACATCGCTGCCCGTCACGCCGATCTTGTGGAGCACCTCGCGATTGGCGACGACGAAGGGATGGTCAGACTTGCTGCGCAAGACATAGATCGTGCCCGAGGCTTGGTCGTCCCCTGTGATTTCATGATCGAAGGCGACGGCTTCTTCCTCAAAAGCGAAGAGCGGGCCAGCATAACCGTGTGCAGAAATCCGACGGCTGGCTTCATCTTTGTGGAGGGCGCGCACGAGGGAGCGCAGTAGCATTCTGCTCTCGGTCCCGTTTGAGAAGATCGCGCGGATCCGGGCGTCATTCTCGCCGTTTGGTGCCTTCTGCGGCTCGCCAACCTCGGCAACATAGACAGTCAGACCATCCAAAATGAAGAACTCGCCCTGCTTGATGTCGGTCTTGAGAAGGCCTGCCGCCTTGCGGATGACGCGGCTTTCACGTTCGCCGGTTTTCAGATCCGCTGCGACCTGGTCGAACAGCGGCTTGAAGGTGGCGAAGTCCTCGCACTTCTCGCGGGCCGCGACTTCCTCGGCGGCACGTTTTTCATCGGCGGTGCGGACGTGTTTCAGGGTGGTGATGTCGCCAATGTCCATCGCGCCTTCCAGCTCGGCCAGAAGCGCGTCGGTATCCAGCTCTGCATCAGAAGCAGGCGCAGGCTGGGGTTCAGCACTCAACAATCCTTGGCGATCCAGCGGCTCGAGAATGGCGCGGCAGTCGGGCTGATCGCACAGGCGGTCGAGGCGCACCGCATAGAGGCGCTCAAAGATATCGAGATGCTCGCCATGGCGCGGCGCATGGCCATGTTCATCGACAAAGCGCTGGATGTCTTCAAAGCCCGCGATGATACGCTCTTCGCGCGGGCTGCGACCGGCCTTCTTTTCCTTGGGCGCAAACTCCGCGAGCTCTTCGGCCAGAGCATCAAGATCGAGGTCATCCGTCATAGCGGCCCTCTTTCTTGTAGCGCATGAAGGCGGCGGCACCTTCGGCGAGTTTGCGCTCGAATGCATCAGCTGATGTGACCGATGGCGGCCGCTGACGCTCCTTGATGAAACGGGATGCGCGCACCGCAAATTCCTTGGCTTCATCGGGTGTGAAGCTGGTGCGCTTGCCAGTAATGGCGGTTGCGACTTGTTTCAGGCTCTCCTCGCTCATGGTCTTTGCGAGAATAGCATAGGCCTGCTGGAACGGATTAATGCGGTCGATGAGATCGATGTCGAGTTCGCGCACATCCATCGCAAATTTCCGCACACCGTCGATGAGAGCAGTGTTCACGCTCGGCTCAGTCTCACCCGCACGTCCCGTGCCGGAGGCGATGCGTGCAGCCTCCTGGGTGAGATTCAATGCGGCGATGGCATGCTGACGCACGGCTTCCTGATCCTCAGCATCTAGCTCGGGATAGCGGTCCTTGATGATCTTGCCCATGCGCATCACGGTCAACTCTTCAGCGACAAGCTCGCCACCCGCATGGTCGCCCTCAAATAGACCGCGTTCGATTGTGCGCTTGTCCTGCACGAAGCCCGCGATCACCTCATTTAGGTCTTCCTTGCAGATGCGCGCGGCTTCGGGGCTCTTGGGCTCAACCAGCCCCTTGATCTCGATATGGAACTGGCCGCTCTCTTCATTGAAGCCAACATTGCAGCGGTCGGGCTGATAGCCGCCTTCGCCATAGTTGAAGTCGGGCTGTGGGCCGCTCTGTGGGTTCTTGGGCGTGAAGTTGAAGCGCGGTGCCAGCACTTGCTCCATCAGTAGGCTGGCAGCGATGGCCTTGAGCGTATCGTTGACCGCTTCTGCAACAGCGCCTTCAGACGCATCGGGTTCGGCGATGAGATTGGTGAAACGTGCGCGGGTCTTGCCCGGCGCGTCGCGAGTTGCGCGCCCGATAATCTGCACGATTTCTGTGAGGCTGGCACGATAGCCCACTGTCAACGCATGCTCGCACCAAATCCAGTCAAAGCCTTCCTTGGCCATGCCCAGGGCGATGATGATGTCCACATGATCGCGGTTGTTTTTCTGCGCCGGATCTTTCAGCGCCGCTGACACACGGTCTCGCTTGACGGCATCATCATCCACCAAATCAGCAATGCGGAGCATGCGCCCATCGGGCCGCGCCACCAACTGGAAACCAGTAACCGGATCGGCGCCTTGCCAGTCACCCAATTCCTCGATGATGTGTTCCACTTCCCTGATCTTGTCCTTGGTGCTTTCTCGCGAATTGACATTGGGGATGTGGATGATGGTCTTTTCATCTGGGTTCAGCACCGCGAGGATGTCATCGGTGTAGGAGCCCGAATAGAAGAAATAGCCGATGTCGAGCTGCTTGAGATACTCATAGCCATTCAGCTGCTCATAGTATGTGTAGGTGACGGTCTCGAAGCGAGCTTCATCGGTGGGTGACAGCACGGCCACTGCATCGCCCCGGAAATAGCTGCCTGTCATAGCCACGATATGAACCTTGTCGCGACTTATGAAGGCGCCAAGGTGTTGGCCCAACACATTGTCGGGATTGGCGGAAACGTGGTGGAACTCATCCACGGCGATCAGCCGGTCATCAAAGGCCTCGATGCCGAAGCGCTCGACCGCGAAGCGAAAGGTGGCATGGGTGCACACAAGCACTATGTCATCGCTGGCGAGGAAGCTGCCAACCGAATTGACCTTGCCGCCGTCTTCACCCGGCGCGTTGCAGAGGTTCCACTTCGGCTCTACCCGCCAGTCGGCCCAGAAGCCATATTGGCTCAGCGGCTCATCGGCAAAACTCGACCCGATAGATTTTTCTGGCACGACGATGATGGCCTGCTTCACGCTTTGATTGGCGAGCTTGTCGAGCGCGATAAACATCAGCGCCCGGCTCTTTCCTGATGCAGGCGGGGATTTGATCAGCAGATATTGCTCGCCACGTTTCTCAAAGGCCCGCTCCTGCATTGCACGCATGCCCAGGGCATTGGCTTTGGTGGAATTGCCATTACGGGCGTAGGTTACAGAGACGGATGGGATTGTGCGGGTGGTCATGGACGCGTCGCTTCTCTGCAGGAGTATGCTTTAGAGTTAATCGCATTTTGGAATACGAATTTCATGTTCGGCTCGTTTCGTTTCGAGTAAAGCTGTCAACATTATCAAGCCTGCTGACGCGTTCAACTTTTGAAAGAGCCTCTGGAACAGGAGACTGTTCAGAAAAAAGAAGCGCTTTGTGTCTTTCTTCAGCTGCCTTTTGGCGAGTTTCGAACTCCGCTATCTTAGTCTGGAAGAAAGCTCCAATTTCAAAACCCCAATCCCAGAATGGTTTGCCCGGTGCTGGCAAACGATGTTGTTCGCGTAGCGCGCTTGCCAATTGAACGGCCTCTAACCCCAGCCGCGCATACCCTTCCTGCCTTGCTGCAAAGAGCTCGTCATATCCTGGCGGTGATGCATGTTCAGAACATGATTGAATATAACTGTTGGTATCGCGTGCTGTGTTCTGCAGAGCCAAAGCCCGATACATCAGATCAAATTTGATGCTACGCCAGTCAACATCATCAGGATAGATTGGCGGCTCCGGCAACGCTTCTTGTGGGTCAGGATACTCTTCGCCTTCTGCTGTCATCCCAGCCGGGCGACCATAGGCGGTGCCGTCGTCTGATACAATCGAAGAGCATTGATCCGCGTAGGCATCCAGAACGGTGATAATGCCAACAGCGTGGACCCTGCCGACTTCTCTCCGTTGGAGCAAAAAAGTTACAACGTCCTTTGACGCAGTTAGCAGGCTACCGAGAATTACACCAATCAAACCGAAGACTGCTTCACTCATATCGCACCTGCCTTCTGCTTCTTGGCTGGCGACGCGTTAGCGGTCATCTTGGTGTAGAGCTCGAAAAGCTTCTCCAGGCGCTCGGTGTCGTTTTTGAAACGCCGTCCGATATAGATGCGTTCGAGTACTTCATCGTTGCGGTCATGAGCCTCGCGCAGATTGGCGGGCATTTTTTCGGGGTCATAGAGATCGGCGATGGTTACTGGGAAATGTGTCTCACGTGCCATGAGAATTTCCTCGGCAGCGCGAGTTAAATCATCCTTGTTTTTTTCGGTCAGCGTCGGGACCGGAAACGTGTTCCAACCGAGCGTGTTCGAATAATTGAACCTCGTCTCAAGCTTGCCGCATACCGCATCTATCCAAACATAGTGGAATCTTGAGGACAATATCGCAAGATTCCATAGAGGCGCGTCATAAAGCGCAAAATTTCGGTTCGAGATCGTAGCATTCTGATCGATCAAACCAATTTGGAACCATTCCCGTCTTTCAGATGATACGGCTGGAATAACGATGGTATGGGTGTGACCAAAGTTCATTTCACGCATTTGATGTGCGCGTTTCGCCATGTCATTCGCGCTCTTATCGCGGCTAGCTAAACGTGTAGCACGGACGCGGTCTAAACGCTCTTTAATCTCTGGAATTTTCTCTGCATCATGAAGATGTCTGTCTTCGATCCAAAGGCAGTATCTATCCTTTCCATTTATGAATTCATCTGAACCGTAAATTCGACGAATAAATCGGAGTTTCTGTGTGTGATTTAGAGCGTTTCCCGAGTTTTGTGAATCGAAAGGATTCCC
>NZ_NCSQ01000135.1 GCF_002105465.1 Aquidulcibacter paucihalophilus
ATAGAAACGGCTGACCTGTCCGAACAAACCGAGCCACCTCACTACTCAGGTTTTTCAAGTACCCCATGAAAATGCTGAGGGTGATTTGGACACCAAGTTGGCGAGGCTCACAAAGCTGATAGAAAGCCTGAAGGACTACAATTGAGATTTCGCAGTATCCCCCATAAATTTATGTTATGGCCTCGAACTTCCGCAGCGCCAAAGGAAGCCAAGATTCTAGAGTTTTCGAGCTCGCTTAGGTGCGTCGGCGTTTGGAAACGCGACTTAACACCGGCAAGATCTCGATTCCATGAGTGCACCGCCCACTTAGACGGAAGGCTTAGAAAGCGAGCATTTCAGAGATCGACACGGAGGAAAGGATGAGTGAAATCCCCCCAAAGGACGAATTGAACGGACTAAACAAAGCGACCATAAAAGAAGCCTTATTGAGACATAACTTTCTTCCTCGACAACACGATCATAAAGAAGAGTTGCCTCCGATATTCAATTCTCGGCAATTTACTCCTGCGGTGGCGGATGCACTTGAGAAGATACCATTGCGTATCAAGCAGGGATATGACCTCTTGTCATTTAAAAGAACGAGGCACCCCAATATACCGCGGGTCATGGGAATTCCCCATCCGAGAGCGTATGTAGAACTTGTCAATGTAATCAGCGAAAACTGGACTGAGATTTCACCATTCTGCACCAGTCCAAATTCGCAACTTGAGTTTGGACTTTATGACGACGGGCGGATGTTAGTACATGCTTACAACCAGATAGCAGATGACGGAGCACTGGAAGATCAGGACCCAATGACTGATTTTGGCATGAGCTATCGTCTCAAAACTGACATAAATGCATTCTATCCAAGTGTTTATAGTCATGCGGTTCCATGGGCTCTAGTGGGGCACGGACGAGCCAAACAAGATCGGAATAAGAAGTCTTGGTTTAATGAAATCGATGCTGCAATTCGAATATGTCAACGTAACGAAACAAAAGGTTTGCCAATTGGTCCTGGTACTTCATCGATCATCGCTGAGATAGTTTTGTACCCGATAGACAAATATCTTAGGTCTGAAGGTTTCCAATTTACCCGATATATCGACGATTACACAGTGTTTCTTCTGAATAAGGGAGCCTGCGATAAGTTCTTAATAAATCTGTCTACCGAGCTAGGACGTTACTCTCTTTCGTTAAACCTAAAGAAAACTCGTATAAGCGAATTACCAGTGCCGAGACGGGAGCCATGGGTCACTGAAATCAGCATACTACTGAATCGATATGCAGAGCCGTTAGGTTTCGAAGATAAACCAACAAAACTCGAAGTTCGCCACCTTAGGCCAATTATAGACCGTGCATTGGAGCTTAGCATAGATTACCCTGACGGCAGCGTAATGAAGTATACGCTTGCAGCGATAATTGACTTACTGCCGGAAAAACCGATGCTTCGCATCGTCGACTCCGAGGAACAGCGATTTATAGAGGACGCCCTGTTCCGCTACGCGTATTTCTATCCGTCAATCATCCCACTCATTCAGAGACACTTGCAAAGTTTTTACACCACAGATTCGCGGGTCGTCGATAGAGTGGAGCAAAGGATTTCAAAACTACTGGATCGGTCATTTGAACTTGGACAGTCAGACAATATCGTTTGGTGTTTGTACTACTTGTTGCAGCTTGGAGGAGCCGGTCAGCAAGTTTTCGCAGATCGCTGCTGTCGATCGGATGATCCAATCGTCATATCGATGGGATACTGCTACGCAAAAAAATCAGAACTCGACACAAGTTCTTTTTCCCAATGGGCTGCCCAGATAATAGTTGATATCGAGAAAGGGACATTGTCAGAGTATGACCTAGATAGGTTGTGGCTGCCATTGTACCAATTATTCTTTGATAATGTTTTGGGTGAAATGCCGTATCCAAAAAAGGACGAT
Source organism: Aquidulcibacter paucihalophilus (assembly GCF_002105465.1). Taxonomy (GTDB): domain Bacteria; phylum Pseudomonadota; class Alphaproteobacteria; order Caulobacterales; family Aquidulcibacteraceae; genus Aquidulcibacter; species Aquidulcibacter paucihalophilus. The sequence goes on from NZ_NCSQ01000135.1 coordinate 1,917, forward strand.
CAAGCAGTTTTTGATTTACTGAAACAAGAAGGTGTAAGCTTCATTGATTTTACTCATGATGATTTTCACTCTTACCCTCACAGGCGATTCAGTCATTACTTTAGTGAAGGTCTAGATGATCTTGAGCCTCCACCGCTACCCGACGCAGGTAGCGCCTAATGACATACCTCTCTGAAGCCGCCATCGAACAATTGATTCTCGACCAACTCGGGACCTTTGGCTACGCGCTCTCTGCCGACGCGGAGATCGGTCCTGTTAGTAGTGTACCCGCGCATGGTGCCTATGCCGATTTCCTTCTCCCCATGTTGATGGAGGGCGAAGTCCGAATAAAAGACGCCGAAAAGTTTAACGAGGATGCCCAATGAGCCCTTTGCGCGATGCATTTCGAAAAGAGGCAGGACGAATTTGGCGCGACAAGGCCAAAGCAGAGAGCCTTGGTTTGCAATTGAACGAGGAAACAATAACAGAAACAATCCTGTTCCACCTCGCGAAGCAATTTCAGGGTGGCGATTTATCCGTCACTCCATTTACCAAACCTCAAGAGAAAGCGAATGGCGCGGATTGGGAAATGTGGTTCATGGACGGTTCGAAAGCCGTCGGGCTGCGCGTTCAAGCAAAGCGACTTTTTGCAAAAAATGGCTACGCTTCACTAACGCCTAACGGACCTCAAACGAAAACCTTGATTTCACAATCCTCAGATTGCTATCCGGTATTCGTCCTCTACAACGACCGAGCGACCTATAAGCTGAAGAAGCCGGTCTGCGGATGTCAGAATTATCGCGGCCTCAGCTACCTCGGCTGCACACTGGCATCTGCATACTCAGTGAAGCATTTGAAAGAATGTAATCCAACCACTCTTAAACCTATATGCATCCCTTGGCATTGCATACTTTGCCCTGTCCGTTCCAAACCTTCACCAAGCTTGCCAGAAGTCGTCGCAGGTTCGATTAACGCTCGCGCCATTGGCGACGGCAAGTTGGCGGATCCAGCTGAACAGCGCTGCAATGTTATTTCGACGCCAAATTTGTTTAGAGCTCACCTAGAAAATGTAGCAAATACAGATAGATCAGTTTATTCAGCGGTTTCCGCCATGGATGAGCACAACGCAAGACTTGAAAGATATCTTGAGGAGCGAGAGCTAGCTGGTGCCTTGCTCATCTCTCGGAAAGGCAGAGACTAATGGCCTATCTGTCTGAAGCCGCCATCGAACAATTGGTGATGGAACAGCTTATCGGCCTTGGTTATGCGACCACAACCGACACCCAAATTGGCCCCGACGGTAAGGCATCGGAGCGTGAGTCCTACGCTGATGTGGTGCTCACTCAACGCCTGACAGCGGCCATCGAAAGGCTTAACCCAACAATCCCAGCCGAGGCGCGCGGCGATGCCCTGCGCAAGGTGTTGGCCACCGACAAGCCCTCACTCGTCGAAGAGAACCGCCGACTACATAAGCTGATGGTCGAAGGTGTCGATGTCGAGTTTTATGGTGAGGATGGCACGATCCGGGGCGACAAGGTTCGTTTGATCGATTTCGATGATTGGACGGCCAATGACTGGCTGGCGAGCAGCCAATTCACGGTGATCGAGAATGGCGTAAACCGTCGGCCAGACATTGTTGTCTTTATCAATGGCTTGCCACTTGGCTTGATTGAATTGAAGGCACCAGGTGGCGAGAACGCGACGCTTGCTGGGGCACATAACCAGCTTCAGACCTATAAGGCGCAAATCCCGTCGCTGTTTCGCACCAACGCGGTGCTAGTCACTTCGGATGGGATAACTGCGCGGATAGGGTCACTGACGGCGGACCAAGAGCGCTTCATGCCTTGGCGGACGACAGATGGCCAAGTGGTAGCGGCGAAGGGAATGCCGGAACTCAGCGTGTTGATTGAGGGCGTGTTTGAACCCCGACGCTTTCTCGACCTGGTGCGGGACTTTACTGTTTTCGGCGAGACCGAGACCGGCTTGGCAAAGGTCATCGCTGGATATCACCAGTTTCACGCGGTTAAGCGCGCGGTTTATTCAACCATTCGCGCATTGGCGGTCAATTCAGCCAGTGGGTACAATTCGCCCTATGGTGGCATGCAAGAAGACCCCGCCGTTTTTGGCTTACCCAGCGTGTCAAGTTATCCGCGTGGCGACAAACGGATCGGCGTGATCTGGCATACGCAAGGTTCAGGAAAGAGCTTGCTGATGGCCTTTTATGCTGGCCAATTGGTGCGCCATCCCGGATTGGCGAACCCGACGATCATTGTGATCACAGACCGCAATGATCTGGACGATCAACTCTTCGGAACGTTTGCCATGTGCCGGGATTTGATCCGGCAAACACCCATTCAGGCTGATAGTCGAGAGCACTTACAGGCCGCGCTAAGCCGCGCCTCAGGCGGCGTGATTTTTACGACCATCCAAAAATTCTCTCCGATGACGGGCGAGACCGACTATCCGCTTTTGTCGGATCGCCGAAACATCGTCGTCATCGCAGACGAGGCGCATCGAAGCCAATATGGGTTTAAGGCGCGAATTGAGCAGAAGACGGGCGTGATCGCTTATGGCTTTGCGAAATATCTGCGCGATGCCCTGCCGAACGCCTCCTTTATCGGTTTTACAGGCACACCAATCGAGAAAGACGATGTGAATACGCCTCAAGTTTTCGGCGAGTACATCGACGTCTATGATATCAGCCGCGCCGTCGAGGATGGGGCGACGGTCCCTATCTATTATGAAAGCCGTCTGGCCCGCATTGAACTTCCCGAAGAAGAAAAGCCCAAGATCGACCTTGAGATCGAGGAGCTGACAGAAGACGAAGCTATAACCGAGCAAGAGCGTATCAAGCGCAAATGGGCGACCGTGGAGGCTCTCGTCGGCTCTGAAAAGCGACTGGCCATGGTGGCGGCCGACCTGGTGCAGCACTTTGAAGATCGCGTCGCGGCCATGGAAGGCAAGGCCATGGTCGTCTGCATGAGCCGGCGGATCTGTGTGGCGCTCTACAATCAGATCATCGCGCTGCGGCCTGATTGGCACAGCGACGATGATGCAGAAGGCATGATCAAGATTGTCATGACTGGCTCGGCCTCAGATCCCCAGGATTGGCAACCCCATATCGGAACCAAATCCCGTCGCGATCTTTTGGCAAAGCGCGCGAAAAATCCGAAGGACAGCCTCAAGCTCGTGATCGTGCGCGACATGTGGCTGACCGGCTTTGACGCGCCATCCATGCACACAATGTATATCGACAAGCCGATGAAGGGCCACGGGCTGATGCAAGCCATTGCCCGGGTCAATCGCGTCTTCCGCGATAAACCCGCAGGCCTCGTCGTTGACTATATCGGCATCGCGCAAAATCTGAAGAATGCGCTGGGCCAGTATTCTGGACCCGACCAGAAGCAGGCAGGGATTGATGAAGCAGAGGCAATCGCCCTTCTGATCGAGAAATATGAAGTCGTGAAGTCCATGTATCACGGCTTCGACTACGCCCGTGGTCTGGCAGGTACACCGCACGAGCGACTGGTCGTCCTGGCTGAAGCGATCGAATGGATATTGACGCTGCAGCATGATGCGGCCGCTAAGCAAACCAATGAAGAGGGCAAGCGACGGGAGAACCGGCGATATCAAGACTCTGTTCTGGCGCTTTCGAAGGCATTTGCATTGACTTCAGCGACCGATGAGGCGCGAGAAATTCGAGATGAGATTGGCTTCTTCCAGACAGTGCGCGCGGCACTCGTTAAGTCTGCAGGCGGCGGGGGAAAGAGTTCCGCAGATCGAGAGTTTGCCATTCAGCAAATCCTCGACCGCGCCGTTGTTTCAACAGAGATCGTAGATATTCTGGCCGCGGCCGGGATCTCCACGCCTGATATCTCAATCCTGTCCGATGAGTTCCTTGCGGAGGTCCAGCAACTCGAAAAGAAGAACCTCGCGCTGGAGGCCTTGCGCAAATTGCTCAATGACGAAATCCGCTCCCGCACGCGGACCAACGTTGTTGAAACCCAGAGGTTTTCTGAACGGCTGGAAGCGGCGATCGGCCGATACCACAACAACGCCATCAGCACGGTTGAAGTTCTCCAAGAGCTTATCGAGATCGCACGCGAAATACGCGAGGCTCGAGCCAGGGGCAAAGAAGAAGGACTCTCAGACGAGGAGATTGCGTTCTATGACGCTCTGGCGGCCAATGAGAGCGCAGCGCAGATTATGGGGAGCGACGCGCTTAAGGTCATCGCACATGAATTGCTGATGAGCCTGAAGGAGAGCTCAACTGTCGATTGGGCCAAGCGCGAGGCGGCGAGAGCTCGGATGCGCGTGCTCGTGAAGCGTATCCTTCGAAAGTATGGCTATCCACCCGATCTGCAGGACGGCGCTGTCCAAACGGTGCTGCGACAGGCGGAAGAGTTGGCAGCGACTGGGCGGTTGTGAGGGGGGGGTGTATTGATGCAGGTTGACCGCTTTGCTGTCTCTACTGACCGCCGCTGTGGCGATACTTGACCGCTTTTCGTGGCAAACAGCGCGGCTTTTGGTGGCTTATAACACCCATGAAGCAGCATCTGAAACATAGTCATCGATGACCACAGCATTGGGATCTGGAACGGCGTTGACGCTTCCGAAAAGGCCACGCTTATCAATTCGCAAACTCGATATGCCCTCTGCCGCAAGCCCTTCCGCTAGGAGGCGATAAGTGGACGCTTGGACACCGAGAGGACTGTTTCCATCCCGATCAGTTGGACCCGAACCCGGAATTATCAATGCGACAGGACCCTGACGCTTGCTGGATTCGAAGATAGTTCCGGTCAATGGGCCATATGGCCCCGCTGCTTGAAGCTGGGTCTCAGAGCCGAACGGGGCGGCGCTTACAGGAACGGTCAGTGCTGCAGCAAATATAGCTGCAATGAGAGTTTTTAACATTGACTGCTCCGTCTCACTATTGTGGTCTCTTCTGCCAAAGCAACCAGCTATAGAAACTCGATATCACCACAGGCATAGCCAGCGCGATAAAGATCGCCGCAGCCAGAGAAGCTGGTGAAATTGGCAAGAAAGCAAGAAGTAACGTCACGCACCCAGCACCCAACATGATCTTCCCGCCAAAACGATGGGTGGCAATCCAAATATCAGGGTTGCTCAGGGTCCACGGTGTCCGAATGCCGATGAAAAAATTTGGCCTAGATTTTGGAAGCGTGTCTCCAATCAAAACCATAAGCGCGCCAAGCCCAATCATTAAGAGGTCCGGGGTATGCTGCCAACCGAGGCCTAATCCTGCGATCATGAGCTGGAAACAGACCATCAGAAACATTGTCCCGATCCACATCGATCGCCACAGATGGGTTGACGCCTCTAGTTGCCGCCGGAAAGGCTCGACGCTTGGGAGAAAAGCAAATAGCAAACCTAACAGAGCCGAAGCTCCAGCAGGCCAAAGTATGGCCAAGGCTGCTGGTGCGAACCTATTAGCATCTCCCCTAGCATTCCAATGGATCGGCAATCTTGCATCCGGCTCAAGGCTTGAAGCCACCCATAACCCAAAACAGATCATGGCACCTACAATCAGGAAGTTCGCAAGAAGAAGTCCACGCCACTTCATACAGTTACCCCATGTTTGGGTTGCTCAATTGGCTTGCTGTCAGCAATTCCCACTCGTCCCATAAAGCTCAACAAGGCCTCTTCCAGAGTTGATAGGTTCAGAGTGTACATGATTGACCCCCCCTGATTTTCTCCCTGGATCAGGCCCGCAGCCTTAAGTTTGGCGAAGTGCCCTGACATTGTTGGTTTGGACACTGGGAAGTGATCAGCGATTTCGCCCGCTGTCATTCCACCTCGCTTGAGCATCTCAAGGACTTTGCGGCGAATTGGATGAGCAAGGGCGTCAAATATCTCGTTCATAGCTATTTAGCTAAATGACGAAATGACGCTTGTCAACAAGAGCCGTTTCTAATGAGCGCGAAACTTTAGTGATCTTGCAACGTACATTTAGACGCAAACAGCAAAACGCAGTAAGGTGTGTTCCAAGAGGAATGCACCTTGGTCAAGCAGTTCCTGAGATCGTTCATGTTGGGCCTTGGCCAAATCACTTGGAACGGTTCAAGGCCGCACTCCGCTTGCCTTGAAGCCGCCTGACAATTGTCTTTGCGCAAGCTCGAACACGGCCTTTGCGAAGGCATATGACCTGAGCCCCGATTGGTCCGTCATTTGAAATGAGAGTC
>NZ_NCSQ01000136.1 GCF_002105465.1 Aquidulcibacter paucihalophilus
GACTTCAAAGCTCAATCCAAATACACCCGCGGCGACTCCGCTTCCTACTACAACTCATACTCCAAATATTATTCTTCTTAGATAGAGGCGCTGATATAGAAGGACTATTTTCTATGGCTTGGCAGAGTTCGGCCAAGTTGAAAGAGGGCGGCGGTGACGGACGGTCCAAAGAGGCCCGCCATCTTACTGCCGATCCGGTATTTAGAATTGAGCGTGCCGCCTAGTCGCAGAACCTGATCTTCGGCCTGCTTAAAGGCAGCGTCGCCACAGCGGAGAAGGCTATTGGCCGCGGAACTATAGACTTCAAGCAGCGCTTCTTGTTCGTTATTACTTAGGGGGCCGTTCGCCTGCCAAAGCGTTTCAATCTGCCGAATATTGGTGAGAACATCACGCCAGAACTTCACCGGATTGCTGCGCGACAAGCTCTGATCCGCAATTCGGTAATAGGCCCCAATTTTTGGGACATGTGCGAATTTTGCGCCAGCCAATGCGGCATCAAATAGAAAGCGGGCATCCTGGATGATCGGAAGGTCTGTGCGAAAGCCACCAATCTTGTCGACCACCCACCGCCGATACAGGACAGCCGCGGGCGGTGCCCAGAAACTTGTCGCACAGGCGACTTCGGCACCAGCTCGATGCAAGCGCGCCCAATCTGTGGACCTTTGACTCAGATTCCCATGGGCAATTTGCCCATCATTGGTGAAATCAGCCCAATCGGTGACAACAACATCTGCACCACTCTCTTCAGCGCAAGCCAACCTGTCAGCCCATGTATCCGGCGCTAACAAGTCATCGGAGTCGATGAATTGAACCCAGTCATCTTGGATCAAGCCAATTCCCTTATTGCGTGTCCCCGACACACCTTGATTAGGTCCGGTAAGGATTTGTGCGCGATCTTCAAAGGTCTTGAGGACTTCCAACGTCTGATCGGGCGACCCATCGTCCAAAGCGATCACATGCGACGAGATACCCTGATTAAGGACAGAGTTAAGTGTAGCCTCAATAGTATTGGCGCATTTGAAACAGGGTATGATTGTGGTGATCACAGAGAGATCCTGGCTTACGTGGGAGCTAAAAGGAAGAAATCAACCTGACGCATACCAGAGCAAACATAAGGATGAAACACTGCCATGTTCTGGAGACAGATAAGTTAATACGTTCTGTATTGAAACGCTAAACATCAAAAAATTCCGGAATATCCGACTTAACCATGCTCATTTCCGATACCTAAATTCAATCCGACTACAATCGACCCCAACAAATGTACTGGCCAAAAAGCTAGCATGCCTTGGGGAGTGAGTTTTGAAGAACGGCAACCGTATAAAGACGAGCATTGCTTCGGCCGCCCTCCTCCTCGCTGCAGGTTGCGGTACGGATTCGGCACCACTCGCCGACTCAGCCTCCCTCGGCACTTCGGCTGTTGGCGCACCTGCTCCTTCAGCCGTATCGGCTTCAGCAACAAGCTTATCTGCCATTGATGCCAGCGGTGCCGCCCGCTTCTTAAACCAAGCCACGTTTGGACCAACCGCAGATTCTATCGCTGCCCTAACAGGTTCAAGTTATGAGGCTTGGATTGATGCGCAGCTCAAAATGCCCCGTGGTCAGACTGCGGTAGCTTATCTGGAAAGCCCAACTCGCAATCCAAAGCGAGACGAACGTGTCGAGTATTTTTACTCCTACTTCTGGCGCGAGGCAGTGACCGCTCCAGACCAATTGCGTCAGCGCGCAACTTTTTCGTTGTCTCAGATATTTGTGGTCTCATTTGCAAGTCCTCGTGTCACACCTCGAGGTATGGCTTCATACTACGACATGCTCAATCGAAACGCCTTCGGCAACTACCGGACGCTACTTGAGGATGTTGCTTTGCACCCAATGATGGGCCTCTATCTTTCGCACTTGGGTAACCAGAAGGAGAATGTTGCTACAGGTCAAAACCCGGATCAGAATTTTGCCCGCGAAATTTTACAATTGATGTCCATTGGGCTGTTTCAGCTAAATCTAGATGGAACGATTAAACTTGATGCAAAAGGTGATCCGATTCCGACCTATGGTCAGGATGATATCATAGGTCTGTCGAAAGTGTTCACCGGCTTCAGTTGGCAAAACCCAAAGCCGTCTTTGAGTAGCTTTCTGGGAAACGAACAGACGATAAACTCACGCTTTGGACCATCTTGGGTAAGCCCGATGATCCCGTATCCGAGTTTTCACTCGACATCAGAGAAAAAGTTTCTCGGAGTTACAATTCCCGCATCCAGCCAGCCTGACGCTAGTGGTGATCTTAGGATAGCTTTGGATGCGATCTTCAATCACCCCAACGTGGCACCCTTCATCAGCCGCCAGTACATCCAGCGTTTGGTCACCTCGAATCCCAGCCCTGACTATGTCCGACGCGTCGCCCAAGTTTTCAATGATAACGGACAAGGTGTGCGCGGGGATTTAGCGGCGGTGATTAGAGCTGTTTTGCTCGATCGTGAAGCACGTAATCCGCCTTCTGATACAGATCGTTCCTTTGGTAAGTTACGTGAGCCTATCTTGCGCTATACCAATGCTATGCGCGCGTTCCGCGCGACTTCCCAGTCGGGCCTCTGGATGATGACATCGACAAGCTCGTCTTTGGCACTGGCACAGGCACCGCTTGCCGCACCTTCTGTATTTAACTTCTACCGTCCGAACTATGCCCCCAGCAACACTGCCATTGCGAAGCAGGGCATGGCCGCGCCGGAGTTTCAAATTGCAGACGAAATCACTGTTGCCAGTTATGTCAATCAGATTCGCACTCTCATCGAGCAGGGTGCAGGGACCAATTTTGATATCCGTTTAGACCTAAGAAGCTATGCGAGCATCGCTCACAACCCTGCAGCACTCGCAGAGAGCATGAACTTTGTCCTGTTGAATGGACGAATGTCACCAAAGCTGCGGCAACGGATTATTCAGACTGTGACAGACTCTTGGATGCCGACATCGGCTAACGCGCGCGCTTCCGACATTGAGCAAGCTAGAATGAACAGGGCCCGAATTGCCGTGTTCTTAACCATGATATCGCCCGAATACCTCATTCAGCGCTGAAGGTCTTATAATGAGCAATCAATCACATACACGCCGCCACTTCCTAAGAGCTGCCGGTGCCGTTTCCTTGGCCGCGCCAGCATCAGTCGGATTTGGCTTACAGCTGGCCGCCTTTAGTTCTGCGACAAGTCAGTCAGCAGCAGCGGGCTATCGCGCTTTGGTCTGCGTCAATCTGGGGGGCGGAAGCGACAGTAACAATATGTTGTTGGCAACCGACTCGGATTCTTGGAGGCGCTATTGGCTCGCTCGGAACACTGGAAATCAACCCATTGCACTGATGCCTCCCGGTACAATTCAAACACGCTTGGGTCAGACAGCAGGCTTGACTGGTCGCCAAGTAGGAATTGGTAGCCCAGAGCGTTGGGGGGGGGTCCTTCCCCTGCAAACCAAGACGCAGCAGATCATTCCAGCTGGCACGAATTCTTCCGGGCGGACCTTTGCTGTTCACCCGATGATGGCCCCACTTCTCCCTCTGTATCAAGCTGGGAGAATAGCGATGGTCGCAAATGTTGGCCCTCTTACTGAACCTATCACGAAGGCTCAATATCTGGCTAAAGCCCGCCGGGTACCTCAAAGGCTCTTCTCGCACAATGACCAGGAAACGACCTGGCAGGCAGGCCCCCCGAACTTAGTACAAACAGGCTGGGGTGGACGTTTTGGTGACTTACTGGCCTCCGGAAATGGGAAATCCGCCGCGTTCACTGCAATGTCTACGTCAGGGAACTCTGTTTTCCTGACTGGATCATCTGTGATGCAGTATCAGATATCAACAAACGGCACACCAGCCGTAATCGTCGACGGCACGGACCCAACCCGCCAATGGCGACTGATCGGATCGGCAATGGTGCCGCAACAAATCTTGGAAATTACTCAAGAGCTCGGAAGCACCGCAATGATGCAGAACGATTATAATGCCATCATGGCCCGTTCTGCAAATGCCGGCTTCAGACTGAATGCTACAACTGCGCTTCCCGCAGTGCGCAACGTCCCTGCGCCACCACCTTATATCAATCCGGTGACTGGCGCGGTCGAGGTGAATTCCCTTGCGGTTCAGTTACAAGCAGTTGCTCGCATGATTGCGGCAGCGCCATCCCTTGGCCTAAAGCGCCAAGTCTTCCACGTGTCAATGGCAGGCCACGACACACACGACAATCAGAGCGCTAGCCAAGCCAACAATCTGAGCAAATTGGCGCACGCGATGGCGGCTTTTGACGCGACACTCGCCAATTTGGGTGGGGTCGATATGCGCTCTGCCGTGACGACGTTCACCACGTCGGAATTCTCCCGCACCTTCAACATCAATGGCGACGGTACGGACCATGCGTGGGGTGGTCACCATATAGTAATGGGCGGGGCAGTCCGTGGCGGGGATATTTATGGCCAATATCCCACTTTGGGCGTGGATATTGGTGGGTTTAACAATCCAGATATGGTCCAAGGCTCAATGATTCCTACAACTTCCGTGGACCAGTATGCAGCGACACTTGGATCATGGTTTGGCGTGTCAAATACGGACCTGCAGACCATTTTCCCCAATTTGAATAACTTTTCGAAACCTAACTTAGGTTTTATGGTGTAAAGCCAAAGAGAGCAACTTATGATTACTTGAATTCAAAGGGTATCATTGGTTAACAAACAGGTCTATTTAATTGTAAAATTTAGACTTTTTTTTGCTAAAACAGTATTGACTTGACTCTGAGTATTCGGGTAATGGTAACGGGCTTAACAGCACGGAGTAAAGTCTATGAAAATGCAATATGAAGCACCAGTTCTTGAAGAAGTTGGTTCGTTCGAAGCCGTTACCTTGGCTACCGGCAATCAAAACCAAACCGACGCCGGCTTTCCACAGCCCGGCGTGCCAATCAATCAATTGACTTTCTCGTAAGTTTTCTTACGAAGTTCAATTAGAGCTTTATGAGCGTCTCTGCATTAGTGTAGAGACGCTCATTATTTGGAGGGACCCGTGGCTGATAGTTTTGAGTGGATGAAGTCGCAAAATGTCGTTTCCTGCCAGATGGATGGTTCTGAGGCTTTGTTAAACACGGAGACGGGTCATTATTACCTACTTAATTCAGTTGGCGCTCTGGTGTGGTCTGAATTGGATAATCGCAAGTCGTTCGATAAATTGGTCGATTTAGTCACGAACGCATACGAAGTTAGCCGGGAGGAGTGCGCTAAAGACTTGGGGGCGTTACTTGGCTCGATGAAATCGAAAGGTCTAGTGCAGGCCTCGCAAGTACAAGGATAGCTTTATGAGACTGACCTTAGCGACTGCGGCAATGCTGGTTCGGGCCATTTGGTTGGTGGCAATTGTGCGTCTAGGACTAACATTTTTTGGCTATAATCGAGTTATCAAATTTTTGAAGGTACGGCCGGTTCGCCAGTCTATATTGTCAATTGGGCGAATTCTGAAGTGCGTGCGCTGGGCCAGTAATGTGATCCCCAAAGCGTCTTGTCTTACTCAAAGTATTGCGGGAAAACACTTGCTTATGTGCCGCGGCCACAGCGCTGAAATACGGGTTGGTGTGGCAAAGGATGCGAATAAGGGTTTGATAGCACATGCTTGGCTCGTCAAAGATGGTGAAGTCATTTTTGGCGCAACCAAAAAAGAGCTCGAAAAATATATACCACTCGCGGATTTTGGCTGATTATGTGTATTTTTGCTGGTGCTTTTGGGGCACCTCTACTGCCAGAAACAATCGACTACGAAAATCTAATTGTCGAATTCACTCTTCGTTCAACTGACTGCTTATCTGTCACTCACTGGGACAGTGGTTCGCTCTTTTCAGGTTTGCGTTCGCAGCTCCCACAAAAGGAAGCGTCCGAGACGCCAACGCCAAGTACAGGGATGGCAGTGGCTTTTAGCGGATTTCTGGCTAACAAACTGGAGCTCGAGGAAGAGCTTGGGCTTGAACGTGAAATTACTACCTACGGCACATTGATCGCTCGCGCCTACCAGGTTTGGGGGCAGGACCTGGTCTCTCACCTAGAAGGCCGATTTGCATTCATCCTCTGGGACGAAAACGCGATGATTGGCATCGCTGCGCGCGATCACTTTGGTCAAACTCCCCTCTATTATTCATCTCAAAAGGATCGACTTTATTTCGGGGCCGATGTGCGCATGTTATTGGCATTTAATGCCGTTCAGCCAGTGGTAAACCAAAAGAGTGTCCAACGCTATTTGGCAAAACTACCACCAGCATACGGCGAAACCTATTTCCAAGAGGTTAGGAGCCTGCCTGCGGGCCATTTACTAATCTGGCAGCATGGTGAAGTCCGACTCTCGCGATACTGGACGACCCCAGTTGACTTGAATTACACGGAAATGCCCTTTCCCCAGCAGGTTTCACACTTCAACCGCCTGTTTGCCAAAGCAATTAAGCCCGCGTTCTCAGCAAGTCGTGCACCTGTCTTCTTCATGAGTGGCGGGCTTGATTCCTCGTCTATAACGGCAACAGCCCGCCGCCTTTTTGATGTCCCAAAGATACAAGCAGTGTCAATGATCCTAAGCGAGGATCAGCGAATGAACGAACAAGGAGATCAACGAGCTGTTTCAGGGATGGGCGGCATTGATGTGTTAGAGATCGATGGCTCAAAACTAGACTATTTGGGTAGTCTCGATCAAATTCTTTATGAGCAAGCTGGCCCTACTCTTGCGGCAGGGCTAGGGCTTAGCATCCATTCTCACTTAGCGGCAGAGAGCCTTGGTGCAGATTCCGTTTTCGACGGTCACGGTGGAGACGAAACGGTCTCCTATGGGTATGGCCGCCTATTTGAGCTGCAGCGGGACAAACTCTGGTTGACTTTTTTCTACGAGTTGTTTCGAGCTGACACCAACTCTGCCTTAATTCATCTTTATAATTTTTTGACTTCTAAACCGCCGCTTTCCTATATTAGAAAAGCAACGATGCTGGCCTTCCCAAGCCGGGAAATCCATCCATTCGAGAAATCTGGACCTCATTTTCTTGCACGGGATATTGAGCTGAGTCCTGATGCCCCCGATCCATACTATACCACTCCACCTCATCCGGAGCGGATTGAGCAAACAAACCACATCTCAGCCATAGCAGATCCGCTGCAATCATTTGCATTCGAAACTTTGAACAATGTGGCAAGCCGACGACAATATCAGATGCATTATCCGTTGTGGGATAAAGATCTGGTAGAATTTTGCCTTTCCCTCCCGGCGGCCTCCAAGCGACGGCATGGCTATGATCGTTTCATTCTGCGCGAAGCGATGCGGGGCATTCTGGCCGAGCAAGTTAGAACTAAACGTAGAAAATGTGACTTCAGTGGAGTTGCGCTCAATTCGTTGCGGCGAGACAGCCAAGAAGAAGTAGACTCACTTTTTCAAAGCCGATTAAGTCAATATTCTGATCTCATCGATCTAGAAAAGTCGGCTTATGTTTATAGTAAATACAAGACGGCGGACACAGGTGTATCTAATGGCTTTCTCAGCCAGTCGATTTGGAAGTTAACATCCCTTACAAGATGGATAGAAGACCCGATGAGTAAAGCCTACAAACCAGCGCTGCCAAAAGTCCGACCTCGCATCTTACAATCGTTCCTAAAGCGGCAGTCATAAGACGATGTATAACTACTATGCTTTTGGGTTGAATATCCAAACTGACCTTCGAGTAAACGGCTTAGAACAAGCTGTCGAAAACCAAATGAATTCTGACCTGCGGGTACGCCTTCACAAGCCCGAAAATTTTGTGGAACCTCTAGAGCTTCACTTCGGCGACAAGAACCCGTTGCAAAGCTTGTTTTGGCCTGAGATTGCGCGCTTCGACATTGATGCTGAAGGCACTATCGATATCTATCCCTGTACGGGCATCGCTGAACAGATTCTAAATCTACCGCTCTATGGGACGGTGATTTCAACTTTCCTTCATATGAAGGGGCGATATGTTCTGCATGCAAATGCCGTAAAGATCGGCCAGCATTATGTGGCATTGGCGGGTGACAAGGGTGCCGGCAAATCGACGACCAGCGCTGCAGCTGTTTTGCAGGGGTGCGATTTGGTTTCTGACGATGTCGTCGCCCTCGATCTAACTTCGGCGAGGCCGCAAGTGATGCCTGGTATCCCAATAATGAAGTTGTTCCCTGACATCGCAGAGAAGCTAGCAGCAGCACAGGTAGAATTTCTGCCGCTACCGGACACAGAATTCCCGAAGAGATTGGTAAAGGTTGGTGGTGTGCCCGCTGATGCACGCCCAGAGCTGGATACGCTCATCTTCCTAAGCGAGGGGGAGTCTCTGCAGTTGCACCCAATCCCTGCACCACGCGCTCTACAATCCGTGATTAAGTTTTCACATATGGTCCGATTGAGCGATTATGGTTGGTCGAAACAAGAGCGCGCTGCCTTCTTCACAGACAGCGCCAAGTTGGCCAATTCAGTACCAAATTACCAGCTGGAGGTGCCAAGAGATTTGAACCGCCTGGCAGATCTGATTGAATTTATTGATAGACGGCTCACAGATTCATTAGAAAGTTTAGTCTAGGTTGTAATGTTAGATCCATTAGTTTCCCGGGTCCATAAGAAATTCAGCCAAAAGAACAAACTTCAATATCCTGCGAAGAACTGAGTAGCTGACTACCTAGGCTGTACCCATTCGCCGAGGGCCACATACCGGTGAGGTATG
>NZ_NCSQ01000137.1 GCF_002105465.1 Aquidulcibacter paucihalophilus
CAATTCATATCAAACGTCCGATCATGTTTAAACTTTTACAACTGTACGCCGAGCGCTGTCGCCATGTGGCTTTTACCAGTGCCAGGGCCGCCGATCAGCACGACATTGCCGGCACTATCGGTAAAGTCCCCCCGGTGAAGCTGGCGAACAAGAGCCTCATTCACTTCGCTGGCCGTAAAGTCGAAGCCAGCGAGGTCTTTATATGCTGGGAAGCGGGCAGCCTTGATATGGTAGGCGATGGATCTGACCTCACGCTCAGTCATCTCCGCCTTGAGCAACTGCGACAGGATTGGCACAGAAGCTTGGAACGCTGGTGCCCCTTGTTCGATCAGGTCGCTGACCGCGTCAGCCATGCCGTACATTTTCAGGCCCCGCAGCATGGCGTAACCTCCCTATGTTACGCAGTCCGTCGTAGCGCTCAACGTTGGCCACAGGTTCTTGAGCAAGGCGCAACGCCTGGGGTGCATCGATTGGTGGGGCGGGAGGCGCATTGGCGTCGCTCAAGCGATGCAAGATGTTGAGAACATGGGTTTTGGTAGCCACCCCTGCATCAAGTGCAAGCTCGACAGCGCAGAGTACAGCCTGCTCATCATGATGGAGCACAAGTGCCAGTATCTCTGCCATCTCCCTATCGCCACCTGGCCGCTTGAGGATCTGCCCCTGTAGTTTCTGGAACGCTTGGGGGAGCTCGGTAAAGGGCGCACCATTACGCAGGGCACCAGGCTTGCGTTGGATAACCGCCAGATAATGGTGCCAGTCATAGATAGTTTGGCCAGGGCCATGATGGGACCGATTAATGATCCGCATGTGTTCGCATACGATTTACCCATGCGCAGCTACCACGACCGGTGCCGGATAGACCCTCAGGCTTACGCGATGATTGGCGAACGATGCCGGCACGCTGTACCGGTTGCGATCAAAGATTATGAGGCAAGTCGGCGATACCCGTTTGCTATGCTCAACGAAGCCGTCAAAGGCACGACCCATTGGCATTAATTGAGCCACTTCGGCGGCATGCAAATCTGCGACGCTACCGGGCCATTCTCCATGGGGGATCATCCCCCATTGTTCAACACACCTATCTTCGAGCCATTCGATCAGCGCATCAATATGAGGGAAGTTGGGCATTGGCTGCCATAGCCGTCGGCGAGCATCTTGAACGTTCTATTCAACTTGACCGCTCGCCATTGGGCTTGAACCAATGGCACACCAAGGGCTCGCCCCATTCAGATGCCGCATTGCAGAAGTCCGTTTCAAACAGATAGTGACTGGCCATAGCGGCGAAGCGGGCATTGACCTGCCTGATCTTGCCTTTACCAATGCGGTCCACGGCCGTCTTCATATTGTCGAAGATGCCCCGCTGAGGAACACCGCCCAACACCCGAAACGCTTGGGCTAAAGCATCGAATAACATCTCATGGGTCTGAAGTGGGTAGGCTCTCACGATAAAGGCACGGCTGTGGGACAACTTGGTATGAGCGACTTGTAACTTGGTCTGCTTGCCGCTCAGAACGGCAAAATCCTCACTCCAGTCAAACTGGAAAGCCTCACCTGCAGCAAACACCAACGGCACAAAAGTCCCACGCCCGCTAGTCTGCTGTTCCCGCTGGCGGCCAGCCTTCCAGGCCCGCACAAAGGCTGCAACCCGCTCATACGAACCATCATAGCCTAACACCACAAGATCAGCGTGCATCTGCTTGGCTGTGCGCTTTTGCTTGCGCGACTTGTTGGCCTCCATCAGGAGCCAGCCCGACAATTTATCCGCAAACTCATCAAGCTTGCTTGGCCGAACTGACGTCTTGAAAACCGGCTCCAAGATGTCGCTGCGCAGATACTTTCTGATCGTGTTGCGCGACAATGCCGTCCGCCGCTCAATCTCACGTATCGGCATCCCTTGGCGAAAATGCCAACGGCGTATCACACTCAATAAATCCATGTTGATCACTCCTCATCCCCCAACTCTCAGCCAGGGGCAGTTCAAACATGGGTCAATTCTCAATGAAAATTTGTACCTCTACCGGGTCACTTCTCAGCGACAATCAACACCTTGGGGTTGTAAACAAGCAGGATCATGAAATTGGGGTCGCTGAATCCCTCAAGATGAGCGGGTTTTATATTGCGATTGGCCTTGGCTTTTCCGGCATTATCTGGATGCTGTACAATAATGCGTCACCGACAGCCTCGATCGACCCACAAATTCTATCAGTGACGGGAGAAGAGCGCGCTTGGACCGCGTTGCAACTTTATCTAACCGGATTTGCCGTTGAAAAGACGCTTGCCATGGACAATGTCTTCGTCATTTCCATGGTCTTCACCTATTTGGCTATTCCCAGAAAATACCAGCATCGGGTCCTGTTCTGGGGCATAATCGGTGTGATTGTGTTGCGCGCGATCATGATTGGCGTTGGCGCAGCGCTGGTCAGCCAGTTCTCTTGGGTGCTCTATGTTTTTGCCGTCTTCCTGATCGGCACCGGTATTATGATGTTCATGAAGGGCGATAAAGAGCCTGACATGGCAGACAATAAGATCCTAATCTGGCTGAAAAAGCGTATGAACGTCACGCCGGAATTGCATGGCAATAAGTTTCGCGTGCAATTGCCCGATCCAAAAACTGGAAAGCTGCGGTATTTTGCAACGCCACTTTTGTTGGCTTTGATGTTTGTCGAAGTCGTCGATTTAGTGTTTGCGATTGACAGTGTGCCGGCGATTTTTGCGATCACATCCGACGCCTATATCGTCTACACGTCCAACATCTTTGCGATCTTGGGTCTACGGGCCTTGTTCTTTGCGCTGGCGGCGATGGTGCATCGTTTCAAGTATTTGAAGTACGCCTTGGCCCTGACCCTGGTCTTTATCGGCTCCAAAATCTTTATGGGCGACCTTTTCCCCGGCGGGAAATTTCCAGCCGAATGGTCGCTTGGGATTACGATGGCACTCATCGCAGGCGGCATCCTCTTCTCCTTGTGGAAGACCCGCAAAGTGACAAATACTACGGCATAGGAACAAGAGCCTCCTTTCTTGTCGGCCAAGGCAGACATTGTGGTTCTTGGCATGCCAAACGGGTCAATGCTGGGAACCACGACTTTGCTGCCATCGTTTGGGCGGCACTGATTTGTGCGACTAAACCTTTGGGGGATCTTTCTTGTTGTAGTATAAGATCCCAGCAAAACATAACATGCTAAGTCCGATCACCATCATGGTGCCGAACACCATCGGAAAGTCAAAGAGGCGCGAATTGATGGCAGATCCTGCCAGTGTCGCGCCCACTGTGGCGAGTGCAATCACGGTGACAGACGGATAACGCATAACAAACAATGGGCATTTTTCGGGTATTCCTGCCAGACAATTCGATTTCAATTCTGCTTGATATCTGACGACACAAGGAGCTGGCCTCGCAAGAGCTTCAAATCGTACAGATCTAACTTCGGGTGTCCCACGGGGCTGCGCGGCAAGTAAGGTGAGCTTGCCGATTGCCTCAAAGTGTAAACCGGCGTAGCTACCCCATAGGGGTATATATTCGCCGGAGACCGCTAATGGATCATGAGACGGCAAAGTCAGCGCTTGCCGGTTTGAAGCGCATTGAAGGGCAAGTGCGTGGCATCAGCCGGATGGTTGAAGAAGGCCGCTATTGCATCGATGTGGTCACCCAGATTGAGGCTGCCCGTGCTGCCTTAGGGCGTGTGGAGGCCGATCTCTTGCGCGGCCATCTGGGCCATTGCGTCGCTGCAGCCATGAAGGCACCAGACCCTGCAGAGCAACAGCGTGTGATCGAAGAACTGATCAAGGTATTCCGCCGATGAGCAATCGCGTGCTCCTGATCCTAGCTGCAGGCTGCACGATGATCGCAGGCTGTGCCAATGTGCCGGATGAAAGCGCGACGGCCCTTTCGGAACGCATTAAGCGCGATGTGGGAGCCGCGCCCTCCACTGTCCAAGGCTCAACTCAGCAATCCCGAGTCCGCGCTTTGCTCACAAAGCCGCTTAACGCAGATGCGGCCGTCGAGATTGCCCTGATCAATCATCCCCGTGTGATTGGAGCCTTCGAGGCGCTTGGGATAGCGCGGGCTGACTATCTGCAGGCAGTCGTGCCTGGATTTGTTTCAGTGGACCAGATGGTGCTGCGGCCTGACCATGCAGGCTCTACTGGTTTGAAATGGGGTCTGGGACTGGATCTCGGCCGCCTCTTGTCCCTGCCCAATCGTCGCAAAGCAGCTGCTGGCCAGCGGGCATATCAAGAGGCAAAAGCAACTGCTGAGATTTTGGGCGTGGCGATGGGGGCCCGACTAGCTTGGATAAACTTGGCTGCTGCCCGCCAAAACGCAGATCTGATGGCGCAAGCCAATGACAGCGCCCAAGCCAGTGCCGCTGCTGCTGAGGCACTGTATGCGGCAGGCAACATTGCAAAAATCGAGCGGGATCGCGAGGCCTTGTTTGCTGCCGAGGCGGGCATTGCCCATGCACAGGCCCAAGCTGCACTTGTGCCTGCGCAAGAGGCGCTTGTCGTCGCGCTAGGTTTGCGGGGCGAACAATCAGGCTTGGTTGTTGAGCTTGAACGCATGGCCGCGCCACCCGACAGCCCAATCAGCATGGGCGATATCGAGGCTCGCGTGATCGCTTCGAGCACGGACTTCGCCATGGCGTCGGGAACCTTGCACGCTGCGCGCGTGGATCAGGAAATCGGCTGGTTTGCATCCCTTTTCCCCGACCTTGCCTTAGATGCCGAACGTGAGCGTGATGGGGGAGAATGGAAGCAAGGCAGCGGTCTCTCATGGGCTGCACCTGTGTTTGACCTCGGCAGCGGCGAACGATTGCGACGGGGCGCAACGGCGCGCCGCGCTCTGGCCATGGCGCAAGCCCTTGAGCTGGAATTGCGCGCACAGGCTCGAATTGCACGCGCTCAAGCTGAGGCCACTCGACAGATCGCGATCACCCGCCGCAACACCATGCTGCCGCTTTCGGCTGAGGTTTTTGACGGTGCCGTGCGGGACTTCAATGCGATGGAGATTGGCATTCTTGAACTGCTGATGGAACGCCGGGCACGCTTAGAGGCCGGGCGTGCCGCCATCGCGGCTACGGCCGACTATTGGCGCGCGCAAGCTGCACTTGATCTTTTGCTGGCAGGCGCGCCGGCCGGCCAGACGACCCTACTTGCATCAGACCCAGCCCCAAGCGCGCGCGACGCCAAGCCGGGCCACTAAAGGCAAAGCCATGACTGCTGATTATTCCATGTCTGATACCCCAAACCTCGACCGACGCGGCATGCTGCTAGCAGCAGGTCTGGCCGCTGGTGCTGTGGCGGTCGCCGCAAACCCAGCACAAGCTGCCGGGGCGCACGCCACATCTGTGGCTCACACCCAAGCCTATCCGCCTGGCAGGCCCGGCAAGGATTATCAGCCAGTCGTAGCTCCCAACGCCACCAAAGTGCCGTTCCAAATTCGCGATGGGGTCAAAGTGTTTCACCTCACGTTGGGCGAGTATGAACATATGTTCGCGCCGGGTTTGGTGGCTCGTGTCTGGGGGTTCAACCAAGCAGCGGCAGGCGCGGTCATTGAAGCTGTCGAAGGTGACCGGTTACGCATTTATGTGACCAATAATCTGGGTGCGCCGACGGCCGTACACTGGCATGGCTTGATCTTGCCGTCTGGTATGGACGGGGTTGGCGGGCTTTCCCAACCCAATATTCCGCCCGGCGAAACTTGGCTTTACGAATTTCCGCTGGTGCAGCATGGCACCTTGATGTTCCACGCGCACCATGACGAAATGGTGCAAATGGGATTAGGCCTCACCGGGCTTTTCATTATTCATCCGCGTAAGCCAAGCGCCCGTGTTGATCGCGACTTTGCCATCCTGCTGCATGAATGGAAGATTAGGCCTGGTGCCCGTCGTCCAAACCCCAATGAAATGACAGACTTCAATGTCTTCACCTTAAACGGCAAAGTCTTCCCCGCGACCGACCCACTGGTCGTTGCCCAAGGCCAAAAAGTGCGCATCCGGTTCGGCAATCTGGGGATGCAGAATCATCATCCGATGCACATCCATGGCTATAGCTGGACTGTTACTGAAACCGATGGCGGCGTGATCCCCGCAGCCGGACGCTGGCCCGAAACGACGGTCTTGGTCCCTGTTGGCACCACGCGCACGGTAGAGTTTCGTGCAGATTATCCCGGCGACTGGGCGATGCATTGCCATATGCTACATCACTTGATGAACCAGATGGGCCATGGTGCGCCCAATATGGTGGGCGTTGATACAGATAAGCTGCAAGCCCGCACAGCGGATGTGGTGCCCGAAGCCATGATCATGGGCCGTGATGGCATGGGGGAGCATGGCGAGCATGTTGCCATGGGGCACATGCCGGTTCCGGAAAATTCGATCCCAATGGTGGGTGCCGAAGGTCCGCGCGGTCACATTCCCATGGGCGGGCTTGTCACCATTTTAAAGGTCCGACCCGGCATTACCAGCTATGGCGATCCTGGCTGGTATGAGAACCCGCCCGGCACCGAAGCTCGTAAAGCCACACCCGAGGAATTGGCACGCGATGGCGTGCCTGTCCGATAAGCAGGAGATCCTAGCCATGCCCATCCAGATCAAAGCACCACGCATTTGCCGAGCCGTCCTTTTGTCCGCCGGCATTCTTTTGGCCTCGTCTGGCATAGCGCAGGCACATACGATGGAGCGCGCCATCTCCATTGCCAATAATGCGGTCCTGCAGGCCGCACCCGAGACCTTCACCGTCTCATATGTGCATCCTGCCCGGTTTGGCTCGGTGCAATTGCGCACAGCTACGGGCGAAACCGTGCCAATTCGCTATCAGCCACCCGCAAATGCCACGACAACCTTCACAATTCCCCTGCCAAAACTGGCCCCTGACAGCTACCGCCTGACCTGGCGTGTCATTGCAGAGGACGGGCACGTCATGTCTGGTACGGTGAACTTCACCATTGCCCGGCGCTGAGGGCCTGATGTTGACCCTTGATGGTCTGGGGTTAGCGGGTCTTTCCGCCAAAGCGGCGTGGGTTGTCACCGGGCTGTTGGCCATTGGTCTTTCCATGCAAGCGGCGTGTGGAATCATATCGACCCGTGAGGCATGGGTGCGGCGCTCAATCCTCGTCGCGGCAACAGCCTTGGCCGTTGCGGTGGCCACGCGTACTGCAACAAGCGCGATGGAATTAGCCGGCGGCTGGGACGGTGCCTTGGGGTTAGCCAGTCTGGTTTTCGAGATGCAACAGACCTCCATCTTTGCCTCAGCGTTGGCGGTTGGCTTACTGGTCGCAGGGGCGGTCTTCCGGTCACGCCTGCTTCTGGCCAGTGGGGCGATACTGGCTGCACTCGCATTTGGCCTAACAGGCCATGCCCGTAGTCAAGACATGCCGTGGCTAGCCGCTGGACTTGTAGGTCTGCATGTGGTGTTGGCCGGGTTCTGGGCAAGCGCACCGATGACCTTATGGCCAACCAATCACCTTTCCTCAGTCGCGTTGGCTGCACGTAACCGCCGCTTTGGTCAGATCGCGATCATGGCAGTGCCGGTGCTGATGATTGCCGGGGCCGTGTTGGCTTGGCTGTTCGGCGGGGGCGTCGAAGGCCTAACCCGCTCTGCCTTCGGAACTATGATTGCCATCAAGGCCATCTGCGCAGTGATGGCACTTTGCATAGGGGCTTGGAACAGGTTGCGCCTTGCCAGAGTGCTCGAAACAGATCCCCCTCGAGCCCGGTTCCTGCTTGCGCGTGCTATGGCGCTGGATTCTGCATTGTTTTCCGGCGCAATCCTGGCAGTTGTATTCGCCACAACCATCGCTGCCCCCATGACTTAAGCCATTGAGGACCGGTGCTGCAGATTTTCTCGCAGCCGAAGTCGCCGAAGTGCTCCGATCGAGGTCGCCGATGAGTGTCTGCTTTCGGGCTTAAGGGACTTGCGCATGGGTGATGACCCCGCCCCGTCGTTTCTGCCAACTATTCGGAGGATCTGTTCGCCTTTTTTTGTTAGCTTGTGGGTGGTGGTCAAGGCCCGCTAAGTGGACCATTGCATCGCTCAAGCGACATGGGCCTGGTTGGTCCCTTAGCCAAAAGCATACTTTAATTGTCACGGTGATCTGGAAATGCGCTGGCCACGTACACTTTCTTATGGAGTGGCTCAGGGCCAAGCCACCACCAAAAGAGCCCCCGAACAAGCGGATATCTTGCCAGTAGGGCCAGAGTATTTTATCCTCGCGGTTCACAAAATTTGCAAAAATTTGCAATTTGTGAGAAGCAAAAATGCGTCGGTTTGGACAGAATTGGTGTGACCAAACTCGCGTGACCGTCGCGATAAGGGCCATTGATTTTCGTTGATTTTGGGTCAAAAATGACAAGTCGTCATTTATATAATTAAATAAAATCAAGCACTTATGATATTAGTCAAAGACCTCCGTTAGCCTGCTGGGCAATGGCATTCAAGAGGTGTCCCGAAAGGGACGGCTCACGCCTCTTTGCCCTCGCAGGTCTGGTTTGGCGTGGGCCGGTGAGACTTTGCCGCGCAGGCGGCCCCGGTGATTGACTTCCAACGCTAGGTACTCCCACAGGGAGATTAGTCTTATGCTCACGTTCAAATGCTACCTTTAAAGGCTCTGCAGCCTTCTCCTCTCAAATCCCGTCGCATTGATAAGAAAATCGCCATCGATGAACTAGCAGCCCCCATTCAGGCCAATGAAACAGGAGCCATGGACATTGCCAATGATCAATTGGCATCCAGCGTGGAACAAAGGGCTGGGGCATTGGCCCCAATCACTGGTGCCTTTCGGAGTTCTTGAGTACATCAACAGCAGCAGCAACAAGCGGGTTATCATGGTCGTTCAGCCAAGCGGCGGCGGCGGTCACGACATTTACGGGCTCCGTTAATGGGCGAACAACAACGCCCTCAGGAGCAAGTTGTTTCATACTATAGGGCACCAGAGCGACCCCTTGACCGCAGCTAACGTAAGCAATTTGAGAGGCAACCGAGCGGACCTCATGCATAATCCTCGGCGTGAAGCCATATTCGTGACATGTCGCAACCAGCCTGTCGAAATAGAGTGGGCTAACCCGCCGCGAGGAGAAAACAAGATCCTCGCTTGCGAGCGAGATGATTCGATTGCTTGGCAACTCTGCCAACGGATGGTTAGCAGGCAAAGCAACGGCGAGTTGGTCTTGCGTCAAGGGATGCGTTCCAATCCCCGAAATAGCGGGACCATCAAGGCGCAGGAAAGCAAAGTCAATTTCCTTCGAGGCGAGCAAAGGTATCGCCTCCACACTGTCTATTTCTCGGATCGACACGGTTAGCCGAGGATACCTTAGACGCATCTCGGCCAGAAAATCCGGCACGGTCTCAAGCATGGCCGAAGTGATTGCGCCCAGCCGATAGACACCGCTCTGTCCTTTAGCAACCTCGCGGACTGTGCGCTCCAAGTGCTGAACTTGTTCCGCAAATCTCTGTATTGCCGGCAGTAGCGCTCGCCCTGATGCACTCAGCCGCGTTCCCTTCCGGGACCGATCAAACAAGGTCAAACCAAGAGATTGTTCCAGCACCTTGATCTGCTCGGTCAGGGGCGGTTGGGATATGCCGAGGCGCGCTGCGGCACGCCCAAAATGGCTTTCTTCCGCGACCGCGAGGAACGACCAAAGCTGGCGAATAAGCCGGAAATCAATCTGAGACATGATGCATCCTCATGGCAAAAGGCTATCACAGACATTGGAAGTTAAGATTTTACATATTACAAGCTGGACCTCATCTGGAGATTGATCCTTTCAGAGGAACCAATGACAGACACCCTTTCTCGCCTCGCTCTACTCGACACGAACACAGTATCTGACAGCTTGGATTTTCTGGGCTTGCCGGGAGCAACTTATGGGCTGCGCCCGCTATGGAACTGTCCCAAAATTGTTGGTCGTGCCGCGACTGTGCAACTTGGGCCGAAGGGCGATAACTTGCCATCAGCCCATCTCATTACGCCGGTAATTGACGCGATCTCGACTGATGACCGAATTCTGGTGATTGCGGGCGGGATTGATCGTGTTTCCTGCTGGGGCGATATCCTTGCGAATGCCGCGAAATTCAAAGGTCTACGGGGATCCATAATTGATGGTAACTGCCGCGATATCGAGGGGAGCGAGGCAATTGGTTATCCGGTTTTTGGCCGACAGGTCACCATGATTTCGGCTCGAAATAGAATAGTTCAAATTGCATCTGGCACCCCTGTCGAGATGGACGGCGTGACAGTCTATGAAGGTGATTACGTGATTGCGGATCGTTGTGGCACGGTTTTCATCCCAACCCGATGGATCGACGAAGTGTTGAGCCTTGGGGAACATGTATTGCGTCGGCAGGAAGCAATGGTTTCGGCAGTGCGAGCGGGTCAGTCGGTTACCGAAATCATGCACGACCGTCAATTCGAGGCCATTAGATCGACAGGGCCTGTCCAGTGAGAATCAAGTCTCAATCTATAAAGGATCGAAACCTTGTGGTGGCTTTCCAAGGCCTAGATTCTGCCGCGGTATCGGACGCTTTAGACAAGCTTGGTTTGAATGGTCAGGCCCTCGGGATATTGCCCTTAGCGAATTACGCGCAGCCTATTATCGGTCCTGCATTCACGGTGAAATATGTTCCAGTTGGAGACCCGCCTGGCACTGTTGGCGATTTCATCGACGATGTAGCCGAAGGGGACATCATTGTGCTTGACAATGACGGCAGGACCGACTGCTCAGTTTGGGGTGACATCCTGACCCAATATGCCGGCCTACACCGCATCGCTGGCACCGTGATTGACGGGGTCTGCCGCGATGTGGCGCGCGCACTTTCCGAAGACTATCCGCTATTTACAAAAGGGCGCTTCATGCGCACCGGAAAGGACCGCGTGGAGGTCGAAGCAGTCGGAGCTACGATATCGGTCGGCACTGTTCGGGTTCAGGCGCGGGACATTGTCATTGCCGATGCCAACGGCGTTGTCATCGTGCCGCGAGGACGGGCCGAGGAGGTGGCACGCATCGCACGTCAAATCGAGAATATCGAACAAGATATCCGCGACCGGATCGTCTTGGGGGAAGCGCTTCGTGTAGCTCGCGAAGCCGCTGCCTATCATCTTTTGCAACGAAAGAACTGACATGATTTACTCGGAGGAAATCCTAAACAAAGCCCTCGCACATGGTACGGCTACGCTTTTTGAAGCGGCCGAATTGCAATCCGTATCGGTTGACCCATTCATTCGTTCCGTTTGGCCTGGCGCGGCGGTTGCTGGTCCAGCCTACCCTATTGAATGTGCACCAGGGGACAATCTTGGGATCCAAATCGCGCTGGAGAGGGCACCGCGCGGATCGGTCCTTGTTGTTGACGCCCGCGGATTCATTGCCGGATATTGGGGCGAGGTCTTAACCGTGTTCGCACAAGCCGCGGTATTTCTGGTCTTGTCATTGACGGCGGCGTTAGAGACATTCTCGCACTCCAATCACGCCGCTTTCCTGTGTTTGCCCGGGGGGTATCGGTTCGAGGTACGCTGAAGGCTGCGGTGCCTTCAGTTGGCAAAGCAATTTCGCTGTCAGGCACTCAAGTTTGCTCTGGCGATCTGGTAGTTGCGGACGCTGACGGCGTAGTTGTTATTCCCATGCATCTTGTTGAGGCGACCCTTCAGCGTGGTGAAGCCCGGATTCGCAAAGAGGCCGAATGGATGGCCCGAATCGGCGCAGGCGAAACAACGCTTGATCTGATGGGGTTGGCGGCATGGAGAGAGATGGCGTGAACAACCTAGACTCCCTCTATGTACTAGTCGTCGACGATAACTCACATATGCGAGCCATTGTTGTGGCTATCCTTCGTGGTGCGGGTATCGGGATCGTCAAAGAAGCAAGCGACGGCGCAGATGCAATGGAACTGATGAGAGCTGGAGCTCCCGACATTGTTATTGTCGACTTAAATATGTTCCCGATCGATGGATTGGAGTTCACCAAAATGACTCGGACGGCCGTCGACAGCCAATTTCCATTTGTACCTATCATAATGATGACCGTATCCATCCGGCGAGGGCCACGGCGTGGCTTAGGGCGCG
>NZ_NCSQ01000138.1 GCF_002105465.1 Aquidulcibacter paucihalophilus
AGTCACAGACCAATCTGTGCCAAATGTTTTGATGACGGACATTATTGGAGCTCTTACACTGCATCCAATTGCTTGACCGCCCAACCGATCAGCATCTTCAAATGCCCAACTAGCACAGTCTATCCTGAGGGCTTGATCAAGCAGAAGCTTGGCAGCGAAGTCTTGATCGATATGGAAGTCTCTTATGACTTCCCGAAAGATGTCATCGTGACCGCTGGTGTTCGCAACATCACAAACGAATATCCAGATGAGGGGGCAGCGCGCTTGGGTGAAACCGGAAACGGTCGGGTCTATCGATCTGACTCCTTCATCGACTGGCAAGGTGCTTATTATTATCTGAAGATCAAAAAGACCTTCTAAGCCGGGTCGCCTATCCAAAGCTTGACTGGGCGGGTCCATGATCCGCCCAGTCTCATCATTCAATCGATCCAGTGAGGCGCTAGGTGCTTTCGCTCAGGCTAGGGCCTACTTGAATTGTATGGACCCAACTTCATGAATTCGAAATTGGCAATATCGGGGTATCGGTCGCTTCGGGAGTGCGCATTGGCTCGGAGCACGATCAATGTGGCGACAGGGCCAAACGGAGCAGGCAAGTCAAATGTTGATCGTGCGCTGCGCCTTCTAGGAGACGTCGTGCAGGACCCGGCGGTCAAGGCTGAAGCGGTATGGCTTGGTGAAACCTTAGGGCACTCTAATCCCATCGCCTTACCACATGGTCCGGGCGTCCGCGTGCGCGATGCCCCATTCAAAGCGTAAGTTCCTGCCAGTCAAAAGCGATTTGGGGTGGCTTTAGGTCGCCCCACGTATCATACCGGCCGCGGCGGTTTGATTGGTATCTGGGTCGATCAAGATAAAAGCCCCCGTCTTTGGATTATCTTGAAACAGATCGGCCAAAATCGGTGTTTGGGTTTGAAGTTGAACCAAGGCAATGTCATTCAGTTTCAATGCTTGATCGCCCCGCACTTCAGACAGATCGCGCATATCACGAATGTGCAACACGCTTTCAATCTTTGCCGTGATATTGGCAGTGCCTTGCTGCAGGAGATAGCGACGGCGTGGATCCCAAACCTGGTCGTCCAACCAGCACAGGTCCGCGGTTACGCGTTTGGCATAGGTGGCTTCGCCCCGGGTAAGCAGGTCACCACGGGCGGCATCGACTTCATCTTCGGTATAGAGCGTAACAGATTGCCCAGCTTCCGCGCGCTCCAAGCTCTGGTCATAGGTCTCAATGCGGGAAATCTTTGTCGGCCGACGATTTGGCCCAACAAAAACCTCTTCGCCCACAGCGACTTGCCCCGAAGCAATACGCCCTGCATAGCCGCGTTGGGCATCTCTTGTGTGGCCATCCACCCGCACCACGCGTTGGATGGAAAAGCGGAACGGAAGCTCGCTCAAATCCGTTCCCTCGCCTTGGCTTTGGAGAATGTCTAAAAGCGACGCTCCTTCATACCAGCTTGCAGCATGGCTCTTTGAAACCACATTGTCGCCCGACCGCGCATTGATCGGCACAATGGCAGGATTGGTAATACCAAGGCTTCGGCTTAAGCGCCTCAGACTCTCCTCGACTTCGAGGAACACCTTTTGCGACCAATTGACGAGGTCCATCTTATTGACCGCAAACACCACCTTTAGTCCCAAGAGATGGGCAATGGTCGCATGGCGACGGGTTTGAACTTTAAGTGCACCCTGATGTAAGCGTGATGCATCCACCAACACAATGGCGACATCGGCATTGCTCGCCCCAGTCACCATATTTCGGGTATATTGCTCATGCCCCGGCGCATCAATAACGATGAAGGATGTTTGGGGCGTAGCAAAATAACGGTAAGCGACGTCAATCGTGATGCCCTGCTCGCGCTCGCTCTCAAGACCATCAGTGACAAAGGACAAGTCAAGGTCGCCCTCCTCCGCGCGGCTGAAGCGGGCATTTGATAGGGCATCGACTTGATCGCTCATCAAAGCTTGGGAATCGTGCAGGATGCGACCAATTAAAGTCGATTTTCCGTCATCAACGCTGCCCGCTGTGACAATGCGAACGAGCTTGGTTTGCGCCTGTGTCATCAAAAATAGCCCTCCCGCTTGCGCCGTTCCATCGCGGCTTCATTCACCTTATCGTCCATGCGGGTAGCCCCACGCTCTGACAAAGTGCTGAGTCGGGTTTCAGCGATGATGGCAGAAACATCCGCAGCATTGCTTTCAATCGGGCAAGTGCAGGTCATATCTCCAACAGTCCGGAAGCGGACAAGCCGGTTCTCAACCAGCTGACCCTCGGCTGCAGGTGTCACTGGCGTGACTGGCCGCCAATAATCGCCATCGCGCACGACTGGTCTAACATGGGCGAAATAAAGGCTGGGAAGGGCAATCTTCTCGCGCTCAATATAGGTCCATATATCCAATTCCGTCCAATTGGACAGCGGGAAAACTCGGAAGTTCTCCCCTGTTTGCAAGCGGCCATTATAAAGATCCCAAAGTTCAGGCCGTTGCGACTTAGGGTTCCAAGCCCCAAAGGCATCCCGGTGACTGAACACACGTTCTTTAGCCCGGGCTTTGTCTTCATCGCGTCGGGCACCGCCGAGCAAAAGGTCAAAGCCATGGGTCTCAATCGCTTCCAACAAGGTGACAGCTTGCGCCGCATTGCGACTGGCCGTGGGCGAAGCCAAGCGCACACTGCCGCGTTGGATCGACTCTTCAACATGGGCCACGACCAAACGTTCGCCCAATCTCGCGGCGGTCTCGTCGCGGAATTGGGTGACACCTTCAAAATTATGGCCGGTATCGACATGCAAGAGCGGGAACGGCAGCCTTTCTGGCCGGAAAGCCTTCAGCGCCAGATGCAACAAGACGGCACTATCCTTACCGCCCGAGAACAGAAGCGCTGGATTGCGACTTTGCGCCGCGGCTTCGCGCAAAATGTAAATGGCTTCAGACTCGAGGCGGTCGAGGTGGAGGAGACGGCTAAAAAAGGTCATGCGATTGTATCCTTATTGTGATTGTTTTGGTGCAGGCCACATTCTTTGGAGTCGGCATTTTCCCACCACCAACGCCCGTCACGGGCATGTTCACCAGGCCGAATGGCCCGCGTGCACGGGTCACAGCCAATCGATACGTAACCGCGAGCGTGAAGTGGGTTGAGGGGGACTTGAAACTGCTCAGCATAAGCCAACACATCTGTCCAAGACCAAGCGGCAAGCGGATTATACTTGACCAGATCGTGGGCTGTATCTTCCTCGCGCTCGTCCAACTGCGTGCGGGTTAGGGCTTGTTCGCGTCTTTGGCCTGTGACCCACGCATCATAGCCACGCAGCGCGCGGCGCAAGGGTTCAAGCTTGCGCACGCCACAACAAGCCTTGCGGGCTTCCAAGCTCTCATAGAAGCCATTGAGACCATGGGTGGCGACAAAATCAACCAATGCGTCCGCTTCGGGTTCAAATTGATGGATGGTCAAGCCGTAGCGCGCCTCGGTCCGCGCGATCATGGCGACCGTATCTGGATGGAGCCTGCCAGTTTGCAACGTGAAAATATCAATGTTTAGGCCCAATCTGGCGATCACATCGGTCAAGACCATGTCTTCTGCCGAAAGCGAACTGGCCAGTGCCGCCCTGCCCGGAGCACCAATTGCCCCTAGGCTTGCTTCCAACTGAACCACGAGGGTTGCGAGCCGTTTGGGGTCAGCTTGAAATGTGACCCGTTTTTCTGACTGATCGAGGAGGATCATGATGCGCAACTTTTTTAGGCCCCAGCAGGAAGCCGCGGCTCGTCAAGCTGATTTAGGCAGCCCATGCGCGTTTAACGACCGACTGAAGCTGCACGCTGCCATTAGCAAACCTATCAAAACCCGTCGAAAGCCCTTTTATTCCGGCATCTATCAGGTCTTCTAATAAACACCTTAAGCGGATTAGCATTGTTCGCGCGCGGGAGAGCCGGGATATAGCACCCAGATAAAGGGCCCCGAATGTATATTTATAATGCCATAGACCAGAGCATCGTGGATGCGCGGGTCAAGCAATTCGCCGACCAGACGGAACGCTATTTAGGCGGTCGGATTTCGGAGGATGAGTTTAAGCCACTGCGCTTACAAAACGGCGTCTATGTTGAGCGTCACTCGCCTTTATTACGGGTTGCTATCCCCTATGGCCTGCTTTCCTCGCGCCAATTGCGTATGTTGGCCCAGATTGGCCGCACCTATGACCGTGGCTTTGGCCATTTCACCACGCGCCAGAACATCCAATTCAACTGGGTTAAGCTGGAGGAAGTGCATAAAATACTGGCTGACTTGGCAAGTGTACAAATGCACGCAATCCAAACAAGCGGCAGCTGTATCCGGAATGTGACGACCGATCACTTAGCAGGCGTTGCCCATGACGAACGCGTGGATCCCCGTCCTTTGGCAGAATTGATGCGGCAATGGTCGACCCTTAATCCTGAATTTGCTTTCCTGCCGCGCAAATTCAAAGTCGCTTTCAATGGTGCCGTTGAAGACCGGGCCGCAAGCGAGGTCCATGATCTTGCGTTTGATGTGTATCGCGATGAAGCCGGCGAAGTTCGACTCACTGTGAAGGTCGGCGGCGGCCAAGGCCGCACGCCGCGGGTCGCCCCTGTCATCAAAACTGGCCTACATTGGCGCGACATGCTGTCTTATACTGAGGCAGTCCTGCGCACCTATAATCGTTGGGGCCGGCGCGACAATATCTATAAAGCCCGCATCAAAATCTTGGTGGATGCTTTAGGCCCTGAGCGTTTCGGCGAAGAGGTAGAGCAAGAGTTTGCCCATCTGCATGGCGGTCCTGCTACGTTGGCGGCCAATGAACTCGAGCGGATGACAGCATTCTTCGGCGCGCCACCCTATCAAAGTGTTTCTTCTGGCGATCAAGATGAGGCCCGCCACCGTTTGGCTGATCCACGCTTTAACGCGTGGGTGAAACGCAATGTCGCCAAGCATAAGCGCGATAATTATGGCGCTGTTACCATCAGCTTGAAGCCTTTAGGCGTGGCACCAGGCGATGCGACGAGCGACCAGATGGAGGCGATTGCTGATCTGGCTGACCGTTTCTCGTTCGGGCAGATCCGGGTTTCCCATCATCAGAATTTGGTCTTAGCCGATGTGGCGCGCTCCGATCTTTGGGCGCTTTATCAAGCGCTTGAGGCCCTTGGCCTGTCAGAGCCCAATGTGGGCCTCGCAACCGATATTATCTGCTGCCCCGGCGGCGATTATTGTGCCTTGGCCAATGCCAAATCCATCCCGGTCGCGGCGGCTGTGCAAGAAACCCTCGCATCGAAAGCACAGGATATTGGCACCTTGGCCATCAAAATGTCGGGCTGTATCAATGCCTGTGGCCATCACCATGTCGGCCATATTGGCATTCTGGGCGTCGATAAAAAGGACGAGGAATGGTACCAAATCCTGATCGGCGGTCGCACCGATACCAAAACCACGCTCGGCCAAATTGTCGGTAAAGCGATCCCGCGCGAAGCTGTTGCGCCGACCATCGAACGCCTCACCGACTTTTACCTCAAAAACCGAAACAATGGTGAAATATTCATCGATGCGGTCGAGCGCCTAGGCAAGGCAGCCTTCCAAGCGGCCGCTTTCCAAAACGACATGTCCCAAACTTCCCCCTCCCCGCAAATTCAGGAAGCAAACTGATGAGCACTTTGTTGAAACTCTTCTCGCCGGGCGACATTCGGACGCTTCCTTTACCCGAAGGCGCTTTCCGCCCTGCCCCCGCCCCGAATCCATTCCCGAATATGGACGTGATCAATCAGGGCCAGGGCGATGTGCGCAGCCTCATTCGACCAAACGTCAAACAGCCTGAAGCGCCCAGCGTCGCGGCGTGGGAACATGGCACGTTATTGACCCTTCCCGAGTGGTTGGCGCGCGATGGCGCACCTCCTGACGCGGCTGTCGGGATCGTCCTGATGCCTACCGATGACCCAATGGTTTTAGTGGGTCGCTTGGATGGTTTGGCCGTAATCGCGGTTGAGTTTGCCAAGTTCAATGATGGGCGCGGCTATTCAATCGCTACTTTGCTGCGCTCACGCTTAGGCTTTAAAGGTGAAATTCGCGCTGTCGGCGATGTCTTGATTGACCAGCTGTTTGCCATGGCCCGCTGTGGCATGACTGGTTTTGCGTTGCGGGGCGACCAAGATGTCGCGGCCGCCAAGCGTTCCCTTGAATCCTTCCCGGCCGTCTATCAGTGGGCAGCTGACGAGCGCGACTTTGTGTTGGCAAACAAGACTGATCTGGAAAGAGCGGCGGCGTGACCGGTCATGTCTATCTGGTTGGTGCTGGGCCCGGTGCAGCAGACCTGCTAACCGTGCGGGCACTTCGCCTGATCGAACGCGCTGAGGTCATCCTCTATGATGCCTTGGTGACAGACGAGATTTTGGCCCTTGCCCCGCACGCCAAGAAAGTGCCTGTTGGCAAGCGCGGCGGTCGCGTCTCGATGGATCAGGCCTTGATCAATCGGTTGTTGGTCGCGACGGCCACAAAACACAAATTGGTCGTTCGCCTCAAAGGTGGTGACCCCATGCTATTTGGGCGCGCTCATGAAGAGATTGAAGCCTGCGTACAAGCGGGCGTTCCTGTTTCAGTCGTGCCGGGGATTAGTGCAGCCTTTGGTGCGGCTTCGGCTCTATCCACCTCACTCACGCAACGCGGCCTCTCGCGCTCGGTGACCTTTGTGACCCCAACCGTGGCCCGTGGCAGCCAAACGTCACCTGCGTGGGCAAAGGCGGTCGCGGCTGCGGATACGTCTGTCATCTATATGGGCCGGGGTGATGCGGTTTGGATCCGCGACAGCCTCCTCGATCTAGGCATGCCCGCCGCCCTGCCCGTCATCTTGGCCGAAGACGTC
This sequence comes from Aquidulcibacter paucihalophilus, assembly GCF_002105465.1. Taxonomy (GTDB): domain Bacteria; phylum Pseudomonadota; class Alphaproteobacteria; order Caulobacterales; family Aquidulcibacteraceae; genus Aquidulcibacter; species Aquidulcibacter paucihalophilus. The sequence continues at coordinate 6,855 of NZ_NCSQ01000138.1, forward strand.
TCACGGCCTTCCAACTTCACCGTAAAAGGACCTCTATCAGACCTGCCAGACCTCGCCTTTAAAGTGGGCTCGGGGCCCGTGCTCATGATGATTGGGGAGGTGTTTGCAGGCGCAGAGGTGGATGTCGAGGTTCCTTGCCCGATCCAAGTTGTCGGACAGTTTGCATCATCGGTTGGTTAGAACTGGCGCTTGCAGCCATAGTTCCAGAATTGATACCGATCATCGACTAGTCGGCCTCATCTATCGCTTCATCTCAGTCTGAATTTGATCTGTCCGATTATCACGCAGGGCCCGGTCTTTACCAGCAAGATAACCCATCACGATAATGGCTACAGCACAAGGAACCGCCCACAAAAAGAAAGCGTCTCTGGGTTTCTGGTTGTGTCCGTCAATCTTTTTCATTCAAGACCTTTCGGAATAGAATTGACCTGAGTGTCAACTATTGTTGCTGTCATACATAGGAATTGGGGCTAAGGATTTGTAGTCCAAAGGGGTTATGATTAACCGGTACACTCCAAGGTCCCTCGCCGGCTTGCGTGACATGAACTTCACAGTCCCAGCCCGTCAGGATGATGTAATTCGGGTCGCCGCCAGCCCGCTGAAACCCGAGGCGCTGCCAGAATGCGATTGTGGCAGGTAAATCATTGGTTGGCACGATGGCGAACGCACCAAATGGACTCCTGTTTGGACATCAAGGACGCGTAAAGATCAGGACGCCACCAATTGGGCCTTTAGGGGCTTGTTCGACCATAGGCCCTTGGGCTGTTGCTGTAATGCGTTTTTCTGCAACTCCCCGACTGGCCAGAATTTGGCGTACAATCGCAGCACGCTCCTCGCGATTTTCGAGACTGGATGGAGGCCCATCATCGCCAGAAAGGGAGACCAGAACAATCCGCCGTCTTGGACATTGCGCCAATTGGTCTTGCACCCGGACAACCACTTGCGCGGCCAAGGGGCCAAGGGTGCTTTCGCCATGCGGGAAATAGATGCGCGTGGCCTCCCCATCGCAAATATCATCGCCGAGCACGATTGCATCGGACTTTGGCGGAGCAGTCGCACAGCCGGAGACAAGCAAGGCGAGGACAGCCATACCTAAACCAAGCTTCAATCCCGTTCTCACGTTGCTCATATTCGCCCCCATTGGACCGCCCCCAGTCATTAGATCTGGCAAGTTAAGATACGCAGGCGATTTTGTCGAGAACGAACGCCTAAAGAGGGAGCGCTTGCACCGGCTAGACATACTGTGTGAAACATAGTACTGGTCGATACATGGTAATAGAAGATGCCCTTCCAAGATTTGAGGGAGACCTCCGGCGCGGCGCGATCGTGTTGGCGGCAATGTCCCAGTTAGCAACCGCTCAATATGGTTATTCCTTGCGCCAGCGGCTGGCTGAACATGGCATGGAGGTTGAGGAAGGAACACTGTATCCCCTCCTGCGTCGACTGGAAAACCAAGGGCTCCTATCCAGCGAGTGGCGGATCGAGGATGGTCCGCCCCGGCGCTATTATAGGATGAGTGACGAAGGGCGCAGGCTCTACCCCCAATTGGTGACTTCATGGCGAAACCTGTCTGCCGTGATGGAAAATCTATTCAAGGAAGGACACCCCTATGACCTCTGACGAGCTGATCCAGCGCTATGCACAAGCGGTTGCATCACGGCTACCGTATGCGATCCGCGCTGATGTGCGCGCAGAACTTTATGCCCTGTTGCACGACGACATCCAAGCGAAAGCGGGCGACACTATCCCTAGTCTTCAACAAGTTGAGGAACGGATCATCGCCTTTGGTCCGCCGCAAGAAGTTGCCCTGCGCTATCATCGGCCTACCCCCATCATTGAAGCAGTCGATACACCCCTCTTCTCGAAGCTTGCCTTTTGCCTAGTCCTCGGGTTGATTGTCCTGGCGATCAGCATTGGACTGTCCTCGCCAACGGCAACAAGCGCAATGTTACAAGATGGCTTGAAGGATGCGATCTTCATTGTGCTAGGCGTTTTACTAGCGTGGTTCTGGGCGCTAGGTGCGCTGCGTCGCGCGCAACCAAAACTCTTCACTTGGAAGCCGGCAAACCTTCCTCCTGTGCTTGATCCAGACCTTGTTTCGCGACCGATTGCGACTTTGGGATTGCTCGCCGGAGTAGTGGGTCTTCTGATCTTGATAAACCCAATCTTTTTCTTTGATCTGCTCTTGGGTGGGCAAAGCCCAGCAATGCTCGCCCAAGCTTTCTCTTATGATATCCATTTCCTATCCGATCGGGCCCCGTTCTTGTGGGGTGCGCTTTCCCTAGCGCTCCTCACCTATGCCTTTGCGATACTTGAAGGCCGCTGGCGACCAGTGACGCGGAAACTGGCGCTTTGCCTGTCACTTGCCATTGCTGTGATTAGCCTATGGTCGGTGTTGGCTGGGCCTATGTTTACGGCAACACCGACAGACTCATCCATGAAATTCTGGGTTTCACTGATAGCTGGCGTTACGTGCGCTGATGTTTGGCTGAAATGGCGCAATCAAACACTAAAGACACATCTGGCTCAGGCAAAGCAGCTTTAGACTTCGATAGCGACCATGACATTCCTGACTGGATTTCAGCTTCCCATGCCCTAGGTTTCATCCAACGAACCATTTGGATGCTTCATGAAAACCTTGCGCTTTATCTTGGGCGATCAGCTCTCGCCGAAAGTTTCTGCCCTGCGTGGGGCTGACACGACTACTGACATCATTTTGATGGTCGAAGCCCAAGCCGAAGCGATTTCAGTCCGCCATCACAAGAAGAAGATTGCGTTCATTCTGGCTTCGATGCGCGCTTTCGCTGAGACCCTTCGTGGTCAAGGTTTCACTGTCGATTATGTGCGCATCGATGACCCTGAAAATACAGGCAGTTTCGATGGCGAACTCAGGCGTGCCATCACCCGTCACGACCCCCAAGCGCTTGAAATGACCCGGGCTTCGGAATGGCGCGTCTTGGAGATGCAGCGCCATTGGGCTGAAAGCCTCGATCTGCAGGTGATACTCCGTGAGGATGACCGTTTCCTGTGTGACGAGGCGCAATTCCGTGCTTGGGCGGCTGGCCGAAAGAGCTTTGTGATGGAGTATTTCTATCGCGAGATGCGTCGTCGAACTGGACTTCTTATGGAAGGGGAGCAACCTGTTGGCGGCAAATGGAACTTTGACCATGAGAACCGCAAGCCAGCAAAGCCTGATCTCTTCATGCTGCCGCCGCACCGCGTTTCACCCTCACCCATCACGCAAGAGGTGATCAAGCTGGTATCCAGCCGCTTTGTCGACCACTTCGGCGATCTGGAGCCATTTTGGTTTGCGACAACTGCAACAGAGGCGGAGCTTGCGCGCGATCACTTTTTAGCCAACCACCTGCCCCGCTTTGGCGAGACCCAAGATGCAATGCTCGAGGGCCAAGCTTTCCTCAATCACGCTGTGCTGTCGCTCTATCTCAATGTGGGCCTACTCGAACCCTTGGATTTATGCCGCCGGGCAGAAGCGGAATATAAGGCCGGGCGTGCACCTCTGTCTGCTGTTGAGGGCTTTATCCGGCAAATCATTGGCTGGCGTGAATATGTGCGCGGCATTTATTGGCTGCATGCGCCCGATTATTCGGGCCTCAATCACCTTGACGCTAAACGCCCCCTACCCCCCCTTTATTGGACAGGGCAAACCAAAATGGCCTGTATGGCTGCGGCCATTGGTCAAACTAAGCGCGAAGCCTATGCTCATCATATTCAGCGCCTGATGGTCACCGGAAATTTTGCCATGCTTGCAGGGCTCAATCCTCATGAGGTGCATGAGTGGTATCTGAGTGTCTATGCAGATGCGTTTGAGTGGGTGGAAGTTCCCAATACGATTGGAATGGCTCTTTATGCCGATGGCGGTATCATGGCCTCCAAGCCCTATGCGGCCAGTGGCGCCTATATTCATAAGATGAGCGATTACTGTCAGAGTTGCGCCTATGATCCTGCGGTAAAAGCTGGGCCACGGGCCTGCCCCTTTAATCCGCTCTATTGGGATTTCATCGGACGTAATGAAGACAAGCTGGGCGGAAATCCACGTATGGGTCCTGTCTATGCCACGTGGCGGAAAATGGGACCGTCTCGACGCCAAGAAATCAAAGCAGATGCGTTGCGTGTCTTGGAGGCCATGAATCATGGCGGTCTCTAAGCCGTTGGATGCGGCGACCATTAGCGAAATCATCTCGATGGCCTTAAGCGATCATGTCAGCTTCGACCATATCCGTAGCCTCTATGGTCTAAGCACCGATCAAGTAAAGGCACTGATGCGGGCAAATCTGCGCCCTGGCAGCTATCGGGCATGGCGCAAGCGCGTACGCGATTTTTCCGATCGACGCGCACACTATAAATCAGCAAAAGCTTTAGTTTAAATGCGCGCGAAGCATCCAAGCCGCCTTCTCACCCGCAGCACAGCGCTCAGTCATAAGGTCAGCAGTCGCATCATCATCATGTTCAGCCGCAAGTTTTAGGGCCCTGCGTGCTGAACGAACCACAGCCTCTTGGCCTTCCAATAAAGCTTTCAAGATGGCGTCTTCACTGGCGCTGACGTCGTTGGCGGTTGGGATGATGGTGCGTGCTGCCATTTGACTATGGGTAGGTGCAAAGACACCTAAAGCGCGGATGCGCTCGGCAATCTCATCCAGTGCGGTCCAAAGCTCATTATATTGGTCGGAGAACAACTGGTGCAGCGGCCCAAAACGGGGGCCCTGTACATTCCAATGATAGAGATGGGTCTTCTGATAAAGACTATAGGAGTCAGCCAAAACCTGCGCGAGTGCGTCCGCAATTCTGGTGCGGGCTTCAGCGTCAATACCGGTATCAGGTTCCATGATGTTTCCCTTTAATCAGATGTCTTGAAACAAATATAGGGCTGCGTAGGGTCAGAAAGAAGGGTAAGGCCAGCGTTTTCGCAGAGAAGACTAGGCATTTTTATGACATGGTTACAAAACGGCTTAGTTTGCCTAAACCATCCCGTTCAAGACTTTAATATCTGTTTTAATTGATTTAATCTGCATTGGTACAAGTTTTCTTATCGGATGGTTCAGGCGTTCTGGTTGGTTGCGGTCCAGTCCATCGCTAGGTCGGACGCGTGAGGAAGGGCAGGCACCGCTTAATGTGCCGCTTCCTGTTTTTAGGATGAGGAACAAGACTATGCGCTTTGGCGTTTCAACCATCTCTATATTGGCCTTGGCTTGGAATTTAGCCACTGCGACCCCCGTCGCGGCTGAGATGTAAAAGTATTTATTTAATCGGACATTCCCTATCCCCGGT
>NZ_NCSQ01000139.1 GCF_002105465.1 Aquidulcibacter paucihalophilus
AAGCACAAGGCAAACCCCCGGAGGTCTTTTCCTCGCGGGGCAATACGTGTTGGGGCCTCCCCTCACCTCGGCGTTCCAGACAAAATGGCTAGGCACATCAACCGTTTCATCACAACAAGGTTGTTGGCCAAGCAGATGCGATGGAGTATCACGTTTATCTTTAGCCAAAGAGAGATCGCGTGCCGCCTCATCATCGAACCCGAATGGCACCAGAGGCACGTCGGAACCTGATCCTTGATGTGACAGCCCAACTTGTCACCTCAGAGGGGGTAAGCGCTGTTTCGATGGAGCGTGTAGGTCGGGAAGCAAAAGTCTCCAAGGCGCTGGTCTATAATTACTTCCCGAGCCGTCATCACTTGCTGCAAGCGCTATTGATGCGGGAAAATCGAGCCTACCAAGTCCAACAAATCAAGGCCGCTGAAACGGCGACCGACCTTGAAACCATGGTGCGCGTCACAACGCGGGCTTATCTGGATCAGATCTCGGCCAAAGGTGTTTTAATAGAACGTCTAATGGCCGAGCCCGCCATTGCCAAAGCCACGAGCGAGATTGAGCTTGAGGGACGACAACAAACGATTGATTATCTTTTGAGCCGGGTAAATGGGGATCATTCCTTAAGCGAACCTTTGGCCCGCATGATGGTTGAAGTCTGTCTCGGCATCACCGGCGCGGCTGGAGCCTATCTTGACCGAACAGGATGTAGCATTGACCTATTGGAGGATATGGTCTCCGATATGATCTTGGCCAGTTTGCGCATCACGCAAGAGCGCCATCGTCTGTGGCGACAAAGTTCAGAATCGACTTAAGCGCGTCTCATATAGGATTCAATTCGAGGTACAGCATGATGGAATTGGCCGGACCCGTTTGGGCATTTGCCAAACATTTGACGACAGGGCTGGGCTTTTTGACCATCTTTGTCTTCATTTATATTCAGGTTACGCCCCATAAAGAAGTTGCCCTGATCCGGGCTGGTAATGGAGCGGCGGCACTGGGGCTTTTGGGTGCCGTCGTTGGATTTTCGATTGCCCTATCGCGTGCCATTGAAGTTTCAACGGCACTCTATGAAGCGGCCATTTGGGCCGCCATCGCGCTGGCGGCTCAGATCGGGGCACAATTCATTGCCCAAGTCATGTTCCCCAAGCTCTATACCGCTATTGAAGAAAACAATTGGGCGGCAGCTATTGTTAAAGCGGGCACAGCGATTGCGATCGGCATGGTCAATGCTGCTTGCATGACGCCTTAAGGACACGGAAATGACCAAAGCCACGACCCGCGATTGGTCCTCAACCATCGTCATCCTGTCGCTTCTGACGGTAGGGTCCGTCATGACGGTCAGTTCTTGCCAGCCCGATCGTCGCGGCATGGACACGGCGGGGGAAGCCCAAAAGCGCAACCTGTATCAAAGCAAAGAAGCGTGCGTTGCCGATTATTCCGAAGAGGCGTGCGAAGCCTATCAATCGGGTGATGGCTCTGGTTCAGGTGGTGTCTTCTTTTTTCGTGGCCCCCCCTATCCGGCTTCTTGGCGCCATGCCGGTTACGCCTTTGACCCTGCGCGAACTGGACCCGGCCGCGCGGCTCTTGCCTCTCCCGATGGAGTCGTCGCCCACCCCACGCAGACGATGCGAGGCGGCTTTGGGGCAACCGGGCGCAGCTATGCCAGTAGGGGCGGTTGATGCGGCGCGAGGTCACCGCACCAAGACCAAATATCAAGGCCCGCATGCAGGACATTGGCCTGTGGCCTCGCGACGACAATCCCTATTATGACGAGACGGTCGCCTATGTGTTTTCCGAAAGTCAGATCGAGACCCTGTACGAGGCGAGCCTTGCACTGGAGCACATGATCGGCGAGGCGGTCGATCATGTCATTGCCAAGAAGCGTTTTGATGAGCTGGGCATTCCTCAGGCTCTCGCCACTTATGCGGCAGCCTGTCGGCGCAAGGGCCACCCCAGCGTTTATGGTCGGATGGACCTGGCTTACGATGGTATCCACCCCCCCAAATTGTTGGAATATAATGCCGATACGCCAACCGCATTATTTGAAGCGGCCGTGCTGCAATGGGAATGGTTGAAGGAGCGCTTTCCTGACTGTGACCAGTTTAACTCGATTCATGAGGCCCTGATTGCTGCCTGGGCCAAATTGAAAAACCAATCGGGGCTGAGCCGACTGACGCTGGCCGGCATGTTGGAAGAAGATGATGACCGTATGACCATCGCCTATATGGAGGATGTCGCCCATCAAGCGGGTTGGCGGACGATCCCGACGCCGATTTCTGAATTGGGCTTTGATGGTCGTGGCTTTGTCGATGCAGAAGGCGTCTATGTCCAAGCCTTGTTCAAACTTTATCCTTGGGATTGGATGGCGCAGGAGGCCTTCTTTGATCGCGTGGTGGAACTTGATCTGGCCGTGATGGAAAGCGCTTGGCGGGTGATCGCGTCGAGCAAAGGCTTATTGCCAATTTTGTGGGAGTTGTTTCCAGGCCATCCCAATCTTTTGCCAGCAGGCTTTAACAATGATCCTGCCCTGGGGCCGCGTGTGTCTAAGCCCGTTTTGGGTCGGGAAGGTTCTGATATTCAGTTCATAGATGTGCCGGGCCTGCCCCCTGCCCCCGAAGGCCCCTACGCCAGCCAAAAGCGTATCTATCAGGCCTATCAGCCCCTGCCCTGCTTTGATGGCTGGTATCCCATTATCGGGTCGTGGATTATCGATGGGGAAGCATGCGGGGTGGGTGTGCGGGAAGATCAAGACAAAGTCACTGGTCTTGGCGCAAAGTTTCGCCCGCATCGAATGGAGGGGTGAGTAGAACTTGGGATTATTCTGTCCCAGTTTCTGCGGCTTCATTTTGCTTTACTAAATATTCACAAGAAAAAGACTTAGTAATTTGAGGAATGTGCATTGGTTGAATTTATCTTTCGGCTGATGTTGTGAGTATGAACTTTTCGAAAAGACAAAGGCTTGACTGATACGTTTCGTCCTCTAGCGCGAAAAGCAACTGGGCCTACGGCTTTGTTGATCCCCAATTTTTGGTCTCGTTTGTTTTTGGACGGCGCCGTCCTGCTCTTCTTTTTGATTCATTTACAGGTCTTTGTCAGCCTTCCGATAAAATTTAATGGCGGTCCCTTGCCTGGGCTTGGAATTGTCTGGGCTGTCGGCTCCATGATCGGGTTGGGCTTGGCGGTGACACGACCGCTTCGAACCGCAGCTGTTGGGATTCTTGTCTTTCCTTTCGTGGCGCTGTGCCTGTGGGCATATCTCTCCAGTTCTTGGAGCGCAGATCCTTTGGAGACGCTGCGTGCTTCCACTTTCATGACTTGCAGTCTGATCGGCGCCTGTGCCATTGCCGCGCATTTGACCTGGGAAGAGATTTTGGCACGCCTAACTTTGGCCCTCGGTAGCTTGATGGTCCTATCGGTCGGGCTTGCGATAGCGGTGCCATCGATCGGTCAAATGACAGATATTCTTCAAGGCGCGTGGTCTGGCGTTTGGGGAGAAAAGCAAGCCATGGGCATGTATGCCGCCCTGCTCATCCTTGCGTCCTTAAGTTTGGCGCTTTCCAATCAGAAATATTGGCCCTGCTTATTCTTGGTGCCGTTGTCCTTCGTGGCGATTATCGGCACAACCGGAAAAACAGCGATCTTGATGAGTTTTATGGGCCTTGCTGTCTTCGTGACAGGCTGGCTTGTTCAACGGGATTTGCGGGTCGCGATTGCGACGCTTTGGACTTCAATCTTACTTGGCAGCGCAACTCTGTATGGTCTCACACGGGGCAAGGAAGCTGTCTTTCGCTTGCTTGGCTGCAAGCCGGACTTCACGGGACGGACGGAAGTGTGGCGCGAAGTCGAATATGTTGCGCGTAAAAAAACCAACAACTGGCTATGGCTTTCATGCTGTGTGGGAGGACCAGACCTCAATTGATGGTCCCTATCAGTGGATCGCTGATGGTACGGGCTTCTTCCCACAAAATGCCCACTCATCTTGGTGGGATGTCGTCCTTCAACTCGGAACGCCCGGCGCTGTGCTCTTGACGATCTGTATGGCGCTGGCGTGGATAGCAGCGCGGGTTCGGATCCGACATGGCGGACCGGGTGCCCTATTTGCGATCAGCGCTCTTGCCACCCTCACCTTAATCTCCTTCACCGAGAGCATTCTGATCTCCAGTATGGACATGCCGTGGATGCTTGTGATGCTGATTGCGGCCAAGTCGTTGCAAGAGTTCTTCTTGCCAGCGCGCCTAGCAAGCCCGAGACCTTATCCACAACGAGACTATCGTGGCAGGCGACCTTCGCGCTAAGACTTAGACCGCGATTTTCTCTTCCTTGCGGGCCGTCAGATAATACATCACCGGTGTGGCAATCCGTGATAGGAAGGTTGAGCTGACCAGGCCGCCAATGATGGCAATCGCCATGGGTGAATAAAGGCCAGACTGCTCCAGCGCCAAGGGCAGAAGCCCCCCGATGGCCGTGACGCTGGTCAATAGGACCGGCAAGAAGCGCACTTCCCCGGCTCGCTCAATGGCTTCCATCAAGCCAACGCCCTCGCGGCGCAATTGCTCGGTAAAGTCGACTAAGAGGATAGAGTTTTTGATCTCAATCCCGATCAAGGCGATGATGCCGATGGTGGCGGTAAAGCTCAATGAATTGCCCGTCAGGCCCAAGGCTGCCACGGCTCCAAAAATCCCAAGCGGGATGATGCCTGCAACCACAATGGCGGTCTTAAACTTACCAAACTCCAGCACCAGAACGGCTAGAATGCCAAATAGGGCGATCATGAAGGCAGCCCCCAGCCCAGAGAAGCTCTCCGATTGTGCGGCGGCTTGACCACCCAATTCGATACGGACGCCGGGGGGAAGTTTGATTTCTTCATTGATCCGCTTCAGGAGGTCAGCGGTGACACTTGCTGTTAAGAAGCCATCAGCGGTCTGGCCAGTCAGGGTGACGACACGTTCGCGATCAACGCGGGTGATGGAGGCTGGCGTTGCCACAAGTTTGGGGCCGGCAAAGGAAGCCAAGGGGGCAGAGCCACCGGCATTGGTTGGCACATAGATGCGGTCCAAATCGGCCAAGACATTGCGCCCTGCGGTCGGCAAGCGCACGACAACGGGGAAGTCTTCACCCCGATTATCTCGGAAGGTGCCGGCCGTTTCCCCAGCCAAAGCCAGTCTTGCGACCCGCTTCTCAAGGCCAGCAGGGATACCCAAAAGCGCGGCTTCTTGCCCGTCTATACCTAAGTCGACATCCAAACGGTCGAGGCGCAGCGGATTGACCACGTCGCGGACGCCGGGCGTCGACTCCATTAAAAGCATGACTGTGCGCGAGAGTTGTTGCAACTGGTCGATATCTTCACCAAACACCCGCACCGCAATTGGCGCTTCCACGGGGGGGCCATTGACGAACACCTCTACGGTAAAGCGCGCACCTGGATAACCGGTCAAATCCTTGCGGAGCTTTTCAATCCATTGCTCGCTCTTCTTGCCTTTCCAATGCTCCTTTTGAACGAAGATTTCGGCATAATTGGTTGCGGTTTCGCGCTGGAAGATGTTGTAGAAAATCTGGGGATTGCCGCGCCCCAGGTTGGACATATACCAATCGATTTCGCCAGCTTTTTTGCGGGCTTCTAGGCGGCTCTCGGCAAAATTCATCGCCTTTTGGGTGATGGCAAGAGAGGTCCCTTCCGGTGTTTCAACCCGCACCAGGAATTGGGGAATCCCGGCAGGTGGAAACAGGCTCTGTCCGATCACGCCAATAATGGGCACGAACGTAAAGCAAATCGCGAAGATGATCGCCAGTGCCCGCCAAGGCTTAGCCAATGCCTGATGCAGGATAGGCGTATAGAATTGGTGGATGCCTGTATTGATCCGCTGCAACAGGGGATTGCCTTCTGGATCCTCATGCTTGTTCAGCAAGCGGCTGGCCAAAAAGGGTATGACCGTCAATGACACAAAGAGCGAGGCTGCAATTGTCAAAAGAACGGTGACTGGCAAAGATTTGATGAACTGACCAGACCCTTCAGGTAAAAATAGAAGCGGCAGGAAAGCCAACATCAAAGTGGCGGTGCAGCCTAACACCGCAACTGCGATTTGCCCCGTCCCATTGATGGCTGCGGCAACCCGATCTTCGCCCTCGCGAATACGGCGTGCGATATTCTCGGTCACCACGATGGAATCGTCCACCAAGAGCCCCAAGGACAACACAAAGCCTGCGATCGACAATTGGTTTAAGGTGAAGCCAGCTGTCTGCAACCAGAACACCCCGATCAATAGGGACATCGGGATAGACATCATCACCACAAAGCCGGCCCGAATGCCCAAAGGCAACAGGGTGATCAAGACGAGGCCCAAAGCAATGCCAAAGTCGCGGTAAAGTTTACCCAAGCGATGATTGACATTGACCGATTGGTCAAAGGCGCGTTCCAATTTAATGCCCGCAGGCAGCCGCTTTTCGAAGGCGTCCAACCGGCTATCCAGGCCATCGCGAACACGTTGCACATCGACATTGTCGCGTTGCTTGACCGTGACAAACATCGCCCGCTTGCCATTGAGGAAAGTTAAATGGCTGGCTTCAGCGGTGTTCCAACTGACATCGGCCACATCGCGGACTCGCACGACACGATTGGCACTGGCAAAAATCGGCACGTCCTTGATTTGCTCAAGGCTCTTATAGGCACCCTTTGTCTTGACATTGAACCGACGTTCGCCTGCATGAATGGCCCCAATCGGGGTGTCGACACCCGCATTGCGCAGCGCATCAGCAACTTGGGTGGGCGATAACTGCATGGCAGCAAGCCTACCCGCATCGATCGAGACACGTGCCTCTGATCGCGGCGCACCCCAATATTCGGCTTTGCGGACACCGGGCGATCGATCCAGCTCTTCGCGCAAATCATCGGCAATTCGCTCCATATCCTTCCATGGAACGAGGTCGGAGACCAAGGCGACTTGCAAGATATTGGTTTCAGTCGTTCGCGCTCGCCGGGTCTCTAATCGAACGATACCGCTGGGAAGTGTGTTGCGGATGGCGTTCACTTCCCGGATCACTTCGTCATATTTGCGCTCTGGATTGGTGCTCCACTCAAATTCGGCAATGATGGTGGCAACACCGTCCGCCGCAAAGCTGCGCACTTCTTTCACATCGTCCAAGCCATCGACCACATCTTCGATTGGCTTAACCAGAAGCTCTTCCACATCTTTCGCATCAGCACCGGGCAGAACCACATTGGTGATAACGATGGGAATGGGAAAGTGAGGGTCTTCCGAACGTGGAATGGACTGGAAGGCGTTGAGGCCGAGAAGCGCTAGGAGGGCAAAGGCCAGCAGGGTGAATTGCCACCGTTCGACGGCAAAGCGCGCTGGATTGAACTTGGAGGCGATCACGACTTTGCCTCAACGACCGAGACTTGCGCTTTATCGCTGACATAAGCCCCGCCGGAAGTCACAATGCCAACGCCCGCCGGAATGCCTCGAACCAAGGCTTGATTGCCTTCCAAACGAATGAAATCGACGCTGACAAGACGCACGGTCTTTTGGTCTCCATTGAGAATATAGAGGCTCGCCTTGCCATTGGTGACGCCAATTAAGGATTCGGTTGGAACCAGAACTTCATTGCTGGCAGGCAAAGGCGTTGCACTTGTCTTGGCCTTAATGCGGGCTTCAGCAAAGAAACCGGTTTTCACCTCGCCCCCACCTTCAACAGCAATATCGATATCAAACGCCCCCGTGCGGGGATCGGCACGCTCTGCGACGCGGGTGACAACGCCTTTGAGGGTCTTGCTTAAAGCTGACACATAGACATCTGCTGAATCGCCAACCTGAATACGGGCGACATCCTTATCCGAAACTGGGGTGCGTAAGATCAAAGGTGAGTCTTCGTCCGCAACGGTCAAAATCGGTTGGCCGGGTGCGGTAATCTCGCCAGGCTCTGCAACGCGGGTTAGAACAATGCCGCGAACTGGGGCAATCAATCTGGCCCAGCGGCGGTCAAAGGCAGCAGCAGAAACACCTGCTTCGGCGGCACGCGCCCGACCTGAGGCCGCTTGAACACCCGCTTGTGCAGCCCCAGCACTGGCTTGGGCTTGGGTGATGCCGGCATTGGCTGCGACGGCACCTTGGCGGGCAGCACTTAAGCCAGCTTCTGCCGAGCGAACGGTGGCTTCTGCCACGTCAAGACGTGTCTTGCGGGCGTCCAAGCGTGCTTCGGAAACAAAGCCCTTTTGAACCAAAGTGGCGTCACGATCATAATCGCGCCGCGCATTGGCAAGGTCAGCCTGTGCCTGTGCCAAGGCCGCCGCAGCACGACTGGTATTGGCTTCGGCTTGCGCCTGGCCTGCCCGCGCAGAAGCGATGGAAGAAGTTGCGGCACGGGCTTGTTCGACGGCTTGGCCAATGCCAGCAGTGGCTTGCATCGCTTGGGCTTGCGCCTGGATAATTTGGGCCTCCACTTGCGTGGGGTCGATACTGGCAACCACGACGCCTCTTTCAACCAATTGGCCTTCTCGGTAATTGACTTCGCGCAAAACCCCGCCAATGCGGAAAGACAAATCGATTTCTTTTTCCCGCCGGAAGGAGCCTGTGGCAACGATCTCAGTTTGAGCATTGACGCTTTGTGCGCGCTTGATTTCAACCAAAACTGGATCTGCTGCTTTTGATTTATCCGCCCCATTGCCACAAGCAGATAGAATCATTGCCACGCCTGCCAAGAGACTGAGGCGTAGTTTAAGGGAATGACCTCCCCGTTGGGAGAGGTCGTACTTCAGTTTTTTTTGTTTGGTCATTTTTTGCCGTACTGGGGAGGAGAATTTCAGTTGGACTAGTAACCTATCAGTGATAGGATGGCGTAAATCTCGAAGAGGTCAAGAGGGAAAGTGACAATCTACAGAAAAAAATCTGCTCAGCTGCCTACAAGCGCCCCGGCGGATGCACCGCGCGCTGCGGTGCACCGGCTAAAGGGGGCAGATCGGCGTGAGGATATTCTCAATCATGCCTCGCGACTGTTTCTGACCTATGGCATTGCTGGGACCTCGACGCGCATGATCGCGAATGCCGTTGGCATTTCCCAACCCAGTCTCTACGCCCATTTCGCGACCAAGGAAGCTTTGGCCAATGCATTGTCGGCACGGGCCTTCTCAAGCTTGGAAAGCTTAATTGGTAGAATTCGCTCGGCCGATATTCCCGCCCCGGCCCGCTTTGAAGCCATGATACGCGGCTATATTGGTTTTGCCCTCGATCAAGGGGCGGCCTATCGCATCGCCTTCATGTTGGAAGGCCCGATGCACGAAGTGGAAGCCTTCAACCCAGATATTCTGCCCGGGATGCAAGCATTTGCAAGTTTCAGAGATGAAGTCGCACTCTTGCAGCTAGAAGGTCATCTCCGCGAGGGCTCGACCGATCACTTAGCACAGAGCCTTTGGGCAAGCATGCATGGTCTCTGTGCCCTTTTATTGGCACGGCCTGATTTTCCATGGGGCGATGTTGAGGCCATGATTGACTTCCATGTCGAAATCATTTTGGCAGCCTATCAGAACAAGGCGTAGGGGCTCGGCGCCGCGGCATGCGCTTGAGGAGTGAGAGATGACACCAATTCCCCACAGCGACCGTCGGGCTTTCATGGGCTTTGCGCTAACCAGTGCGCTCGCATTTCCCGTTCTGTCTGCCTGCGCCGCACCGGCGGTTCAGGCAGCAGCCCGTCAAGCCCCGACCGCCGAATTGGCAGCCCTGGAGGCCTCATCGCAAGGCAGGCTTGGTGTGGCTCTTCTTGATACTGCGACCAGCGAACTTGTTGGCCATCGACAGGATGAGCGCTTTGCCCTGTGTTCGACCTTCAAATTGCCGCTGGCTGCAGAAGTCTTGCGCGATGTCGATGCCGGCACACGCAAGCTTGATCAATTTATCCCCTATTCAGCGGCCGATATGGTCGCCCATGCCCCCGTGACAGGAGCCAATCTAAGTGCTGGCGGTATGACGATTGGTGACTTGGCCAAAGCCGCGCAAATCACCAGCGATAACCCCGCTGCCAATCTCATGATGGCTGAATTGGGTGGGCCTGAGGGCATGACACAGCGCTTTCGGGCCGCGGGCGACGCGGTTACGCGCTTGGACCGCTACGAGCCGATGATGAACCATGTAACTGCCGGTGACCCCCGTGACACCACCTCACCTGCGGCGATGGTGCGGCTCATCGCCCGCTATTTGACAACAGATTATCTGTCTCAAGCCTCGAAGGATTTATTGGTTGGCTGGATGATTGAAACCCAGACAGGCCTCAAGCGTATTCGGGCTGGTCTGCCAGCAGCGTGGAAGGCGGGAGACAAGACGGGAACCGCGATGCGTGAAGGGATGACCGACAAATATAATGATGTCGCGATCGTGTGGCCGCCTGGTCGCGCTCCCATCCTGATTGCTGCTTATTTCAATACCCTCATCGGCTATGGCGAAACCCGCGATGAATTTCAGGCCGTGCTCGCAGAAGTTGGTCGCATCGCCGCGCGCTGGGCACTCGCATAAAGCCATGAAGCCCGCCTATCCTATCCTCTACAGCTTTCGCCGTTGCCCCTATGCTATGCGGGCGCGGCTGGCGTTGGCGGTTTCAGGCCTGCGCTATGAGGTCCGCGAAGTCTCTCTAAAGGCAAAGCCGCCACAGATGTTGGCTATTTCTCCCAAAGGCACCGTTCCTGTCCTGCTTTTGCCGGACGGGCAGGTTCTCGAGGAAAGCCGTGATATCATGCTATATGCCCTCACCCTTCAGGATCCAGAGCACTGGCTAGAAGGTTGGGGGCCAGAGCAAATGGCGCTCGTAGATCGCAATGATGGGCCGTTTAAGACTTTCTTGGATCAGTATAAGTACCCCCAGCGCCATCAAATACCCATGGAAAGGGCACGCGCGCAGGGCTTAGAAATTCTAATGGACTTGGAAGCGCGCCTTGCCAATTCTGCATTTTTGGTCCGAAAGTCTGCCAGTTTGGTCGATATCTGCCTATTTCCTTTTGTGCGCCAGTTTGCAGCTGTTGATCCAGTTTGGTTTCAGCAAGTCCCTTTAGAACGGCTTCGAAATTGGCTTGCCTTCTTGAGTGATGGAGCCCTATTCGCCCGCATCATGACGAAGTTTCCGGTTTGGGAAGCGGGTCAGCCACCCATTTTCAATGACGACCCTGTCACCTAATCGCCTATGGATTGAGCAAAACTAAACAGCGACTGCGCAATCCAACTTCATTCAACACGCGAAATCACCAAAACTCACAAAATTTTGAGCATACCTGCTTTTGCCCTCCCGATCGCGTGATAGCGCTATCTGGACATTGAATTTCCGATGCGACGTGGGGCAAGGCATTAGATGAATATGGGGGACTTAGCGGTTCAAATTCCCTTGGTCTTGGCGTTGATGGCGGCAGGACTCACGGCTGGGTTTGCCGCTGGCCTATTTGGCATTGGTGGCGGCTTTGTGGTCGTACCCGCTTTGATCGCGGTCTATCATTGTTTTGGCGTGGACCCGAGTGTGATTACCCATGTTGCTGTGGGGACGAGCCTTGCAACCATTATCGTCACTTCGTTGCGCTCTGTCCAAGCCCATGCCGCCAAAGGTGTGGTCGACTTTGAAATTCTCAAGAGCTGGGCGCCTTGGATCGTGTTAGGTGTTGCGGGTGGTTTGGTTCTGGCGGGCTCGGTCAAAGGCCAAGTGCTCGTTCTGGTCTTTGCCACTGGCGTTTTCATCATGGGCTTGCATTTTGTCTTTCCGATTCTTGAGCGCAAAGACCCGATCGCCCGCGACATGCCGACAGGTCCCTTACGGGCGGGCTTGGCCACCTTCCTTGGCGGCTTCTCCGCCCTCTTGGGGATTGGAGGCGGCACCATCGCCATTCTGGTGATGACCTCTTACGGTCGTTCCATCCATCGCGCCGTGGCAACTGCCGCTGGGCTTGGCGCGATTATCGCAATCCCCGGTGCCATCGGCTTTGCTATAATTGGTTGGGGGCATGCGTCTCTGCCCATGGGCTCCATTGGCTATATCAATATTCTGGGAGCTGTGGCCATTGCAGCTATGTCTTACTTCACCGCGCCCTTAGGCGTGCGTGCCGCCCATGCGCTCAATGCTGTCATGCTTAAGCGCGCTTTTGGAATTTATCTTCTGGTCACATCAGCCATGATGCTCCATGAAGGGCTTAGTTAAGTCTCACCACGACAAGCAAGGTGTTCCCCGTCAGCACCTATGGCACAGAAATGGGGTTGTGA
>NZ_NCSQ01000141.1 GCF_002105465.1 Aquidulcibacter paucihalophilus
ACTAACTGATTTGGGAATCCACTTTGTCCACACGGCCTAAGGCCGCTGTAAGCTTAGGTAAGTCAATTACCGATGATTATATTGTTTGCCTTGAGGATGGAAAGAAACTCAAAATGCTCAAGCGTTACTTGCGCTCGAAGTATAATTTGTCGCCCGAGGAATATCGACGCCGATGGAATCTGCCAGCTGACTATCCCATGGTCGCGCCAAATTATGCGAAACGTCGCAGCGAATTTGCCCGCCAGATCGGTTTGGGCCGTGGGGTTCGCGGCCGATAGGCTTGCGATTTAGGCAGATTCGGCCTGCGCTGAGATGCCATTTTTGCATCGGGGGCTTCGATCTCAAGTATAGATGCCCCCTTTAGGCAGCTTGGCAGATGTACTCTTAGCAACAGCCGCGGACTTGTCCGCTTCTCTACTTTGCTTTTGTTCGTCGACTTTAATAACCAAATGGCCGTGGGCCATAAGACATTGGCCAAGCTTGCGTAAGGCTAGTCGATGCTGATCAAACTGAGCGGCACTTGCCGGCGTCGTTACAGCAACTTCTAGACCCGTCAGGGCATCAATGGCGCGGACTTGCGCATAAGGCCCGCGAAATTGCCGTTCAATATAGATTTCTCGCGCAGCCAGTTCCCTGAGCAGGGGATCTGGCTGCACATCCTCTGCCATGATTAGGCGACTTGGCTACTTGCCTTGGTGTGCCACACATCAAGGACCGACTGAACCAAGGCTTCACATAAGCCATCCTCATGCAAGGGGCTTGGGGTGAAGCGCAACCGCTCTGTACCGCGCGCCACGGTCGGGAAGTTGATCGGCTGCACATAAACGCCATGGTCTTGCAGCAGCCGGTCTGAAATGGCCTTACATTGCACAGCATCTCCAACCAGCAGAGGCACGATATGGGTCGTGGAGCTTTCCATGACAGGAAGGCCCGCTTCAAGGAACAAGCGCTTGAGCAGATTGGCTTGGCGCTGGTGACGTGCGCGCAAGTCAACGCCCTCAGGACTTTTTAGGATGCGCACACTTTCTAGCGCGCCCGCAGCCAAAACCGGTGCCAAGGAGGTTGTGAAGATAAAGCCAGGGGCGAACGAGCGGATTGCATCGACCATGGCATGGCTACCTGCGATATAGCCGCCCATCAGGCCAAAGGCTTTGCCTAGGGTGCCTTCAATCACGTCGATCCGATCTAAGGCCCCGTCCCGCTCGGCAATGCCGGCACCGCGTGCCCCATAAAGGCCGACTGCGTGCACTTCGTCGAGATAGGTCATTGCGCTATAGCGCTCAGCAAGATCACAAATCGCATGGATCGGAGAAACGTCCCCATCCATGGAATAGACGCTTTCAAACGCAATCAGCTTAGGGGCATCGATCGGTGCACGCGCCAGCAAAGCTTCCAGATGGGCGACATCATTGTGCCGGAACACCCGCTTCTCGCACCCGGAACGGCGAATGCCCTCAATCATCGAGGCGTGGTTCTTCTCGTCTGAGAAAATGATACAACCCGGCAAAATCCGCGACATAGTCGCCAAAGTCGCGTCATTGGCGACATAGCCTGATGTGAACAGAAGGGCTGCTTCCTTCTGATGTAAATCGGCTAGCTCCTGCTCTAAATCGACATGGAAGCTGGTGGTGCCAGAGATATTGCGTGTGCCGCCAGAGCCTGCCCCAACATCCTCAATGGCACGGGTCATGGCTTCGAGCACGCGGGGGTGCTGGCCCTGCCCCAAATAATCGTTGGAACACCAGATTACGATATCTTGCTCACCAGATTCTGTGCGGCGACGGGCACGCGGAAACTGGCCTTGGATGCGTTTCACATCGGCAAATACCCGATAACGCCCTTCATTGCGGACTTCGGTGACGGCCTTTTTGAAGGCACCTTCATAATCCATGACAAGTTGGGCCCCGCGGCCCCCTCTGGGTGAGCGTTATTCCAATCAGTCTTGGAAGACTAAGTAGACGAAATCGATCACAAAGCCATAGGCAATATCTCGCAGCAAACAGATGCACGCGTTAAAACAGCACAAAAAAGCCGCTATCGAAGCCTCGATAGCGGCAATTTGATTGAGACTTGACTCGCCCGCTTACAGGCGGAAGCGAATTTGGTCGGCCCAGAAGCGTTCCAAACGGGTCAATGTCTTGTTTGACGAGACCAGATCTGGGCTTTCTACGCCACCAACGGGGCTCAAGGTGGCTGCATGTCGTTGGAACATGGTGTCCAACTGCTTGCGTAAATCGCTACCAGCCTGCGTCAGGCGCAAACGGATTTGACGCTTGTCGTGCAAAGACTTGCCGCTTTCGACATAGCCTAGCTCGTGCAGTTTCTTCAAATTATAAGAAACGTTCGAACCAAGGTAGAAGCCACGCGACTTCAGTTCACCCGCCGACCATTCGGCATCGCCGATGTTGAAGATCAAAAGCGCTTGGACAGGGGTCAAATCATCATGACCCGCCCGATCCAAATCGTCCTTCACCACGTCTAGCAATTGACGATGGAGACGCTCGACCAAAGAGAGCGCACGACGATATTCGCTTAAGCTCGATTCTTCGACCAGTTCGCCGACAGAATTTTGTTGTGTTTGACCCGCCATAATTTTTTCTCCCGCCGTATTCTTCGACGTTTCGAGATAACTTAAGGCAAAGTCTCTAATATCTTGTTAAAATGAACTTTACTGGTTCCTAAGCATATCAATCACCCCAGAAAAATCACGACTTGGCGAATACTTAAGAATATATTCACTATAAATCTCTTCTGATTTTAAGGCCAAGGCGGCTGTCATCCCCACATGATGGGTTGCCTCTAAAGCCAGCCTTAAATCCTTCAACATCAAGGCGCCAGCAAATCCGTTGTTAAAATCTCGGTTGGAAGGTGCGCTTGGCACCAAGCCTGGCACCGGCGCATAGCTTGTCATCGACCAACTCTGACCCGAGGACTGAGAAGCGATATCATAGAAGGCTTTTGCGTCTAATCCCAGCTTTTCAGCTAATACAAATGCCTCACACGTGCCGATCATCGAGATGGCCAACAACATGTTATTGCAGATTTTCGCCGCCTGACCTGCCCCAGATTGACCCGCATGGATCACCGCTTTGCCCATCGCTTGCAAAACCGGTTTTGCCTTCTCAAATTCGGCTGCTGATCCACCGACCATGAAGGTCAGCGTGCCCGCTGCGGCCGCTGCAACACCGCCCGAAACAGGTGCATCACACATGAAGAACCCATCCGCGCGAGCCGCTTCACCAATGGCGCGCGCGTCTTCCACAGAAATGGTCGAGCAATCGATAAGGGCAGCATCTGGACGCGCATGGGCCAGAACGCCTTCCCCCTGTTGATAGACGTCCAGCACATGCGCGCCTGTTGGCAACATGGTCAAGACGAAGTCCGCGCCTGAAACGGCTTGGTTGACGGAGGGTGCAGCGACACATCCTGCTGTCACGGCTGCTTCAATAGAGGCAGGTACCAGATCAAAAGCGCGCACCCGGTACCCCGCCTTAGCAAGATTAGCCGCCATGCCAGAGCCCATAGCGCCCAAACCGATGAATGCGATATCTACCATTGGAGGGGTTCCCATTCCGTGCCCTCCCCCGATGAAAGGGGGGCGAAGATTGCATCAAGCAAAGCGTCATCCACCTCAGCAAGGGTTGCCGGATGCCATTTTGGTGCTTGATCCTTGTCAATAATGACTGCGCGCACCCCTTCGAGGAAATCATGTCGGCGTACGACACGCGCGCCAATCCGGTATTCCATGGCCATGTGGGACGCAAAGTCTGTGGCAGCACGTCCCTCGCGCAATTGCCGGAAGGCAACCTTTAGGGTCTGTGGTGACTTTTCCGCCAACACGCGGGCCTGTTCATGTGCCCATTCGCTTTTGTCGCGAGACAGGGCTGCTAGGATCGCCTCAACACTCTCGCGGTTAAAGCAGCGATTGATGATCGCAAGGGTCTCAGGGGTTAAATGGTGCGGCCTGCCTGCCCCTTCATCCAAAGCTGCAAGCCCGGATTTGAGCGCCGAGCGTGGTGCATGGGTCGACATGGCCCCTGCTACCTGTGCTTTCACAGCATCGAGAAGCTCACTGGGTACAAAATGGGTCACAATCCCTGCAGCCACACAATCGGCGGCTTTAAGACGCGTACCCGTCAGGGCCAGCCACATGCCAATCTCGCCAGCCAAACGCGGCAGGAACCAACCGCCTCCGACGTCTGGGAACAGGCCGATGCCCGTCTCGGGCATGGCAAATAGGGTGCGCTCTGTCCCGATCCGAAAGGGTCCATGCACGGAAATCCCCACGCCACCCCCCATGGTCACACCATCTAGGATGGCCACATAGGGCTTTGGATAATGGGCAATTAAATGGTTCAGCCGATACTCATGATAGAAGAACTCACGTGCGTCTTGGCCGTCCTTTGCGCCACTCTCGGCCAACATACGAATATCGCCGCCCGCACAAAAACCACGCGGCCCAGCGTGATCGACCATGACGCCAGCGATTGTTGGGTCGTGCGCCCACGCCACTAAAGCGTCAGTCATGATCTTGACCATTTGCCCATCAAGCGCATGCAGCGCTTCTGGCCTGTTCAACGTCAACACGCCCAATTGGCCCTGGGTAGATACCAAAACAGGTGGGGCCAGAAGATCCCTCATCTTGATGCTCGCGCAGCAAAGGCGATGCCCGGGAAATCAGAGAACACGCCGTCTACGCCTGCGGCCATAAAGGCCTGTGTCTCGGCTATCAGATCGCCATGCTGGGCCAGATAGGTCGGATCAGTAGTTTGGCCTTTGCGATAGTCTTCGGCCAAGAAGTAATTTTCGGCACGGAAGGTCCAAGGGTGCACCACAAGGCCAGCAGCATGGGCATCCTGGACAAAGCTTGTCGGGTTCAAGGTTCGATTGGCCCCGTCGCGCGGCAGGATAAGGACTTTCTCTGGGCCGACGCCATTGGCATAAGTGGCAATCTCCTTCAGCCCCGCGGCTGTTGCCATGCTCGCATAGGAAACACCTGCCTTTTCCAGATCGAATGGGCCGCCGTCTTTGGCCATCAATTGCACCAAAGGAGCTTTGGTCTTGGTCCGTAAGCGCTTGAGATTGGTGACTTCAAAGCTCTGGATAAAGATTGGGGCATCTGGAGCATCCAGGCCATAGCGCTGAATAAGCGCGAGTAGAGGCGCGTCAAATGATAAACCAAGACCTTCAAACCAGGTTGGGTGTTTGGTTTCAGGATAAACTCCGATGGTCCGCCCAATCCGTGCGCTCTGCTCTTTGGCAAGCTGAAGCACTTCTTCAAACGTAGGTACCTCAAACTGTCCATCATAGGCCATATTACCCGGCCGCAATTGCGGCAGACGCTCTTTACAGCGCAGGGTTTTGATCTCAGCCAAGGTGAAATCTTCGGTGAACCAGCCTTCGTGGCGCTCCCCATCAATCACCTGTACCTTCTTTCGGTCGGCAAATTCCGGGCGGGCGCTGACATCCGTGGTGCCGCCAATTTCGTTTTCATGCCGGCAAACCAAGTGCCCATCTTTGGTCAAAACCAAATCAGGCTCAATAAAGTCGGCGCCTTGATCAATGCCGAGTTGGTAGGCGGCCAAAGTATGTTCTGGCCGCAGGCCCGAAGCACCCCGGTGGGCGATAATGATTGGCTGGGTCATAGACCGGCCTCCTTTGATTGGGCGGGCCGTGACAGGACCCATGTGGCTGGAAGCACAAGATGCCAGCACACCTGCCCCCACAGCCGAACCTAGTCCCATCAATAAATTACGACGACCGACCTGCGCTCTAAAAACCACGATCTAATTCCCTTGCGATGATCACACGCATGACCTCATTGGTGCCCTCAAGGATTTGATGCACCCGCAGATCGCGAACGATACGCTCAACCTCATAGTCTTTGAGATAACCGTATCCACCATGAACCTGCAGCGCCTGATTGGCGACATGAAAGCCTATATCTGTGACAAAACGTTTCGCCATGGCGCATAATTTTGTGGCCTCAGGGCTTTTGGCATCGAGGGCTGCGGCTGCGTGGCGCAAAAACACCCGCGCGGCCTCAAGTTCGGTCGCCATATCAGCCAGCTTGAATTGTGTGGTTTGAAAATTCCACAAGGCTTGGCCAAATTGTTTGCGGTCACGCGAATAGGCAAAGGCCCGCTCTAGCGCATCACTGGCACCGCCCAAAGAACAGGCTGCGATATTGAGCCGCCCGCCATCGAGCCCTTTCATAGCAAAAGTAAAGCCCTGGCCTTCTTCGCCCAAACGATTGGCAACCGGAACGCGACAATCCTCGAAAATCACTTGAGCGGTTGGCTGGGCCTGCCAGCCCATCTTCTTTTCATTCTTGCCAAAGGAAAGACCCGGCGCATCCTTGGGGACTACCAGCGTCGAAATCCCCTTTGGTCCTGCCTCACCGGTGCGCACCATCACGACATAGAGGTCTGAAAAGCCCGCCCCAGAGATAAAGGCCTTCGTACCATTGATAACATAATCGTTCCCATCGCGCCGTGCGCTGGTGGAAAGCGATGCCGCATCAGACCCTGCCCCAGGTTCCGTCAAGCAATAGCTGGCAATCCATTCCATACGTGTCAAAGCGGGCAAAAATCTCTGCCGCTGCTCTTCAGAGCCGAACGTGTCTATCATCCAGCTGGCCATATTGTGGATAGACAGAAAAGCCGCATGCGACACGTCCCCACGTGACAATTCCTCGAAAATAATCGCCGCATCCAAGCGGGTAAGGCCAGAACCGCCCACATCATCGCGCACATAAATTCCAGCAAAGCCCAGTTCTGCCAAGGCTTTCAGTGTAGCCCGGTCTAGGATGCCCGCCTCTTCCCACGCCATGGCATGGGGGGCGAGGGACTCTTGCGCAAAGCGGCGCGCGGTTGAAATAATTAGATTTTGATCTTCGGTCGTGTCGTAGGCCATAGCTCGGGAATCCTGTGATGCGGGGCAGCGTAGCCGTTTCGTAATTATGGCGCTACACATACTTCCATGACAACACATCTGCCTCCATCCGCCTTCCCTGCCACCCGTATGCGCCGCAATCGTTTGACCGATTGGCGACGCAGGCTAACCCGTGAAACCCAGTTAAGCGTCAATGACTTAATCTTGGCGATGGTGGTGCACGATGGCACTGAAAGCCGGATTCCTGTAGCCTCTATGCCGGGCACTTTTCGCTATAGCCGCTTAGAGGCTGTCGCTGTGGCGCAAGAGGCCGAGAGCCTTGGTATTCCCATGATTGCGGTCTTTCCTTTCATTGATCCGGCGCTGAAAAATGGCGCAGGCAGTGAAGCGTTTAATCCCAAAGGACTTGTGCCCGAGGTCGTTGCTGCGATGAAAGCCGCAGCCCCCCAAGTGGGCCTCATGACCGATGTGGCGCTCGACCCATTTACAGACCATGGCCATGACGGTCTGATAGATGAAGCTGGCACGATGCTAAACGATCCAACTATTGAGGCTTTGGTGCGCCAAGCGGTGCTGGAAGCCCAATCTGGGGCCGATGTGGTCGCCCCGTCGGACATGACCGATGGCCGCATTGGTGCCATTCGCGCGGGCCTCGATGCAGCAGGCTTTCAAGATGTCGCCATCATGTCTTATGCGGCCAAATATGCCTCGGCCTTTTATGGTCCTTACCGCGATGCAATTGGGTCTAAGGGGGCGCTAAAGGGCGACAAAAAGACCTATCAAATGGATCCGGGCAATAGTGACGAGGCCTTGCGCGAAGTGGCCCTTGATATAGCCGAAGGGGCCGATATGGTGATGGTCAAGCCTGGCATGCCCTATTTGGATATCGTGCGCCGCGTCAAAGAAAGCTTTGGTGTGCCCACTTATGCATTCCAAGTATCGGGTGAATACGCGATGATGGAAGCCGCGATTGCCCATGGCTGGTTGGATGGTGAACGGGTGCGGCTTGAGGC
The DNA here is from genome assembly GCF_002105465.1 of Aquidulcibacter paucihalophilus. Lineage (GTDB taxonomy): Bacteria > Pseudomonadota > Alphaproteobacteria > Caulobacterales > Aquidulcibacteraceae > Aquidulcibacter > Aquidulcibacter paucihalophilus. The sequence goes on from NZ_NCSQ01000141.1 coordinate 7,908, forward strand.
CTTGTCCTGCTTTAAGCGGGCGGGTGCCGACGGCATTATCACCTATTGGGCTATGGAAGCCGCCAAACGGCTGCGCTAGGTTTCAACGTTTTTTGGCTTTGGGTGCAGCTTTTTTTGGTGCTGCAGGGGCTGGTTTAGCTGCAGGTGCGGGTGGAAGTTCTGCTGCGCCCAAAACCAAAAGCTCAGGCCGGCGCTTGTCGGAAACGTCGGGCAAAGGCACTATGGAAATCTGGTAGAAGGGCTCTTTCGCACCACCTGCAAAGGAAATGGAGGGCGCTGAGCCAAAATCATCATTGCGCCGCGTGAGCTTTTCATTTTTCAGGCATTTTGCGACTTCATCAGCAAAATTCGTCAAGGCCTGCTCCACGACAGCCGCATCGGATTCATCCACCACCGAAGCGCCATAGCATGCCAGTGAAATCGACGAATTATAAACAAAGCGGCAATCTTGAAGCCCCTCTAAGGGTTTTACAACCGTGACCGGGCGCTCTTGCATGGTCCAGATGCCTTCGCCATTCCGCACCCGAACCTGGCGCATTTCGGTGGCAACCAAAGACCGAAAGGCGCGTGGGCGGTCCAAGGTCGCCGCTTCAATTTTGGCAATGCCGTCACAGAGGGGCGAGGGCTTAAATGGGGTAGGTGTTTCGGCGATCGCGGCAAGCAATAAAAAGGAAAACATCAATCTGGCTTTCTGAGAGACGTGAAACGTTTGGCGAGGCTGGAGGTATCAAGACGCCCACCCCCTGCAGCTTGGATCTCGGCATAATAGCCATCAACCATCTGGGTCAAGGCAAGATCAAGCCCCTTGGCTTGGGCCGCATCCAAAACGATCCGCAAATCCTTGCGCATCCAGTCGACCGCAAATCCAAAATCATAGCGGTCTTCAACCATAGTCGGCCAACGGTTTTCCATTTGCCAAGACCCGGCCGCCCCTTTTGAGATTGCGGCAAGCACCGCATCGGTATCCAGTTCTTGCGCTTTCGCAAAGGCGACCGCCTCGGCCAAGCCTTGAACGACCCCCGCAATCGCAATCTGATTGACCATCTTGGCCAATTGACCGGCCCCGGCCTCGCCAATCCGAATAATCGTGCCGCAATAGGCCGACAAAACCGGTTTGACGCGCGCAAAACTCGCTTCACTGGCCCCACACATGGCTGTCAGGCGGCCATTGACTGCACCAGCCTGTCCGCCAGACACCGGGGCGTCCACCCATTCTAAGCCCGCTTGAGCTGCTGCGGCTGCAAGTTCCTGCGACAGGGCGGCCGAGGTGGTGGTGTGATCGACATAAAGGGTGCCAGCTTGCATCGCGGCAAAGGCTTCACGTGCCACAGCGCGTGCATCTGGATCATCGCCGACGCAGGCCATCACACAGTCTGCGCCGGCCACGGCTTCTGCAATGGTTGTCGCTACTTCGCCCGGATTGGCGTGCGCCCAAGCCTCAGCCTTCGCTTGGGTTCGATTCCAGACCTTTACCTCAAAGCCCTTCTTGACCAACCAGCCAGCCATGGGCCCACCCATGACCCCCAGTCCTAGAAAGGCGAGTTTGGGCTGGGTCATGACTTCGCCAAGGCCGTAGTAGAGCCAAATTGGCCGCGGAAATAGGCCAAGCCTTGTCCATCATGGCGCTGATAGGCTTTGGTTTGACCAAGTAGGATGAGATGATCCCCAGCCTCAATCCGCTGTACCACTTCCGCATCAAAGGCAGCGATCGTACCGGGGAGAATGGGGCTGCCGGTCTGAAGCGCGCCATACTCGCCAGCGGCTAGCTTCTGGTCACCTTTACCGGCAAAGCGCATCGCCAGATCGCCTTGGTTGTCGGCCAAAACATTGATCGCATAGGCGTCGCATTTCGAGAACAGATCAAACGAGTCGGACTTATTGCCCAAACACCACAGAACCAGTGGCGGCTCGAGTGACACCGACGCAAAACTATTGACCGTCAAACCATGGCCATTTCCGTTTGAATCCAAGGTGGTCACAATCGTGACGCCCGTGGCAAAGCTGCCCAAGGCAGATCGATAGTCTTTTAAGTCAAATGTCATTTGTTCTTTCCTGCAAACCTGCTCTTAACCGACATCGTGCATACTTCTCAACACTATCACTGTGAGAAGCACATCATGTCGTCCAACCGGCCAATTATAATTAAAAAAGTCAAGAAGATAGCCGGTGGGCACCATGGCGGTGCTTGGAAGGTGGCCTATGCTGACTTTGTGACGGCGATGATGGCCTTCTTCCTTCTGATGTGGCTGATCAACACCTCCTCGCCCGAGCAAAAGCGCGGGATCGCTGATTATTTTGCCCCCGCCAGTGTGTCGGCATCGACCTCAGGGTCGGGCGGCATTTTGGGCGGTACGGCTCTAGGGGAAGTAGGTGCGATGCAGAAAGGGGTAACACCCATTTTTGAATCCGTTGCACCGGCCAGCCAGCCGCCAAGCCAAGCTGGCGAGAATAGTGGGCAGGGTGCAGCCGACGCAGCCGATAAGGCGGCCGAAGATGCCATTGCCAAGCGCGAACAGGCTGAGTTCCAGCAAGCCGAAATGAGCTTACGCCAAGCCCTGCAAGATATGCCGGAATTGGCCGAAATGTCGCGCAATATCATTGTCGACCAAACCCCAGAGGGCTTACGCATTCAATTGGTCGACCAAGAAGGCCGGCCCATGTTTGAGCCAGGCTCAACCGTACCCAATGACCGGGCGCGTCTGATCCTGCAGGCGGCGGCGCGGATCATTGAGACGCTGCCAAACCGAGTTAGCATCTCGGGCCATACCGATGCCGCGCCCAATCCAGATCCGCGCAATTCGAATTGGGATTTGTCATCCGCCCGCGCCAATGCGGCCCGCCGCGTCTTGACGGCTGCTGGTTTGAGTGAGGATCGCATTGCCCAAGTCTCTGGCAAAGCAGGCTCTGATCCCCTCTTCCCAGATGATCCATATCAAGCCGCCAACCGCCGCATCGCGATTGTGCTGCAACGCGCCTCCTCCCCCCTCCCAGCAGATGGTGGTTTGTAGAATTTTCCACATACTTCGGGTCATTTTATCTAATCGGGTCTTGGCCAAAGACTGAGAAAGTTGTTACACTCTTCCAACATGAGCACGGACCCGACTTCACCTGCTGGGCGGATTTCCGCTTCTAAGAACATCAGGTTTTACCTGACTGCTGCCCAGCCTTGCCCTTATCTCGACGGGCGGCGGGAACGCAAAGTCTTTGCCGCTCTCGATGGACATGATGCGATTGAGCTTAATGACAGCTTGACCCATGCAGGCTTTCGCCGTTCGCAAAATATTGCCTATCGCCCTGCGTGTGACATGTGCGCGGCCTGTGTGTCGGTACGGGTTCCCGCCGCGCAATTTGTATTCTCCAAGCGGTGGCGGCGGGTTCTTGCCCGCAACCAAGATGTTGTCTCAAAACTTGTTCCAGCCCATGCCACCTACGAGCAATATGCCCTACTCCAATCCTATCTGAAGGACCGTCATTTCGGGGCGGGCATGTCGGATATGTCGGTGTTTGATTATTCGGCTATGGTGGAAGAAACCTCCGTCCGCACCCATATAATCGAATATCGTGCCGATCATGAAGAAGGCCGGCTGATCGGCTGCGCGCTGGTCGACGCTTTGGCCGACGGGTTGTCGATGGTCTATGCCTTTTTTGACCCCAAAGAGCCCGTCCGAAGCTTGGGCAGCTTCATGATTTTAGATCATTTGCGCCAAGCCCAGGCCGTCAATTACCCCTATGTCTATCTGGGCTATTGGGTGCGGGGTTCACGCAAAATGGCCTATAAGACCAATTTCCGCCCGATTGAAGCCTTGGGTTCGTCCGGTTGGACCGATTTAAGCCCATTACTCGATAACACCTAAGCATTGATTCCAAGCTTTACTAAGCAAATCGCGAGTCATTCGGGTTGATAATCAATCGAGTTAGGAAACGTTAAACATTACACGCCACAAGAATTTCAGCGTTGTCTTGTGTGTGGAGTAATCTGTTATGCGTCTGTCTTATCTCATTCCTGCCGTGGCGCTGATTAGTAGCCCAGCATTGGCAGATTCTCCGTTTTCCTTTGGTGGATCAGTTGGCTATGAGTTTCCAGTCAGCGGAAAAATCATTGACGAATCCTCCAGCACCAGCGTCAATCTTGCCACCTTGAATGCCAGCCTCGCTGGGTCGGGCATTTTGCGGCTGCGCGGCACCGATTTCGCCGACAGTTCTGATGCGCCCATCAAGGCGACCATTGAAGTGCGCTATGCATTGACACAGACCTCTGAAATGTTTGGTGCCCTCACTTATAGCCAAGCTAATGGCAAAAGCGCCGCTATCGGCTGTATTGAAATTGTCGTGTCAGGGGCAACAAGTTGCACCACCCCATTGACGGCAACCTTTAGCGATTTCAAGCAAATGGGTGTTGAATTGGGCTATCGTCAGTGGCTGGAAAGCCCTGTCATGACCGACCGTTTGTTCCCTTATTACACTTTGCGCGCGGGCGTCACCCAAACCGATGCGCTGTCTGCTACCATTGCTGCCTCCACCTCGCTTGTCCCCAATGCCCCCATTGGCACCTGGAACCTTTATGATGACAAAGTCACTTATGTGATTGGCGGTGATGTAGGGGCCACCTATCTGATCGCTCCGTTCGCGGAAATCGGCGCAGAAGTGGGCGTGCGCTATCATTCTAACTTGTCGGAAGTCGACACCAACCTGACGCCACTGGGCCTTGGGGCTGCGAACGACAAATCAGCCCGTATCACCATCCCAGTTTCAGTCCGCCTGAACGCGGCCTTCTAGGCTGTTCTCGAATACGCGCATGGATTAAGGCGTTTGGGCAACCAAACGCCCTTTTGCTGGGCTGAACCGCCCTCCTCACCCCACCCCCAACACGTCTAGCCCCGCGTGGGAAACCACCGGGGGTTTGCCTTGTGCTT
>NZ_NCSQ01000142.1 GCF_002105465.1 Aquidulcibacter paucihalophilus
CGGCGGTGTTGCCAGTGTCGATCACCCGGCGCATCTGGCGCAACAGCGTTTCCACCAAAATGGGTCTAGACGAACAAATCTTGATACAATGGCGTTAGCCGAGCCCCAGACCAGCGCCGAAAAATCGCGGAAGCCCTGCTCTGCACGTTGTTCTGGCGGGGATGCATGACAGGTTCTGGCGATTTCATGAGCGCACGGCATTTCAGCGTGCGTCAGAGCAAAAAAAGAGGCCGCATCCAGTGAGAATGTGGCCCTTTGAGGCGGCCTCTTGGGGGAGGAGACACCGATTGGCGTCAAAGACGGGCCAAATCATGTGTCGGCAGCGGAGGCTCGCTGCAACTCCTAAGTAGGGATGGGTTTGGCGAATAAAAAGGGTCGAGATGGTTAAGCAGGGCTGCAAAAATGCATGGCTAAGCAGGAAGCCAATCGGGGGCCTTCTGCATTTGGTGATACGCAAGCCTTCCCCCTGCCCGTTGGCTGCCGTTAGAGTGGGGCTATGAACTTCCTTGTTGCGTGCTTCATAGCCCTTTTGGTTGCGTGGATTGCCACACGCTTGATGATGGTGTGGGCGATCCCGGATGTGCCTGATGCTGAGCGCAAACTCCATCGCGCTCCAACCCCCAGTTCGGGCGGTATTGGCATTATGGCGGGGACCTTAGCCGGGCTTGGCGTCTTCTACCTTTGGCTTCCACATGTCACGCCTGACATGGCCCTGTGTCTAGCCATCTCGCTGGCAGGCGGCCTGCTTGGGTTTTTCGATGATCGGGCAGCCCTAGGCCCTAAAATCAAACTCTTGATCCTGCTGACGCTCGCCTTGGGATTTGTGATTTTTGGTCCCCGCCTTGAGGTCCTTCCCTTGTGGGACGGCATGAGCTGGCATTTAGGCCCTGTGCTGGGCGGGCTTGGAACGCTCATGTGGCTGTTGGTGATCGTCAATGTGGTGAATTTTATGGATGGGGCCAATGGCCTATCCATCGGGTCCAGCATGGTGGGCCTCATCTTCTTAAGTGTCGTGTGCGGATTTTTCAGCTTCACCCAGAATAATCCAGCCTTTTTGGTAACAGGCTATGGGCTGATCTGCGCGCTGGCTTGTGCGGGCTTTCTTTATTGGAACATAACGGGGGGGCGCATTTTTGCCGGCGATTCCGGAGCTCTGTTTGTTGGCCTCACCATTGGAACACTCGGGGCGTGGGCGGGCACGATGGGGGTTCATCCGCTTTCGGTTGCAACCTGTTTCCTGCCTCTCTTGTCAGATTCTCTTCTAACCCTTGTGTGGCGGGCGCGGCGGAAGGCCAATCTTCTCATGCCCCATGCCGATCATGTCTATCAATTGGCTATTCGGAACGGCCAGTCGCACCTCCATGTTGCCTCGCTCTACTGGTTGGGGAGCGCCTTGTGTGGCGTGGTTGCGGTGCGGGCATCAACAGCCAGTGATACCCTTATCTGCCTTGGCTTTGTCCTGTGCTTACTGCCCTTGATCCTTATCCTTGAACATCGGCGGGGCCATTATCTGGCGCTCCTGTCAAAGCAGGCTGGTGAGTAATGGCCAGTCTCGCTAAAAAAGGTACACAAATCATAGGTCTCAGGCGCATGGAAACGGCTGGACGGGACCCGCAAACTAAGTCAGGTTAAGCCATGGATTGGGACAAGCTCAAAACCTTTCACGCCGCTGCCGATACGGGCAGCCTGACCGCGGCTGCCGAAAAAGTCGGCCTCTCGCAATCGGCCGTCAGCCGGCAAATTGCTGCTCTGGAAGATGGTCTGGGCGTACCTTTATTTCACCGCCATGCCCGCGGCCTAATCCTGACTGGGCCCGGCAAAGTGCTGCAGCAATCAACCGGCCAAATGGCCACCATCGCGGCGGTTGCTGAGTCTAACTTGAAAGATGCGCGTGATCGGCCGCAGGGTGAACTCATCGTCACCGCCCCGATTGGCATTGGCGCAACTTGGCTCGCGCCGCGATTGGGCGGCTTTATGGATGCCTATCCAGACGTGTCGCTGCGCCTCCTGCTGGACGACCGCGAACTCGATCTGACGACTTTGGAAGCCGAATGTGCGATCCGTCTATGGGAAGCCACCCATGCCGATTTGATCCAGCGCAAAATCCTGTCCATCACCACGTCGCTTTATGCGTCACGCGATTATGTCGCCAAGCATGGCATGCCGAAGTCGCCCGAAGATTTGGCCAATCACCGCGTTATCGCCTATGGCGCACGCGCGGGCGACCCCATGAAAGTGCTGGACTTTGCCCTCACCTTGGGTCGGGAAGAGCACCGTCCACGCGAAGCAGCGCTGACGATTAATAACGTTTCAGCCCTCGTAAAGGCGGTGGTTGCCGGCCTCGGCATTGGTGGTCTGCCTGATTATCTGGCCCAGGCCGATACCGGGCTCATGCGTATCTTCCCAGAAACCGATGGACCCAATATCGACGTCTTCTTTATCTATCCCGCAGATTTGCGCCGCTCCAAGCGGATTGCGGCTTTCCGGCAATATTTGCTGGAGCAAGCGGTGAATTGGAAGGGCTGAAGCGACCTAGCCCCTGCCCGCCCAATTCTGTCCGTCAGGTCTTGGTGACAGCGGCAGTTTGGCCAAATAAGGATTTAGCGGCGGCCTTCATGTCTTCCTTGGATTGCTCACCAGCGGGCTTACGAAGGGCCTCGCCAACCGCATTGCCCGCGATGACGGCAGGGCGGGCGTCAATCTTCTCAAACCACGCTTTAACATGGGGAAAATCATCCAGATTCTGGCCAAAAAGTTTCGCGCCACGCACCCAAGGATAAGAGGCCATATCGGCAATGGAATAATCACCAGCAAGGAAAGGCGTCTCTTTCAATTGGCGCTCCATCACGCCATACAAGCGATTGACTTCATTGGTATAACGGGTCTGGCCATATTCAATCAGTTTTGGATCATCAACCAGATTAGGTGCATAGAGACGGAAGTGGCTGGCTTGACCGGACATGGGGCCAAGGCCCGCCATTTGCCACATGACCCATTCATCGACCTTTACCCGCCCCCGTTCGTCACTGGGGTAGAATTTGCCCGTCTTACGACCAAGATATTGCAGGATGGCCCCGCTCTCAAAAACCGAAATTGGCTGGCCATCTGGCCCGTTCGGATCGATGATGGCGGGCATGCGGTTATTTGGGCTGATGGCAAGGAAAGCTGGCTCAAATTGTTCACCCTTGCCAATATTGACGGGCTTCATCTCATACGGCAGCCCCATTTCTTCCAAAGCGATGGAGATTTTCCACCCGTTTGGGGTTGGCCAATAATAAAGTTCGATGGGGTTTTGTGTGGGCTGCGACATGAGCATCTTCCTATGTGATGACCCGGGACTTGCGCCGGTTAGCCTCAAGTCGGGTGCCTGCATCATAAGCGCAAGCGGAGAATATCCAACAGAGCTTGATCGAAATACTCACCAATCAGATCAATCTCGCGGTCCTGGCTCTTCTTCCTCAAATTGGAACAAGGTTTCAAACGGCACCGACAGTGCCCGAGCCATGCGAAAAGCCAATTCCAATGACGGCGCATATTTCTCGGCTTCAATCGCCAGAATGGTCTGACGGGTTGCCCCCACAAGATTGGCCAATTCCTGTTGGGTGAGGCCAGCTTGTATTCGGAGCTGGCGGATCTGATTGAGCACACGACCCTTAGTAACAGCCATTAGGAAGTTCGGCTCAACACAAGTACCATCACTTGCTTAACCCCGTGACAGAGAAACAAAATGGCCATCAATACAAAAAACAAAGTTGGCAAATGCTGGACGTTCAAAGTCCATTGGGCAGGGGTTGGATAGGTCGATTGCAAGAGGACTTGCCAGATCAGAACATTGATTGCGATAAATCCGACATAAAGTCCCAGGTGATCTGCCCGCGCGACGATCTGCTTGTCCCGCTCATCCTCTAAGGCGCCCCGCTCGCGCTGGCTATTTGCCCACATGTGCAATGCAGTTTCGCCAATGGTTCCAAGCGCTAAAACAAACAACCAAGTGCGCCAGATGTGACGTGCTTCTTGGTCGGGGATAGACCATCCATCTATCATATTGCTGGTAAGATAAGCGAAGATAGCAAGGGTGATAAGAAGGGATATGCCTGCTTTCTTTTCTGTAAGCGTCATGACCCTGACCTTTCATAGTAGCAAAATGTACAAAATGTTTTACACCTCCCTGCCTAAGCGCCTGATCCAGACATGTCGAACATGTTATACATTTTGCCATCCCATTCAGCCTGAGACGCATTGACGCCTTGAGCTTTCCTTGCCCCTCCCGTAGAAGCCAAGGCCGTGTTGGAGCAGACCCTCATGCCAGATTCAGTCATCAAACCCGTATCGATGAAAACCTATGACACCGACTTTGCGGGGTTTTCGAAAGAATTGGGCGGATGGTTTGAGGCGTTCGGCTTTGCCATCGTGGCCGACCACGGGGTCGATCAGAAAATCATCGACACCACCTTGGAAAAAGCCAAAGCATTCTTTGCCTTACCAGTGGATGTGAAGAAGTCTTATAGGTCGCCTGTCGGCGCGGGCCAGCGCGGCTATACCGCCTTTGGGGTAGAAACCGCCAAGGATCACACCATCGCCGACCTGAAGGAGTTTTGGCACCAAGGCCGAGACTTGCCAGACGGACATCGCTTTTCCAGCGTGATGCCACCCAATGTCCCCATGCCAGAGATTGAAGGCTTTGATAGCAGCCAAAAGGCGATGTTTGAGGACTTTGACCTTTTGGGCAAACGCATTTTGCGGGCCATTGCCACCTATCTTGAACTGCCAAAGGGTTATTTTGACGACAAGGTTGACGAAGGTAATTCGATCCTGCGTACCTTGCATTATCCCGCCCTTGGCCCTGATGTGACGCCCGGCGCGATCCGGGCAGGTGCCCATGGCGACATCAATGTGATCACGCTTCTTTTGGGCGCTGAAGAACCTGGCCTACAATTGCTCGATAAATCAGGCCAGTGGCAGGCGGTTACGGCCCCTGAGGGCTGCGTGGTAATCAATATTGGCGACATGCTGGCACGCCTCACCAATGACCGATTGCCCTCCACGGTGCATCGGGTGATTAATCCAGAGCCCGAGCGCGCCCGTTTCGCCCGCTATTCTTCGCCATTTTTCCTGCACTTTTCCCCCGATGTCTTGATCGAAACCCTGCCGATGAATGGCCCCATCAAATATGAACCCATCAATGCACAGGATTTTCTGGAACAAAGGCTTCGCGAAATTAAGCTTGCCTAGTTACCATTTGTTAAGACACTTCACCAAAACAGCCTAAATCATTGGCCTTTAGGGCAAAAACACCTCGATTTTTGCGCCTTTCTGGCAACACTCTGGAAGGCTTGCAGTCGAGAGCCGGAAAAACGCTTCGCATGTGTTGCAGGTTGAAAGCGAGCAGTCTAACGATAAGCCAGACCAAGATGTAAGAATCTTCGGACACCAAAGGCCAATCCCCGGTTTTACTTGGGTTTGGACCAAAAAAATTCTTTTGGGGAAACACACATGCGTTCAAACACCACTTCAAAGATCAGCCGAGTTGCGCTGCTTTCGTCCATCTGCTTGGCCAGCATTGGCTTCGCAAGCGTTGCGCAGGCCCAGACCACGCCCGCGGCAGCAGAACCCGATCAAGCACCAGAAGTCGTCATCGTGACGGCAACCAAGCGCGAGACTACGCTGCAATCCATCCCGGTTGCTGTGTCGGTTACCTCCGCTGATACAATCAGCAAGGCGCAAGTGCGTGACTTGAACGACTTGCAAACGCTCGTTCCTTCGCTACGCGTCAGCACCAACCAAAGTTCGTCGAACGCAACCTTCATCATTCGCGGCTTCGGCAATGGTGCCAACAATGCCGGTATCGAACCTTCGGTCGCAATCTTCATCGACGGTGTGTATCGCTCGCGCGCAGCTGCAGGGATCAATGACCTGCCAAACCTGCAGCGCGTCGAAGTATTGCGTGGCCCACAATCGACCCTGTTCGGCAAGAATGCTTCGGCTGGCGTGATCTCGGTCGTCACCCGCGAACCTAAGTTTGAATATGGGGGTTCGGCTGAAGTCAGCTATGGCAATTTCAACGCAATTGTCGCCAAAGCAGACGTCACGGGCCCCTTGGGTGAAAATGCTGCAGGCTCCATCGCCTTTGGCCTCAACAAGCGCGACGGTTATGTCGACAATTTGGCCATCGGCAAGAAGATCAATGACCGCGACCGTTATTACATCCGCGGCGATTTGGTCATCAAGCCAAGTGACCAATTGAAGGTCCGCGCTATTGTCGACTATGACCATCTGGAAGAATTGTGCTGCGCCGTTGTCAACGTGAAGGACGGCCCAACTGGTGCCATCATCCGCGGCATTGGCGGCAAAATCGTCTCCAACAGCCCCTTCTCTGACCAAGTCCAGTCCGAAATTGCGCCGATCAACGAAATCTCCAACCAAGGTGTTTCGCTGCAGATCGATTATGACTTCGGCAAGTGGCAGTTCACCTCGATTTCGGCTTATCGCAACTCGAAGAACTTCTCCGACGGCGATATCGACTTTACCAGTGCCGCATTGGCCAGCGCCTACAACCGCTTCTCGATCGACACACTGACCCAAGAATTCCGCTTGGCATCGAGCTATGACGGCCCGCTGAACTTCTTGTTGGGCGGCTATTTGTTTAAGGAAGAGATCGACCAGCAACAAGGCGTTGTCTATCAGAAAGACTTCCGCGCCTATGCGAATGGTCTGACGGGTGGCGCATCTTCGCCATTGGCCTTGATTGAAAATGCTTTGGGTCTGCCTGTGGGCACCACCTTCCAGCGCCAAGGCACTGGCACCACCGAAGACATGGGCATGAAGAATGATGCTGCATCACTCTTCGGGACGATCGATTACAAGATCACCCCAGCTCTGACCTTGACCGCCGGCTTCAACTACACCGACGATATCAAGAAAGCCCGCATCAATATTGTAAGCACCGACACCTTCTCGGGTCTCGACCTCAATGCCTTCGGTGCAGGTTTCTTGACCAATGCGTTGACCCCGGTCATTGGCGCAACCAATGCGGCAGCCGTGGCACGTAGCGTTGCTGGCACCCCTTGCCCAGCCGTTCAGCCTCCAGGTCTGCCAACCTGTAACCCATTCTTGGGTCTGCGCGCCTTGCAGTTCCAGCCCCCGTTCTTGAACATTCCAAACGCGGTGGAAAGCGGCAAGACCAACGATTCCAAGACGACCTATTCGTTCCGTCTGGCTTGGGAAATCAACGACAATTGGAATGCTTACGCCAGCTATGCAACTGGCTTTAAGGCGACCTCCTTCAACCTGTCGCGTGACTCCCGTCCATTCGCTGCGGACTTCATCCCAGGCAACCCAATCCTGAACCCAGCCCCATCCAGAATCCGTAATGCGGGTCTGGCTGTGACCAACCTCAGCACCGGCACCCGCTTTGCTGGCCCTGAAGAACCAACGGTTTCAGAAATCGGCGTGAAGGCGCGCTTCCCCAAGGGCGCATTCAACCTGACCTTGTTCGACCAAGAGATTGCAGGCTTCCAGTCCAACGTCTTCACCGGCACGGGCTTCCAGTTGGCCAACGCAGGGACCCAATCGTCCAAGGGTGTAGAATTCGATGCAACCTATCGCCCAATCCGGCCTTTGACCTTGTCGTTTGCCATGACCTATCTCGATCCGTTGTATGACGACTTCAAGCAAAGCGCCTTCGGCGACTTGTCTGGTGTTCAACCAGCAGGCATTGCCGAACTGACCTATTCTGCCTCGGCCACTTATGTGCAGCCGCTGGCAAATGGCGAACGTTTGACCTTCCGGGCTGACTTCTTCCACGAAGGCGAAACCCAGATTGCTGACGGTCTGGAAGGCAATCGCGCTGCAGCTACGCCTTACACCCGCGAGATCAACACCTTGAACGGTGGTATCTTGTACACAATGAACAATGGCTGGGAACTAACCGTCTGGGGACGTAACCTCACCGACGACCGTTATTTGACCACCATCTTCGCCGGTGTGGCTCAATCGGGCACGGTGTCTGGCTATCCAAGCCAGCCACGCACTTATGGTGTGTCGGCCAAATACATCTGGTAAGCTCTGGCTGACCTAGAGTGATATGGAAGCCCTCAACCTTCGGGTTGGGGGCTTTTTTATGGGTCAAAGCGGCCGCGCAGCAAACTCAAAGTGGATGGGGACTTCCCATTTGCGCCAATCAACCTAAACCCATCTGCCATGACTCACTCCGTTGACCTCCTTGCCCTCGATCCATCCGCAGAACGGGACATGCCCTATCAGGCTGGTCGTCCAAACGCACCCGTGCGCGCACCGCGTCCGAAGGATGCGGCAACTTTGATCTTGATCCAGCACACCCAATCAGGCCCCAAAATCCTGATGGGCCGGCGGGCAAGTGGTCATAGCTTCATGCCCGACAAATATGTCTTTCCAGGCGGCAAGGTCGACCGTTCGGATCGCTTCATCCCGACCCATGACGAGCTTCCCCCTCAATCCACGGAAGATTTGTCCAAGGCCAATAAGACCCGTCATCCGCGCGCCTTTGCCTTGGCGGCCATCCGCGAGACCTGGGAAGAAACAGGCCTGTTGATTGGCAAGCCCGGCACCATGCAGCTGCGCACGACTGATTTAGGCTGGACCAGCTATGCCGCCGCCGGCATCGCGCCCCACCTCAGCGCACTGCACTTCTTTGCCCGTGCCATTACCCCTCCTCAACGCCATAAGCGGTTTGATGCGCGCTTCTTCATCGCCAATGCCCAAGAGGCCCTCTATGACCTGCGGCCAGCCCGCGATGGCGCTGAAATGCAAGACTTGCGTTGGTTCAGCTTGGAAGAGGCCTTTGGCTTGGATCTGCCCAATGTGACCCGCTTCATTCTAGGCGAAGTCCAAGCCCGTCTTCAGGCCCCAGACAAGCCCCATGCTCCAGCCTTTTTACGATGGGGTCGTACCGGCCCGCAGATGGACCGGTTATGAGCGAGGTGCGCATGTCCCCTGCGACCTGGGCCGGGATTGGCACGGCGCTCAGCTGCGGTTTGATTGCCGCTGTCGGCTTTGCAATCAATGCCCCCTTGTTCGCCCTCACGCTGGACGATACCGGCATGTCGGCTACCGAGGTCGGCTTCCTGATGACATTTGCAGGACTGGCTGGCCTACTCTGTACGCCCGTGGTGCCCTGGTTGATGGGCCGCTTCCCCGTGAAAGCCATCCTGGGTGGTGGGCTTTTGGCCTCAAGCCTGATGTTCCTTCTCTATCCGATGACCGATCATATTTGGGTGTGGACCGCGATCCGATTTGGCTTTTCAACCTCCCTCACCATTATTTTCGTCGCCTCAGAGGCTTGGTTTTTGGAACTTGCCCCGGCCCATTTGCGCGGCCGATTGTTGGGGCTTTATGCTGCCACATTCGCTGGTGGTTTCGGCATTGGGGGCTTTGTAATTGCGCAATTGGGCCACCAGGGCCCCGCAACGCCCTATGCAGGGGCTGCGATCATGGCGTTAGCCACTCTGCCCCTTTTCCTGCTCAAGACACCGGCTGCCACTCGGCCCGAGGGGGCCGAGGCGAAACCTTCCGCCCTACTTGCCCGCCTGATGATCGCCCCTGCCCTGTTCGTGCCGGCCTTTGCCATGGGTGCCATTGAAACCAGCGCCTTCAACCTCTTTCCTCTCTGGGTGCGCGAAGTCGGCTTTGAAGATGCCGCCGCGGGTTATTTGATTGCTGCCAGCGGCCTCGGCAATATCTTGCTGCAAGGCCCTATTGGGGTGCTGGCAGACCGTTATGGACGCACACGTACGCTTTTAGGGGTTGCCATCATCGGCTTTATTGGCCCTTTCCTCTTAATGGCGGTGCGGTCTCCGATAGAGGCCTATGCCATTTGCTTTGTATGGTCTGGCTGCGTCACAGGCTTTTACACCTTGGGTCTCATGGGCCTTGCCGAACGCTTTGGCAAAACCGAATTGGCCGGTGCCAACGCCGCCTATGGCGGAAGCTATGGGGTGGGCCAATTGATTGCGCCTTTGGCCGGGGGCACGCTATTACAAACCCTTGGCCCGTCAGGCTTTCTGGCCGGGCTGGCGGTGATGGCGCTGACGCCTATTCTGGCGATTGCTGTACAGCATCAAGCGCAGAGAAAGTCTTGACCTTTGGCTCGGTTTAGGGTCTAAGCGCCCCCTCAGTTTCACCCATACCGCAACCGCGGGAGATTTATCATGGCCAAACCGGCCTCTATCAAAATCCGCCTGAACTCGTCTGCTGGCACCGGCTTCTTCTATGTGACCAAGAAGAACGCCCGCACCAAGACCGAAAAACTGCGCATGAACAAGTATGACCCTGTCGTACGCAAGCATGTCGAGTTTGTCGAAGGCAAAATTAAGTAAGCTTCTCACACGTGTGAGCTTAGCCTGTTAGGCGCGCTTTGGACCTCCAGAGCGCGCTTTTTGGTTTGTGTGACTAAATCTATCCCCCGTTCTGTGGCAAGCTCATATGCTATGGCTGTGCAGATTGGAGGGTTTTATTTTAGGCAGCGGCCGCACCAATGCCTTTTGGATGGAAGTAACCTGAGCACTTTCATCCCGGACGGTGAAGCCAAGTCCCAGATCTTGTGCTGCACAGTCCCACGAAGCGCCCGCTTTGCGCTAGGCTCTCGCGGGGATGCTAGTGTCTAGAGCGCCTATTCCTTTAGCCGCGCACCCTACATGCCAAGCTCCAAGCGCTCCAGCCGCTTGATCTCATCGCGCAGGCGGGCGGCTTCTTCAAACTCAAGGTCGGCAGCAGCGGCCCGCATCCGCTTTTCAAGGTCGGCCAAGGCTGCTTTGAAGTTATGGCCCGCAGCGCCTGCCTCAGGCAGTGCTTCAGATTTACCCCTTCCCTTGCTTTTGCCCTTCACATTGGCGGTAGCATCGGCGTCAGCACATAGCCCAATCGTAACACCTTCCTTGCCATAGGGGCTGTTGAGGATGTCGTGAATATTCGAACGAATCGATTGGGGCGTAATGCCATTGGCCTCGTTCCATGCCATTTGCTTGGCGCGACGGCGATCGGTCTCATCGATGGCGCGCTGCATAGAGCCCGTAATGGAGTCCGCATAAAGGATCACTCGACCATCGACATTGCGCGCGGCGCGGCCAATCGTCTGCACGAGGCTGGTTTCCGAGCGCAAAAAGCCCTCCTTATCGGCGTCGAGAATGCAGACCAATTGGCATTCTGGAATATCAAGACCTTCGCGCAATAGATTGATCCCGATCAGAATATCAAAATTGCCCAGGCGAAGATCGCGAATGATCTCAATGCGCTCGACCGTATCAATATCGCTGTGCATATAGCGGACCTTCAAGCCCTGCTCATGCATATATTCGGTGAGGTCTTCGGCCATTTTCTTGGTCAAAGTCGTCACCAAAACGCGCCCGCCTTGTGCAATGGTCGCACGCGATTCTGCGATACAATCATCGACCTGAGTAAAGCCTTGACCTGTCACCGGCCGAATCTCA
This sequence comes from Aquidulcibacter paucihalophilus, assembly GCF_002105465.1. GTDB lineage: Bacteria > Pseudomonadota > Alphaproteobacteria > Caulobacterales > Aquidulcibacteraceae > Aquidulcibacter > Aquidulcibacter paucihalophilus. The sequence goes on from NZ_NCSQ01000142.1 coordinate 11,463, forward strand.
ACCGGGGGATCGATCAGGCCCGTTGGGCGAATGACTTGCTCGACAAACACCCCGCCCGTCTGGTTCATCTCCCATGGGCCGGGTGTGGCCGACACCGAAATGGTCTGAGGGCGCATCGCGTCCCATTCCTCAAACCGCAGCGGCCGATTGTCCATGCAGGAGGGTAAGCGGAAGCCATAATCCGACAGGGTTTTCTTGCGGCTATAATCGCCCCGAAACATCCCGCCGATCTGAGGAATGGTCACATGGCTTTCATCGACAAACACCAAAGCATTGTCGGGTATATATTCGAACATGGTTGGCGGGGGCTCACCCGGATTGCGGCCCGACAGATAGCGGGAGTAGTTTTCAATCCCGGCACAAGACCCAGTCGCCATCAGCATCTCAAGGTCAAAGTCTGTCCGTTGCTTGAGACGTTGAGCTTCAATCAACAAGCCATTTTTTTCAAACCATTCCACGCGCGCCTTGGCCTCGGCCTTAATCTTCTCAATCGCTTGGCTCAAGGTTGGGCGCGGGGTAGTGTGGTGGCTATTGGCATAGACTTTAATGGCCTCAAGGTCGGCCGTCTTTTTGCCCGTCAGCGGGTCAAATTCGTGGATGGCTTCAACTTCATCGCCGAAAAACAAAACACGCCACGCTCGATCCTCATAGTGCGCCGGGAAGATATCGAGTGCATCGCCGCGCAAACGGAAATTACCGCGCGCAAAATAGAGATCATTGCGCTTATATTGCAGAGCGACCAGATCGCGTGTCACCGTTTGCGGATCAGCCCGATCGCCCGGCTTCAGCACAAAGGTCATGGAGGAATAGCTCTCGACCGAGCCAATGCCATAAATGCACGAAACCGAGGAGATGATGATCACATCATCGCGCTCCAATATCGCCCGCGTCGCCGCATGGCGCATCCGGTCGATCTGTTCGTTGATATTACTCTCTTTTTCAATGTAGGTGTCGGTCCGCGGCACATAGGCTTCGGGCTGATAATAATCATAATACGAGACGAAATACTCGACCGCATTATTGGGAAAGAAGCTTTTGAACTCGCCATAGAGCTGGGCGGCCAAGGTCTTATTGTGGGCAAGGATCAGAGCCGGACGCTGCAACCGATGGATGACCTGGGCCATGGTAAAGGTCTTGCCAGAACCGGTGACGCCCAGCAGCACCTGATCCTTTTCGCCCTCCTGTGCCGCTTGGCACAAGGCCTCGATGGCGGCAGGCTGATCGCCGGCGGGCTGATAATCGCTCATCAATTCAAAGCGCTTCCCACCTTCAAATTTCTCTGGAAGCGTGGGGCGATGGGGCTGCCAAGCCGGTGGTGCTGCACTGCCGCGCGCATCAAGGACATTATAGTCAAAATCATAGACAAATGGGTCGCCAGCAAACTCAACCCCCGTTACCACCTGCGCATTGGGCTTGGGCTCATCCAACGCATCGGCCTCGGCCCGCAACTTCTTGATGTTCTCCCACGCCTGCATCTTATCCGTTGTGGGATGAGCATTGGGCTTACGAGGTCGGGAGGAAGGGGGACGCGCCATCAGGAGAACATAGGGGGAATATCGGGATTTGGGTAGGGGTATAGTCAACTTCCTAACACCCAAAGTCTGGAGACCTTTTTGCTGCCCTGTCATCAAGTCAGTTGTGGAATTGAGATTTGTATTGGTT
>NZ_NCSQ01000140.1 GCF_002105465.1 Aquidulcibacter paucihalophilus
CAATTCATATCAAACGTCCGATCATGTTTAAACTTTTACAGCTGAGACGGCCCCGAATGGCTCCACTTTAGAAGATGGGCTTGCTGTAGCGGGGGCAAATGATGAACTCGCGCCTGAAACTGAAACGGTCATCGTGACGGCCAGACGCCGCAATGAAGCCGCTCAGGACATTCCGATCGCAGTCTCTGTCGTCGGCGGACGTCAATTGGATCAAACGGGCAGCTTCAATGTGGGCCGGCTAACTCAATTGGCACCGACACTCACCTTTTATTCTTCCAATCCGCGCAACAGTGCTGCCAATATTCGAGGCTTAGGTGCGCCCTTTGGTTTGACCAATGACGGAATTGAGCAAGGGGTCGGCATTTATATTGACGACGTTTATTACTCGCGTGCGGCATCGTCGACCTTTGACTTTCTAGACGTGCGCCAGATTGAGGTGCTACGTGGCCCGCAGGGCACGCTCTATGGCAAGAATACCACTGCAGGTGCGATCAATATCACCACCCGTGCGCCAACCTTTGAGTTTGAAGGTCGATCGGAAGTCACCATTGGTAGCCTCGGCTTTAAGCAAGCAAAGGCTGCGCTATCCGGACCCATCACCGACAAACTGGCGGGGCGTTTGGCTCTCTCGTCAACCAGCCGCCGTGGCACCATCTATAATGTGAAGACGACCAATTATATCAATGAGCAGGACAATCTGGGTGTCCGGGCGCAATTGCTGTTCCGGCCTCATGAAAAGCTCGATGTTACCTTTGCGGCCGACTATAACACCCAAGAACCAGAGTGCTGTGGCACCGTATTTGTCCGAACCGGCCTGACACAACGCCCACTGAATCGCCAATATGCCGCTCTGGCCGCTGCACAGAATTATACGGTCGTCAGCAGAAATCCATTCGACCGCTTAACCGATATTGATGCTAGCTTGAATGCGGGCAATATCACTGGCGGCGCTTCTATTCGTTTGGTGTGGGACCGCGGACCCGGCAAGCTGACTGCAGTCACCGCCTGGCGCTTCTGGGATTGGAAGCCTGAAAATGATCGCGACTTTACGGGACTTCCCATTGTCACGAACTCTCAAAACCCATCGCAACAGGATCAATACACCCAAGAGCTGCGCTACAATCAAAGTGGTGAGAAACTGGACTTCGTCGTAGGCGTCTTCGCCTACTATCAAAAGATCGACACACAAGGGCTTGAGCGGCACGGCCCCGCCTCAAGCCGTTGGAATATCGCGCCCTCTAATGCTTTATCGCTCGATCCAACTGTACTGGATGGTCTGACCGCGATCAATGTTCAAGGCCTCACCAACACAAGTGTCGCTTTGTTTGGGCAGGCAAGCTGGAAGCTATCAGACAAGCTGACAATCCAACCCGGAATTCGGGTCAATTATGATGAAAAGGAAGGTCTGTTTGACCGCACGGTATTTGATGGGACCGGCCAGCCAGTTTTGCTTGGTCAAACCGGTGCGCGTCGTGCGGCACAACTGGCCATCTTTGCTCCACAATTCTACAAACCTAAGTTTGATGATTGGAACTTTTCCTATGATCTAACGGCAAGCTACAGGCTGCAACCAGACATCTTGGCCTATGCGTCCTATGCCAAGACTTTCAAGTCAGGCGGGATCAACCAAAATGGTGTTCCATCTGACACGGCTGGGCAACCTTTGTTGGGCGCGCAAACAATCCGCCCTGAGTCAGTCAATCATTATGAGGCCGGGCTAAAGTCGAAACTGTGGGAGAACAAAGTCACCTTCAATGTCTCACTTTTCCGAACCGATATTGAGGATTATCAGGCAGTAGTCACCAATGGCCAATTTGGTGTCTTGCGCGGCTATTTGGCAAACGCCGAAGAAGTGCGAACACAAGGGGCAGAGATCGACTTTGCCGTTCAACCGACAGATCGTCTCTCGCTCTACACCAACGTGGCTTATACCGATGCAACCTATCGAAAATTCAGAGATGCGCCATGCCCACCAGAACTTTCCGGCGGCGCTGCCCTCGGCGCTGGCCAAACCCCCGGAGCTCCCGGTGTACCCGGTTCCATAAGCCCCAATAACTGCGACATCTCAGGCCAAGCTTTGCCCGGTGTCTCCAAATGGGCGGCTTCATATGGGGGAGAATATGCCGTGCCAGCCAACCTCTTTAAAAAGGATGGAGATGTCTATGTTGGCATAGATGGTAATTTTCGGTCGAAATTTTCCTCGAATCCCTCGCCTTCAGCCTATACGTGGATCGATGGCTATGCTCTAACCAATTTGCGGATTGGCTTTAGGACGCCGCAGGGCCTTGACCTGTTTGTTTGGGCCCGCAATCTGTTTGATGAAGAATATTTCGAGCTTCTAAATGTCCCGGGCGGCAATACAGGTCTTGTAACCGGCATCCCGGGCGACCCACGTATCTGGGGTGCGACATTTAAGGCAGAGTTCTAGACTATGCGGGGGCTTATGCTCCTAGCCCTTGTGACATCGGCAGTTGCCAATCTCGCACAAGCACGAGAACAGACATGGATGCTATCTGGGTCCCTGCGCGCACGCTTTGAAACTGTCGATGGCCACGCGCGAGTTGGGGTCAATTCAAATGACGCCATTTGGTCTAGCCGCCTCCGCTTAGAAGCAAACGGTCCGCTTGCAGCTGGGTGGTTCGGGCAGGCCGAGCTTTATGACAGCCGCGCTTGGGGTGGGGATAGTGGGTCACCTTTGAGTGCCAACGATGTGAATACGCTTGAATTGGTCCAAGCCAATGTGAAGAGGCGGTGGTCAGAGCCCTTTGGCAAATCGAGTTTTGCCAATTTACAACTGGGCCGTATGACGCTCAATCTTGGTTCACGCAGACTGATTGCCGCTGATGATTATCGCAACACGACCAATGGCTATACCGGAGCGCGGCTAGATTTGCATTGGGGCTCTGGTGTCGACCTTATCGCACTTGCGGTTGTCCCCCAAGTCCGGTTGCCGGAGTCGAAGGCCGATGTTCTGGATAATCGCGGTGAAGCCGACTTAGAGACCTCTGCGCAGCGTCTGTATGGCACGATCCTGACTGTGCCCAATGGACAACAAGGCTTGGCAAGCCAGTGGACTTTGATGCGATTTGAGGAAGATGATCGGCCGAGCCGCCCGACGCGCGATCGCGATCTGACGACCTTCGGCATTCGCCTGTTTAAAGAACCCAAGCCGGGTCAGTTTGACCAAGATTTTGAAATCTATTCTCAAAATGGACAAAATCGCGCGTCGCTTTTGCCGAACGCGCCTTCGCGCCAGGTAAAAGCCACTTATGTTCGCGCGGAGTGGGGTTATCAATGGAAGAGCGCTTGGAAGCCACGTCTATCCGTTGAATATGATTGGGCGAGCGGAGATCAGGCAGGTGCGACCGACACGCGCTTTGATACACTCTATGGAATGCGGCGCGCTGAGATTTCTCCGGCAGGTATTCTGGCAGCAATTGGGCGCTCCAATCTATCGTCACCAGGAGTGAGGCTTGAACTGGAGCCTTCGCGAAATGTGGATGCCTTCATCGCTTGGCGAGGGCTTTGGCTTGCGGAAAAAACTGACAGTTTTGCTTCGACCGGTGTTATAGATCGATCCGGTCGATCGGGCGATTACGCGGGACAACAATTAGATTCTCGGCTACGCATGTGGCTGCAACCCAGGAAACTTCGGCTAGAAGTCAATGCTTTGCTCCTAGTAAAGGGCAGGTTCTTAACGTCCGCGCCTAATGCGCCAACCTCGCAAAACATACGCTATCTCGGTTTGGATTTGATCCGCAGCTTCTAGCTATCTTTCTTTCATGTAGCGAATAGGGCAAAGACCCCGCGATTTCAGTGACACGATGAGGTGAGCCCATGCTTGACCAATCAAGCGCCCCCAAAATCATGCCTAAGCTTGTCATTTTTGATTGTGACGGTGTGCTGGTGGATTCAGAATCGATTGCCAATGAAGTCTGGGCGGAATGGATAACAAGCCTTGGATGGCCAATGGATGCGATTGAAGCGCGTGCCCGCTTCTTGGGGCTATCCGATACAGCCGCCTATAGATTGATCGAACACAGAATTGGGCGCACAATCACTTCGGATGAAATTTCTCAAAACCATGCCCGTCTGAAGGCGCGATTTGCCTCTGAGCTTCAGGCTGTTCCGGGCGTTGAAGAGGTCGTTAGAGCCCTTGCGGCGCGCGGCATTCCGATGGCGGTTGCCTCAAGTGGCGAGCGGGAGAAGATTTTGACCAATCTCGCCCAAGTAGGGTTACTCCACTTTTTTGATGATCAAATAAGCTCGGCTACCGAAGTCACTTCAGCTAAACCTGCACCCGATGTTTATCTACTTGCCGCGCGCAAGGCAGGCTTTGTACCTCGTAGGTGTCTAGCGATTGAGGACAGTCCAAACGGCGTGAAGGCGGCCGTCGGCGCGGGCATGCACGTCATCGGCTTTGCGCGGGAGACGCCGGCATCGGACTTGGCTACCGCCGGTGCGCATGTGGTGTTTGAAACCATGGCAGAGGTTCGCCTCCATTTAGATGAAAGCCTCTACTAGGCTAAGCCGCCGACAGTTTTGCCAGTAGCTCTGCTGCCTCAGCTTCATCAAGGGCAACCATTTCGGGGCTCTTGGCGGCAAGGTCTAAATCCAAAACCTCCAACAATCGAAACTTCTCCAACCATAAGATCATGTCGGGGGCAAAGCTGCCTTCTTTCTCGAAGAAGGCCTGATGAACGGCTTGCCAATAGACTAGGCTACGGTCGCCCTCCCCCTCTTCATATGCAAAATCAGCATCAATCTCATCGAAGCGACATTGGCCGACTGATAGGGTCTCAATGATGGCTACTGGTCGGCCTTTAGCTGTCACAACCCAGTGCATGCCGGGAGCTGTAGGATTATCATCAAGACCATTCCAAACAGTCGCACGCTTTCGCCCAGCAATGATCAAGCCTGCAAGACGTTCTTCCATATGGCTGGAACCGAAGCAGGTTGTGGGCAGGTTCATCCACCAATCAAGCTCTTGAGTCATGCGCCGATAGTGCCTCCCTAGTTCTGCCTTCCAATTAACAGATACAATTCAAGCTGCATTCATCCCAGTCGGCTTCTAACCTAAATTTGTTTGAGGCAATTCGAGGGCAACTCGTAATCCACCCAACAATCCGTCAGACAAGTCGAGACTGCCCCCATAAGCTAGAACAATTTCTTGGGCGATACTCAGCCCCAAACCAGTGCCACTTAGAGCGGCATCAAGCTTCTGACCACGTGACAGAGCCAATCGCCTTTGGTGTGGTTCTATTCCCGGTCCGTCATCCTCGATCAAGATACGTAATGATGCATGATCGGAAACTGTTGCGATCAAGATGCGCGATTTGGCCCACTTACGCGCATTGTCGAGCAAAGACCCAACCAACTCCGTCAAGTCACTTTGATCTAGTCTAACTTTATGCTCCGGTGCAACTTGAATATCCCAGGTCAGGTTTTCCCGCCCACTTGTGCGCCCGAGGGCTGAAGCGATCTGATGAATGACTGGAGCAAGGGAAATCTCAACGAGCCGGCCAAGATTAGGGCCATGAATATTGGCCAATGCTAAATCACGAGTTGCACGATGCTCCAAACCGGTCACGACGTCTCGGATCGTAGCCGCAGCACCAGCTTGGCCCGCAGCATCGATCTCGTCTGCCCGTGCCAATAGCACAGCCATCGGTGTTCGCAGACTATGGGCCAGGTCAGCTGCTCGCTGGCGAGCTTCTCTTACTTGGCGTTCACCCGCATCAAGAAGCGCGTCAAAATCGCGTGCAAACGTGGCTAGCTCTTTTGGAACGATGTCTGACAGACGTTCTTTTCGACCCGCCCGCACCAGCGCCAAAGCTCTCGACGCCTGCCTTAGAGGTCCCATCAGCATACCGCCCTGAATGAAAGTGACGATGAGCAAGCTTAAACCTAGAAGAAAAAAGACAGGCGACGTATCAAGCATCATGGCATCGACTTGACCTTTCAGAAGGCTGCGATCAATTGCGACAGCAAAGCGCCAACTATGCTTTCCCTCAACCCCCTCCGGAATCCTTCGTTCAAGTAAGAGAAGGTCTACGCCTTCGGGTCCCTTCACAACATGGCGATGGACCGTGTTGAGCGGCAGCACGTCATCGGGGAGTGCTAGCGTAAAAGTTACCAAAGACCCAGACCGTACAATCGTCTTTGTCTTGTCATCGACAATCTGCCAATAGACGCCTGAAAGGGGTTCCTCAAATCTTGGATCTGGTAAAACCTTGGGAACTAAAATCACTGCGCCGTCTTCAAGCTTTAGACCCCGGGTCATAAAGCGAAGATCAGCTTCCAGCTCGGCAACTGTAGCTTGCTCAACATGATTTTGGAAAGCCGCACGAAAGCCTAGTGCGACGATCAACGGCAGAATGATGGCGCTCGCAATGCCGATTGCCCATAGACCAAACCTTAGGGAGTTAACCATCACCCAGTTTCCAAATCACTTTGAAGCGTCCACACATAGCCATAGCCGCGACGGGTCATAATACGTTTGGGTCCAATCTTTCGTCTAAGGCGCATCACTGCAGCCTCAATGGCGTTTTCCCGCCGCAATTCTTGATCGCCATAGACGTCCTCACAAAGACGTGCCTGTGAAATTGTTTCGCCCGGGGCTCGGATCAAGGAAGTAAGAATTCGAAACTCCAGCGGAGTTAATTCGATAGGGCCCGACCGATCCGAAACACTGCGAGCACGTAGGTCGATTGTTAAATCGCCATCGCGTACCAAATTGTCTGCCTTCCCTACCCCACGACGCAAGACGGCATGAATGCGAGCAATCACTTCATCAACAACAAATGGCTTCACGATATAATCGTCGGCTCCGGCATTTAGGGCATCAACACGCTCGGTCCAACTGCCGCGAGCCGAAGCGATCAATACAGGCAGCGTCACGCCGTCTGCTCGCCAGCGCTTTAGGACGGATAGGCCGTCAAGCTTTGGTAAGTTCATATCCAAAATGGCCAGAATAAAGGGCTCAGTATCTCCCTGCGCCCAGCCAGCCTCACCGTCGGAGACGAGTGTTGGTATAAACCCGGCGTGATCGAGCGCGCGAGAAAGCATTGAACCAATCTCTGGCTCGTCTTCGATGATTAAAACGCGCATTCGGCCTCCGAATACTTGGCCTAGCCGAAGCTAGCTGACAATTCCCTGACAAAGTCGATCAGATATTTGAGGATACGAGCCCGGTATCGAGTGTTTCCTACTTAGTGCGGAGACAGTCATGAAACTAGGAGATAAAGTTACGGCAGACCCTTGCATGGTCTGCGGCAAAACCGAGCGAACCGTTGTTGGCACTATGGGGCGAGGATACAAACCCCTTACGACAGTCATGTGCGACGGGTGCGGACTCGTAAGTCACAACCCTATCCCGACAGCTGCGGAACTGGATGCCTTTTATGCGTCAGACTACCGGAAGAATTACAAGGGGATATTGAAGCCCAAGCCCAAACATTCCTTACGTGCGCAGCGGAGCGCTGCCTTAAGAGCTGTGCGGCTCAAGAATTTGATCCAACCAGGAAGCCGGGTCTTGGATGTTGGCGCATCTTCAGGTGAATTCGTTTATATGATGGGTAAACTTGGGTACAGCGCCACAGGCATTGAACCTAATGACGGCTATCGGCAATTCGGAACAGCGACTTATGGAATCGAAGTTACCAACCAAAGACTGGAACCCGAGGCTTTTGGTGCAGGCATCTTTGACCTGATCACGTTAAATCATGTATTCGAACATCTTGCCGACCCACTAGAAGCTTTGGCTTGTTTTAGGCGCTGGCTGGTACCGGGTGGCCTATTATTCATCGAGGTGCCCAATATCGAAGGCGTTCAGAAACAACGTGGCAACTTATTCCATTTCGCACACGTCTGGAACTTTACGCCGGCCACGTTAACAGCCACCCTGTCTCGAGCCGGATTTGAACCGATTAACAGCCAGCAGTGCAATGGTACGTCTCTGGTGTTTCGGGAAAGATCTCGTCTTGCTTCCGCGGCAGCCGAAATTGACCCCCGTCACGCAAACCAGTTGCGTCACCAACTCTTGGCAGAGCAATCCCCTATGTCCTATCTTAAATCAGGCGCACCCTTGCGGCGAAGATGGCAGCGGCTATTAAGAAACTTGGATGAGATTACGACGACTTGGAAGTTCAGCAACCTGCAAGCCATGGCAAATGCCACCTTGAGCGCCGCTCTCCAAGTCCAGCGCGGTCCACAAGGCCACGCCAAGCGCCAAATCCCGCACACGTCTCATCAACAAACTCTCACAAGCCGGTGAAGTCACAACTTTGTCGGTTGCACCTTGCGGTGTAAGCCACCATTTCTTTCCTGTGTGGACCGGGCCCCTCTGGCAACCTCATTGCGGGTTGCGATGTCGGCCACACCGGAGTCCTCAGTTAGGCGCGGTGTCAGGGTCCAAATTCCTTTACCCTTCCGCGTCCTTTGGGCTTTGCCGTGCATAAGCATAGAGGAGCATGAAATGAAATTAGGACGTATCGAAGCCCTTAAGAGCCACCATTCCCGGCTCGAGAGTGAGTTGGCGGCCTTAGCTAAACGGCCCTTCCCAGAGCCAGAATTGATCACCCGCCTCAAACGGCAAAAGCTGTTGGTTAAGGATCAACTGGTCGCGGCAGGTGTAGCCGCACCGCGCCCAGAACGGGCAATCGCTCACAGCCATTAGGGTCGATCGTAATCGGTAGGCAATCCGCCCCAAGCTGCCTACCGCGGGTGAACCTAGGCAAGAACAGCCCCAACTGTTCACCCTGCCGGCCCTTGCGTGCAGACCGTCCCCCCTCTGTCGCGCAAGGGTCGCCTTCTCCTCTTCTTCAACTCGTCCATTTGCCCCATAGAGCCCTTTGATGACCGATCTCCTCGAAACGAGGCCGAATAGTGCAAGATTGGACGAGGTAATTTCTCAAGAGCCAACGGCCGGCCATATATTTGACTTTGCCCCAAAAAAGGCCGTCCCGGCCCTTGCCATTCTTGTCAATGTATCTGCCGGAGCATACCGCTTCTTTGGTCTTATGCGACTGAGACGGGCGTTGAAGACAGCGGGTTTGGAAGACCAAGTCCCCTTGATCCAATGCTTTGGGCATGAACTTCAAGACAAGGCCTTGGGCTTGGCATGTAGCGGCGTCCTAGCCATTGGGGTATTTGGAGGAGATGGATCGGCGCGCACAGTCGCGCTTGCTCTACGGGGCCTCGACGTGCCAACTTTACCCCTGCCCGGCGGCACCTTGAACCGCTTATGTTTTCGTGTCCATGGCCATGCCAATTTGACCAAAATCCTTCGCGATTTTGCACGAGCAAAGCCGGTCTGGTTAACGGGCGGCCTAGCCAATGAGCATGCGTTTTTAGTGGCATCTGGTTTTGGTCCCTGGATGGCCTTCCAAGACATGAGAGAGACAATCCGGGCCCACGGTTTTTTGAAGGGTCTTAGTGCGCTTCGGTTATTGAGGCGGGACTTGTTTGCCGGGAAACTGACAATTCAAGGGTCTGGGCAACGCAGAGATGTTGTGATTGCTGCTCCCACCTTTGTCGATGCTGCATTCGGCCTAGGAGAACATTCCGACGAATTTAACCTGCCAAGCTTGGAAGTTGCGGAGGCTCGCCTGCAAGGGATCGGCTCCACCTTATGGCTCGCAGCCCATGTGTTGGCGTGCCGGTGGCGACAACTAGGCTATGCGCAAGCCCATATTGTGACTGAAAAGATGATTGAGATTGATGGGGAAGAAATCGTCGGTCTTGTTGATGGCGAAAGGCGTAGTTTTGGCCACTCTGTTCACCTTCGAGTCGTCCAACGTGCTGCACTCGTCCTCTCTACAAGAACAACGTTTGAGTGTTAAGGGGTAAGCGCTTTGGGACGTGAAACGCTCGATGACTACCCTCGTCCATATCAGTGATATTCATTTTGGCGATGCAAGCCCCGATAAACTCAGGGCGGCAAGTGTCGCCCTCTCCAGAATTGGGCCGGCCTGTGTCATCGTTACGGGGGATGTGACACAAGCAGGCAAGCGTGGCGAATTTGCGCTAGCTGCAGCCTGGTTCAAAACGATCAAGGCCCCAATTGTCGGTTGCCCGGGCAATCATGATACGCCGATGTTTAACCTTGCGCTGCGTCTTTTGGACCCTTTCAGCCGATTTGATCGACTGGGCCTTCTATCTAGTTGGCAATCTGCAGATGCCTCTGTGCATATTGAAGCTGCCAATAGTGCGAGAGGCTTGCAATGGCGAATGGATTGGTCACAAGGCGATTACGCTCAGCCCAATGTGATCGAGGCTTTAGGCCGATTGCGAACATCGCGCGCACGCCATAAAATTTTGGCCTTGCACCATCCCCCTAAAACCCCAACGGGTGGCGGTGTAACGAGTGAGCCTAAAGGTGTTGATGTCTTCGCCCGACATCTCACCGAGACCAAGCCCGACGTGCTTCTATGTGGGCATCTTCACGCAGCATTTGACATTACTGGGCCTTTAATGTGTGGCCTACGCGTGATGACCGTCCCTTCTTTAGCTTCCTCTCGCGAACGCGGATTTGGATCAGGATTTGGCGTGCTGCGTCTGAGATCAAACGATTCGAAAATTACACGCACAATATGGCGTTATCGAGAAGGCTCATTCAACGAAGTCACCGAACCGTCAAAAGGCACCCTTGACGTCGCGGGCTGAAACCAACGCGCGGCCTTGCGCCAAGACATCCCCGCGCAGATTTCGAACTTGAGTCTGCAAATCAACCAAAGCCTTCTCAGGACGCAGACGCGTGATCGCCACTTCAACGCGAAGCTTTTCACCGGGCTCCACGCTGCCAAGCCAGCACGTCTCCTGTTTGAGATAATTGGTCCCCTGCCCCGGTAGCTCCATCCCAAGCAAAGTTGAAATTTGACCCAGCATAAAGGCTTGCCCAGCCAATCGATCAGCAATGTCGGCTTTTAAGGGGCTTTCCGCTGCGCGAGCCTGTAAGTCTTGCAACGCATCCATCGCATCTCTTGCAAGGGGTGTTTCACTGAAACGTACCATGCCGACCTTTAGCGGCAGCTTAGGCTCATGTTTTATGAATGAAGTTTCCTCGGACGAAATCTGCGCATCAATCCTAAGCCGACAGACAACCTCACCATCTTGCCGCCGACTAAGCTGCCATGCTTCACCATCAAAGCCGACTTCTAGAGCTTCACCCGCAAAGGCAGGGGCTGGAAACATGGCAGAGGTCGATCTTGGTGCGTCTTTAATCCCAGCAGCCCGAACTAGCCATGCCGTTAACATCGCACCATGCGCGACAGTCCTTCCAAATCCACTGGCCGCCGCAAAGGCTGGATCGACATGAATAGGGTTTGCATCGCCTGAAAGCTTTGCAAATAGGTTTAGGTCGGCTTGAGTAGGTGTCAAAATCATGGACGGGGGATCAAATGCTTTTGAATTTTGCCTGCAGGGGTGCGTGGAAACTCGTCAACGAAAGTCACATGTTTTGGTACCTTGAAAGCTGCCAGCTGGGCCCGACACCAGGCTTGAATGTCTGAAATTTCAGGCGCATCATAAGTGGGACGCAAAAGAATGAAGGCATGACCCACTTCGCCCCAGCGCGCATCTGCAACACCGAGAACCGCAGCTTCGAGAATCGCAGGATGACGTGCGAGCACATTTTCGACTTCGGCCGGATAAACATTCTCCGCGCCTGAAATATACATCTCCTTTAGGCGACCCACGATATAGAAGCAGCCGTCTTCATCCTGACGAGCAAGGTCACCGGTCTTGAGCCAACCGTCTGGCGTTAGGGCAGCAGCAGTCGCCTCGGCATTGCCCCAGTAGCCTGGCGTGATCCCCGGGCCACTCAACCACAATTCTCCTGTCTCCCCGATCGCGACATCTTTCCCCTCTGCGCCAACAAGGCGCGCTTCACATAGAATCTGGGGCTTGCCAACTGAACCGATCTTTTGCGTCGCGGTTTCTGGGTCTGCGAGAAACACCGTAGGGCCAGTCTCGGTCATGCCCATGCCATTGGCGACCTTGGCACCGCGGCGGGCAAATTCGTGCACTAACGCATCGGCGAGAGGCGCGCCACCACACCCCCAATGGCGCACCCTATCGAGTTCCACCTTTGCAAATTCAGGATGGAGGCTCAAAGCCTGATAAATGGCAGGCACCCCAAAGAAGGTGGAGATGCGGCCTTCCGCCAAGAGGTTCATGACTGGGTCTGCCTCAAAACCCGGCAAGATTAAGACATGCCCACCCGCAAACAAGGTCGGCAGCGTATGCAGATTGATGCCAGCGGTATGGAACAAAGGCAAAAAGTTCAAAGTGACATCGCTGCTCTGCAGATCAATGGCTTGACCAAGATTGACGGTATTCACATGCGCCATCCCATAGGTCTGGATCACCGCCTTTGGTTGACCAGTGGTGCCAGAGGTATAGAGCAAGTACCAGATGTCATCGAAGGCCCAGTGGCGGCGCGCTTGAGACGGGTTGGCATTTTGGAGTAATTCTTCATAGTCTTGGTCGAAGTCGATCAGCTTCGCGCCTGAGTTAGCTGCCAAAGCACCCGCGACCTCCGCATCTTCGGTTCCACAAAACATCATCACAGGTGAGGCTGCAGCCACCAACGGGGAAAGCTCTGGCAAAGGCGCGCGCCAGTTGAGCGGGGTGACGATCGCGCCCGTATTGGCTGCTGCAAATAGAACTTCAAAAAAGGCGATGCGATTTCGGCAGAGTATAGCGACACGGGCACCCTCGACAGCGCCATAAGCCTTTAACACTGTGGCCAGTCGCAGAACCCGCTCCTGCAAGGCGCTATAGGTTTGGTTTTGGCCACCAACTAATTCCGTCATGGCAGGCCGGTTTGGGGTTAGAACTGCCCGCCGCGCCAACAGATTGGTCATATATTTCATGGCTTTGGGCCCAAAGAGAGACCGCGTTCTATCATGTCCAACGCTGCGTCGACCACGGGTTCTAGGTCGGCAGTCTCGTCCCAAATCGCGTAACGCATCCCCAAGAACACAGACAGGCCGATCAGAGACCATGCACGAATATCCGCATCCCCTGGCCTAATTTCTCCTCGGTCAACAGCTGCCTGCAGGTTACGCCGATACCCTTCCGCAAATGAATCATAATAGGCGCGGTAACTATCTTCGGCGACAAATTGGGATTCCATCACAATTTTATAAAGATTGCGATGGGAGCGGGCGAACTCGAAAAAAGCTCGCATACCAATCCGCTCAGCGCTCAACCGATCTGGAGCCTGTTCCACTTGACGCGCAATGTGGGCCCGCGTCTCGTGGCCCATATGTGTGACGAGAGCGCGGAAAACCGCCTCTTTCGATTCGAAATAAACGTAGAAAGTCCCAAGGCCAACACCCGCGCGGCGCGTAATCTCGACAATTGAACCATCGTGATAGCCGCGTTCACCAAATTCAGCTTCCGCCGCCTCCAGTAGTTTTGCCTTTGTCGCCAAACCCTTCCGGGTTTTTGGCGTTTTTGGGCCGGCCTGAGAGTTTTTCGACTTCAAAATTGAATGTTGATTCATATTTCAACTTATGCCACTGTTCCCCGTCAGCACCTATGGCACAAAATTGGGGTTGT
>NZ_NCSQ01000143.1 GCF_002105465.1 Aquidulcibacter paucihalophilus
CCCAAAAGCATCCGAAACTCTTCACGATTGCGGAAGGTCTGGTTTGGAGAGCGTGGGGTCGGTAAGCAGACGTTCGGTGGAACAAGTTATCGCACGACGGTGCCTGCAGCATTGGTCGTAAGGATGGGCGCGCCGTGATGGTGGGTGTGTAGCCAGTTGAGCGTGCCAGCTTGGCCGCAGCGTGTTATTTCAGCTCACCTGACGTTCAGACGTGTCCCACCAAGCTGAGCGCAGCGCCTTCTTATCTATCTTTCCGACGGAGGTTAGCGGTAACTCTCCTACAACTTCAAATGATTTGGGGACATGGGCTGGCCCCTTGCGCGAACGGACCCAGCTAGCGAGATCATCCTGGCTGACTGAATAGCCCGGGCGAATCACGATGTAAGCCTTTACTGCCTCCCCCCACCTATTGTCAGGCACGCCGATAACAGCCGCTCCAGCAATCGCCGGGTGGGCGTTCAGAACGTTTTCCACTTCGCTTGGAAATACATTGAAGCCCCCAGAGATCACCATTTCTTTTTTTCGATCTACAATGAAAAGCCGCCCCTCTTCATCCTGCCAACCGATATCGCCTGTACAAATCCAACCATCCTTGATGGTTGCAGCAGTTAGGTCAGGTTGATTCCAGTAACCTTGCATCGCATAGGGAGCGCGTACGCATATCTCTCCCTTTATACCCGCCTCTGTCATCAAACCGCTGTCATCAAGCACGCAGACTTCGCAGTCGAGCAAAGGATGTCCAGCAGAAGCTAGTAGCTCTGGGCGATCTAGGCTGTGGTCTTCGGGTCGAAGCGAGGCTATCCCAAAGCATTCAGTCTGACCGTAAAGTTGGCAAAAAACTTGGCCAATGCGGTCAAGCCCTTCCTCAAGGCGAGATGGAGCAATGGGAGAGGCACCGTATAAAAGCAGCTCCAATGAGGTCAAATCAGCGCGGCTCCAAGTCGTATGGTCGAGAAGCGCGTATATCATCGATGGAACGAGCAATGACATATTGGCCTTAGAGTCAAGAAGACGCCGGATAAGTGCGTCCGGCTCAAATCCAGACATGAGATCGACGGTGCCCCCTCTAGCAAGTACCGGCGCAATGAACATACCCGCCGCATGACTAATAGGCGCGGCGGCCAAATAAACTGGCAATTTCGGAAGTGGGAAGTTTGCTAGAACAGCAATAGACCCTGCAGTAAGCTCCCTATGACTGCGTCTTACACCCTTTGGACGGCCGGTTGTCCCACCCGTGTAATTGATGATCGCTAGCTCATTCGGTCGCGATAAATCTTTCGGACTAAATGACGCATCCATCGCCTCTGCAATTAGATCTTTTCCAAAGGACGCAGGGCCCAGAACTAAAGTGGTTGGGACAGATGCGTCAACGCAAAGCTGGCCCGCTCGGTCGCCAAATGCAGGGTCTAAAATCAAGGCTGTGGCCCCTGAGTCGGCAATCTGGTCAAGATGATCTTGGTGGGACCCAAGTGGATGAAGGGAAGTGGTTGCCGCACCCAACCCATTACAAGCCACGCTAGCGCACCAAGCTTCAAAATTGTTTGAGGAAAGACCAGCAATGACGTCCCCGCGCCCAATTCCGGCCCTAACCATCGCCGCTTGCATTCGGCCTATTAAGTCTCGCGCAGCCCTATAACTAATCGCCCTTTTGCCAGCCATAAAGGCGGTACGTTCACCAAAGCGCGCCAAAGCATGTAATACGAAACTTGCATGGGTGGGCCCATCATGCCAGTCCAACCTCATTGCCAACCCTGCCAATCGAGCTTCTGTGCTGGGTAAGTCGTTACAAAATACAAAAGATTCCCTCCCGAACGCTTCCATCGGTCATATCGAGTCTATTCGATCTGGAAGAAGTGGTACTAATTTGTATCATTTTAATCCAATGGCAGTCAACAGGCCTTGCTGCTTGGTTTAAGAGATTCGAAGCCGCGATCTGGGGAAACAGTTAGCGACATGGACTGTGATGATCCTTTTGTACCCGTCGAGGCACAGAAATACGCTAACGACACTCAATTTCGGCTAATATAGCTAACTGCTAAAATTCGTATAACTCAGAAGAGGCCTTGAGGAAGGCTTGATTGAGCAGCATCTCGGCACACAGTCGCGAAGTTGCTTTTTCACGAACCATAGTCCGTATCCACATTGATTCAGTTTTGGGGGTTTCGCTCAAGTGGACGATTTTGCGCTCAAGTTCATAATTAACCCCCGGGTAGAGCGGCCCGTCGATGACAACAACCTCCTGATCGGCAAAAAGGCCTACAACAGGTTGGCGAATCGGAAATGGATCCTGATCCGCAACCGACTGGCAAAGGACGCTGATCATTTCAACAGGCAGAATGGCTCTGGTCCATGGTGTATTTGTCTCCTCTGAGTACCATGGACTCGGCTCGGTTATGACATCCAACTTTTCAACAAGACTGAAGGGGTAAAGGCCACCTAAAGGTGTTTTAGCATCCAGCCGAATACAAACCTTTGGTGCAGCTAGCCCCGGATGGCAGCCAGCGAGAATACGTGGCTCAGCTAGTGCTCGTGAAGCGGCAAGCCGCTGACGTGCGAAGCTATTTTCTGGGGGGCTCCCAACTCCTGCATTCCCCATAAGTACAACTGTGCCATCACGCTTCACCATCGATAGATTGGCGGAGTCCGAGGCAACTTGACTCATTCTGGCCTGAAGCTCCTCGCCTTCATAGCTAGCCTGTTTGTAGGTGACAGAAATACTACCGAAATCAAACCAAGAGGAGCCGAAGGCATGGTATAAAAGGGGCGCGAACTGGCTGAAATGCGTAGGCCCCTCGATTGTGCCACCTTGAAAGCCCAAACCTTGGGCAGTCGCATCATCGTGTATTGAAGCGTGATTGGCGTAGCTCTGTCGCTTCAGCAAGTTGATTGGACGGCGCCAAGGCCCCACAAGGATAATTGATCCATCTTGACCCCTTTCCTCGCGGATTGTTGCAGAAAAGGGATGTTGCAGCATTCCGTCACTCGGCGTCATGGCACTTCCTCAACTCGGGGCAGAAGATATCGGCCATTTAGTAGACTCGGGTCAGGATTGTAGGCTCGTAATACCAACGCAAAGCGTGCTCCCGATGCAGGTAGCCAATTTGACCGCCTGCTTTCACCAGGGTCTCTGGCACCGATCCAAATCGTCAATGAACCATCTGCTTCAGTACGTAGTCCCGGTGTCCGGTCGCCGACGGCATAGCGACCGAGCGGATTTTGCGCGAAAAAGAGTCGACCATCCCCTAGAGCTTCATAAAGGCTTAGTGACCAAAAGGCCCTGGCTGGTGGTAAACCTCCTGGCGGGAACCGAAGTACAAAGGATGTGTCTGCCGGAAAAGTGGTTTGTCCATCCCGGGCAATAGCCCTGAGATAAACCGCTTCCTTCAGGGGTAGCGCTCCAAGCCCCCAAGTAGCGATTGATGCGCGATAGATGTAGTCGGCACCGAAGTCTCCAAGGCTTACTTCGGGATATATCCATCCGGATCTGGCACCACTCAATGCTAGACGCTTGGCGATGCGGTTTCGTGCATCCTGTAACCCTCTATCAATCGCGCTACGCCTGGAATGGGCCACTTCTGTAAGGCCCAGAGGGGTTAGCCCAGCCTGCTCCCAACGTTCCCGAAGCTGATGCTCGCCCGCAAGGGGCGGTGCTTCGGCAGCGAGCAATCCAACAATCGCTTGGAGCTCTTCGAAAGCGTCGGTAGTGGCCGGTACAGGACTAGGTGGCGGCGATTGAGCTCCCACGATCCTAAGGCCATCTTGGAGTTGGTGCGCAACACCAATATCCTCCGGCCCAGAGACCAAGGTCCGAACCTGCGCCCATACCCAATGTGTTGGAGCAACAATCTCATCGCCGCTGGGACGTTCATTGGGCGCAATAAGTCGCACACGGCCGGGTTCACCTCGAGTTTGCCTTGGTCCTAAGACAACAAAATTGTTTGTGAACATATCGAGGATGGCGATGGAGAGGTAACGCTCGGATGCCTTGGGATAAGCGAGCTCCACCGGCCCTTTTCGCAAGTCCAGCCAAGCAGAAGAGTAAAGTGTGTCATTATTTGGCGTCGTGACTCGGCGAGACGAAGCGTCAGCCAGCCGACGGACATGCCTCCATTGATTGGCCGCACTCCCAATCGTACGCTGCCGCGCTCGTGCCATTTCGAGCACAGGCAGGCCATAGATGTATAGGTCACCGCAGGCCGCCTCAAAACTGGCTAGATCATTTGAAAATGTCGAAGTGCAGGCACCCACACTCGCCAACCCCATAACTGATGCCCAGCTTAATAGCATGCGCCTATTCGGAGATTGTTGAGGCCCCGACCCCTCGGAGCATTTGGCCAGATACTCCGCGCCGCCTAGATCGCTGTTCATAAAATACGACATGGCTAGGATTGCGTTGTCCTGCGCTTACGTTGAACGAAATCATTCGCGGACGAGCTTTGGCTCTGCCTCAATGCGCTTGCATTTAACTCAACTGCTCGCGCAACACCTTGAGAATGCATGGCGCGCGCCTGTGAAAACGCGGCAGCCCCAGCTCCAGCCGCTATGAGCTTGAAAAGCTTCTTATACCCGCTGAGGTCTTTCAGGCGCATATCGCGTGTTGCGATGGCCAAGTGGCCATATAACTCTGCAGCACCAATGCTAAGATCCCTTATTGATTGGGTCAGTCGAGCCGATCCAACAATGACATTCATTTGCGCAACATAACGATAGGTTGCGACCTGGAATGCACGGGCGGTAGATGCCGGGTTCCGGGCAATTTGCTCCAATTGCTCCAATTCCCGCCGGAGGGCTTCAACCCCCCCAGGAGTGGCAGCCGACGCGCATCGTTCTGCGAGCAGCGCAAACAAAACCTCCCGAACGGCCAGCAAATCCTGAACTTCGCGATCATCAAGCCTTACGACGAATGCACCACGCTGTGGCACAATCTTAACGAGGCCCGATGACTCCAGGAGTCGCAACGCTTCCCTAAGTGGGCCACGGCTAACGCTGAATCGCTCAGCCAACTCAACCGTCCCAAGGTGAGAACCTGGCAGAACCTCCCCGGACTGGATCATCAAGCGAATCTGACGAGCCAGGGCGGGAGGGCTGCG
Source organism: Aquidulcibacter paucihalophilus (assembly GCF_002105465.1). Classification (GTDB taxonomy): domain Bacteria; phylum Pseudomonadota; class Alphaproteobacteria; order Caulobacterales; family Aquidulcibacteraceae; genus Aquidulcibacter; species Aquidulcibacter paucihalophilus. The sequence goes on from NZ_NCSQ01000143.1 coordinate 5,091, forward strand.
ATCATCACCTGAAGGAGGGATAGATCCATAGGCAGTCATTAAATTGCATCCTTTGCTGACAGGCTGACCGACGACTATCTCAGCCAACCGAGGAGAGCAGCTACTTTGCACGAAGTGCAAAAACTGATCCCTGTATAGCTCTTTAGTTTACCTTAATATGGAGACGTTTTCAAGGAAATATGTTGACAGATTAAAGCACGAAGCTGCTGATTCCGACCTCTGCGCGTATAGACCGAATTCAAGGGAGCACTTCAATCTGAATAATAGCCTCCCGTTCCCAATGCACCGACCAATGTTCAGTTTTTTAGTTGGCCATATATTTAATGTAAACTGTTTGTACCCATAGACCTATCAGGAACTCGAGCGGCTCAAGTTGCGGGGCCCAGAGTTTGCTGCTGTCGCTTTCAGCCGACCATAAAGCGGGGGTCTAGTTCGCCATATGGTGCCGGCATTCCATCGAGAATGTTCTTAGAAACTGCCAATGACTGCTGTAAAATCAATTGGATGAAGCATAGCGACGCCGCTCTTTTGGCAGGGGCGGCACCGTCTATCTTCCCTCGCAAAGCTTTTATCTGCCTAAGCCATAACCAAGCAACAATCGTGTCGCCAACAAAGATAGTAAATGGACTTGCCCATGCACGCGCATCGTCGTCGCGGCCAGTTACCAGCTTAGCCGTACACTCTTGAATATTACTCACACATGTCACCAAAGCTTCGAAAAGCGCTACCTCATGCGGACCCTGTATTGAGCTAAGATCGGAAACGATTTCTTGCAGCAATTGCAATAGGGTGGCTCCGCCATCACTTCGTACGCCTCTGAGGACGAAGTCTATCGCTAAAATACCACTCGTGCCTTCATGAATCGTGTTGAGGCGCTGGTCCCGGAAGAGTCTTTCTACTGGATGATCACGCACATACCCGGCTCCTCCCATAACCTGAATCGCTAGCGAGTTTGCCTCAAGGCCGCGTTCTGAGCACCAATATTTCACAAGTGGGGTTAAGAGACCAAGTCGGATCCTAGCCCGCGACGCCTCACTTATATCCGGGTGACTAAATGCATCATCTACCGTTCGGGCCCCGTACAGACAAAGACATAGACCACCTTCGCAAATGGCCCGCTGTAAAAGCAGCATTCGCTGGACGTCGGCGTGGCCGATAATGGCCATAGGCAATCCTGTTTCGCGGTCGCGCCCTTGAAACCGCGTCTGTGCATACTCTGTTGCATGCCGGAACCCTGCATACGCTGTCGCTGCAGCTGTCACCCCGACACCGATTCGGGCTTCATTCATCATGTGGAACATATATGAGAGGCCTAAATGGGGTTTGCCGATCAGATACCCAATTGAAGGACCCTTTGCACCAAATTCCAACGCACAATTTGATGTGCCACGATGGCCAAGCTTGTGATTAAGGCCGATTGTGGCAACTCCATTTGATTCCCCGTCAAGGTTCATCTTTGGCACAATAAGGAGTGAGAGACCTGAAGCGTTTGTTGCACCCCCGTCAATCCGCGCCAACACAAGATGGATTATGTTGGCTGTGAAATCTTGGTCTCCCCCAGAGATCCACATTTTGGTCCCGGTGACATCGTAGGAACCATCATCGCGCAATACAGCCCGGGTCCGAATCTCGCCGAGCGCCGATCCTGCTTGAGGCTCACTTAGGCACATAGTCCCGGTCCAGATTCCATCGCGCATTGGATTTATAAATGTTGACTTCTGCCATGTATCGCCAAACGCTTCAATGACTCTGGCTGCAGCGGTGGTGAGGAATCCATATCCCGCTGCAGGGTTACATGCCGCTCCGAATATTGCCATAAGTGCCGTTGATATGCACGTTGGTAATTGAAGCCCCCCATTTTCGAGGGTCAAACCAGCGCCTAGTAATCCAGCATCGGCATAAGCATGAAACGCCTTCGCCACATCATCGTGGACCAATACTCTGCCTTCAAAGAATAACGGCTCTTCTGCGTCGATTCTAGCAGCGATCGGGGAAAACTTTCGCTCAGCTAAGTCATCCGCGGCGGACAGAATGTTCGCTATGTCAAGTCTGTCTAAGTGACCAAAAGTCGGCCAGGTTAACACGGCCTCAGCCCCCAGCACATCACCTAAAAGGAATCGCAACTCTTGTAGCAGCAAACGAGCACCTAGTGTTTACATGGTGTTTACATATTATTCGTTATCTGTCGACACATTAACAGAATGGTTTGACACAAAGCAAGTTGTTTCTTGCAACCAAAGCCCAAAATTCGTGGTCGGCGGGTTTACCTTCGACATTGTACGATTTTGTAGGCGCCCAATTCGACAGGTCGTGCAACGCCAATTGTCCCAAAGTTTCTTGATCTTGAGAAAAATGCGTTGTTATATGATACTTAACAGTATCTATTTGTCGGGAAGTGAAAGTCGAGAGAGAACTGCTGTCTTACGCAGGCCAGGAGGGACTAAATGCCAATGTTATCCTTACATTTTTGGCGTCGGCTTCTACTCACAGCTACCCTCGTCGGTGTCGCCGTATTGGGAGCATGTGGTGGAGGTGGAGGCGGAGGCAGTCCACAGGCCTCTACGGACGGTCCTCAGCCTTCGATTTCAAGCTTTAGCGCTTCGCCAAATTCCATCAGCTCGGGACAAAGTGCCGTGCTGACATGGAGCGTCAAAGATGCAACCAATGTGACCATAGATAATGGCATCGGCAATGTGCTCACGCAAACAAGTGTGACAGTAAATCCATTAATAACAACAACTTATACTTTGACAGCAAGCAATGCGCGCGGGTCGGTCCTGGCAGCAACAACCTTGACGGTCTCGCCGAGCCCGCCTCCTTATCCGGTTGGTCTGACAGATGACTTTCTCCTCGTAAATGGCGTTCGGCGAGACTACAGGGTCCATGTACCTGCCTCGCTTGGAGGGGCAACTCCGAAGGCAATCGTATTGGTGCTGCACGGCGGCGGAGGCGCGGGCCTCTCTGTTGCAAATACCGGGGCTCATCCACTAGCGGTTTTTAGAACTGTTGCTGATCGTGAAGGTTTTGTTGTCGTGTATCCTGGGGGACTCCCCCAGCTTGATGGTGGTGCGGGTTGGAATGACTGTCGAAACGACAACAGCCTTGCAGCTCCAACGGACGATATCGCATTCCTAGACGCCCTAATTGACAGAATACGATCTCAATACAAACTTCCCAGTGAAAAGGTGTTTATGGCGGGCGGGTCCAACGGTGCGCAAATGACCTTTTCCTATGCCTTGGCGCGAAGCGAGCGTGTCGCTGCAATTGCCACTTCGAATGGAAACCTACCTGTTGATCCGAAACCAGGGGCATGCCGAAACTTTCCTGCTCGTCCCATTCCCGTCTTAATGGCCCACGGTACAGCCGATCCGGCGATGCCTTATGGTGGCGGATGTGTTGCAAATGTTGGGTCGGGTTGTGCACGTGGTCGTGTCATCAGTGCAGAGGCAACGCGCAATTTCTGGCTTGAAGCAAATGGCTTGGCCAACAAGGTTCCATCGCAAACCATCTTTGAAGTCGATTCAGGTGATGGAGGACCCGCCAACCGATTTCAGTATCTGGGTGTCCCTGCCGTTGAATGGTGGCGCATGGATGGTGGGGGGCATCCGGTCTCGAGTCAAGCTGTCTTAATCCCGACCAACCCTACAAGTGGTATCCAGAACAGGGATGTTGAATTTGCCGAGATAGCATGGTCCTTCTTCAATAAAGCTCTTGCTTCTGGTACTGTGCCGTCGAGTACAGCAATCGCAGCAGCGCGGGATTATAGCACCAGTGTTGGCGGGCAAACATTCCTCATTATGCATAACGGAAAGATACTAGATGAGGCTTATGCCAATGGCGGCGCGCCTGAACGTGTGCAACTCTTGGCAAGCGCCACCAAAGGCTTCACAGGGATGGTGGGTGCTATTGCAGCCTCTGATGGTCTTTTTAACCTAGATGAGCCCGTGGCAAATCGAGCAATTACAGAATGGAAGAGCGACCCGGTTCGGTCTAGAATCACTTTTCGGCATCTGCTGACCATGGCAAGTGGTCTTCAGGAACTCAATGATTTACCAGGCTGGAATAGCTATATCAATGCTCAAGCGATTAACGAGCCCGGCAACGTCTTTGTCTACAGCGGGGATCCGAATATTCTTGGGTTAGCCATGCAGCGTTTGCTTCCAGCAGAAAAAGTAGAAGACTACTTCAATAGGAAGTTATTCAGTCCCCTTGGAATGACCTCCGTGCGCTGGGCCAGCAATTTCTCAGATGGCAATCCCCAGCTATCGGGTGGCGCATATGCTACCGCACGAGATTGGGCAAAGTTTGGCGAGTTCGTCCGGCTGACAACTAGCCGCGAATGGAATGGGAGCCCACTTTTGGCAGCCTCATTCTTCGATCAAGTGTTTCAAGGTTCAAAGGCACATCCTGCTTATGGATTTTACTGGTGGCTCAAAGAGCCTGTCCCAGCCCAACTTGCTGCAACGATCGACTCAAATAACAAGGAGCAATATTCTCGGCAGATTAAACCCATTATTGATGATGGTCGAGTGCCCGATGATTTTGTCATGGCCGCGGGTGCCTATGGCCAACGGCTATACATCATACCATCGCGCGGGTTGACGATTGTTCGGAACGGGCCGGCGAATGACAATCGGTTTAAAGATGAAGAATTCTTGGGACGGCTCTTCGGGCCATAGCGGTCATGATCAGTTGAAGGAGATCAGCGGCGCGGAATGCCGCCAACATAATGCCGCGCCGCGTTTCCATTAAGCTCGAAATAAGCTCGCTGCAATATCTGCACCTTACCTCCGGATAGGGCAAATAAACATTTGCCCCACTTTCGGGAAGCATAACATTGTCAATTAACTGGAGGCCAAGAAAAAGTAGGAACGACTTTAAAGGCTGGAGCAAGAGGATTTGCAATCAGGGATTGCTCTCGCGGCTACTCGATCAGGATACAGCTGTTGTCTCTAGAAGATCAGCAAACGCGAGTCCCAACATGTTGATATTCGACTTTGGCTTTGGGTGGGCTTTTGACCACTTAACCGTATTTCTGGTTAACGGTCGGGTCTTATGCAATGATCATCCAGCGATCATAAAGCGAAGCTAGCGACTGCTTTGCCCAGGCAAGAAAACTCTCGTCTCGTTCCGCTTCGCCGTGTTCAATCCACCAAAAGACGCCATCGATCAGGAAACCGGCTACCGCATGGGCGCATAAGCCGCGAAGCATAGTATCCTGAGCGAGCCGAGGGTTTGTCTCGGCCAACAAGTCGTCCGTTTTTTTGACAATTCCTGAATGCAAAGCGTCAAAATAATGGCGCAACTCTGGGTCACTCGCGCAATGCCGTACTAAGATCTTAAGCTCATTTGGATTTGCTCGCGCCAACGAGATTACCTCTCGCAAGTTTCGTCCAAGGCCTTTCCATGGTCTGCTCTGTAACTCACGCCAAAGCGCAGACATACGTTGCAGGATCGTGTGAATAAGCTCGTCTTTGGACGAAAAGTGCCGGTAGAGCACTTGCTTGGGGATTCCCAGCGCTACAGCCAGCGTATCCATAGTCGTTCCACGCACGCCCTGTTGCGCCAGGACAATGGCTGCAGCTCGCGCAAGTTCATCAACCCGTGCTTGTCTGCGGGTAGCGGCTTCTTCGCGTGGCGGCCGACCCCTGCGTCTATGGGAGACGAGAGCTGTCGCGAAATCTGGAGCTTGGACCACTTCTTTCTCCTGGAAAGTGACATTTTATACATTTCGCTTGACTGTTCAAGATATGTGAGACTAATTTGTAACAAATAATAATCGAACTTAAGGAGGAGCGCATGGCCGCCTATCGTCTCGGGCTTTTGGCATCAGTTTGCATTTCCGGATGCACTATTATTCCGGCTTTCGCACAATCAGCGCCTCAGCAGGCAGCACCAATTGTCGCAGATCGTCCAGCCCAAGACCCCCAGTTACAGGCCGGGGAAGAGGTCATTGTGACCGCGCGGAAACGTGCTGAGCGTCGCGATGACGTGCCAGCCTCGCTGTCTGTCTTCGATCAGGCCTATATGAAGGCCTTGGACGTTGCATCTGGCAAGGATCTGACACGTATTACACCTGGAGCCTACGTGATCGATAACGGATCGGGGTTTAATGACGAATTTCTGATTCGTGGCGAAGGCGCCGCCCGACAGAATAATGCTGAAACTGGCGTTGGCCTTTATCGCAATGGAACCTTCATTGCTGGTGGCAATGCTGGCGGTCGCAATTTTGTGCCAATTGACTTCTTCGACGTCGGCTCAGTTACCGTACTTCGTGGACCACAAGGCTCCTTTTATGGACGCAATGCTCTGGGCGGCGCAGTGGATATTGTTTCGCAGAGACCGAGCACTGACGCTGAGGGTGAAGTTCAGGTGAGTACTGGTTCAAATCAAAGCCATACGGCCGAGTTGATAGCTAATGTCCCTTTTGCTGAGACTTTCCTAGTGCGCGTGGGTGGCTTTGTGTCCGACCAACAAGAGGGTTTCTATAAGTCTTCGATCACGGGGCAGTTTCTCGACAAGGAAGAAACGACTGGATGGCGTGCACAAGCAAATTGGCGGGTTTCCCAGAGTTTCGACGTAAACTTGTTGCTGGAGCGTTCAGACGAATTTGGACCAAATGTAATCGCATTCGGGCAAGTGCTGCCTCAGAACGATCCCCCGATCAACCCTGTTGGGGCACCCACGGGATTCTCAGTTGGAAGATTTTTAAAGCCCGTAGACACGCCCAGCTTCTTTGACCGTTCAACGCAAATGAAGTCCTTGGAATGGAACTGGGACCTCGGATTTGCCGAGTTGAAGTCGACGACCGCTAATCGGAAGCGAATTGCAGCAACGCAATCTGATGTTGATGTCTTTGGCAATAACAATCTGGCAAGGGTGGTTCCGACTGTTGCGCTGGGTAGCGAGGAGTTCGAACGTTTGACCCAAGATATTCGCTTGGTGTCACGATCAGACTCACCGCTCACTTGGGTCGTCGGCTTCGAATACAATAAAGTCGACTCAAGTTTTGACACTGTTAGGTTCTCTGATGCACAGCGCAATGACCGCTTTGATGGCGTTTCCGATGTGCCATCTACCCTACCCTCCGCTTGCCTGGTTGCTCCGACTTGCACACTCGCTCAAGTTCAAACTACCGCCCGAAACGCTTATCGGGTTGAGGACTCAGGGATTGATGACACCTCTATCGCTGTCTATGGTGCAAGCACCTGGCGGGTACTTGATACACTTCAGATAAGTGCGGACATTAGATGGAGCCAAGACGAGAAAAACTTCAGCCTCGCCAACGTTTTCCGCCTCGACAACCCGGCAACACCGGTCAACGAACAACTAACGCGGTCGATTTCTGCTTCTGAGACATTTAGCAAGTGGACACCCAGTGTTTCATTCAACTGGCGTTTTGCTGACAACCGCACTCTCTTTGGAAGGATTGGAACTGGCTTTCGGGCGGGCGGGTTCAACAACGATTTGGGCGAGATAGGAGATGGGGTAAGCGCAATTGCAATACCATTAAGTTATGGTGAGGAGTTTGTAACGGCTTATGAAATCGGGACTCGCGGTCGCCTTGGGAAGGCTGTTCGATATGATGTTTCTGCATATTTAAACCAAAAGCAGAATGTGCTGGTAAATTACTCGGTGTTCGCCGGGACCAGTGCCACCAACACATTGCGAAACGTTGGTGTCTTGGCGGCCGCCGGCGACTCTCAACAATATGGCATTGATGCCGAGGTTTCGGGTCGGATCCAAGTGGGAGGAGGCGTGCTAACGCCTCGATTGAGTCTCTCCTGGGCTAATGGTGAATATGATGGAGGCTCGGTTTACTCAAATACCCAGACCAATCCTTCCGGTACGCTCGCACTCGTCTCGATCGATGGCAAAAAAATCCAGCGGCTCCGCGAATGGACCACGGCATCCACTCTCCAATATCGTCGCCCGCTCGTGGGGGAACTAAACCTTGTGTTGATGCTCAGCCAGCGCCTGGAGCTCGGTGGCTTCGAGGATCCCGCCAACAACAATTTAATGGATGATGTTACGCTCTACGACGGCTCAATTGGGATCGAAAGCAAGAATTGGCGCTTTACCTTTAGTGGGAAAAACATCACCGACGAGGAATATTTCAACATCTCCCCGGGAAATTTGAGCTTTCAAGCTCAACAGAACGAACCTCGAACTTGGCGCGCAACTTTGAGTGTCAAGTACTAATTCCTAACCGGCAGCTGTACAACAGTTTTTGCTAAGCACTTATGGCACTCGGAAAAGCCGTCGTCAGCGATGCGGGTTTTTCAATAGAAATCACTGATGAAACTCAATTCGACGGATTAGCCTGCCTTAATCGTTAAGCATGAGCGACCTTTAACTCCGGAGCACAGAACCATGCGTCTTACCCTCATGCTGCCATTGATTGTGACCTTCATTGCGGCAGTCATTAACCCTGCTGCCGCGCAAACAATGGCCGCCATGGATATTTCATTCAAGGTAGGCGAGGCGGAGCGACGCGCCATTCTCGTCAATGAGGCACCAGCAGGCGAGATTCGACCAGTTGTGATCGTTTTGCATGGTGGAAACGGCAGCGCCGAAAATCAGCGCCTGCGTACCGGTTTCGATGATGTTGCGCGGTCAGAAGGCTTCACTGTTGTATATGCGGAGGGAACCCAATGGGCTCCTCGTCAACATGCATGGAATACCGGATATCTGCTCCGTAAGCAGGTCGGTGGTGCCGATGATATTGCCTACCTTGATAAGTTGATTGACCTCTTGATAAGTCAGTATCGAGCAGACCCAGCTCGAATTTATATGACTGGTGGCTCGAATGGAGCGATGATGACCCTGGTCTACGCAACACAGCGACCGCAGCGGCTCGCGGCCGTGGCTCCCATTGTTGGAGCTATGTTCTCCTTTGATAGCCGCCCAATCGTCCCCCTTCCAATTTTACTCATCAATGGCGGCTCAGACAATGAAGTTCCAATTGAAGGCGGCCTGAGTCGCAACGAACTTGTTAGAAGAAATCAGGCCGCCCCATATAAATCGCTTGAGGAGACGGTATTATTCTGGGTGGCCGCTAATCGGTCAAAGTCAGTACCAGTCGTCGAGCAAGTCGGGACAGTTACCACTCGAGTTTTTTCTGCTGGCCCGGCAGGCGCCGAAACAGTTGTGGTTGTAGACTCAGCTGGTGGTCACGGATGGCCAGGAAGCAAGTCAAATCGCCAAGAAAACACCCCAATTCAGGCCTTTAAAGGTGCTGACCGCGTGTGGACGTTCTTTAAGGATAAGCAGCGAGTGCCAGTGCCAGCGCACTCAGTGATTGGAGCAAATGAGAACAAAGGGATGTCCGTTCCGCACAACGCGATGCCAGTTGCTTCGAAAATCCAAAGCGAGCAAAGCAACCGTGCCCGCGCTGCGGCTTCTGGCATTGATGCAAACCAAGATGGTATGATCTCCCGTGCTGAATGGCTTGCTGCTGGCTTTCGCGAGCAGGGATTTGTAATCATGGATAGTGATCGAAACGGGAATCTTTCGCCCCAGGAACTGAAGCAGGGAATGACTCGCCTGGAGGATCGACGCACTCAGCCTGTAGGCAAGCGAAGCAACTAAACTCGCATGCTAGTTTGCTATGATGTTAGGCCAAGTTGACAAACTTTTGAACCAGCTTCTTGCGACGATGAAATCAGTGAAGCCGAGGTAGCTTGCTGCGGTCTTGTCGTATCGTATTGCAAAGCGGCGGAAGTATTTAAATTTATCGGCCCGAAGGGCCGCGAAGCGCACCAGCGCTTAAGGCGGTTTCGTAAAGCATAAGTTGACATAAGGGTATCCATCCGGCGAGGGCCACGGCGTGGCTTAGGGCGCG
>NZ_NCSQ01000145.1 GCF_002105465.1 Aquidulcibacter paucihalophilus
ACATCAACAGCCTCAAAGCGAGCAGTTTTTGCGGGTGTCCACTTGGTCATTACCGACTTCAACATGCCGGGGCTGTCTGGGATTGGGCTGGCCCAGCGCATCCGCCAAGAAGTCCGGTCAAAAAATCCGCGCTTCAATCCGTCCATCCCCATCATCATGATTACCAGCTTCGGCACGAAGAAGTGTTTGATTGCTGCGCGCGACGCTGGGGTGGATGAGTTTTTGGCGAGACCGTTTACGACATTGGGTGTTGCTGAACGTATTGATTCTGCGGTGAATATGCAGCGCCCCTTCATCGTTTCAGACACTTATATTGGACCCTGTCGCCGCCGCAAAATTGATCCCATTCTGTCGGGCCTGAAACGGCGAGAGGCAGACCGCATCGCTGTCGTTCATGAGTTCGATTTTGAGCGCAATTTGATGCAGGGCGACGCGCAAATTCTCATCGACATCGCAGGCTATGACGCCATAGAGGAGACCTCGACCGAGGCCATTACCCGGATCGGGGAGATTACTGCCGTCCGGGCACACAAAATTCGCGACGGCTTGCTGGAGCGCGCCGCTATGTCGCTTCTGAAATATGTCTCATTGGCGACCGCCCTAGGCAAGCTTGAAGCCGATATGGTCGAGATGCATGGCTATGCCGTGAAACAATTGCTTGATCTGGCTGGCAAAGACCTCAATCTCTCCAATCAAGTGGTGGATTCCCTTGAGCGCGCGGTGGCCAAGCGTACGCGCTTGCGCGACGTCGCCTAGAGGCGGGCACACGCCAAAGCTTTACCCAACAGGCCAAATCCGCATTTGAATTTGGCATTGCCCAAAAATGGGTTAGAGCGTGTTGTCATGACACTCAGCATTTTGACCCGGCAGGCTAAAGGGCCGCAAATACTGGCACAGCCCACAGCCGAAGCCATCGCTATCCCCGATGTTATTTGGATCGATCTTTTAGCGCCTACGCGCGAAGAGGAACGCTTGGTTGAGCAAGCCTTTGGCATAGATGCGCCGTCAGAAACCGAACGCGCGGCCTTAGAAGAATCAGCGCGCTTTTATCTTGAAAATGACGTGCTGGTTTTGCACGGCACGGTGGTCGCGCGCGCCAGACCAGAAGCCGAAGCCGAACTGCCCTCAAAGCTCCCGCCCATCGCCCATAAACGTGAAATTGTCAGTTTCTTCCTGACCAAGACCGCGCTGATCACGGTGCGCACCTGCCCTTTGCGCGCCTTTGAAGCCAATGAGGGGCGCGCGTCTGCCGATTTGGCTGATGTCGAGACGGGGCCTGAAGTCTTACTCGCCTTAATTGAAAGCTTGGTCGAGCGGGTCGCAGACTTCTTGAGTGCCAGTGCGCAGGAATTAGAAGACCTCAATCTTCGGGTCTTGGTCAGTCGGCGCACGATCCGCCTCGAAACGATTTTAAAGCGCCTTGGCCAATTGGGGGCAGGGGTCAGCCAATCGCGCGATTCCCTTTCAAGCTTGTCGCGTTTAGCCCGCTTTGTTCTCGCACATGGGGCGGCTTGGAAGGTGCCCAAAGAGCGTTTGAGCCTTTTGGCGACAGATGTGGAGACGCTGCAGCGTCAGGCCGAGGCCTTGACCAATGACCTAACCTTCTTCCTCGACGCGACTTTGGGCCTTGTCAGCGCGCGGCAAAATGAGACCCTCAAGGCAATGGCGGTTGTGACCCTGCTGTTTGCGCCACCCACCCTGTTGGCTTCGGCCTTCGGCATGAATTTCGAGCATATGACGGTTTTTGCCGACCCCTATGGGCCTTTCTGGGCGGCGGGTTTGATGGTGGCCTCGTCGGTGGTGATTTTCTCAATCGCGCGCTTGGGTAAATGGCTATAGGCAGCCGCGCGCCCCGCGCTCAAAGCCAGCTGGGGACTTCAGACTCAAGGCCTGCCAGCTCATCAAGATCGGTCCAAGTGTAGCCGACGACCGGGATTTGCCAGCCCTGCATCGAGTCGCGTTTGTCGCCTGCGATCTTGCCCCCAATGGACTCATAAAAAGTGCGCGCCTTTTCATTGCCTTTGACCACCCAAAGACCGCCGCTGAAAAGACCGCGCATCAAAAGCCAACGTGAACAGGCTAACATCAAAGCCCGGCCGAGGCCGCGCCCTTGATGTGACGCCTTCACATAAATCTGGTGGATTTCCCCGTCGCCCAAGATTTCGGCAGCTTGACCTGAAGCCGCGCCACAGGTTGCATAGCCCAACGCCTTACCGTCCTCGGTTTCAGCAACGAAGATGCCGTGGTCCAAGTCGCCATCTTGGCGAATGAGTTCAGCCCGCCAGGTCCGATAAAGCCGCGGTAAAGCCAAGCCATCTAAGACAGGTGTTGGCAACAGACCAGAATAGGTTTCACGCCACGTGATCTGCTGCAATTCAGCAATCGCTGGGGCATCACTTTGTTCGGCACGGCGGATCATCAAGCTCATAGAAACAAGGTGGCGGAAATCTGAAAAAGCGCAAGCCTCGCTTCTGCAATCATGCCATGCTTACCGCCCACTAGGGTGTAACCATCCTATAGGCGGTCGCGTACTGCTTGCTGGAGGGGCGATTTTGACACCAGACGAAACCCACTTGCACGCATGGATGCTGGGCGCCCAAGCAGGCGATCCAGTCGCAACGCGCCGCCTTTTAGATGGACTAGCCCCCCGGCTTCGGGCCTTTTTTCGCAATAAAGGGGCAAGGCCTGAGGATGCCGAAGACTTGGTACAAGAGACCTTGATCGCCATTTATACCAAGCGGGCCATGTTCGATCCCGAGCAAAAGCTTCTGGCCTGGACCTATGCGATTGCCCGCTACCGCATGATCGACCGTTGGCGGCGTACTGGCAAGCGCGGGCTTGATTTGCCGATTGAGGATTATGAGCATGCCTTGGCCGCTGAAGAAACCGAAGCAGGCGATCCCAGTCGCGATATTGCCCGCTTGTTGGGCGATCTGCCGGAGAAACAAAGGACCTCTATTGAGCTGGTCAAACTGAAAGAATTAAGCATTGCCGAAGCATCCGCTCAAACGGGGTGGAGCGCATCGGACATTAAAATATCCATCCATCGCGGTCTGAAGACGCTGATGCGTCTGGTTGGGACTTCAGCGACAGGAGACATATCATGACGACCGATGAATTGATTGCCGCCTTGGCACGCACACCCGAAACAGCGACCCCCAATCGCCTCTATCGCCGCATCGCTTTGGCGCTGGTGCTTGGCCTGGTGCTGGGTTTGGTGTTGGTCCGGCTGTTTATGGGCTTTCGCCCCGATATTGGCGTTGCAGCCCCCATGGTGGCCATGAAAGCTGGTTTTTCAGCCTTGATCGCCACCTTCGCCGGCGGCGTAGCCTTGCGTCTGGCGAAGCCAATTGGGCAAGACAAGGGCACGATGGCCCGTCTGGTTAGCCCCTTTGTCTTGGTTATTGCGGCCGCCATCGCCATAGGTGTGATCACCTTGATGGCAACAGAGCCTGGGCACCGATTTGCCGCATTTACCGGCGGCGGGTTTCCATGGTGCATCATCCTGATCCCCATCTGCGGTTTGCCTGCGGCTTTGCTTTTGGTGTGGGCCATGCGTGAGGCAGCCCCAACCCGCTTGGCCTTGGCCGGAGCCGCGATTGGGGCCCTATCCGGCGGGGTTGGGGCGATGGTTTATGCCATGTTCTGCTCAGTCGACTCGGTTTCCTTTGTCACCATTTGGTACGTGGTTGGGATCGGTCTTGCCTCAGCTTTAGGGGCTTTGCTAGGCGTTCGGCTTTTGCGCTGGTGAAGGCCCGTCGACCCTGAATTAAGGCGTGATTAATCGGGCTTGAATGGCCTCTGCAATCGTCATGGCATCGCGGATGGGCTCATAAGACCAGTGCGTCAGATTGCCATTGAACCAGCGTGCCGCGCCGCGTTCAAGGAAGGCGGCGTGTAAGCGGTCGAACTTTGGATCGCCACCTTCCAGCTTAATCAAATGCATCGGAATGCCAAAGAAGGCGACATCGGTCATCATATTGGTTGAATCCTCGGTGACGAGGGCAACCTGGGCTTGGGCCAACCAAGCCAAATAGGGATTAGGCCCATCTCGCGCTTCATTGGCAAAGAAGTCCGCGCCCGATGTAAAGGCAAAGGCGCGGAACAAATCTTCAGCATGTTTGGGGGTACGCCGCGAGGTGGTGATCATCAGATGCACGTCTTGATGGGCCAGCCTTTGCAACTCTGCAACAATCGCATGGGCGCGGGCGAGGCTAAGCTGGTGGCGTTTGGATGTGCCGCCAAGGATCACCATGACGCGCTTTTTGCTTGGATGACGAATTTCTGGAATTTGTCCAAGTGCGGTTTCAATTTGCCTTTGAGTATACCAGACCGGTGCGCCCAAAGTGGTGATAACATTATCGCCGACTAGCCCGTCATGCTGGGGCGGGGCAACCAGATCAAAGCGTTTGGGATTCACGCGTGGATCTTGCACTTGCACCACAAGGCTTTGTCCGCGGCTCCACTTTTTCATCCGCAAAGAATAGGGGATTGAGCGGCGGCCATTGGCGATCCACACATCGGGCCAAGGTGGCTGTAGGCGGGCGGCCTGCTCTGGGGGAAGGGCTGCTTTTGGCATCAGCCAAAGACTGGGGGGCAGGTTAACTTGGAACCCTCTGGGTTGCAGGCGACAGATTTTGATCCGGGTTGGCACCCGTTCGCTCAGCGCATGGGCTATGGCTAAGGTCTGGCGCTCGATACCGGCCCGCCCATCGGATACGCACCAGACTGAGACTTCATGACCTTCCATGCGTCTGCTCTCCGAATTTACGCCCTATGCGCTGGACTGACCTATCGCTCTCACGGGCAGCTTTGCCGTATAGGGATGCTAACAGGCCGCTACCCAAGCGTACTAAAGCCGATTCGCGTGGCTTCGTTCCATAAGATTGCCAGCATAAAGCGATAACAACTGGATCAGCCGGTCACGCGGGGCTTCTTCAAAGCTTCGAAAGCCGGGGTTTTGGGCAGCGGCCAGCATTTCCTGATCTCCCCGCGTATCGCCATAAGCGGCCACTAATGGGGCCTTGGTGAAGGCCATACGAATGGCGGCAAGCTTGCCGGGTCCCCAACAATTCTCACCCCTCAATCTGCCAGTCAGCCGCCCATCTCGGATTTCCACTTCAGTAGCCAAGACATGTTCAACCCCCAGCTCTTGAGCCCAAACCAGCAAATAATCGCGCAACGAGGCTGAAACCAACGCCACTTGATCGCGGACACCTTGATGGGAACGCAAGCGCGCGAGGCCGTCTGGTCTGGCAATAAGGGGATAAATCGTCTGGGCAAAGGTTTGGCACCGTGCCAAATAATCCTCTGCCGTCATGCCGGCCAGAAACAGGCCGAGGGTTTTTTCCTTCACTGCGCTGCGGGGCAGGACGCCAAAGCGATAGGCCAAAAATGTGGGGACAAGCCGGATCATCTTCACCGCAAAGCCAAAGCGGCCAGCGATAAAGCGCAAGAACAACAGATAGGAATCGGCCCAAGTCAGCGTGCCATCAACGTCAAAGGCCGCGACAGGACGCTCCTCTTTCTGGGGACTGGCGGCGGGCTTCGGCTCGATCATGGACCATCCTTTAGACAGATTTCTACCCTTCCTGCCAGTCAACAGTCACATCTTTAGGCCAAAGCACACAGTTGCTGCAGGTCTGCCTGCAAACCATGTCTTGCCAGAGCTGCCTTTGGCGCTTAAACACCGCGCCCTTGACCAACTTGCAGCAAGTTCTGCAAGGCGCACCGGAGGGGTGGCAGAGTGGTCGAATGCGGCGGTCTCGAAAACCGTTATAGGTGCAAGCCTATCGAGGGTTCGAATCCCTCCTCCTCCGCCAGTTTTTCCACAATCCAAATCAACTAGTCGTATCCGATCCAGACGATGTCTCTGGCACTACCAAGCGATAGCCGATGCCGGGTTCATTGCGGATTAGTGTGGGTCTGGATGGATTAGGCTCAAGCTTTTTGCGGATGGCGCGCACGGCCACGCGCAGATACTCCACATCGGTCTCGTGGGCTGGGCCCCAAACCTCGCGCAGCACTTGGGCATGGGTGATTACCCGACCTGCGTGACGGGCCAAGAGTTCAAGAACGCCATATTCCTTGGGCGCAAAATGCAAGTCTTCTGAACCACGCAGCACCCTTCGTGCATCAAGATCGAGGGTGGTGCTGCCTAACTGGACGATGCCTCCTTTGCCGGTTTGTGGCATGCGGGCGCGAAAGGCTGCCCGCAACCGCGCCAGCAATTCATCGGTGTCAAAAGGTTTGACCACATAGTCGGCGGCACCCAGATCCAGAGCAGCAATCTTCTCGGTCACAGTATCACGGGCCGAGACCACGATCACCGCAATGCCCAGATCGGCAAATTGTTTGACAAGTTCGATCCCGTCGCGGTCAGGCAGACCTAAATCAATCAGCGCCGCTTCCGGGGTGGAAACTCGTGCCAGATGGATTGCCTCCCGGCCTGTTGTGGCTGTTGCCACCCGATAGCCACCCCTCTCCACCGCTGCGCAGAGGAGACGCAAAATCTGGGCTTCATCTTCAACAATCAAGATGCGTGGGGTCATCCCAATTTGGTCCTATCGGAAAAGTCGATGGCAAATATTGTGCCCGGTTTGTCGGTTCGGTTAGCGATACTTACCCGATGGCCGAGCGCGCGGGCAAAGGAATCTACAACCGATAGCCCTACACCCGACCCAGGCGCACAATCGCTATGATGACCGCGTTTAAACAAGCCAAACAGGTCTGCCACATCCTCGCCAATGCCCGGTCCTTCGTCCATAACCGAGAGCCGCGCTCCCCCGTCCAACCGATGAGCCAGCACCTGAATCGAGGTTGTTTCAGGGCTATATTTTCCCGCGTTCTCCAACAGGTTTAACACAATATGGTGCAGCATGATGGGATCGCTTTGAATCAAGGGTGTGTCTTCGGCGATCGTCACTTCAATACGATCACGGATTGCCTGCGGCAAAGCACCGATCGCTGCATCAATCGTGTCAGTCAAATCCATGGAAGAGACGTCCGGCAAGGCGTCGTTGGCCTGAAGCCGGGCGAGTTCAAGCAGATTGTCGAGGGTCCGTTCCAGCCGTAGGGCATCTGCCCTTATTGGATTGATTACCTTAGGATCGTGATAGCTGATGCTTTCAAGACCGGCTCGCAAGGTGGTCATGGGGGTGCGAAGATCATGGCCGATGGAGGCAAAGATCGCCCGGCGCATCGCCTCGGATTCGGCCCGGCGCGTCTCTGCTTCTATCCGCGCCGCCAATTCAAGTCGGTCGAGGGCATCTGCTGCCTCGTCGATCATGTCTCTCGCGTGAGCCAGTCTAGAAAGCTGGGGGGCTGACCCTTCCAACCTTGCTAAAAGGGGGCGACGGCCAGCATGCGCTGCAACATAGACTGAAGAGGCATCTGAAAACAGAGGTAGGCCACGACCTGCCATCTCGCTATGGGCGAGAGCCCAGCGCGCAGCGGCTTCATCTTGGCTTGAAGAACGGCTAAGATCTCCAATTGATTCAACAAGGCTAACGCCACGCTGTGTGCTCGCTTCCAAAGCCTTTGCGGCCACCTGCAGTACTTGTTCGCGTGTACCTGCCGCCAAAAGCTGCTGTGTCATTGCCGAAAAAATCGCACTATCGGCGGCATCTTGGCGAGCCCGCTCGCCGGCTTCGGCAAGCCGTGCCGCAACCGAAGCGGTTACAAAAGCCACCAACGCATAGACGCCTAAGGTCAAAAGGTCTCCAGATTTGGCAATAGCAAAGGTTAGCCGCGGTTCTAGCGCCACAAAGTTGAAGACCGCCCCCGCCAAAACGGCTAGCCCAAGACCCGCCATACGCCCCCCGCCCGATGCTGCAATAACAACCGGTACCAAAAGAAGCAGGGCGAAATTGGCGGTCCCAAAGTTTGGCCAGTTTATGCCAGCCCAGCCCAGCACCAGGGTCACGACCAAAGCTAAGCCTAGTGAAATCGTTCGTTCTGTGGCCTTGGTTCTGGCGTCAGGCATGATCACACCCGCACGCGCGAACCCAGCTCAACAACGCGGTCTGGTGGAATCTGGAAGAAGGCAGTTGGGTCAGCGGCATTGCGATGCAGGAAACTATAGATGATCGCTTGCCACAAGGGGAGGCCGACTTCCGCGCTTGGGGCTAAGGAGTTGCGGCTCACGAAGAAAGAGATGCCCTTAGGATGGATGGGAATCCGCCCATCTCGGTGCAAGTCCGTTGGCACATCGGGGCTCTCCATATAGCCGTAGCACAAGGTTGCGCGCAAAAAGCGATCATTCAGACGCTCCATCGAAAGCCGCTCGGCTGGCGGTACATGGGGCTGGGTAGACGTGCGCACGGTAAGAAGAATATTCTCGTTATGCAGGACTTGGTTGTGTTTGAGATTATGCAGCAGCGCGGGCGGTGCATTTTCGGGGTCGGCGGTAAGAAAAACCGCGGTTCCTTGGGCAATCGGGGTGGCGCTTTTCGCGAGATTTGGCACCAAGTCGACAATCTTGACTGTCTCGCGCGTCGCTTGAACAGCAAGGAAAGCTCTCCCGCGAACCCAAATGCCGATCAGTCCGGCAATTAGAAGGCCAACCGCCAGCGGAACCCATCCCCCTTCTATAACCCGCAAAATGTTGGCACCGAAGAAAAATAGGTCGAGCGCCAGAAGTGGACCGACGACAATAATGCTTGTGAAAACCGACCACCTCCACAATTTCCATACCACGACAAAGGCTAAAAGCGTGGTAACAACCATGGTTCCGGTTACCGCAATCCCGTAAGCAGCTGCCATTTTGGAAGACGTCTGGAAGCTTAGAATGAGGATGAGGACGCCCAAGGCCAAAAGCCAATTTATCGCCGGTAAGTAGATTTGGCCCGATTGGCTGGCGCTTGTCTGCCGGATGGTCAGGCGCGGCAAGAGGCCCAGTGAAATTGCCTGCTGGGTCAAGGAAAATGCGCCCGTAATGACCGCTTGGCTTGCAATGATGGTGGCCAGGGTTGCTAAGCCCACCATAGCCAAGCGAAACCACTCTGGTGTCATTAGGAAGAACCAGTCAGAGGCTTGTAAGCTTTGGCCTTGCGAGGCGGCGACTTCAAACTGGTTCAGTGCAAATGCCCCTTGGCCAAAGTAATTCAACGTGAGCGCTGGAAAGACAAGTAGATACCAGCCAAGCTGGATCGGGAAACGGCCAAAATGGCCCATATCCGCCGTGAGGGCTTCAGCCCCCGTTACGGTCAGAAATACGGCCCCCATCACCAACAAACCTACTTTGCCATGCGTCAGCAGGAATTCGATCCCGTAGGCGGGGTTGATTGCGGAGAAAATTTCAGGGGTGCTCAAGGTGTTAATCAGGCCGACTGTGCCTATCGCCACAAACCAAATGGCACAAATTGGGCCAAACCAAACCGCCACAGCTGCGGTACCCGAAGATTGGATGGCAAAAAGCCCGACGAGTAAACCGATGGCGAGCGTTAGGATCAACTCGTGGCTCAAATACGGGGCAACGGCGGGAACCGATTTCAAGCCCTCTACGGCAGACAAAACCGACAGGGCCGGGGTGAGGATTGCGTCGCCGTAAAACAGTGCCGCCCCAATCGCGCCTAGTAGCGTGACGATGGCCCATTTGCCCTGTGTGGCGCGCTGTGCCAGCGCCATTAATGAAAGGACCCCACCCTCGCCATGATTGTCGGCCCGCATCAGAAAGCTGATGTATTTCACCGTTACAACCAAAATGAGCGTCCACAAGGCAAGGCTTAGGACGCCAAAAATCTCGGCTTGGGAAATTCCTCCTCCGGCTGCTTGGGTGAGGGCTTCGCGATAGGCATAAAGCGGGCTTGTCCCGATATCGCCATAGACCACCCCGATGGCACCAAGGGTGAGAATGGCGGTCTGATTGCGACGGGAAGCGTTGGGTGTGTCTTGGCCTGGGGCGCGACTGGTTAGCATGAAAGGTCTCCACTGTCCGTCGCAGGGCAGACCACAGATCGGCGTAAAGCTTCCATATGAAAGCTAGGCCTTGGCATAAGGAAAGCATAAAGTTTGGGCCGGTTGCCCTGTCGGTAGCCACTCCAGCCACGCGCTGGTACCGTGGTAGATATGGCGCATCAGGCCGAAAATGCGCCATTGTTTGAGCTGGGATAACGCGTGGCCAGAGTCTGCATCGGCCTTACTTGACATCATAGGTAATTGCCTATAAATAACCTTTGAGAGAGGTGCCCATGACCTATGTCGCTCCCCATCAGGATGCATTCAAAGCCATTGCCGATCCCAATCGGCGGAAGATGTTGGACATGATGCTGCAGGATGCCTGCACCGTGGGGGCATTGGCAGAGGCTTTGGCGATTTCCCAGCCTGCTGCGTCCCAGCATATGCAAGTCTTGAGACTGGCTGGCTTGGTGGATGAGCGGGTGGAGGGGCGGCGCACCTTTTATTCGGTGCGGGCTGCACAGCTTCGAACCGTCGCCGATTGGATTGCTAAGTACGAAGCTTTCTGGACCGAGAAACTCGACGCGCTCGAAACGCATTTGGCCCGCATGAAGAACTGACACTTTAGAAAAATCGGGAGTCTTCCAACAGATGCAGGACATTGTCATTAGCCGGACTTTAGCCTTTCCCCGCACGATGGTGTGGGAGGCTTTGACATCAAGCGACCATTTAGCTGCTTGGTTGATGCCCAATGATTTCAGACCGATCGCAAACCACGCTTTTACATTCAAGACCGATCCAGCGCCGGGCTTTGACGGGACCGTGCACTGCATCGTGCTGGAAATCAGTGAGCCTGAGCGTTTGAAGTTTAGTTGGCGGGGCGGAGGGATAGATACGGTTGTGACCTTTGAGCTGAGGGAGACGGGCGGGGAAACCCAATTGACCTTCAGCCAAACAGGCTTCGCAGGCCTGTCGAACCTTATCCCTCGGGTGGCCTTGGGCTTTGGCTGGAAGGATTTGCTATCCAAAAAACTACCAGCTTTTCTCAGCGCACACTCGCCTAAATGAGGATTGCATATTATGGCCCTAAGTCCGGATGAAATGGATGCCGCCGTGTTGCGCAATTTGGCCGAGCGCAGCGGCTTGACTTTGACAGACTGGATCACCCGGCTCGAGGCCTCTGGCCCATTTGCCAAGCCCGCTGAAGCCGTTGCCTGGCTTAAAACCCAACATGGGCTTGGCCATGTCACCGCGCAAATCCTTGTACGCAAATGGAAAAATCGTAACAGAACGACAGGCGATGACCGGTCTATCGAGATGATCTTGGGTCCCGATGGAGCGGCGGTGTTCGACCATCTTGTTCGGGCCTTGCGCCCATCGATCCCGAATCTCGAAGTAATGCCGCGTAAAACCGATGTTGGGCTTGGGACCGGGCGGCAATTCGCCGTGGCGATCCGCCCCAAAGCAGGTGCGGCACAGCTTTGGATTGGTCTCGTCGCGCAAGATGGGACACAAGCGCCCTTGCCAAAGGCACCCAAGCTTGGTGGCAGTGACCGGTTCATTTATTTGCTGGAAATTGACACTGGGTCTGATCTGGCTGGCAGTCTCGCCCATCTGCGGTCCGCCGCAGGCCTAAGCATTTAGAAGCTGATTTGACTTAACTCTATGATATTTAAGTTAAAAACAGGGCATAATTGTCAAGCAAAATCACTTTGCTAAAGAGCGCACCCAAGCTGAGGAGCGCGATATTATGAAGGTAGCATTTTGGATCATTAGCAGTTTAGCAGGCCTTGCGGCTTTGGTAGTTGTGGTGGGCCTTTTGTTGCCAGCTACCCGCACGGGCCAAGCTGATCGCGTGGTCAAGGCCACGCCTGCCCAAGTGAAGGCTGCTATCCTCGATAAGGCCAGTCAGCCATCTTGGCGGCCAGAACTTGCTAAAGTCGAGGTTCAATCTGCCACCAATTGGACGGAAACCACCCAAAAGGGTGAAGTCATCACCTTTGAATTGATGGCCCAGACAGAAGAAATGCTGCAAATGCGCTTTACGAGCAGCTATGGCTATCATGGCCAGTGGGAAGGCCGCTTGGTGCCAACGCCATCGGGGGGCACGCACATCTTTGTGACTGAACAAGCCACGACGCCCTCGCCAATCGGTCGTATTATGAGCCGGCTATTTTTTGACCCCAAGGCCTTTGCCAGTGCCTATCTTGATGCCTTAGAACAGGAAACCGCACGTCGTAGCACACGAGATGCCTCATGACAGCCAAACCCAAAAAGCCAACCGACTGGCGCAAGCGCTTTGACAAAGCCAAACCGCCGAAAACTCTTGTGCTGCATACCGACTTTGCCGGCATTAAAATGGGTACAACCATGTATATCGGCTCGCCCGGGACGATTGCCAATTATATCTCGGCCATTCCCCTAGGCGAGGTGCGCAGCATTGAGCGGATGCGCAATGAGCTCGCGCGAAAAAACGCGGCCCAAGCCACCTGTCCGGTTACCACCGCCATTTATCTCAAAGTGGTTGCCGAAGTCGCACTTGCGGAGTTGAGCGAGGGGAAGGCTACGACCGAAGTCGTGCCTTTTTGGCGGGTCATAGAGCCTGGTAGCAAGATCGCCAAAAAGCTGAGCTGTGATAGCCAAGTGATTGAACATTATCGCGTGTTAGAGCGAGCCGATCCCGCCTAAACGCCTTCTAGTCGGCGCCGACCACACCGCGGGAGTCAAACACAAAGCAGCCGCCTTCAAACAGGCTTTCTTCTTTGGGAACTTGTTCCATATAGGCCAAGATACCACCTTTGAGGTGATAGACGTTCTCAAACCCTTCTGCCAGCAGATAGGCAGATGCCTTTTCGCAGCGGATGCCGCCCGTGCAATACATGGCGACCTTTTTGTCGCGGGCGGGATCGAGATTGTCTTCGGCCCATTTCTTAAAGGCGGTGAAAGTGCGGATTTTCGGGTCAATCGCGCCTTTAAAAATGCCTTCTTCGGTCTCATAGGCATTGCGCGTATCAACCAGCACAATGTCTGGATCGGCGATCAGTGCGTTCCAATCCGATGGCGCAATATAGGTGCCCACGACTTGGCGCGGGTCTGCCTTGGGCGCGCGCAAGGTCACGATCTCACGCTTCAGCCGCACTTTCATGCGCACAAAGGGATTTTTGTCTTCCTGCGCATATTTGATCTCAGCGTCCTTGAAACGACCCGAAAAGATGGGATCATTTTCCAGATAGGTGACGAATTGGTCGATCCCCTCAGGCGGGCCTGCAATCGTGCCATTGATGCCTTCAGGCGCAATCAATAACGTGCCCATTATCCCCAATTGTTTGGTTGTCGCCAACAAATCCACCCGCAGGACCTCAAAGTCCGGGCAATCGGCAAACTTATACAGGGCGCAAATCTTGGCAGTCATGGCAGGCCCATAGCAAAACAGCGCCCACATGGGCACCCCCGCCATGCAGATGGGGCGGTGGTTTGCAAACCGTGAGAATTGGCTGTCGGCTTTGCGCCAAACTAGGTCAATAGGGCGGTGAAGTCCGTTGCTCGAAAGCGGACATTTGCAGTCAGGTAGGGTGCAGTCCGATAGGACTGCACCACCTCAACGACGATGGCCTTCGTTTTGATTGCTTCAACTAGGAATGCCTTTGCCACAGGTTGTGCCTACGCAATGGCTTCGTTCGAGTTTGGGCAGTGAGCATTGTCGGGCGGTTTCAAGGCAAGCGAAGCGACGCCTTGAACCGTTCCAAGTGATTTGGCTAAGGTGCATCATTGGCGATCTCAGGGATTGCTTGACCATGGTGCATTCCATTGATGGAATGCACCTTGGTCTACCGCGCGGAGCGCATTGCTGCTGAGGGATGGAGCGGAAGCTGTTGAAGATGTTGATTAGGAAAAGGTCTTTTGCGCTTTTTGCGCTTCTAGCGACCTCGATCCTTCTTGGCTTCCATCTTACCGGCAGTTACGGCGAAACATCTGAAAACCGAACGGTGCCAATTGAACTCACATATGACACACCCAGCTTGCCAAGACCGTCGTGCGCGCTAAGCTACGCTACTGAACAGGTTTTTGATTTTACAGGGTTCGACGCTTGGGCACCGGATCAGCTGATCGCGAATTGGGATCCAGCGTTAACAGAAGGTGAGTCCAATCCCAGCTTTACAATATTCTCAGTTGCGGATCCTCAAAATATTGGGGCCGTGCGGATTGAAGGACGTGCTTTTGGTTGGGCGAGGAACGCTGGCAAGTTTTACTATGCTGACCAAAGCGGCGAGCTAAGGTCGCTCTCCCCGATCAAGCAAGGCTCCAAAAGCGGAAAAACAATTCTGTCTTCAAGGGCTGAAGTGGACGGGTTGTATAAAAGCCTTTCAAAGCAAAAAACCCCACTTCAAAGTTCAAATGGTTTCGCAATTTTTGCAGATAATTCTAATGGCACCATTTCAGCCCTTAATCTGTCCGATAAAGAGCTATTGACCGTTAGTGTGGATGACAAGGTAGCAAGCTTTGGTGTAAAATGTAAAAATTTTCAGTCAGATAGATGCGTTCTCTTCGCAGTGACAGTGTCTGAACTGACCCGTGATTTTTCGAAATTGAATTTCAAATTAGTCTATTCAGCTCATGCAGGGGCTGAACGAGTTATTGGGCTAGGCAGCGAGAATCCAACAATAGTTTCAATATCCGGAGATGTGGTCCACTTTGTTGCGAGAGGACAAGGATACCGGAGTTTATGGGTAACTTCTCCAAATCGAGAGTTGACGAACTTAACGCCAAATTTAAATTTTGATTTTGTGAGCGGTCAGTTTTTTGGTCCGGATCGATTGGCATTGACTGATTTCTTTGGGCAAAGCCGTTTGCTATCGATGAGTGCTGATGGTTCGAAAATTCTTCAAGTTTTACCTCTGTCCGACGAGCCAGACCGCCAGAGTAGTTTCGTTTCGGATTTCGGCGATTTGGGATATCTGAAGCGTTCTAGAGCTCCCGGGCACCAAGACCAAATCGTGTTGGTGAGCAGACAAAGTTCCATGCGGCAACTGCTTACTTGCGAACCTGGCCCCACCTATCGAGGCATTCCAGTCACAACAAAAGATAATGAGGTTCAAAGTCACGGCTTTTGGTTCCCGCCAATCAAAACGAATGTAGAAGGTAAAGTAGGTTTCGGAAATGAACCTGAGACTTTGATTTACTTTCATGGTGGTCCTTCGGCGACCGATGACCTGAGCCCCGATTGGTCCGTCATTTGAAAGGAGAGTC
>NZ_NCSQ01000146.1 GCF_002105465.1 Aquidulcibacter paucihalophilus
GACCCGCAAACCCTGACAACGACGAGTTTTTCAACAATATCGGCGCATTTGAGACAGTCGATTTGGCGGATCTGAACACCTCCCTGAGCGACTATTTCACGTGTCTTATGTTTGGCTGTCCGTTGGCTGATGCTATTTAGTCAAGTCGTAGCTCGATGGATCAAGGTCTGACTTTGGGCTATTGCACCCTAAAGCTTGCCTTAAATTTGCAGTCGGCAATGAACCGCTTGGGTCCTTGAATGCACCTATGTCATGAAGGATCACTGAGACACCATGAAGAGCAACGTCGATACGCTTTTGAACGACTACTTGGTGCTGGCGGCAAAAGCCGGCGACAGGAGTGCGTTTGATAGACTTGTAGCGCGGTGGCATCCAAAGCTTGTTGCCCATGCATGGCGCCTTCTGGGAGATGGCGATAAGGCACGGGATGCAGCACAAGAAGCGTGGGCAGAAATTGCCAAGGGGTTTGCCCGTTTAAGCGATGAGCGTGCTTTTCCGGCATGGGCATTTCGCATTGTGACGCGCCGTTGTGCGCGCAGCATCGCAATAATGGCCCAAACTCGAAAACTTGAGCAGGCAATTCTGGCAGAACCCCAGGAGCACGTTGAACCCGATCCAGTTTTGGACCCATCTGGTGTCAAAGCGCTGCATCTGGCGATCAACAAGTTGTCGCCATATCAAAGGGCGACGGTCGCGCTTCACTATTTTGAAGAAATGAGTGTCGCAGAAATTGCTGTGGCGCTCGAGATCCCGGTTGGGACAGTTAAAACGCGTCTCATGCATGCCCGTGCAAACCTACGGGCTTCCCTAGAAGGAGAAAGAGAATGACACATTCGGACGAAGCCATCGCTAAAGCCGTTGTAGCTGAAGAACGAGAGCTTTTGCGTGCAATTGGCGAAGAACCGCCATTTATTTCGCAATCTTTAGGTCTGTTTACTGGAACTAATGGCTGGGTAAACACCGTGGTAATGGCTGCTCAAACGCTAGCGTTTCTGGGCAGTCTATGGGCAGGTGTACATTTCTTCCAAGCCGATACAATCCTTGAGGCGCTGCATTGGGGATTGCCTGCGGCGGTACTTCTTCTGATTTCGCTTATTCTCAAACTGTCATTGTGGCCAGTTATGCACGTTAATCGCCTGATGCTTCAAATGAAGCGGCTAGAGATCATCTTGATGGGCCTCGAAAGCAATCGCTAATAAATAAGGCCAGGTTGACTGATATTTGTTGCTGATACGAATATTGACTAAACATGCCGAAATTCCGAGAACTAATTGCGACGGCGGAAAGTTTGTGACCGCAGTTATTTGACCAGACTGCACAAATATTCTATCGATATCCATGAATTTCTGTCTATTTTTGACTAATTTTTGGCTGAAAGAAGACTCTCCGCGTTGGTGCGGTCTTGTAGCGAAGACTGCGATCCAACTGAATGCCCAACCCAATTCTTCAGTTAGCGGACGAATGGTGATGCATCACACTGTAACACCTACGGCAGCCTATTCTAAAGAAGCGATGGCTAATTACCGATGAAGTAAGAAATCGTTGAAATGGTACCCCTTGCGAGCGGCAAATCGGGCGCGCCATAAGCCGCCAGATTCTCAGCTGGGCTATCGCCCTCAACATCTTTGAGTACATGGTTCGCGTCTGGCAAGACCTTCAATGTTGCTTTGGGGTTCGCAGCCTTGAGCAGTTCAGCATCGAAGGACGACACTTGCAGGTCTTTGCCACCTTGCACGATGAGGATTGGTAATTGAATTTGAGCCACGATTTTTGACGGATCGAGAGCAAACGCGCTGATAAGAAAATCCTGTATCGCTGGATGGAAAAGCGGCAACAGTGGCTGCGGCAGGTTTGAGACATCAACTCTTTGACCCGAGGTCAGAAGATCAATCACCTGATCGGCGGCGGCAATCAAAGGCGCATTGGCCGGGTTTGCTCGAAGTTGTGTCTTAATAATTTCGCCCATCGGTCTGCCCGGAGAGGCAATAAGTACGAGACCACAAAGGTTGTCGACTTTTCTTGCTGCGGCGAGCGCTACCAACCCGCCCTCGCTGTGACCAATCAACCAAACGCATGGGGCACCCGTCCGCTCCCGGATAACGCTCACCCATTGTTCAGGGCCATAAGAATGGTTCGCTTAAGACAGATCGCCATCAGACCAAATTGCCAATCAACTTGGACAGCAATGCCAAGTGCTCGTGCAAGAAAGCCAAGGATCAATGTCACGTGAGACAGATGTGACGAACGGCTTAAGAACTTCGACCAAAGTCTTTGTGAACCGGCATTTCGACACACATCGTTCGATCATGGCTTAATCAATGCGATAAAGCTCGTGTTCCTGATAGACCGAAAAGGGTTCCATTTACTTCAAGGAAGCGCATTAAAGCAGTGCTATCAGTTTAGTGGACGCTCTAATCTACGGTCTAATAGGAACGCAGGGCTCTTTCAGCGTGGCCTGCGCCGTCAAAAACAAGCTGGGGATTATTTGGCCAGTTATGATTGAAGTGCTTTCGTTTCAAACAGAGGATCGAACACGCCTCAGGTCACTCATCCATTCCACGAACTGGAAACACTTCGAATTGGGACCTCAAGTCGGCCGCTGCTTTGGCCAAATGCGCTCCAATCTTAGCGTCAAAGCCAGTTCTGTTATCAAGATCGTAGCGATTGACCCAAGGTGGGGCTGCCGCCAGTGCGAAGGACACTCTGACCTGTGAGCTGCCTATCAGATCAAACTTCAAGTTTGGCTCGATAAAATCAATCTCACTGACCTCTTCGCCGTTGGCAACTTTGTGCAACCAATCCGCTAGGGCACCTACCTCTGCTGTGCTGAGGCACGGTGACTCAAACCGCCATCTTCGGCCGTCGATATGTCCTTCACCAAAGACAACCAACCAATTTGAATCCCACTTGTCATCTTTGATTTCAGGAAACTCATAGCGGAGCAGTCTGAGGCGCAATGAACCATTTACCCCTTCCAAGAACATGTCGGGAATTACACTCATTTTCGCGC
Source organism: Aquidulcibacter paucihalophilus (assembly GCF_002105465.1). Classification (GTDB taxonomy): domain Bacteria; phylum Pseudomonadota; class Alphaproteobacteria; order Caulobacterales; family Aquidulcibacteraceae; genus Aquidulcibacter; species Aquidulcibacter paucihalophilus. The sequence goes on from NZ_NCSQ01000146.1 coordinate 3,011, forward strand.
CAACCTCAATTAGTCTTGGATAAAGTTCAGGTGGTTGGGACGCTTATAAGCGAATTTGGCGGCGCACTAAATGATGCTCAGGTCAGAAGCAGTTCCATTGATTGCAAACGGGCATTGCGCGAACACTCAGCGTTAAGTAAGTTCTGTTCAACAACACCCCTCTAGCCTATGGCCCAAAGGTTACGCTCAACGCCGAGGGGTTACTTTTTAAGGCCCTTCCGTTTTCGCGGAAGGGCCTTTTTCGTTGATAGTTTCGCCGAGCTGGAAAGGCAAAGCCGATCACCATTATCGACGGGCACTGTTGTGTTCAGTTCAAGGGGGCCCATTACCCTCGATTTTCGCAAGAAAGTCCAAGACGCCGTCACGGAGTTCAAGCCAAGCGGGTGTTTCTGCTGGCATGTGGCTGCCGTTTGATAACTCCTGAAATTGTTTAGGCGATGAGACCTGATCATAGACCTGCAGGCTGACCCGCGTCGGCGTCCATTCATCCGCGCCAGGGTGGAGCAGAAGGAGTGGGCACGATAGCGCCAAATCAGGCCGGGGCGGAACATATTGCTGAAGGCTCCTAAAAAAGCGGCCCTTCACCCATCGCGCACCAATCAGGGGATCGTGCTTGAACCATGTTCGTAACTCAGGATCACTTGTCATGGCATCGAGCGGGGTGACCAGCGCCAAAGGCATTGGCATAGCGTCCATCAGCCAAGGTGCCGTCTTCATAACTTTAAGCGAAAGTGCTCCAAGCCAAGGCCAACGGGTAGCAGCTTTGAAAATTGCCTGATCACTCATATCCAACAGGTTGGTCGCAATGACCCCGCAGAGCCTTGGCTGAATTTGGGCCGCTCGAAACGCGGTCATTCCGCCTACCGACATACCCAGTAGCACCACAGGGCCCTCCGCCTCCGCCGAAAGGTCGGCGATTAGCTCAGGCCATTCGCTATAATTTTCCGACCAATTTGGGCGCGTGATCGTGATGCCATATCCAGGCAAATCCGGTGCTAGCACCTTCCAGCCATTCTCAGCCGCAACTGCACCCAGTGGGGTCAGAAGTCGCCCATGTCCTCCCGCCCCATGTACCAGAATGAGGGTTCCTTTTGGCGCAGCGGCCGGTGTCAAGGTATCCAAATGGATTTGGTGTCCCCGCCACTCAAACCAGCTTTCTTCAGGCTCAAGTTCGATGACATGGCCAAAGCGGTTCGCCATCAGCGCTTTGAACTTGGTCCAGCTCGCGCTACCCTCATATTTAGGCCTATGGAGGTTAGTCTTGGGCATAGGACGTCTTTGCGTGCTGGGCTAGAAATGGGTCAGGCCTTTTTAGCCTAGTGGCGTTGACGAACAAGACCGTCGTCACCGCGCGAATTTCCGCTCTTTAACTGATTTCTGGGTCGCGCCATAAGTTTGGCGGTTACCTTTCACAATACCAAAAATGCAAAGTCACGGCTTTGGTGGCGCGCATTCACCGCCCCGCTGAAGCGAACTTCGACCGCCCTCTTCTGTTGATGAAAGCAGGATGCGTGCTCCCGCGCGCATTGTCTCGTCTGCCACAAAAATAGGCTATCTAATGATCAGACATGCCGCAAAATTAGCCCATTCCCCTAACAGCCGTTAGGGCGATCTGGAACTGGTCTAAAAATTCTGTGCTTTCAAGGATCCGCCAACCGGCCATCCCCAAAAGTCATTTTAGGTGCCGTCATCCGCTACTGCTCGTGTGGCCTCTCTGCTGTGCCGGTCGAACCTGAATGCCAAACGAAGTCAGTTTCCTTGCCGAGCCGGACTATCTTCTCTTGCAATTACGCTCCAAACTTGATGCCTGCAGCAGCCGCTTCTAGCATGCAGATCGTTTGCCAATTGTAACAACCATTGACGACGGCTTGCAGAATGAATCGGCCAGCGATTGCGCCGCAAGGCAGCGGTGAATGCCACATTGTTCTTTTTTAAATGCACAAAGCTCGAGGCCGTTTTGCCATTTGAAGTCGGGCTTGTTTGGGTTATCACTGGCAGTCACCATAATGGTGCCAGTTTGCGCAGCAACTTAGAATGCCGCCCCTCGCCACGAAACATACGATCAAGTCTGGTAGCCTTAGGTTGGCGTGCCTATCAGGTCACTAGTTCCCGCCACACAGGTTAAAAAAGCATGCATAAGTTGCTTGCACCACTTTCAATTATCCCTGATATTTAATTATCTACGGGGATCTTTTATGTCTTTGGCGGACGGGCCTGTCGAGCAACTACAGCGCGATGATGGTGACAACCTTTCGCTCGAATTTCCGATTCGGTCGAAAACTCGATGAATCGAGACGGCTACCTCAACAGTGTTGCCCAATATCTCGGTCGCCTAGTCCATGAGATCAGGGCGCTTAACGCCGTCGGACGCTTCGACGTAAATTCGGTTGCCGAAGATTTCCTGATCCCCGTATTAAAACTGGTATTCGATTGCCCGGATTTGCAAAACATGAACAAGGTTCTGGCCAACTACCCGGCCGTGGACTTGGGCTGTGCGACGACCAGATTCTCGTTCCAGGTCACTACCGATGGATCGAGCAGTAAGGTCGAAAAGACACTCGAGAAGTTTCATGAGCACGGTTTAGGTAAGACTTTCGACCGCCTATACGTACTCGCGCTCACTGGGAAGCAGGCCTCCTACAAGGCAAAATCGCTCCAACAGGCGATTGCGGCGGTCCCGATAGCCTTCGATCCGACTGAGAACGTAATTGATTGGCGCGATATCTTGACGCGCATTCGACATCTCGAAACCGAAAAGCTCGAGGCGATCGATCGTTATCTCGGGTCTGGCTGGGCGAAGCGTGACGGCCAAGTAAAGTTCCGCGAGCAACTGGACAAATTTCTCGCATTTTCGGCCGAGAAGATCGAAGTAGAAAGGAAATCGCGAAAATACATTCCTGCGATCTTTGTAGAGACCCACTCGACTAAAGAGCAAATGAGGCTCTTCGCAAATCCTTTGTTCTTTTATCGAAAGATCCAGGATTTGCTGCGTCGTTTTTCCTATGATCACCTTAACTCCAACCTCCAACTTGCCGGCGAGCCAGAGCTTGTGTCGGAACTCAATGCGAGCCTTCTAGACACCACACCGTCGACCTTCGTCGAACTCGGCCTATGGCTCGACCAAGTCGATCAAATGATCAGCGTCGAGCTTGCGAAGGTTCGCCCAATATCATGGTACCGAGAGACCGGTGAGTCTCGCTACGAACCAGTGAACCCAGAGTCGGCAGGTTGGATGATCGCGCGACTCAAGGTCGAGGGTGCCGCCAGCGGGCTGACATCTCGATTAAACGACGCGCGCGCACTGATCGGCCTCATTCGCAATAAGATCTTCCTCATCACCAGCATGGCCGGTCAGGGGAAAACCAATTTCGTGTGTGACTTGGTCGAAAGCCAGTTCCGGCTCTTCGAGATTCCGTGCCTGTTCATTCCGGCCCGTCAGCTGAACGGCTTCGCGCCGGGCACGCGGCTGTTCAACTATATCGCGCACAACCGCTATGCGCCCGACGGCACTAAGCTCCACGATTATCTGAAGCTGTTCGACCAGGCCGCGCACGACGTCGGAAAGCCGTTCGTGATCCTCATCGACGGGATCAACGAAGTAACCGAACTTGCCTCGTTCAACGAGGAGCTGAAGGCGTTTTGCAGCGCGGTTTGCCAATATGACCGGATCAAGCTCGTTATCACGTGCCGAAGCGAGTTCTTCGACGAGCGCTTTGCATCCATCCTCGACGAACCGTTTGCCGCGCACATCCACCGCGTGAACGACTTGCGCTCGGAGATGACTGACTTAAGCAAAGCCCGGCTATTAAGGGCTTACCTCACGCATTTCAACATTAAAGGGTCGCTGCAAGGGCAAGCAAAGGTTTTTTTGGCGAACGACCTTCTATTACTGCGGATTTTCTGCGAACGCTTCGAGGGCGGTGATGTTGGCTACGTGTCCGACATCTACAAAGGCGATCTGTTCTACGATTATCTGCGCATGAAGATCGAATCCTTTCCCAAGCATCTTCAACCTACAGCGTTACCCACCTTGCTCAAGATCGCGGCGTCGATGCTTGCAGCAGATAACTTTTCTAAAGTCTCGGTGCGCAATTTTAGTGCTGAGGAGCAAGAAATCGTCCGGCGCTTTATCGAGGACGACGTTATCCTCCGCCAAGAAGTCGATAGCGAGGGCCTAGCGGCGGTCGGCGACCTCGCGATCTCGTTCACCTATGACGAGCTGAGGGACTTCATCATCGCCTATCAATTGATCGATCGTGCTGGTGCCGACCAAGCCCAGGCGTTGACCGAAATGCTTGCCCGCTTGCCCAGCCACCCAGTCTATGAGGGCGTCTACCGCTACGCCTATCTGCTCGCGCGCAGAGCGAAAGACATATCCGCGATCGCGGCGTGCGAGGCGGCACCAAACTTCATCGAGCATTTCAGCCTCAACGTTCATCTATTGCCCCCCGCAGTGCAGACGAGCGAGGACGTCGCGCGAGTTAAGGCAATTCTCGGAGACGCTGGCGACGCTCGGCGGAGGCGACGCGTCGCGCTGTTTCTGCTGCACCGTCTCAACGCAGCCGATTTGTTAAACATCGCCATCCTCATCGGCCAGTTGAACGACCTCGAAGACGCGGAGCATGCCTCGTTCATTCGAGCGATCTTTGGCGGACATCTTGACTACGACCCGTTCGCGTGGCGGCAAAGAATCAATGAGCTGGTTATGGACGTCGGGGAGGACGAAGGCGGGCAAGGCCTGGTTCGATACACACCTCAATGGCTCGCGTTTTTCCTTCACTCGGCTGCTCACGCTGGCTGGTTTGAACGAGAGCGCGCCTCCACCTTGTTTCAGGACGCGGGGAACGCTGATAATGGCGCTGAAGCTCTAATGCTGGTCGCGCGGGCCAACGCCAAGGCGGTGCAATCGCTGTTGGCGGACATCGCAGCGCCCGTGGGAGACTCAAAATGACCGAAAAGGATCTCGTCCTGTCCTTGGGCCGGATACCGCCTCTCGACGAATTTCTCGATGCCCTGAAGATCAAGCCTGGCGGCCTAGCGGGACAAATACTTACGTCAGTCTACAATGAGTTGTTCGTCTGGTCTACCGACCTGCGCGCGCAATATAACCACTATTACTGTGTGGAGTATCCGACGCTCCCGGACTATCTCGAATTGGTGCACGAAATTTATCTTAACCCGGCCGAACTCGAAAAAACATACATCCTCAAGATTAAATCACCCGGGGGCGTGATTGAGGAAGCCTATGACGACAATGTACGCGACACAGTCATCGCCTGTGTGCGCAAAATGGAGGACAGCCATGAAGATTAAGATGGACTTTGTCTCGAACAGTTCGTCCACTTCGTTCGTCTATATCGCGCGCGAAATGCTATCCCGCGATGATTTCTTGGCAGCGGTCGGAGTCGGCCCCGATAGCCCAGTGGCCCCGCTTTTCGAGAATATGTTCGCGGAATTGAAAACTCAGATCGACCGCGGCACTGTCCTGACACGAGTCGAGGAGGTCGACACGCTGGAGGACCGGCAAATATATTTGCCTGCGGTGCTCAACCGCATGAAGCAGAGCATCGCAAATGGGGAGACGGTCACTGTCGGCCAATTTAGTAGCGAGAACAATCTGGCAGAGATGACACTATGCACCGAAATTTTCGAAATCGATTCCGAAAGGTTCTACATTAATGCCTATGACAACTATTGGTGAGGCGCCCCTGCGCGTCAATCGTTATAAAGATCTTGGTTATTCGACCTTCTTCAACGCGCGCACAGGCTTTTTCGCGCGCGTCCCCGAAGCCGGCAAGCGCGAGCCATTCTGGTCGCCGCATGGTCCCGAGCTGATGGACATTTCGATCACCAACTGGTGCGATAAAGGTTGTGTTTTTTGTTACAAAAGCTCAACCCGACACGGGTCGCACATGGCACTCGCAGATTACAAGCGCGTGATTGATCAGGCCGCCGACATGGGCACCTTCCAAGTAGCTCTGGGCGGCGGCAACCCTAACCAGCACCCCAATTTCGTCGAGATGCTCGACTATACTTGGGCAAGAGGAATTGTCCCAAACTACACCACCAACGGACGCGGGCTGACGGACGAAATATTGGTGGCGACCCGCCGCAATTGCGGTGCCGTGGCCGTGTCCGCATACGCGCCGTATGACGAGACCGCCGAGACCATTCGCGTGCTAACTGATCACGACATCAAAACTAATGTACATTTTATCATCGACAGCGACAGCGTCGACACAGCTATAGAATGGCTTCAAAAGCCGCCAGAGTTCCTGGCCAAGATCAACGCGCTCATCTTCCTTAACTACAAGCCTTCGGGACGGAAGGTGTTCGAAGAAAAGATGCTCCGCCATAGCGATCGATTAGATGAGTTCTTCGGCCTCGCCACGGCGGCTGATGCGAAGCTGAGGGTTGGGTTTGATGCTTGCTGCGTGAGCGGCGTATTCGCCAGAACAAACGCTAACAACGCGCTAGTTGATGCCTGCGATGCAGGACGATTCTCGCTTTACGTTTCAGAAGACATGAAGGTATATCCCTGTTCCTTTCAAAGTGGCTTGGTGGACGGCGACACGCTCGATGACACTACCTCGCTGCTCGACATCTGGCACCACTCGGAAAACATCCGATCGTTCCGGCAATATTTTGCGTCAAATCGATGCGGGAACTGTTCACACAAGCCAAGCTGCATGAACGGCTGTCCGTTATTCGATCAACTCGTTGTATGCGGAAACCGGTAGGACACTCTGCCGTTGCGCTTTACGAGACACGCTGAACTAAACAAGAGAATTGGCTTAAGTGGGATCTGATCGAGCAATTCAGATTAACCGGCCCTTCCCAGCATAGTGGAAGAGGCAACAAATGTTAACGCCTCGGCATTGAGGAAAGCTTTGCGGTCATACGCGCGAGCGAGCTTTTCGCTTGAGCCTGCCCCACACGAACCCCAATACACTGTACATTTGAAAAATGCTAATGTGTGAGGATGGTTGGCGTACCATTTTCGTGGACGCCCGACTTCCCAAAGTCCCCTTCACTAGCGGGCATAACTTATAAAGGCTGTTTTAATGGAAGCCAAAGAAAGCCATTTCACCGTTTCAATCTGCGCTTCCACCTCGAACAAAAGTGCGCGCTTTCAAATCATAGGTCCCAGACTTCATTCCAGAAGAAGAGCCATCAACCTTGCTCTCTAACTGAACCCCATCATGCAAGGGCACGAATTGTAACGGCAGTGGCTCTTCAAAGCGCAAGATATCGACGTCGCCACCAAATTCGTCAAGAAAGTGCATTCGCTGCCCATTTTTGATTGGTGTGAAATAGAGATTGACAGAGGTTATGAACTCCACGCCGTTCTCTTCTAGGTTAATAATAAGGTCATGAAAGATTTCGGCCAGCTGTTCAACTTTGTGTGGCCCCTCAAGTATCGCCCGCACTTTCAATCTCCCCATCGACGGCCGCGAAAGGCGGCATAGCCGGGCAGTAGGAACCAGTGGCGCATGCGTCTCCGGCGCTGACGCCTTTAGGACGAATCCTTGGACATACGCGGCAGCAACCCGGCCGAGAAGTCTCGGCCAAGCATGCGCGTGAAGGGGTTCCTACGCCCCACCTGAGCGATTCCAGCTCAGGCAAATCTATATTGCAGGGTTTCACAGTGCTGTCACGGCATCTGCTGCGACCGTCTAAGCCATGCACCTATCAGCAAGTGCTGTTTCTCTGGCGGCAGAATTAACGCTAATGTTTGAGAAGCCTGCCGGCAGAGCTTTTAGGCTCTTCAACCGGCAGGCAAAATCCAAAGAAAAGTCAGGCAGGTTTACGCCAAGACTCGCCCTTTAGATCGATAAAATGACATTGCGCACGAACCCGATCTAAGATCGCGTCAGCTGCGCTTGGATTTCCAAGGAAGCCATACCAGTCCTTGAACGGTAGTTGCCCAGAGAACATCGTCGAGCACGTCCCGTCACGGGCTTCTATCAAGTCGAAAAAGTCTGATTGGACGTTCACAGGTATTGGATGCAGGCCAAAGTCGTCGACGATCAAGAGGGCTTGCTTTAGCAAACTCAACCGAAACCTTGGTCCAACCCCTTGCGCGCTAGCTACTGCAAGCTCTTCATAAAGGTGAGAAGCCCGGAAATATCTCACCTGTAGGCCCTTACTCGCTGCCGCCATTCCTAGTCCACATGCTAGCCAGGTTTTACCGGTGCCAGTGGGCCCTGAGATAACGACATTCCGTCGACTCTTTACCCATTCAGCTGTGAGCATGTCCGCCAGAAATGGCTTGGTCAAACCGCGTTCAGGGAAGCACTCGATTTGAACAGGGCTAACCGGCGTCCTAAACTTCGCGGACTTTAGAAGCCGTGCGAGGCGATTGTTACTCCGCTTGGCTAGTTCAGCGTATGCCAAATCCTTTAGCCGTTCCTCAAAGCCCAATTCAGCAAAGTCAGCTGAACCAGTTTGACGATCAAGAGCCTCAACCATGCCTCTCAACTTCAGTTGCAGGAGTGTGGTTCGAAGCTCTTTCATGACCCCAATCCTTCCTCGTTTGAAGAGGAATAGTATCCAGGTCCACGAACGTTCTGATGAGTATTGGGAGGCTGTATGGCCGTTTTGGCCGCTGCACGCATCCAAACACGGCCAACCAATGCGCGCTCCAAGGAGGTAATTGAATTGGTTGGGACCGTTTCGCACCACGCTACGGCAAGATCTATTTCCTCGGGCTTGTAGGCCATCACCAAGTCCAAAGCCGCAGCAAGCGCCGCTCTTCGTGAAACTGGTTTCAAATGCGCTTCGATCGCAGTTTCGATGAAGGCTTGGCTCTCAGGTCGCAATTTCTCGAGTTTAGCAGTGAGACGTTCTTGATCAGTAAGCAGCATCGCGGCGTGATTTGCTGGTCGATGCTCCATTTGTACGCTCCGTTCGCCCTGGCCCATTAAGCGACAATGGGTCGCGACAACCACACCATCGTCAACGATCATGACGTTGGTCGAACTCGCATGAACTTCAACTCGCCGACCAACCAGCCTGTAATCCACGGAATAGAAATTGCCTTTAAACTCTATTGTATAATCGCGGCCAATGTATTTCCCGACAGCAATATCGAAGACATCAAATCGGGTTGGTGGCAATTGATTCAAGCAAGGGCGATCTATTTTTTCGAACAAGGTTGAACGGCTCTCACCTTGTAATCGCGGTAGGGGTCGATCATTGATCTCCTTGACGACACTCGCAATTCTTTGATTCAACTCTTCAACCGAAAACACAGGTTTTGCATCTAAAGAGGCCTTTAACTCACGCTGTACAAGCTTCACACAGGCTTCAACCCGACCTTTGTCTCTTGGCCTATATGGCCGTGCCGGCTGGACCAGAGCACCGTAGTAACTGGCCAATTGTCGGTAGCTTGGATTAAGCCTAGCTCTGCCACGATAATCCTTCCCGATGACAGCAGCCTTTAATCTGTCGCAGACCCAAACCCGCGGAGCACCGCCAAAAAACTCCACGGCATCAACGTGAGCACGTAGCCATTCATTAGAGGTCTGATCAGCGGTCGAAGTTCCGAAAATCTTGGCGCTTGAACCTAAAACAGCAAGGAAAAGGTCTCGGTTCTTGTTGCTTTTGATTTTGTTTTCATAAAAAGGAGGCCGATAACCGGCAAAGTCGACTTGCATTGACTCTCCGGGCTCGTGGTCGATGCGCAGCACCAAGTCAGGCAGATTTTTGAATTCCGCCAATCGACGGTCAAAGCTTCGCTTTGATAACTTTTTGAGATTGGATGGCTCTGCAAGGTATTTTTCATAAAGTTGCTTTCCATTAAACTGTTTTGTCGCAAGCACTTTTGAAAGTGCAACTACGTCTGGTTCATCAAACAGATCAGTTTGTACCAATGCGTATGACTTGAGCCAGTTCTTGATGGCGCTATCCGTAACGTGTTCAAGATTATTCAAATCGAATGGGCATTTTGGTAGCAGTGTTTTGATTTTTCGGATGAAATCATGGTGATGACCTGTCCTCCTGCTGAGCTCGCGGTTGGAAGCGTCTGATCCCGAGACATGGATCAATAGATCGCGCAGAGGGATTTTGTCGGACTTTGGTTTTGATTCTCTCGTCATTTTGATTCTCACAGTCATAGGTCGGCAATCCCCGCGACGTGCGGGGTTGACAACGGGTTGTTTTTCGGGTGAGAAACTGGTGTCCGGGCCGGAAAACTTGGACACCAATTTCCATTGGCGGCGGGCGGCACCTCACGTTGTGCGCCTGCCGTTTTTGTATGGTTACTTCATGAACCTCTCCTCTTCGCCTAGCCAAACGTGTTTTGGTTTTCCAGATTTTGCGAACCTGCAGTTTGGAATACCATTCAAATTTTGGATTATCGTGTGGTAGCCGGACATGCAAGATGAATCTTCGGCACAGGCGATCGCGGCCAGACTTAAGTCGCTTAGGTCATACTTAAACTTGCCCCAGCGACAGTTTTGCGAGCAGATCGGGATTAAGAAGCCGACCTATAATGACTGGGAACAAGGACTCCGTGATCCTTCAGTTGATGGCGTTATTGCAATCCATAAGGCGTTTGACGTTTCAATTTACTGGCTTTTGTTTGGTCCGGGCGATGTGCCAAAATTCCGTGGACAGACGCCGACAGAACTGGATGTCATCAAAGGCGTAGCTCAGGCCGCGTTCGAGGCAGAAAAACTACTGACTGGCCAAGCAATGGCCGAGATTGTGGGCCATATCCTTGAAGCGCGAGGCAAGACTCGACAGGAGCGGCTAGATGCCGCCATTATGTATTTCCGGCTCTGAAAGCCCGATCTACTTAGTCGAGGACACCGTTATGGATAGTGATTTGAAGAAACTGATCGAATCTGCAATCGCAGAGTCAGATAAAGCACGTGATAAGGCGCGAATTAATCGATTGAAGTCGCCCGAGTTCTTGACTTTGACGTCGATGACTCTTGCATCGCTATTGAGCCTACTCTTTTTGTTTTCCGACAACCAGATCAACCAGACCAGCGCATGGCAAGTCATGATTTCTTGGGCTTGTTTAATGGTCGGATTGATGGCGTCAGTGCAAGCCATTTTTGCCCCAGACCGGATAAAAGTTAGGGCCTGAGTATCTCTGGGTGTCTACGTCCGGTTTTAGCGCAACCTGTCCTTAATCCTCGTTCTTTGGCTTCACTTACTAGTGCATAGGCTAGGTTGGTATGTCTGTAGACGGGCACGGAAAACTCCCGCATAGGTAAGTCATTGGCAAGTTGAATGTATTCGGGGGAATGGATGGCAGGTCCGGTCAAGGCAGCGGGTGCGGCGCGCGGGGCGGCAAAGGGCGGTGATCTTGGTTTTGAGGCTGAACTTTTCAAGGCGGCCGACAAGCTGCGCGGCAATATGGAGCCGTCGGATTATAAGCACGTCGCGCTCGGTCTGATCTTCCTCAAACATATCTCGGATAGCTTCGAGGCCAAGCGAGCCGAATTGCTGGCCGAATATCCAGATGGTGCCGAAGATCGCGACGAATATGCGGCCGACAATGTGTTCTGGGTGCCACCCACGGCGCGATGGTCACACCTTCAGGCCAATGCGAAGTCGCCCTCGATCGGCAAAATGATCGATGAGGCGATGTTTGCGATCGAGAAAGACAATGACAATCTGAAAGGCGTCTTGCCCAAGGATTACGCGCGTCCATCGCTGAATGCGGTCATGCTGGGTGAGCTGATCGACCTGATTTCAAACATTGCGCTTGGTGCCCAGAAGGGCGAGGCACGCGATATTCTTGGCCGTGTCTATGAGTATTTCCTTGGCCAGTTCGCAGGGTCTGAAGGCAAGCGTGGCGGGGAATTCTATACGCCGCGGTCGGTCGTGCGGGTCATGGTGGAGATGATTGAGCCGTTCAAGGGTCGTGTTTACGACCCGTGTTGTGGCTCTGGCGGTATGTTTGTTCAGTCTGAGAGCTTCGCGCTGGAGCATGAAGGCCGCATTGGCGACATTGCAGTTTATGGCCAAGAGTCGAACTACACCACGTGGCGGCTTTGCAAAATGAACCTTGCCGTGCGGGGCATTGACGCAGACATCAAATGGAACAGCGAAGGCAGCTTCCACAAAGACGAGCTGCGCGATCTGAAAGCCGACTTCATCCTCGCCAATCCGCCCTTCAACATCTCTGACTGGGGTGGCGACCGCCTGAAAGAAGATGTTCGTTGGAAGTACGGCATTCCGCCTGTCGGCAACGCCAACTTTGCGTGGGTTCAGCACATCGTCCATCACTTATCGCCAACCGGCGTTGCAGGCGTCGTTCTTGCCAATGGGTCGATGTCATCCACGCAGAATAACGAGGGCGCAATCCGTCAGGCATTGATCGAAGGCGTGAATGATGCACCGGGCGTGGTCGATTGCATGGTCGCGCTGCCGGGCCAGCTATTCTATTCCACCCAAATCCCAGTCTGCCTATGGTTCCTGGCGCGGGACAAATCCAACGGCATCGCCCGCAATGCCAAGCTGCGGGATCGGCGCGGGGAGATCCTGTTTATTGATGCCCGCAAACTGGGCCATATGGTAGATCGCACACGCAAGGAGTTTTCAGACGCGGACATCGAAAAGATCACGCGCGCCTATCATGCTTGGCGCGGCGAGGCAGATGCTGGGGTGTATGAGGATGAACCGGGCTTCTGCAAGTCGGCGACTTTGGAAGAGATTAAGGGCCACGGCTACGTTTTAACGCCGGGGCGGTATGTTGGTGCGGCGGATGTTGAAGAGGATGATGTGCCGTTTGCTGAGCGGTTTGGTGGATTGAGAGCGAAGCTTGAGGAGCAGCTTGAAGAAAATGACCGCTTAACCAAATTTATTCGTCAAAACTTGGCACTAGTGGTGTGATGATGGCTAGGTGGAGAAAAATTCGAGTTAAGGAAGTGTGCTCGTTGATTGTTGACTGTGTTAACAGAACCGCTCCTACCGTTGAACAGCCAACCGATTACAAGATGATACGCACCACTAATGTTCGCGACGGCCGAATTAATCTTTCCGATTGTCGACATGTTGATGCAAATACATTTGAGAGTTGGACCCGCCGTGCAGCAGTTCTTGATGGGGATGTAATACTGACAAGGGAAGCACCTATAGGCGAAGTTGGCTTCGTCAAGGACTTAGGCAATGTATTTCTTGGCCAGCGCATTATGCAGTATCGGGCAAACTCTTCGGTTTTGGATCCCCGTTTCCTGTTTTATTCATTTAGATCGCCCAGCCTGCAAGCCCAGTTTGCCTCGCACGATGGGTCGGGTTCGGTTGTAAGCCACATCCGAGTCGCTGATTGCCACGAATTCGAGTTAGATCTTCCAACACTTGAGGTACAACAACATATTTCTAGATTGCTCGGGTCACTCGACGACAAGATAGAGTTGAACCGGCAGATGAACGAGACCCTTGAGACGATGGCGCGGGCGATCTTCAAGGATTGGTTCGTCGATTTCGGCCCGACCCGCGCCAAGATGGAAGGCCGCGCACCCTACCTCGCCTCGGACATCTGGTCCCTCTTCCCCGACCGCCTCGACGATGAGGGCAAGCCGGAGGGTTGGGCGCACGTGCCCCTGTCCGCGCTGATTGAAGTAAACCCCTCAGAAGCTTTAGCGCGTGGGTCTCCCGCCGCATACCTCGACATGGCGTCAATTCCAACCGTCGGTCCTAACCCTGATCCCTACGTTATTAGAGAATTCGGATCTGGTATGCGCTTCCGAAATGGCGACGCACTACTAGCTCGAATTACGCCTTGCCTTGAGAACGGCAAGTCGGCTTTCGTTCAGAACCTGCCGGAGGGTGAAGTTGGTTGGGGCTCTACCGAGTTCATCGTGCTTCGTGCTCGCGCTCCACTACCAAAAGCCGTTTCATACATTGTGGCACGGGATCCGGCTTTTCGTGCAAATGCGATCAGAAGCATGACAGGAACGTCGGGTCGGCAACGAGCTTCAAACGTTGCAATTTCCGAATTTCAGCTTATTCGCCCTAACGAAAATCTTGTCTGGACAGCTCTAGGTTCATTGATCGATCCAATGTTCGCCCGCATTGTGGCGAATGATCGGGAATGCCAAACACTGGCCGATACCCGCGACTTCCTACTTCCAAAGCTCATGTCGGGCGAGGTTTCAGTTATTCCAATTCAGGTAGCATTGGCTGAAAGCAAATGATTACTCACTACGGCCTTGGTTGGTCAGAAAGAGACGTCTTTTGGGGGCGACCTAAGCGAGAGGGCCAACTGCTTGGGCGCGAACGTTCCGACTTAGGACGCCGCGGTGCCCCGACAGCCGATGAACGAGACCATGCCAAAGACTATCGAAGCTATGTTGGCCTCTATTGTCTCTACGGAGACGGTAATATTATTTACGTAGGGGAAGCAGGGCTTGCGGGAAAGTCGACACTCTTCGACAGATTAAAGCAACACCGAAAGGGTCCAATGGCCGGGCGTTGGGATACGTTTTCTTGGTTTGGCAGAGAGAACGTGAATGGTCAGTCCAACAACCGTGCAGCCATTGCTCAATTGGAGGCAGTCACGATCGCGATCGTAAATCCTGGTTTCAATAAGCAGTCCGGTACTTTCAGCGGTGCTAAGAGCAGGCTCGGGAAATTTGGACAGGTGCTATAAGTGGAT
>NZ_NCSQ01000147.1 GCF_002105465.1 Aquidulcibacter paucihalophilus
ACACGCCTCTGGATCAGATACTTTGTCCACACGGCCTAGCCCGAAATATTATAAAGAAGCGTGTAGTTTATTGGCAAATTTTTACTTAAGGGGGTCGGTTTAAGAGAAACGTATCTAGAAATTAAACTTTGGCTATATCGATCTATCGCAAGAGACGAATCTCACGTACTTGTCGTCGACCTTGGTTACGCTCCAATTGAACTATGACGTCTACGACACTGCGCACATAGGCTAGGATGTCAGCGTGGGTCATCGCAGTGCCAGTTTGCAGCGCCATTAGCGCCAATTGCTCTAAGGCTCCATCTGGAGTGTCAGCGTGCAAGGTAGTCACTGAACCGGGATGGCCAGTGTTTATGGCCCGCAGGAATGTGAAAGCCTCCTTCCCGCGCAATTCACCGACAATGATGCGGTCTGGCCGCATCCGAAGGGCGGATTGCAAGAGATCATCCACGTCGACGCGTGCTTCACCGGTTTGACCCTTTACCGCAACAAGTCCCACCGCATTTTCGTGAACCAATCGAATTTCGGCGGCATCTTCAATTAGGATTAAGCGCTCTTCTAAACTAACTTCTTTCAAAAGAGCATTCAGGAAAGTTGTCTTCCCCGTACCTGTTCCACCGGAGACAACGATATTCCGCTTTTGCTGAACAGCCAGACGCAGAAAAGCCGTCACATCTCCATGGGCCAGACTGGCCTTAAGCTCTTTGTCAGGATCAAAAGACGCTTTCGTGCCGCCCGCACCGACGATGTGGGAAAGGGCACCTGCGGAAACATAGTCATCTAAAGTAAGGTCTGTCAGCACGTGCTTCCGTATTGCTAACGCAACTTCGCCGCGTGTCGCAGGTGGAAGCACAATCTGAATTCTCTCGCCCGTTGGTAAGCTAGCAGACAGCAATGGGTGCTCGCGGCTGATACCTTGCTTGGAAATCCGGGCAATCTGTGCAGCCAACCGCGTCAAGTTTATCTGGGTGACGTCTGGGGCTTCATGACGCACAATACCTCCCGTGACACTTTCAACCCAAACTTCTCCGGGTCGGTTCACAAGAATATCAGTCACGTCCGGTCGACTGAGCCAACCTGAAAGTGGCTCCAAGAACGCAGAGAGGTAAACGCCCCCCAAAACCTGAGGTGCGCTGTGAGGCCCACTCATGGCCTGTTTCCAGATGGTGTATCAACAACTGGAACAGCCCCTAAAGACGGTGAAGTTGGGTTCAATGAGAAATCGAGGTCGCGCGCGACAAAGACTTGGATCGCAGTTCCTTGCTTCACTGTAACCGTCGGCTTGATCGTTTCACCAGAAGAAACTGCACTGGGAATAGTTTGAGCTGTCCCAATGACCAACTGGTTGGAATTTGTGTTGCTCAAAGCGGCACTAATGGCCGTGGATAACAATCCAGGACCATAACGCTGCAAATAGTGTCGATCAACTTTGCCATCTAGGCCAGCCCGACCTAACGGATCGGTACCTGGTGACGCGAGCTGGATTGAAACGCCATCTGGACGCAACAGACGAGTCCAAACCACAAATGCACGCGACTGGCCTAGAGCCACTTCTGAACGATACTGACCAACCAATCGTGACCCCCGGGGAATTAAGACGCGCGTTCCATCGAAACTCAAAACATCTCGACTGACTACAGCGCGCACGAAGCCGGGCAAGTCCGAGTTTATCGCCGTTTCCAATACTGCTGCGATAAGGGCACCTTGCGGCACAGTTGTCTTTGGATTGCGTAGCGTCCCAGCCCGCGCTGCAGGAACTTCGCCTGAGCTCACCCGAGCCGCAAAGGCATCATTGTCGCCGCCACCGCCGCTAATCGTGGCGGCCGCGTTAGCTGCGGCCTCAGCCGCTGCGCCAGCGGGAACGAGGTCAACGATCAGTGCAGGCGAACGCATGCGCTGAGTTAAATCTGCTCCAGTTCTAGAGGCCGGTTCCGGGGGGGGCGCAGCTGGCATTGGGCGATAGACATCGCGCACAGGCGGCGGCGGCGGCGGCAAGGGCGTCCATGGCTGGGGAGGAGGCACAGCCTCGTTTGCAATGGGATTTTCCGGTACTACAGGTTGAGGTGGAGCAATGGGCTGGGGAGCGGCCTGGGCGAAAAGCATCGGCGGCTCCGGAATGCTTTGCCCGAGATTACCGTCATTTTTTGCGTCCCGTGTTGGAAGCACATCCCCCGCCCCGGCGCGCTTTTGGGCGGAAACCATGGTTGTGAACACAATCGTTCCAAGCGCAAGGGCACCGACGACACCTGCAATCACCACCCATGGCCGGTCTGGATAGGCAACAGCAGGCGTGGCATCCACAATCAGTTCTGACAATGCAGGCTCACTAGTCTGTTCTGATCCAGGTGAGCTGGCCGTTAAAGAATCAAGCAGCTCGGGTGAGCTCGCGTTGGTTGGACTCATGGCTTCGCCTCCCTGGATGCGCCGAAGCCAAATAAACCACGAGATTTTGGCTTATTTCGGCTAGATGGTCGCATAGCCGGCGCGTTTGGACCAGGGTCTGGTTCCTGCCAAGAATCGTTACTTACGATAGTCTGGTCGATGCCATTGCGAAGAATAAATGCTGGGCCAACATGTTCCACCACCATGACATTGCCGCGCATGATGAAGTTGACTAAGGATTCAGAGCCGTCTGCACCTAGTGCAAAGACCGCTGGGGTGGCGGCACCCGCTGGCCATTCCAGATAGGTGCGCTGACCATCGTCAAAAACTCTGGAAGGTACATTTCGGGTGCTACCAGAGACGGAATAATTTTGATTAGAATTTGCGGACGGCTGCGGCACTATGTCTTTCGGCTCCAGCGGGGCAGGCTCCGGCGGATACGTAAACTTCACACGATAAATAATGTTTGGATCACCGGGACCGGTTGGCTCTTCTGCACTTAATTGGAACGTATATCGGCGCTTGGAAGTAATCACCGACATATTTGTCGCAGCATCAAATTCAATAGGCTTCACAAATAGCGTATCGGCACGGCGATTTGGGGTGACTTGCCATGCAAGTGAGTCACCAATCGAGACATTTTCAATGCGCTCATCTGCCCCAAACTCAATCATCATCTGATAGCCATAGTGACCGCGCAAAGAGACAACGCTATCTTCCTTAAACAAGACGGTTTGAACGCGAGGATCAACCGCTCCTGGAATCGGTACTTCTCGCATTTGGGCCCGCACAGGCTCAACACCTATCGCCAGCGTTGCAAACACGACAGCCAAACAGATGTTCCAGCGTGGCTTAAAGCGCGTCATTGGGCGGGGAACTCCTCACCATTTGGATTTCCGGTTTTGGACTGCGGCTGCGCTGTGGGCACAGTGTGTGCTGATGGCTGCCCGGTAGCTTTAGCAGGCGTCGTGGCTGCCGCAGAAGACCCTCCGGGGCCGGGCGTTCCGGTAACTGGCAAGGTTGTCAAACCAGGCGTTGGCAGGGGTGCAACGGCTGGAGCCGGGGCCATAGGCATTGGAGCAGCGGGCATAGGAACAGGTTGGGTCGTTTCGGCATCGCGTCGATAACTCGAAATCTGGAAGCCAAGGGGATTGAGATAGCGATCCTGCTCGTTAATGGGTTTACCTGAGAAACTGTAGACAACGGAAGCCACCCAGGGCTGACGCATCCCGGGCCCCCCGCCCTCAGAGCGCTCAGTATCAAACCGGATCATGGCGGAACGTGGGCCCAAAATGGTCACACTTTTAACGGTAACTTGAATGCGAGTATTCGGGCTCACGCGGCTTTGAATACCGTTCGGATTAGACTTGTCCCAATCCCGCAAATACTCCGTCTCTGCAGCACCCTGGGACCATGCTAGCGTTTTTCGATACTGCTCGCGATAATCAGCAACGTCAAAAGTTTCCCGTGCCAATACATATTGTACAACAAAGGACTGAGCGACGGCTTCAGTTTCGCTCAAATTGCCAAGATTGACACCGCGCGTGGTCTGAACATAGCCGGTCTCACGATCAACGGTGATCGTGTAAGGCATAGTTTGCTTAAGCGGCACTAGGACCACTAGGGCGACAGCTTGAATAGCGGCGATACCAACTGCAATCCCTGCCACAATCCAAGCAATGCGCTGCGATCGCCGCAACGTGGCATGGGTATCCTGGGCCCACGTGCTGGCCGCCTCATAATAATGGGCGCGGGCAGCAACTCCGTTGGGCGGCAAACCGGGCGGGGTACGGGATGGATCAGCTTGGGGGCCGGTCATGGTGCTTTTCCAGTTGCCGATAGGCTTAGTTTTGATGGGGATTGAGCAAACATGCTTTCGCGGGGGCGACTTGGACGGGTTGGGTTACTGCGCTTGCGACCATTCTGCCCCAAACGGACGGAGTAATCTCCGCGCAAAACATCACCGCCTCCGCCAGCGACAAGTTCCGTTCGCCGGTCAAAAGTGGTTGAAACCTGGCCACCTCCAGACACGGCCGCGGCGAGGCGGGCATCGCGTCGATCACTGCTCGGCCCGGCTACACCGCCTGAAACAACTGCGGCTAGACGCGATGCACGGCTTGCCTCCGTTGGACTATCGGCCGCGAAACCCTGGCGCCCGCCCTCGCTTTGGCTGACCAAATATGGGTCGGGCTCGCGCGACTTAGCTACAGGCAAACGAAATCCGGCTACGAGACGGGTGCAGAGACCAATCACGCTCCCAAAAACAGCCGTAAATGTTAGAATAATGACCATGACAGTCAAAATCGGCTGCAAGTCATAGCGACTTTCGGCCCGCGCTACAGCCAGCCCCTGTAAACTTGGCTCGAGGGAAGCCAAAAGGCCTGCCATGAAGACAACCGTAGCCAAAGGTACAAGCGCAAAACCCAAAGCCGTTCGCAACCACCCCTCAAAGAACCCTTTTGTGCTCTCAAAAAGCAGGAGGCCAACAAACAATGGCCCTAGGGCCAACAGAAGGCCTAACATCAACTTTGCTAGAATTAAGAGTCCCAAAGTTGAGACCAGCAATGTAATTGCCGAAAGCCAAAGAGCTGTGGCGCCAAAGGCTGGCCCACCTTGCAAGGCCGAACGCATTTGAATGACAGGTGCCAAGCCCTTTAGACTCTCTGGATCGGTCCCTGGTGCTGCTTGTAGGACGAAACTTCCCGCGTTCAATGAGGCACCAGCTACATTTGGGCCTTGACCAGGAATATCGCTCACAAGCGCCATCGCACTTGCTGATTGGGTCAATTGATCAAATGTATATTGCAACCGCGCAAATATATCGCTTGGACCTGTAGTCTGCGGCAGGGGCATGTTCGCCAAGAGACTATTGGCGATTTCCGCAGGCCCATCGAATAGCAAGGAAAACACCAAACTTTGATAACTAGCCCAAGACGTGGTCAGCATTACGACAGCGCCCAGCTTGATTGCAATCATTGGCAGGTCGCCAACGCGCAAATCAGTGCGGCCCGTCAGGAGACGGAAGCCCAACAATGCGACATAAATGGTCAGTAAAACCGTAATGACAGAACCCAGCATGGAACCTGGGCCAAAAAAGGCAGTGTAGCCGCCCTGAACACCCTCCCGGATATTACAATCAACCGTATCGAGTAGGCCGCGAACTAACCCTAAATCTGCGCGTGGGGCGGAACATTGACCAATCATCGCCGCCCCCCTCGGTTCGAATCACGAGCTGGATGGACGCTTGCAGTCAAGAGCGGCAACCAGATGGCGGGATCATCCCCATGCTCGGCGCGAAGCGCATCTAGACGGCGAACTGTCGACTCTCGACCAGAGAGTACGGTCAACACATCAGGCATTCCGTCAAGGTTGAGACGGGCTACAACACTGTCAGTGCCGTGCTTAATGACAAAGCAGCGTGATGTATCTGGCAAAGCGCGGATCAAATCCAACTCGTGCAAGGTAAGACCAAACCCGCGACAATATTCGTCTTCCTGCGCCTTTGGGTTCGGCATAAAGATCTGGGTAGCGGCTTGCTCGATAATGGCGGAGGCAATTTGACTGGACAAAGCGTCTGATGCACTTTGAGTCGCAAAACCTACGATGCCATTACGCTTACGTATGGTCTTTTCCCAATCCCGAATTCGAGCCACAAAGACTGGATCATCCAATGCTTTCCAGCCTTCATCAACCACGAGAATCGCGGGTGTACCGTCTAGGCGTTGTTCCACGCAATGAAACAAATACATCATCGCCGGTGTGCGCAGGGCGGGGTCGTCCAAGATCGCCGTCATGTCAACGCCAAGAGTACGGGTCGATAAATCTAAACGGTCTTCTTCGTTATCGAAAAGCCAGGCGCGCACGCCATCATGAATCCAAGGCTCTAGCCTCGACGCGAGATCACCGGGAACCGGCCTACGGACACCAGCAAGCAACTCAGCAACATAACGCAGTCGCCGGTACTGTGGCGCTTGGTCAAAATTGGCAGCTACAGCGTCAGCAATCTGGGCCTGTTCATCAACAGTCAATTTCTCGCCATCAACACTCACTAACCGCGATAGCCACTCCGTAACAAAGGCACGATTGGTTGGCGTGTCGGGCAATGTCAATGGGTTTAAGCCAGATGGGTTGCCATGACGTAGGGTCTCGTATCGGCCGCCAATGGCACGAATAAAGATTTCGGCACCGCGGTCCTTATCAAACAACACAATGCGCGGATCAAACTTGCGCGCCTGCGTCAAAAGGAAATTCAACACGACTGTCTTGCCGGATCCAGATGGCCCAATAATTGTGAAGTTGCCTAAATCATTCTTGTGGAAATTGAAGTAATAAGGGGTTGCCGAAGTCGTTTCCAAAACAGTGACAGCTTGACCCCAAACATTGTGATCCTCTTGACCAATCGGAAAATTGTGAAAACTGGCCAGGCCAGCAAAATTTCCCGTCGAGACTAAAGCCCTACGGGCAATATCTTTGAAGTTCCCAGGAAACTGCGCCCAGAATGCTGGTTCAAGATTCACGTCCTCTCGGACCGAAATAATGCCTTCTTCTGTAAAGGCAGCCTGGACATCGGCTGCGGCTTGATCAAGCTGAGCTTGCGTTGCTGCTTTGATGCACACACTCATATGGTGCTCGCCAAAAGCAGATCGCCCGGCTGAGACATCGTCTTTGGCAATAGATAAGTCACGACGCAAACTTATGGCATCGTCATCCGCCGCACGCATCCGACGAAGCGCAAGATTCATGCGGTCAAGGGCGACTTGTCGATCTACAAATGCAAAACTTTCGGTGACAGTCATCTCGACTGGCAGACGCATTAAATCATCCAACATTCCCGGTGCCGTGTGAGACGGATAATCCTTGATCGAAATCATCGTTCCAAATTGTCGGGGCAGTCCGGGGGCCGCGTGAAGTTCAAAGGTTTCGAGACCAAAGCTGATCCGTCGGTACGGGATATGAAAACCAAGATCTGTGTCAGGCAAGAGCACAGGCCGTAGCTCTCCATTGTAGAGGCCAGACAAAAACTCCAACGGCTCTGAACAGGGGCCATGGCGGCTGTCGTAAACTGACAAAACGCGTGCGCCATAGGGCGAAAGGGATCCCATTAAGGCATCTCGAGCGGTATCCAATTCTCGCATGTCGCGCGCACGCTCAGCAGCAATGGCTTGGGCTGATGTACCTCGAAAGAGCTCCATTGTCTTATCGATTAAGCCTGACCGACCAACAGCCGGGCGACGCACAATCGTCAAGAAAAGATCGTTGATGAACATGGCTCGACCGTCGAGACGGGCCGACCATTGTTGGTCTACCTCACGGGAGAATGCATCCGGAAAATCTGCGTCAAGCGATGGTTTAACTGGGCTTCGCACAACATGGTGGACCACAGCAAAGCGTGCATGCGCAATGGAACGCAACATCGTGTCCCGTATCGCTTTGCGGTAGTTGAGATCCTCGGTATCTGCCGTCTCGAAGGCTAACCCGTCCAGCTTAATGACTTGAAGCAACATGCCATCGCGGGTTTCAATTGTCGTGTCATCAACATGGCGAGCATAAGGCAGGCGAGCGCCCGCAGGGGCTTCTCGGTGAGCTATCTCGGCCAAAGTAGCCAAACGCTTTTGATGGGCGCGTTGTCCTGCCATTTAAGCTTCAAACACCCCTTACGGTCGGTACGAGTTACAGCGCCAGAAGGCAAAATTTGCGACGCGGGGCGAGCTGATCATCCGCGTGATCCATAAGTCGAGGAAGCGTGGCTCATCTCGCGCTGCGATCACCCCAACCAAATGCAAAACAACAGCAGCAACCAACGCCCATACCGACTTTGTGACCAAAAAGACTTCGGCCGTAATGATGCCGTTAAGAATGAACCAAGTGTATGTCACCCCGGCAAACATCTGCGGGCGTGTCAGAGCGGCAAAAACTGGATCGCGCTCGAGCTGCGCCATAGTCGCCTCCTAAAACCCTTGTGCAGCGCTGCGGATACCCCCGACAATGGCGGCGGACCCGAAGAGGATAAAGCATCCAAGGATAACCATACCGCCATGCCGCCAGTTCATTCGACCTGTTAGCATCATGAACCCACATCCAGCCACAGCGATCACCGCAACCGCGGTCGCGACCGCGCCTAGAAGGGTGCCCTGAACCCAATTCACCGCACCTAGAATGACACCCGAGCCTGCGGGATCCAGATTGGCCGACTGCGCTAGGGCTGGACCAGCCCAAAAAATCGCCCAGATGGAGGTTAGCGCCAAGAGCGCCTTGTGTACTTCTGTCATCGACATCTTCCTCAAGCTTCCAAATGTACTAGCGGATCGAAAGCCGCTCTGAGATGGCCTTCACATAGTTTTGGGTTTCACGATAGGGTGGAATTCCACGATGGCGGGCAACCGCTTCGGGGCCAGCATTATAAGCGGCAAGCGCAAGGCGCACATCACCTCCAAAGCGCTCAAGTAATGTACTGAGGTAGGCGACACCGCCAAAGATATTCTCACGTGGATCGTGAGGATTTACACCCAGCCAAGAAGCTGTCGCGGGCATTAGCTGCATCACACCAATCGCTCCCTTTGGGGAGACTGCGGAATCCCGAAACCGCGACTCTTGCCAAGCCACGGCTCTGACCAAGATTGGGTCCACGCCATATTTTGTAGCCGCTTCCGTTAAGTATGCATCCAAGGTTGGGTGCAGCCTCAATGGATAGGCAGGTTCGACCAGCTTAACGGGGGCAAAGGTGCTAGGCGCGGCCGGCGAGGCTTTTGCTTCAGTTTTCAGTACGGGCCTCGTTGTATTGCCCAGAAACAAAGTTGGCCCAGCATAGACTGTCGCCGTGCCGTTGGCTCCAACTTCAATAACATCCGCTCGAGCTTGACCAGTACACAAACAAGAACAAGCTACAGCAAGCCAGACAAATGCTTGCCAAGCTCCGTGCCTCATTGTCGATTTCACTTTATAGATCATGTGCATGCCAAGCGCTTGGATCAGCGAGTTTTGTCTGAAACGGTTTGTTTGTCGAGGGTTGCCTCGTTTTGCCCTCAGTTGCTCACCGCAGTTTTGACCAGATCCATGCCCAAATCCCATTTTCCCCCGTACTTGAGGCCTATTCCAAGTTCCAACGCACGTAAATCATCATACGGAGTGGCCATAGAATGCAGGGAAATCGCAAAGTGATTCGGTAACTTTGGACTTCAAAATCAGTGCCGGACAGTCAAACTCAGCGAGATCGACCGACCTCTCTTGTAGGTGTTTGATTCGGTGCGACCAAGCTTTGAGATTTGGAATTCCTGATTGTCTTCAGCGAGCAAATTGCGACCGCTGATACCAAAAGTATAGTCGACTTTTCCAATGGTGAAATCGCGTTTGTAAACCAAATCGATGTTCGTCCCTGGATTTTCAATAACGGATGGAACCGAACCCAAACCGCGACGCGCGATACGCTCGTCAACCCAACCAATCAACAGAGTCAATTGCTGACCGTCGGTTTCATAGCCCAGTTGCAAATTGGCAATGTTCTTGGGGGTTCCTTGCAACTCGCTGCCATCCAAACCGAATTGCGAAGCGGAAATCGAACGGAAATCGATTGGGCTAATCACATTTGACCCTGTTGGCGCATTTACCTCAGAGTGGGTGTAGGTGTAGTTAGCGGCAAAATTCCACTTAGCATCTTGAAGAAAGGACATCTTGAACGGCATTTCGAAATTGGCGCGATACTCCAATTCTAAGCCATACAAGGTTGCTTCAGGCGCATTGATGAAGCGGGTAAAAGAGCGCTCCAGGCGTACGATGACTTCTTCAATTGGATTGTCGATCTTCTTGTAGAAAGCGCCTGCAGTGACGAATTGGCCGCGACCAAAATAATATTCCAGACGCGCATCAAAGTTCTCAAACTCACTATCTTTGAGGAATGGATTGCCTTGATAAATTCGATTGGATTCTGGGTCGATGTAGGGTGTAAACGCCAACTCACGGAACTGCGGACGTGCGATGGTCTTTGAGTATCCTAACCGCATCTGTAATTCGTCTGCGAAGTTCCACGTGATCGTGGCCGCTGGCAGCAAATAATCATTAGCCAGTTCAACGGGAGCTGTCGGCGTATCGCCAAATCGGTTGGTAGTCCGCACTTTTTGCGTGGCATCCTCATAGCGCACACCAATTGAAGCGCGGATGAAGGAGGTAAGTTCAAACTCTGAGGCGAGATAGGCGGCCATGTTTTCGAGGCTACCAACATACGCATCATCTTTACCAGTCTGCTCGCTGATTACAAAGCGTGCAGGATCGATGTTGTCCGGCGAAAACAAAAAATCAACCCTTGATCGCAAGACGTTATTGGACGTTGGACCGCGTGGACCCGTAAATGCGAAGGAAATCAGCTCGTAATTGCGGTCAGTTTTGGACGCGACCGTCCCACCAGAAAGCTCAACCTCTCGCCCCTTCGCGAGCTTTAGAATGTATTTCGCATCAAATCCAAAGCTAGAAACCTCATCCTTTAGTTCCGAAAAACGGATCGCATTGCCGAGTGAAGCCCCATTAAATGCTGTAACTCCGTTGACCACAGTGTACGAGATATCGCGCTCATAAGGTGCCTTACGGGTAGATTGACCTATCGAGCCACGCCACTGCAACTCCACGCCACCCAGCTTGTGTTCACCAGAAAGCTGGGCTGAGGCAAGCTCGCGCTCGTACCAAGCTGTGCCTTCAGTGCGATAGGATTGACCACTTGGAAGGTTGGTATCCGTCCCGACCTCAACTTGTGCTTTTTTTGATGTGCTCCGCACCAAAAGACCGGTTAAGCCAATACGATTGTCGCTCCAATTGGCGCTGGCACTACCAAAACCATTTATCACAATGTCCCAAGTTGACGATAAATTGGTGCCTTCGGCCTCGACCGTGTCGGATACAACATCCTGACGCAGAGCTTCTTGGGTCTTGAAACCGCTTTTATAGCCAAAGACACCAACTAGGCCTATGGTGGCGTCATTGAAGTCTAGGCTGCGACCTGCAGTTATCTCTGCATCAAAATCAGGGCGGGTCCTTTCGCTTTGAATGACCGACAAGGGTGAATTGATGAAACTCTCGCCAATGAATTCAAGCTGCTGAGGCGTAAAGTTAGTATCATTTATGCGCTTACCGGAAGCAACTGCATCTCGGACTGGCTGAGGAAGACGACGGAGGTCAGTGTCAACCCCAGTCCAGTCCATTCGATGGCCTTCATAAACAAGGCCAGTTTTGCCAGTGGTCTCAGAATTATAACCGGTGCCGACCTTTAGGGTTAGGAAGTCTTCATTTGGGGTTTTCAAAGTCCGCAGGTCAATGACGCCGCCACCGAATTCGCCGGGATAGTT
The DNA here is from genome assembly GCF_002105465.1 of Aquidulcibacter paucihalophilus. Classification (GTDB taxonomy): domain Bacteria; phylum Pseudomonadota; class Alphaproteobacteria; order Caulobacterales; family Aquidulcibacteraceae; genus Aquidulcibacter; species Aquidulcibacter paucihalophilus. Next base: position 11,712 of record NZ_NCSQ01000147.1, read on the forward strand.
TGGCGAGAAAGTCTTTTGTACTGTGGCACCGTTCAGAATATTAGATGGAAAGAGGTCCAGTGGCACTTGGCGGCGCAGTGGTTCGGGGCTTGGCAATGGGGAGCCGTTAAGCAAGGCTGACGAATAGCGGTCACCCAAGCCACGCACGTAAACGAAACGACCAGAAACAACAGACAGACCGGTTAGGCGAGTCAGCGCGGCTGCGGCATTATCATCGCCCGTTCGTGCGAGATCAGCTGCTGATAAGAAGTTTGCAACTTCTGAAGTTACGCGTTGAGGCTCAGGAATAAACCGACCGCGAACAACAACTACTTCGACATTTTCTTCGGGTTCATCACTTGCAGCAGGGGCAGAAATCGGCTGAGCCGGGGCGGCTTGAGCGCTGGCAAAACTGGGCATCAATGATGGCAATACAAAAATACTAGTAAGCAACAGAATTCTGCGCAGACGGGCGGAAATGATCATGTCGGACGGCCTTTAGGAAGACTAGGAAGGGGGCCAAGCTGGCCAGAGCAGAAGCCAATCGGTGCGGCAAGGAAACCCTGCCGCACCGGTCGATTGGATTTAACAGGATGAACCTGCGGCTAGACTACAAGTCCAAGAAGACCACCATAAGTCAGCAGCATCGCGAACCGCCCCTATGTAGTTCGTCGTGGAGAAGAATGGGTCGACCGTAGTTGGATTGACCACGGCGCGACCCGATTCTGCCGACCCATTGATAAAGCGGCTGGTCAAGGTCGCAGCTGTGCCTGTGGAATTGTTTGAGCCTGCGTTTAAGCGCGCTGTAGCAACCGCTCCATACCCCCCTGAACAACTAGACAAGATCGAGTCGAGCTGTGGTGCTGGGCTGGTATTCGCCGTTTCGAAGTTTAAGCATGTTGTTGAACCCGTGACCACGCCATTAAGAAGGCGAGCAGAGCCACCCGGCGTGCCGCCAGTGTTGTTCAAGATGATGCCAGTCAAACCAGCAGAAGCATCATTTTGTGGGACACCAACAAAGGTGAAGTTGGCAATGATTGGGTTGGTATTCAGCGTACCAGTCAAGCTGGCGACAGTACGATTGCTGCCTTCAATCATACGATCTGGCCCACCGGTGGCCGTCAAGGCCTGAAGAACAATGCCAAACTGCGCCTTGCCAACCCAACCCTCGTCAAAGTCAAGCGAGTCATCGAGAGCACCTGTGACAACCCAGTTTCGAAGATTTACTGTGCCTCCAAAGATTTCAATGCCATCATCTCCAGAGTTGTGGATTTGGATGTTGTTGACTTCCGTAGCTGAACCAACACCACCTAAAGTCAAACCGTTCAAGTCGTCGCCTGCGGCAGCCGAAGTCAGGAAGGCACCTGGGTAGCGGATTTGTAGATAGGCAATCCGGCCGCTGTTGTCCGCCGACGTGGCCCCACCATACAAAGCCTGACGACCTGTTGCTGCGGTAATGCCTTCAACGGCGTTTTGGCAATCAACACTGCCTTGAGCCACAGCCGTTGAGCAACCACGAATAGGCGCCGCGCCTAGCACGATAAGGCCAGCCCATTCCCGACTTGCCCGTGCCTTATCCGTTTGCGTGCCCGCAACGTCATTGCGTGAAGTCATAATAACTGGCGCCTGGGGTGTGCCATTGATAAAGATTTGTGAGCCTCGGTTCACAATCAAAACATCAGCCGAGGTAGAACCATAAAGGCGAACGCCGGGATCAATCGTCAAGCTTGCAGCCGTTCCGGAGTTCAGGCTTGCACCGCGGTCAAAGCCCACATCTACTCGACCCGAAATCTGGTAGATATTGCCAGCCGTTAAACGGAGATTGGCCGGGATCGTGCCACTTCCGATAACGCCACTGATGACGCAATTGCGTTGACCAGCGATGGTGCCCTGCTCAACAGTTCCACTGGGGCAGGCTGCTGCCGGAAGTAGCTGGATTGTCCAACCCGAAGCCCAGTTTGACGTTGCCGTCGCCGTGGCTGGGAAAGCGCCAACATAGTTAGCTGCTTCGAAGAAAGAATTTACACCGGGTGGATTGAGGGCTGTGCGGGCCAACTCGTTCGGACCGGGCAGCAACGATGCGCTCAAAGTCGTCGTCACATTGGAGACGTTATTGGAGCCACTGGAAAGGGCGGCTGCTGCAACCGAATCCAAAGTGCCTGGGCAGTCGAACAACATAGAGTCGAAGCGCACACTATTGGCAGCACTTGCAACTGCACACGTATTGCTGCCGGTTACCACCCCATTCAAGAAGCGCCCGGATGCACCGGGAGTGCCACCTGTATTGTTCAGTACAATACCTTGGATATTTGCGCCCGCACTGTTTGTACGAACACCGACGGCCGTGAAATTTGCAATGGTTGGATTTGTATTCAGCGTGCCAGCAAGGCTAGCAACCGTGCGGTTGCTTCCTTCAAAAAGACGGTCAGGCCCACCAGCGTTTGGTGTTTGTTTGATTACTAGAAACTGGACGGCACCGGTCCAACCTTCATCAAAGTCAAGACTGTCGTCGAGTGCGCCAGTGATAACCATGTTTTTCATGTTTACCGTGCCACCGAAAACTTCGATGCCGTCGTCACCAGAGTTGTGGACTTGTAAGAAGCTGATATCGGTTGCCGAACCAACTCCGCCCAATGTTAAACCGTTCAAATCGTCGCCAGCTGCCGCCGATGATAAGAACTCGCCTGGGTAACGGATCTGAATGTAGCGCATAGTGCCACTTGTGTCCGCGGGCGTTGAGCCACCGTAGAGCGCTTGACGGCCTGTTGCCGCGGTAATGCCTTCAACCGCATTCTGACATTCCAATGTACCCTGAGCGACAGCGGTAGAACAGCCGCGGATTGGTGCACGGCCAAGCAGGATGAGACCACCCCACAAACGATTGGATGTATCGGCATTTGCGGTACCAGCGATATCTTCTCTACCTGTGAACACGATGGGCTGGCTTGGAGTCCCTACAGCGTTGATTCGGCTGCCGCGATTGATAATTAGTAGGTCAGAAGCTTCGTCGCCAAAGATGGTCACACCGGGCTCTATTGTGAGTGTCGCAGCAACGCCTGTTGCCGCGTTCCCTGCCGCACCCAAATCGCGACCAACATCGACGCGCCCGACCAGACGATAGGCCACGCCGGTGATGCGTGGAAGCGTAAGATTTGTCAGAACTTCGCCAGTGAGATTACAAACCGTAGTCGTACCAATTGCGGTTCCGATCGTGGTGCCGAGCGGACAAGTCGCGCCGCTGCCGGTGCCGCCCGTTCCACCACCACCAGTACCGCCAGGGAGATCGCCCACAAAAGTTGAACCAGGTGATTGGATACTTCCACCTTGCGAACATGCACCTATGAAAAGCGCCAAAGCGGCCACCAAAGTTCCGCGACTTGCGATAAATTTCATTCTAATCCCCTCACTGGCCTCTGCGCCGCCCTCAACTCAATCATTAGAAAAAGCCCAAATAGGCGTACATTTCTTGAAAGTAGGCGCAATTCTGCTCGTGCTGGGGTTCCCTAATCCTTGGATGTGACAGTCTCACAAAGTCGCTGTGACAGAATTGTAAATTGAGTGTGACTGATTTGTTGCAGCCAAGTCAAAACACCGGAAATGAAGGCCACAATTCCGCCAGTCCAGAAATCCGTGGACAGATGAAAATGACGCCTGCTTCAGGACGCCTTGACAGTCTTATTTGGTTGGGTGGCGGATTGCCCCACAATCGCCAAAGCCTCATCAATCCCAGAGATCAACGTCTCGGGCGTAAACGGCTTTGCGATGTGCAGGTCCGCACCTGCTTCAAAGGCTTCGGCCTTATGGTGCGCCATTGCATTCGCCGAAACAGCGATAATGGGTATACGCGGCCGATGACCGGCCTGTTCACGGGCGCGCAAAATGCGCGTCGCGGTCAGGCCGTCCATCACAGGCATCTGCAGATCCATCAGAACGAGGTCAAATTCTTCCTGTTGGGCAGCATCTAATGCTTGTTGACCGTCTTCGCACAACGTCAACTCAACCCCCAAGGGTTCTAAGATCAATTGCAACACTCGACGATTGGTCGGGTGGTCATCAACGGCCAAAATGCGTAGTCGGTCTGGAACTGCTTCGCTCAATCCTTCTCGAGATGAATCCCGATGTCCCGCTATTGGTGTGCTTGGAGCCTCGGCAAGAGGTAGAGTCAATTCCAAATAAAAAGTCGATCCACCACCGACTTCCGACTCCGCACGAACCGTACCGCCCATCAATTGGGCCAAAGATTGGCAAATAGCCAGTCCCAAGCCTGAGCCACCATGTGCCCGGGTAATAGATGCATCAATCTGCTCGAAACGATTAAACAAGCGCGCGAGATCCTGGGACTCAATGCCCGGCCCTGTATCCGTCACCGAAATCGTCAGGCGCATCTGACGGCAGGCGCTGGTGTCCGCGGGAATCATATCGACGGCAAGTTTTACAGACCCAGCGGCTGTAAACTTAATCGCGTTCGATAGGAAATTTGCTAGAATTTGCCTAATGCGGACCGCATCCCCGACTAGCCAAGTATGATCAGATTCCAGACAAGGCTGCGAGAACTTCAGCCCTTTATCGTCAGCGCGGACAGCAAAAAGCGCGCATGTCCCCGAGATCAGATCCGATAACCTGAATGGTGTCGCCTCAATTTCAAGGCGACCTGACTCCACGCGCGCGAGATCGAGAATATCATTCAGAACACGCTCCAGCGAAACACCAGACTGACGAACAAGATCGACCATTTCACGCTGGGAATCAGAAAGTTCGCTTTGAGATAAAGCGCCGGCAATGGCCACAATCCCATTCAAGGGCGTTCGTATCTCGTGACTCATGTTGGCAAGGAACGAGCTCTTGGCCATGTTTGCAAGCTCAGCATTTGCACGCGCTTGATCCAATGCTTCCCGGCGAGCAACGTCGTCGGTGATATCGGTTACAAACGACCGGATTGTTCCAGCGCCCGATGCGGGGCGGCCAAAAACACTGACGATTGAGCGGCCATGTCGCGTTGTGACGCCATCGAGTGAAAAGCGGAAATCCACCGTTTGCGGACGACCTTCAAGGTAGGCCTGCCGCGTCACTCGATGAACGAGATCATGATCTTCTTCGAGGATATTCTGTGTAAAAGAGGCCATCAGATCGCCGTTACGATCTTGATCGGGCCGCAAGAAATGCTCAACCGCCCCAAAGCCCGTAATCTTGTGCCCGGGCTGTTCTAAATCCCAGACCATGGAAGAACCGCTCAACAAAGCGGTCTCCAGACGATTTTCCAGCTGTTCAGCACGGGTTAGCAGCGTCCGAAGCTCCGTCTGATCGTCAACCATGCCAAAAATCTGCGACACGCGGCCTTCTTCGTCGAGGACTGTGTGAACGATGGAGGCAACTTGCCGCGTTACCCCGTCCATTCCAACGATGGGCATAACAAATTTGTGCACACCAGCCACCTGATTGAAGCGAAGAATGTTTTCCTTTGCTTCATCACGAAATTCCGGTGCAACCTGCATGAGTTGCTCTCGAGCGCTAGGCACACCCGTATTCGGCTGACGTCCGTAAGCGCGAAATGTACCTGGCGACCAAAAAAGAGTTTTTGATTTCCCATCGAAGTCGAAGAACCCGATCGGGAGATCGCTCTCCAAGAGATCAAACATATGAGCATCGCGGTCGCGGCGTTCGAGAGCAGTTGCCAATTGTTGTGCGTGACTGTCCTTTTCAACGAGCAGTGTGTGCAAACGCGCCTGCCCTTGACTGAGGTAGCGCGCAAACCACAGCATGCAGCAAAAATAGGCTCCAGTAACGGTCGCCAGAACTAGGCCATCTGGCTGCAACGCCAACCATAAGCCAAAGCCTAAAAGGCCTGCCCAAATCGGCCATGTGCCAAGCACCATAATCCGTAAACGGGAGTTGGTTTGGGCAATGAACACATTCGTGCTGGCAGCCAGCATGATTGCAGCCGCCGCGTAACTAAGACCAGATGGCTGGCTGGCCATCAGAATTGCGACGGAAGGAACCCAAGCGAGGCCGCAACGCGCTATCAGGACAAAAATCAATTGATCTTCTGCTTTACGGGCAGCCGCCAATAATTGTCCCGGCTCTTGAATCGCCTTCATTCGGCCAAGCCGCTTGCTTGAGAAGCTCTTTAAATACCGATCAAAGGCAATGCTAGCTGGACACCCGCAAAAACTGCTCGCTTTGAGGCTGTTGA
>NZ_NCSQ01000149.1 GCF_002105465.1 Aquidulcibacter paucihalophilus
AGACCATCACGCACAAACCTCCCGCGGAGCGGGTTCGTTCTCCGGCCAATTGTCGTCAATTTTAGCTTGGATAAATCGGTTGCAACTGCGTTGAAATAGGCTTGTAGTTTCCACGCGCTGGCCAACAAAAGAAAACTACCAAACAGCGTGCTGGCATCGTGGCTTGCCTTTGCAGGTTGCAACAAACCGCCTATCGCCATTGTTAGTCGCATATGGAATGCGCGCGATATATTAGACTGGCAGAGTTATCCACAGATCTCTTCATGACTACACTTGGCAAAACTTGGTAGCAAATTGGTAGCAAAGAAAAAATAGGTAACTTTATAAACCTACTTTGAAGCTTGGATTATCTTTTAAAGATTTGATTTATAAGGAAAAACTGGTGCCACAGGGGAGGATTGAACTCCCGACCTCATCATTACCAATGATGCGCTCTACCACTGAGCTACTGCGGCATCGGACGCGTAAAACCTTGCGTCTGCGTTTGAAGGCGCGCTGATACCCCGCTTACCCCTTTCTGAAAAGGGGTCTGACGCATATCATCTTCATATGAACGAATCGCTACCCCCTAAAATCGCAGTTAATGCACCGGCTAAGTCACAAGGTGCTAAGAAACCCTCCAAAGAAGAGCGGTTGAAAGCCGCTCTGCGTGATAATCTCAAGCGGCGCAAAGAAGCCGCCCGCAAGGCTGATCTAGCCTGAGGCTCACGCTGAACCAACGCGCAAGTCGGCAACATCAATGCTTTGGCTCAGCGCGACGTGGCCTTGTTCGCCGCATATAGCCACGTTTAGCTTTGGCCCGACCATTTTGTTCCAAGCAATGTCGATCAGGCCAAAGTTGCGGGCGCGATAGGCTTCCCCAACCCGAAGCGCATTGGGGGGCAGTACATGCCACACCTCGGTCAAGCCAGAGGAGGTAAAGTCCCATAAAGGATAGGGTACATTGGCATCAAGACGCGAGACCTCGCCATAATGTGTATCACCCGATATGCAAATAAGGCCATGGGCTTTGGTCTTGCGGATTGTTTCGATCAAGCGCTGATGGTCTTGCGCATAATTGATCCAAGCCTCCCAGCCCGGAAAATCTGCAAGAACCTGGAGGGAGCTTGCCAGAATGCGGATATCGGCCGGCAGACGCAATTGGGCCTCTAACCAGCGCCATTGATCCTCACCCAACATCGAGGCCTTCAGCTCTGGATTGCGTGCATAGGGGCCAGGCACGGGCCTGCCGGCAGCGGCGAGTTCTTGCTCCCACGCCCTATAGCTCTTGCCGCCCAAATCAAGGTGCAAGATCTCCGAGCGATTAAAGCGCAAGTCTGGGAGAATGATCTGGATGCGTTTGCCTACAGGGCCAAACAGATAGGCGCTATAAATGCCATCGCGGCTGCGCCGTGGGCTGGCAGCAGCCTCACCCCAGAAGTCGCAAAAAATCTTTCGCGCCTCTTCCTTCATGGGATACTCGCCACCCGCGTCATTCTCGCCAAAGTCATGATCGTCCCAGACGGCGAGGATAGGCGTGGTTTCGCGTAGTTTTTGGAAGCCGGGCTTTTGGGCCAATTGGGCATATTTCGCGCGCATTTCCTCTGGATCGCGCGTATCAAGATAGACATTGTCGCCAAGGAAAATGAACAGGTCCGGCTTAGCAGCCAAGATCGCGTCCCAGATAGGTTGGTCCTTGGATTGTTTGGCGCAGGAGCCGAAGGCAATCCGGCTTAGGGCTTTACCCGATAGGGCTTGCGCCGCACTGGGCAGCATATCGGGCCCGGCAGAGGCAAGACTGGGGGCAGCCGCAAGGCCTGCTGCAAGACTTAAGGCATCACGTCGACTGGCCGTCATGGCAAAGCTCCTCAAAAAAAGGGGGCCCAAAGCCAGTGCCTTGAGCCCCTCAGGTGCCCGGGGGGACTTGGGTTAGAAGGCCTTCTTCAAGGTGAAGACTACTTGCTGGGGCGCACCGGCCAGCAAGGTCTGATTATCGCCGCTATTGCCAAAGCCGTTGGAGCCAATGGTTGAGACATAGCGCTCGTCGGTGGCATTGGTGACGTTTAGCTGGGCTTCGAGGCCTTCGAGCAAGTCATTGCCGCTAAAGCGATAGCCCAGCGTCAATTCAGCCAAAGTATAGGCGTCGACCTTGCCATTCACATCGTCGTTCAAATAGGTGAAGTAACGCTCACCCGTGTAGGACGCGCCCAGTTTGGCAAATAGGCTGCCATTGTCATAGGAAAGCTCGCCCTTGAACAAGATTTCCGGTGTATTGACAACTTTCTTGCCCTTCGTGGCCGTCACAATCACGCCTGAGCGATTAACAACATTGTCGGCATATTCGGAACTATTATAGGTCAAAGAGCCGAACACATTGAATTCGTCGGTCAGCCGATAGAGGCCCACAAGCTCTGCCCCGTAGGAATTGACCGCGCCAACATTGGAAAGGACTGGCGCGTTACCTACGATGCCCGCCCCTTGCGAAACGCCCAAGAGGCGGTTCTCAAAGCGCACGACATAGCCAGCAACACTGGCTTCAAATCGATCGCCGCGCACGCGGTAGCCCAATTCGCCAGTCGTCGATTCTTCAGGGTCGAGTGTGCGGGCTACCTCGTCCACATTGGCTTGGTTGCGTGACGCAAATGGGCCAGCAGTTGCTGCCGACACATAGGCCGCCACATTGCGCGAGAAGGTCCCGAACACATTGCTAGTTGGGCTCAACTCATACTTAAAGCCCACTTGCGGCAAGAAAGCTTCGCTGGTGCGCAATTTGCCGCTGATGCCATTGGTGGCGGTCGGGGCAGCATTGTTGATCGTGGTGGTGGTCACCTCATTGGTCACACGGACCGATTTAAAGCCCAGATTGACCGTGAGATCTTCTGTAACGCTCCAATTGTCCTGTACCCAGAATTGTAGGGTCGAGGTGTCAAACCGGTAGGCCCATTGCGTGAAGAAGGGGTTGGCCATGAAGTCCAAAGATGGGCGGATATTGGCCGCGCGGGCCAGACCATAAAACCGGCGGGCTTGGTCAAACTGGTTGGTTTCAACCCAAAGGCCGGCTGAAACTTGGTGGGCCCCTGCATCAATGGTCAAGGAGCCAAAGGCACCTGTGCGCTCAATGTCATATTCAGTGGTGCGGACAGAAATCGGCGAGGGGGCCGTGATGGGGCTGCCATTTTGGTCGGGTGCGCCCACTGGGGTGGCTACATAGGGCGTAAACCAGATGCCCTGGCCCTCATTGGTGTGGTTGTAGAGGGTAGCCGTCAGGCTAACTTTGCTGTTCACGGGCATATCCAAAGTCACATAGGCCAGATTGTCTTTGCGCAGGCCCGACGCGTCAAAGTAGGCATCATCCACCGATGTGATCGGGGTTGGATAGTTTCGACCTGCTGCTGCGTTAGAAATTGCAGCCCCGGTGTCGCCCCGATTGTTGGCAATGTCGGCCAGCAAGTTGGCCAGCGCATAATTGCCGGAGATATTGTCCCATTTGTAGCCCAAACGGCGGATCATCTCGAGGCTCAAGTCTTGATAGTCATTTTCCGCCCGGTCAGACCAATTGTAGACGGCTGTCACAGTCGCAGCACCCACGGGTTGGACATATTTCACATTAACTTGGTCATGGTTCTGCTCACCCACGCCTTTCCACTTGTCTTGCTGGGTGCTGGCGACAGACACATAGCCTTTGCCACCGCCCAATGCGTCAAGCGTGCCGGTCTCTAAGCGGGCAAAGATGCGCTGCAAGGAGTCACTACCGCCTGACAGGTTGAGTTGCCCACCGAACCTTTCGCTTGGCCGGCGCGAGATGAATTGCAAGGTGCCACCCAGATTGGAGGAGGAGGCGGTGCCGAGCGCGCCTGCACCTTGGCTCAATTCCACCCGACCAATATTTTCCGAGATGGTGGCGCGCGAAATGTGCAAGCCATTATGGTTGCCATAGCTCATGTCGCCCAAGGGAACGCCGTCGAGGGTAAAGCCCATTTGGTTTTGGTTGAAACCGCGGACGGAAATGCGGGTAGACCACTCGTAATTTCCCAAGGCGTCGGCAGATTGAAAATTGACGCCGGGCAAGCGCTCGATTGCTTTCAAGGGGCTGATGCCGGGTGCGGCTAGGGCGATAGCTGCAGCCGTTACCGATTGGGTCTGGCGCGAACTGGCCGAACCATAGACGACGATGGTTTCAACTTCTTGCTCGGACGAAGGTTCGCTGGTTGCGGGTGCGGTTTGCGCGATCGCTTGCGGCGCGGCCAAAAGGCTCGCGAAGCTGACTGAAGCGAACATTAGATATTTGAGACTCATGTTTTTCCCCTTTGTACCGACCAGTCGGACATTAGGGGTGGGCTTAGGTCGCCAAGGTGACGAACACGCAACGCCTTGGTTACAGTTTCAAAAATCTTCGGTAACAGCCTTGTCACATCAAGCTGCCGCGGGCTTGGTGGCTTCGTGTCGCACTTTTGCCCAGCCTAATGGCGCTGGATACACCCCATTGCCTTGAAAAAAGCCCATACCTTGTCATAAGCGGATGTCACACTTTCACGTGCCAGAAAAGAAGCATAATGGACCGTATTGCCCTTGTCGGCGGGACACAGCTGAAAGGCTCTATCCCCATCTCCGGCGCTAAGAACTCTGCCCTAAAATTGCAGGCCGCCAGCCTATTAACGCGTGAGCCCTTGGTTTTGACCAATATGCCAGAGCTGGCCGATACGCGGTTTATGATCGAGTTGTTGGAGCAATTGGGTGTCACGTGTTTTTGGCCCAAGGGCAGTGGCCGCTTGTCTATGCATGCCGAAGACCTGACTAGCACAATCGCGCCTTATGATCTGGTGCGGAAGATGCGGGCGACCTTTAATGTGCTGGGTCCTTTGTTGGCCCGTGTTGGTCATGCCACCGTGTCATTGCCCGGCGGCTGTGCCATTGGCGCGCGCCCGGTTGACCTGCACTTGAAGGCCTTTGAAGCTATGGGGGCCGATATTGTCATTGAAGGCGGCTATGTGAAGGCAGCAGCGCTTCGCGGCCTTAAAGGCGCGAAGATTGTGTTCCCCTTCGTCTCGGTCGGTGCCACAGAGCATGCCATGTTGGCCGCCACTTTGGCCAAGGGTGAGACGGTGCTGGAAAATGCCGCGCGCGAACCAGAAATCGGCGATATCGCCAATTGCTTGGTTGCCATGGGGGCCAAGATCGAAGGGATCGGCACCTCGACCTTGCGCATCCAAGGGGTTGATGAGCTTAAGGGGACAACATGGAGCGTCATTCCCGACCGGATTGAGGCTGGTTCCTACGCCTGTTGTATTGCAGCCGCTGGCGGCGAAGTGACCTTGACCCATGTCGTGCCCGAGACGATTTCGTCTTTGATCGACGTCTTGCAGCGAGCCGGAGTTGAGGTTGAGGTCGGCCCTGATTGGGTCAAGATCACCCGCGATCCCGCTACCCCAATCAAGCCCGTTGATATTGATACCCAGCCCTATCCAGGCTTCCCAACCGATACCCAAGCCCAAGTCATGGCTTTGATGACGCGGGCGAATGGCGCGTCGATTTTCCGCGAGAATATCTTTGAGAACCGTTATATGCATGCGCCAGAACTACGTCGCTTGGGGGCAGATATCTCGGTACGCGGCTCTGAAGCGGTGGTGCGTGGGGTGGAGACCTTGCGCGGCGCGCCCGTAATGGCGACCGATTTGCGTGCTTCGGTCTCGCTGATCATTGCCGGCCTAATGGCCGAAGGTGAAACCGTCATTTCGCGCGTTTATCATCTAGACCGTGGCTTTGAGCGCTTGGAAGCGAAATTATCGGGTTGCGGTGCGCAAATCCGCCGCTTGTCGAGCTCGGAGGAATAGGTGCCCCATTCGTCGCTGCGCTTATTGGCTGAAGACGAGGCAGATTTGTCGATCATTTCAGCTGCCGTCCAAGATGCGATCTTCAAGGTCTCAGACGCGGTTTGGTCGCCCGCCAAGCGCCGTTTTACCTTGCGGCTGCAGCGCTTTGTCTGGGAGGCGGGTGTCGAAAAGGGTAAAGGACAGCGCGTTTGGGCGGCAGTCGCCTTTGACAGCATTTTGAGCGTCCAGTCCAAAAAGATCGCCCAATCGCGCCGGGATGCCTTTGCAAGCCTGTTGGCCATCACCTTTGATCCCGAAGAAGCCCCGGGCGGCAAATTGCGCTTAAGCCTTGCTGACGGCGGGGAAATCCTTTTGCACGCTGAATGTATCGACGTGACTTTGGCGGATTTAAGCGCGCCCCGCGAAGCAGTTGCGCGACCCAAGCACGACATCTGAACTGAGGCAAATAGCCGGGGCCTGCACCCTTGCCCTCCCCAAAGACCCAAGCCCGCGCTAGATAGAGGCCATGACCCGTCTCCTATCAGCCCGTTCGCCTGACTTCCAAGCCCAGTACCAAGCCCTCCTGCAAACCCGTGGGGAGGCCGTTGATGGCGTAGAAACCCGCGTCGCAGCTATTCTGGCGGATGTGAAGGCGCGTGGCTTTGCCGCATTGGCTGAGCTTAGCCAGAAATTTGATGCCTTTGCCCTCTCGCCTGAAACCGTCCGCGTGACCACGGCGCAAGTCGAAGCTGCCATCAAAGCCTGCGACCCGGCGGTGGTGAAAGCGCTGGAGCTGGCAGCTGAGCGTGTCACTGATTACCATGTGCGCTCTAGGCCTGAAGACGCGCGCTGGATTGATCCTCAAGGCGTCACTCTTGGCTGGCGTTGGACGCCCGTAGATGCAGCAGGTCTTTATGCGCCAGGCGGACTTGCGGCTTATCCCTCCTCCGTTCTGATGAATGCCTTACCTGCCAAAGCAGCAGGGGTTCCCCGCCTTGTCATGATGACACCGCCTACCCGCTTGGCCGAGAACCCAGCCATTCTAGCTGCAGCGAAAATAGCGGGGATAGATGAGATTTATGGCATAGGTGGCGCGCAGGCGGTTGCTGCCATGGCCTATGGCGCAGACCCTATTGCCAAAGTTGATGTAATAGCGGGGCCAGGCAATGCGTGGGTATCGACCGCCAAGAAGCTTGTATTCGGCACGGTAGGGATAGATTCTGTAGCGGGACCGTCAGAAGTTTTCATCATTGCCGATGGGGCAAATGATCCCGGCATTATTGCCGCCGACCTATTGGCCCAAGCAGAGCATGATGCCGTGGCCCAGTCGATTCTGTTTACCGATGATGCCGATTTCGGCCAGCGTGTCTTAGATGGGGTCACAGCCATGATTGCGCGCGGTGAAGCTGGACCTGAAGCGGCCGTCTCTTGGCCCGCCTATGGCGCTGTAATCATCGTCGATCGGCTAGAAGATGCGGTGGCGTTAAGCGATCAAGGCGCACCAGAGCATTTGCAAATTGCCACGGAAGACCCCGATGTGTTGGCAAGCCAAATACGCCACGCAGGGGCCATCTTCTTGGGCCGTCATGCTCCAGAGGCTCTGGGTGATTATTTGGCGGGGCCAAACCATGTGCTGCCTACAGGCGGGCGTGCCCGGTGGGCATCTGGCCTTTCAACCCATATGTTTATGAAGCGCACCACCTTGATGGGAACAGGTCTTGAAGGCCTTACCGCCATTGGTCCCGCCGGGGTGCGCCTTGCGACAGCTGAAGGCTTACCCGCCCATGCGGCCAGCATTGCCCTTCGACTTAAGGCAGCAAATCCGGCTTGAGGGCTTGAACCAAGGTGCGGCCTCTTGCAAGGATAGGCCATGTCTAACAACCGCCGTATCGCCGATGTTCGCCTTGATGAGGAATCGCTGGCTGCCCAAACCGCCGATGGGGAGCACGAGCGCCGCGTCGCCATCTTTGACCTTTTGGAAGCCAATTACTTCGATGTGATTGATGGGCCGGATGGGCCCTATGCGCTAACCTTGTCGGTGGTCGACCAAAAGCTGGTTTTTGACGTCAAATTGCTCGATGGCAGCGATGTGCGGATTTTCGTCTTGTCGCTATCGCCCTTTAAGCGGGTGGTGCGCGACTATTTTATGATTTGCGAGAGCTATCATCAGGCCATACGTCAGGCGACTCCCACCCAGATTGAAGCCATTGATATGGGTCGGCGTGGCTTGCACAATGAAGGCTCCCGCTTGCTTGAAACGCGCCTCGAAGGGAAGGTCGCGCTTGATTTTGATACGGCACGGCGGCTGTTCACGCTGATTTGTGCCCTGCATGTTAGGCTCTGACACCGTTGGATCTGGTGCGCCCGCCTCAATCTGTTTTGTTCTGCTGCACCATGAATGCCATTCGCTCGCCTATGGCGGAAGGCTTGATGAAGCGCAGATTTGGCACGCGCGTGTTTGTCGATTCCTGTGGGCTGCGCAAAGCCGATCAAGTTGACCCTATGGCGGTCATGGTCATGGATGAATTGGGCGTTGATATCATCAAACATCGGCCCAAGACTTTTGCTGATCTGGAGGATGATAGTTTCGATCTCATCATTTCGCTCGCCCCACAGGCCCACCACCGTGCGCTGGAATATACCCGTCATTTGGCCGTTGAAGTCGAATATTGGCCCACGTTAGACCCATCGGCGGTTGAGGGCAGCCGCGACAGCCGCATGGATACCTATCGCGACGTCCGCGATACGCTGGACCGCCAAATCGCCAAGCGCTTTGCTATGCTGAAGCTTTAGGGGCTTTACACACCCACTATCATCTAAACCAAAGCCCAAGCGTAAGCCGCGAGCGGGGACCTCAGCGCACTTTGCAGCACAAGATCTGGGACCGCCGTCCGGGATGACACCGAAATGGAAAGTGACTTGATGCCAAGCTTCTTGGAGAACCGCTTCACCTCCGTCGGCGGCATCGGCATCTTGGCAGCGATGTCGCGAAGGGGCTGACAGAGCTTTCCCCCCGCTTGCCATTGCGTACCGGGGCGGTCATCATGGTGCCATGAAAACAGGTACTGTACGCCTAGACCGACATGCTCGGCATATTCTTCTCAAAGAGATTGGCGGCCCCGGGCAAAAGCGGCTGGCGGCGGCAACGGTGGCTTTGGTAGGGGTGGGTGGATTGGGTGCGCCCGCTGCGCTGTATCTGGCTGCGGCAGGGGTGGGGCGTCTCGTGCTGATTGATCCCGATGTGGTTGAGCTTTCCAATTTGCAGCGGCAAATCCTGTTTAAGACCGAAGATGTTGGCGTAGACAAGGTTCGCGCGGGACAAGCGGCCATCCACCATCTTGATCCTACCATCGAAGTTGAAGTCCAAGTTCAACGTCTAGCTGAAAGCAATGCCGAGCGCCTGATAGCCGGTGCGGACCTCGTGCTCGACGGGACGGATCAGTTTGAAACCCGCTTTGCCGTCAATGCCGCCTGCCATGCTCTGGGCATTCCGCTGGTATCGGGTGCTGTTGGGCGTTGGGATGGGCAAGTGGCGGTGTTTGGCTCTGGCCTAAGCAAGACTGACCCGCATGGGCAAGCCTTACCCTGCTATCGCTGCTTTGTGCCCGACATCCCCCCTCAAGCTGGGACCTGCGCGGAAATGGGCATTGTGGGCGCGTTGACGGGGATTGTCGGCTCCATGATGGCGCTAGAGGCGATCAAATGGCTAACCAAGGCCGGTAAGCCTTTGATGGGCCGGCTGTGGATGATGGATGGGTTGAGCGGGCAGAGCCGAACAGTGAGTTTGAAGGCTGACCCTGCCTGCCCTTGTTGTGGAACAGCCTGAAACATGCGGTTAGTGGGTTTTCTGGCAGCCTTTGGGCTCTTTCTGGCTGGCCTTCCTGCCCAGGCGCAAACCCAAGATATGTGTGCCCTCTTGGCGAGAAATCCCGGTTGGGCAGAGGCAGTGCGCTCTGCCTCTTTGACCTGGAAGGTGAGTCCGGGTGCGATTTTGACTGTGATTGATCAAGAAAGTCGCTTTCGGGCCACTGCCAAAGGCGATGGCGCGGTCGACGCCAATTCAATGCGTAACTTCGGCTTTGCCCAAGCCAATCTACGGACATGGAATTGGTTCTTGAACGATACAGGCCGCACGTCTGGCTCTCGGTCGAACTTTGCCCTTTCGGTGGACTTTGTTGGCTGGCACTTTACCAAAATGGAAGCCCGCACCGGTATTCCGCGTAGCCAATTTGTGCCCCATTATCTGATCTATAAATTAGGCGAGGGTGGTTTTCGCCGGGGTGCACCGCCCCAAGCCCGCAGCCTTGCCTTGTCCCTGCGCGTGCGGGCCGAGATGCATGATCGCAAGCTGTTGACCTGTGGTTTTGGTGCCGATGGCGACGATGACGAAGAGCCCGCCCCCAATTAGTCGCTCTTTTTCGGTTTAAACCCTGTGGAAGTCAGGCCTGTTTTACGGGCGAGCGGCTTGCGCGGTTTGGCTGGCTTTACAGGCTTTGCCGCGGTGGCGGTTTTAGGTTTGTCTTTGGCTCTAAAGCCTGCGTGAGCTTTCTTGCCGCCTTCGACCTCACCCTTTTTGCTAATTTGCCGGACTTTGAGGCCTTGGCGTAGGGAAAGCGGGGCGCTCAACTGGCCTTTATCGGGGTCTGCAAAGGCGGAGCCGAATTTCGCAAGGCGTTCTTCAACGCTACCCAGAAATTCGGCCTCCCAATCGGTTAGACCCTCTTTACTCAATTTCGCTTTATCTGCCGCCCGTTTCAGGGCCGACAGGGCGCGTTTGGTGAGGGCAGGGTCAACCCGTCGCGACAAAAAGGCCTCAGATTTCGCCGACGGCTTCCAAATATAGATCAAGCATCATTTCAGCTTCTGCTCGATCATTGGCGTCTTGCTTGCGCAAGCGGATGACAGCACGCAGGGCCTTGGTGTCAAAACCCAAGGATTTAGCTTCACCATAGACTTCTTTGAGTTGCTCGGCCAATTCGGCCTTCTCGGTTTCCAAGGTTTCGATGCGGGCAACAAACTGGCGCAGTTTTTCCTTGGACGAAGAGGTCAAGGCTTGGGGGGCGGAAACGCGGTTGTCGTCATCATCGGCATCATACATGGTTGGAACCTCAAAGCATCAATCAGGGCTGGTCTTAACCATCCTTCTAGCCTGCCTACGCCAAGGTGCAATCAGGGCTCTGCACGAAATTGGGCAGAACTTCCCTCATACACAGTATCAGTCGCATGGGCACGGATGATGCCTGCCACAAGGTCGGGGTCGACCCAATGGGGCATATGGCCCGCTTGAGGCACCCGAAAGCTTTGGGCATGGGGAATGTCGCGTTGGAGGCCCGCCGCATGAATGCTATTATAAACAATGATATCACCTTGGCCTGACACGATGGTGACGGGCAGCTTGAGGCTGTTGTAGCGCACCGCCTGTTTGCCCATTTCAGCACTGCCAATCACCATGTCTTCGGCATTGGCCTTATAGGCTTTGGGCCGGAAAAAGAGGGGTGTGCCAATCTTATCGCCGTAATCGGGAGGATTGACAGGGCCGGGGGCAAAGCCGCGCGCAATGCCCTTGGGGGCAAGCTTGGGTCCAAGCAGGGGCGGCAAGGTCCAGACGAGGAGGTCACCTAGGACGGGCCAGACGGCAATTCGGTTTAAGAGGCTTGTCGACTTTTCCCAGGGGTGTGATGCCGGGGCCAGAAGAACCAGCGCCTTAACCAACTCTGGATGATCCAAGGCTAAGCGCAGAATCACGCCTGAGCCCCAAGAGTGACCAACCGCGACCACGGGGCCCGATGCGGTGTGGCGCAAAATGTCGGCCATAAAGGCTGCCTGTTCGCCCAAAGTGGCCGCATTCCTTGGCCGTTCTGAATAGCCTAGACCCGGGCGATCTGGCGCGATGAGACGCAGATCTTTGAGGTGGTGGCCGAGGGCTGAGATGAGTTCTCGCCCATTCGAGGCCGCGCCATGGACCATCAAAATTTCGGGACCAGCGCCTTGTTCGATCACATGGGCCTTGACCCCGCGCGCAGTCACAAAGCGGCCCAGGGGCGGCCAAGACCGTTCAATCAACGCCAGCCGCAGGATGATCGAGATGAGCAGGAAGACTATCACGGCTGCGGCCAGCACCAAAAAGGGCATGAGGCGGGCGAGGAGGTCAGGGCTCACAGCGATAATCCGTCCAATCGGGCTTCCATGCGGATCAGGCCGCGCTTTGCCCCGTCCAGATAGGGGTGCAAGAACAGGGCCTCGCGATAAGCTTCTTCGGCACCGCGATAATCCCCCATATCCTCGCGCACAAGGCCAAGCCCTGTCCAAGCCGCAAAATGGCGGGGCTCTAAGCGCAGCGCCCGCTTTAATAGCGATTCCGCTAGCACAAGGTCGCCATCATCATAGGCAAGGGTGGCGAGACGTGCCATGCCCTCAGCATAGTTGGGGTCCAGTTCTGTTACCCGCGTGAGCGCCTTGCGCGCCGTTTCGGTATCATCGGCCTCCATCGCCAGACTAGCGCTTTCCATCAGAAAATTAATGGTGGGCGAGGCATTGCGCGTCAGGATCAGATAAATCTCGCCCTCATAGCGGGCGGCCTCTTCCACCGATCCACTGTGTGCCAAGGCCTCATAATAGGCTTTCAACTTTTGGGCCGGTGGGGGATCATAGACGGTCGAATTTTCGACTTCAGGTGTCACGGCACCGGGCACAACCGGGACGGCAGCCGCAGGCAGGAAAAATAGGAAGGGCAGAAGGCGCAAGAACCGCATCGGCCTAGCTTTCCTCTAAACCGACACGTCCGTCAAACGGGAAGACCCGCCTCGCGCATGGCACGCCGCAGAGCCTTGGGTTCGGTGAATAAATGGGTCACAAAGCCATAGGAAGCGGCAGCAGCGATATTGGCAGGCGAATCGTCGGTGAAGAACACTTCTTCAGCCGCAAGGCCCCCCATGCGCTGGAGGCTAATATCAAAGATGGGCTTCAAGGGTTTGGCGGTCTTTTCATCGCCTGAGACGATAATGTCTTTAAAGTGGCGGGGAAAATCAAACGGGCCAAAGCAGGTTTCCACCATTTCGCTGGGCATATTGGTCAGGACATATTGCGGGACATCTGCAGCGGCGAGCTCATTCACCAATTGGGTAGAGCCTGTGATTTCGCCGGTAATCATCTCAGCAAAGTCAGTCTTCCAAGCGGCAATTTCTGCGGCAAATTCGGGGAATTGCGCTTGTCTGGCAGGGATTGTATCGGCCATAGCTTGGCCTTCGTCATGCAGCATATGCCACGACATCGGGCAGACATGGTCGAGAAAATAGTCGAGGCGGTTGGGATCTGGAATCAAGCGCGCATAGAGTTTGCGCGGCGACCAACCGACCAATACATTGCCATAATCGAAAAGAACTGCGCGGATGGGCGCAGACACGCGCACTTAGCCCTGCTTGGCTTTAAAGCGCGGGTCGACCTTATTGATAACATAGACCCGACCTTTACGGCGCACGACCTGACACGCTGCATGGCGGGTCTTCAGTGATTTGATAGAGCTCTTCACTTTCATGGTCGTATTCCAAAAGGTGGCGCGCAACATGGGCGCTGTTAAGGTGACGTCTTTAGAGAGCGGCGCTGATACGTGCCAGCGCGGGAGAAGTCAATTCGCAGACGCAGAATTTACGGCCATTTCTCGCACCAGACCGGGCAAAAATACCAGTGGCCAAACCACCAGAGCCGCATTCATACCAAACCATACGGCGTCGACCTCGCCCAATAGCAGCCAATAGCCACACGCCATACCCCCTGCCACAATGGTGAGGATGAGGGAAATGAGGGCAAGGGGCCGCCAAATTGGATTGCCTTGGCTTGCTGCACGCACTGCCCAAAGGCCTGTGATCGAGAAAGCAAGATCGAGAGGAAAGAAAGACCAATTCCAAGCCACTACACGGGGGTCATGGGCATGGGCATAGAGCCAGTCACTTGGGATATGAACGAGGCCTACACATTCTAACAGTGCCACACTCCAATAGAGCATGAAAGCAACATCGGTTGCCGTCAGGGCCCATTTGAGCGACGGGCGCATTACTTCTTGTCCTTCTTCTCATCTGGACAGATGATCACGCCATAGGCCGCACCCCAGCAGGTTTTCTTCCCGATCAGATAATGGATCTCAAACTTTGAGGCCAAATAATAATTGGTGCGCTTGATGGGCAAAAGGCTCGCCGCATCTAAACTCAGCTTATCTTGCTCGCGCATGACTTCGCGCAACCGCTGCTCGGTCGGGTTTGAATAGAAAAGCGCACCCAGCACGATCACAAGGAAGAGGAGGAATCGCATGCTCTGATTGAGCCCCAAGTTTGTGGCAGGAAAATGGCGCTAGATTTTTGAGAACATTAAAGTTGCATTGGTGCCGCCAAAGCCGAAGGAGTTGGACATGGCTGTCTCAATCTCAATGTCCTTGCGTGCTCTCAGGATTGGCAGATCGGCAAAGTCGGGGTCGATCTCGTCAATATGGGCGCTTTCACAGGCAAAACCTGCTTGCATCATCAACAGGCTATAGATGGCTTCTTGGGCCCCTGCAGCGCCCAAGGAGTGGCCGGTCAGAGATTTGGTTGACGAGATGAGCGGTATATTGCCACCAAAGACTTCACGGACTGCGCCCACTTCTTTGGCATCGCCCACGGGGGTCGCGGTGCCGTGCGGGTTCAGATAATCGACCTTGCGACCACCTGACATCTCTAAGGCTTGGCGCATACAGCGCACCGCGCCTTCGCCCGATGGAGCGACCATGTCGTGCCCATCCGAGGTCGCGCCATAGCCTATCAGTTCGGCATAGATTTTGGCGCCGCGCGCCTTGGCCCGATCATAGTCTTCCAGCACCAACATGCCGGCCCCACCTGAAATCACAAAGCCGTCGCGGTTCTTGTCATAGGCGCGCGAAGCTCGTGCCGGAGTGTCATTATAGGAAGAAGACATCGCCCCCATGGCGTCAAACAGGATCGACAAGGTCCAGTCGAGATCTTCGCTGCCGCCTGCAAACATGACATCCTGCTTACCCCAAGCAATGCTCTCATAGGCATTGCCAATGCAATGGGCGCTGGTCGCACATGCTGAGCTAATCGAATAATTGACGCCCCGGATTTTGAACCAAGTTGCCAAGGCAGCCGAGACGCCAGAACACATGGCTTTGGGCACCGCAAAGGGGCCAACGCGTTTGGGTGAGCCTGTTTCCCGGGTCTTGTCCGCAGCCCCAACAATGGCCTTGGTCGAGGGGCCGCCAGAGCCCGCAATAATGCCGGTGCGCTCATGGCTAACTTCGTGGGGTTCAAGACCTGCATCGGCAATGGCTTGTTCCAACGCAATATGGCCCCAGCCCATGCCTTCAGACAAAAAGCGCGCGGCGCGCCGGTCGACCAAGGTTTCCCAATCGAGATTGGGGCGGGCTTGAACTTGGCATTTAAAGCCGTGATCGGCATGTTCTTGCGCAAAACTTATGCCTGATTTAGCCGCCCGCAAGCTTTCGGTTACTTCTGCGGTGTCATTGCCAATCGATGACACGATGCCCATCCCAGTTACGACAACACGACGCATCGCTTTTTTCCTTATAGGGCGTCAGGCTGAAACAGTCCGACGCGCAAGTCTTTTGCAGTGTAGATAACCTTGCTGTCAGCCAGAACTTGGCCATCGGCAACCCCCAGAATCAAACGCGATTTGAAGACGCGCTTAATATCTATCTCATAGCGGACGAGTTTGATGTCATTGGTGATCTGGCCGGAGAATTTAACCTCGCCAACGCCCAAAGCGCGGCCTTTTCCGGGCAAGCCTGACCATCCCAAATAAAAGCCGACCAATTGCCACATGGCATCCAAGCCCAAACAGCCGGGCATGACGGGGTCACCTTTGAAGTGGCAGTCAAAGAACCAGAGACCGGGATTTACATCCAATTCGGCTTCGATCCGCCCTTTATCATAGGCACCGCCTGCCTCGGTGATGGTGGTGATTCGGTCCATCATCAGCATGTTAGGAAGTGGCAATTGGGCATTGGCTGGACCAAATAATTTGCCTTCGCCACACGCGATCAGCTGCTCATAGCTATAGGAAGAGGCGCGTGCGGGGATGGTGTTGTCGGTGGTCTGCGTCAAAGGGATGCCGTCCTGTTACAAAATGTTTCACACGGGCGTTAGCATGGCACAAGGCCATTCGCCAAGCACGCTATCCTCTAGGGATGGCGCGAATTATCAGCGCCCCAAAGCTCAGAAGCTGGCACCCAACCTTTGAAGCGGCCAGCCTTTACTTCGCGCCAGCCCGGACGTTCCTCTGTGATTTCAACGATCACGCCGTCAGAAATATAGGCGACAATGCGTGTGTCGCTGCTGGGATTGGCCCGCATGGCGACGCGCATATCGCGGGCAGGGCGTGCAATGCCAGTGCGCCGACCGTCCAACATCCGCTTATGAACCCAACTCACAGCCCCATCTGGGTCTTCAATACGACGCCAATCATCGGTCTCGGCGACCACGCGAACAGGCAGGCCCTTGCGCTTATAAACCCAGCGGACCGGATAGGCCTTATTGGGCCCCGCACGGCCATTAATGTTGGAAAATTTCAAGGAAACAAAGCGGGGGACGGGCTGACCAGACGGGGTTTCCCCCGCTAGGCGGTTAAAGGGGGGAAAGCCGCCGGCAATCGCATAGGTGGCCCAGAGGCTAGAGGTTGCCAATGCAAGGCTGGCGAGGATGGCTTTCACTTTACCCATCGTGCGCAACTACTTCCCAAACAATGACTTTATCGCGTTCCCTGACAAAGCCTACCCAGATTTCATCTGGCCGATGAAGGTGAACAGCGTCTTAATTTAGAGGGCGAAATTGTCTGTAAGCACCAGATTTCAGCGTTCACTGCGATGTCGCTTGGCGTCTGCGCTTTGCCTTGCTACACAGAGCTATGCCCCAATCAAAACTCAAAGTCATTGTCACCCGCAAACTGCCTGAACCCGTCGAAACACGGATGGCAGAGTTGTTTGATACCGAACTGAACGCGACCGACACGCCTATGACCTATGAACAATTGGTCGATGCGGTCAGCCGCGCCGATGTTTTGGTGCCGACAGTAACCGATAAGATTGACAGCAAAGTCTTGTCGCGCGCGGGCGAACGATTGCGCCTGATCGCCCAATTCGGGGCCGGCGTCGACAACATGGATGTGGCAACAGCCATTCAGCGCGGCATCACCGTGACCAATACGCCGGGCGTTTTGACCGAAGATACCGCTGACATCACCATGGCCTTGATTCTGGCTGTCCCGCGCCGCCTGATGGAAGGGGTGCGCGTGGTTGAAGCCGATGGCTTTGAAGGCTGGTCGCCAACCTGGATGTTAGGTCGCCGCGTGGCGGGTAAGCGTCTGGGCATTGTGGGCATGGGCCGGATTGGCCAAGCCGTGGCCCGCCGCGCCAAGGCCTTTGGCTTGCAGATTCATTATCATAATCGTCGCCGTGTATCTGCCGCGATTGAGCAAGATTTGGAGGCGACCTATTGGGAAAGCCTCGACCAGATGTTGTCGCGGATGGACATTATCTCCGTCAATTGCCCGCACACGCCCGCGACTTATCACTTATTGTCGGCCCGCCGCCTGCAATTGATGAAGCCCAGTGCCTATCTGGTGAATACCGCGCGCGGCGAAGTGATTGATGAAGCCGCCCTTGCCCGCATGCTCGACAAGGGCCTGTTGGCCGGTGCTGGCCTTGATGTGTTTGAGCATGAGCCTGCGATCAATCCCAAGCTCAAGAAACTCTCCAATGTCATGCTCTTGCCGCACATGGGTTCTGCCACGATGGAGAGCCGCACCGAAATGGGCGAGAAAGTCATCATCAACATCAAAACGTTCGCCGACGGTCACAAACCCCCCGATCGCGTTATCCCTGCGATGTTGTAGGGGAAATCGGGACGAGCGGTGATGGAGCAGTCAGAACCAGCCCCCCGCTTTGATCGGCCAGTAATTGTATTTGATGCGCTTTGCGTTCTGTGTGCCGCTAATGCTCAATTCGTGCTGAAGCATGATCGGCGAGGTCGTTTTCTCTTGGCCTCCATGCAAAATGAGGTCGGGGCCTCAATCTACCGTCATTATGGCATAGATCCCGCCGATCCGGATAGTTTCGTGGTGTTGGAAGCGGGCCGCGTTCTGCGCGACAGTGATGCGGTTCTGGCCGTGATTGGCGGACTTGGTTGGCCTTGGCGCATCGCAAGAATTGCAAAATTTATCCCAAAGCCGTGGCGGGATTGGGCTTATCTCCTCGTGGCTCGAAACCGATATCGTATCTTTGGTCGACGCGAAGTCTGTTGGATTCCAACGCCCGAACAAGCCAGTCGCGTCTTATGAAATCAGTACTGATTCTGGGCGGTTATGGTGGGTTTGGGCGCAGGCTGTCCTATCGACTTGCCGCGCGGGGGTATTGCTTATGGATCGCAGGGCGTAGCCAAGCCAAAGCTGCCGCATTCTGCAGCGCATTAGGATGCGGGACCCCCATATTCGCCGATCGCGATCGCCCTCTGGATGCGGTCTTGCAGGCCGCGCAACCCTTTATCCTGATTGATGCAGCTGGCCCATTTCAGACCAGCGATTATCGCGTGGCGGAAGCCTGCATCCGAAATGGCGTGCATTATTTGGACTTGGCAGATGCCCGCGACTTTGTTTGTGGCATTCACCGACTGAACGCTTCGGCACTCGAACAAGGTGTGATCGTGCGCTCGGGTGCTTCCAGCGTCCCCGCACTATCGGGTGCCGTGATCCAAAAGCTGACCGCCTCCATGCGTTGCGTTTCCCGCATTGATATCGCGATCAGCGCATCAAGTCGGGCTACTCTGGGGGCTTCTGTTGCGAAAGCGATTTTGAGCTATGCAGGACAAAAACTTGCCTTGTGGCGTGGGCAAAGTTGGACAGACGCATTTGGATGGCAACAGCTCAGCCGAACAACTTTTGTGGTTTCAACTCGAAAGCCTTTGTCGCGCTGGATCGCTTTGGCTGATGTTCCAGATCATGAGATTTGGCCACGCACCCTATCAGGCAACCCTGCGGTGACATTCAAAGCAGGCACCGAATCTGCATTTCAGATGCTGGGTCTTTGGCTTTTGAGTTGGCTTGTCCGTTGGCGCTGCCTTTCGACTTTGGTGGAGCTAGCCCCAGCACTTTTGCCCTTGCAGCGCTTAACCGCGTGGCTTGGCAACAACCGTTCTGCTATGAGGATTGAGGTGTTTGGCTTTCAAGATGAGGTCCCGCAGCGGCGCTGTTGGACCTTATTAGCTGAGCGGGGCGATGGTCCGGAAATCCCGACGATGGCGGCGGCCTGCCTCACAGATTTGATCCAAGCTGGCTGTGTTTCTCCAGGCGCACAAGATAGTAGTCTGGATATAGGTCTAGAGCAGTTTCAAGCCGAATTTTCTAGATTGGCGATTGTGGAAGGGTGGGCGACCTTTCCAGAAATACCCTTGTATCAAAAAGTTATGGAAGCCGAGTTTGATCGGTTGCCCACCAGCTTGCGGGCGATGCATAGCTCTATCGGGGACGGCGCGGCGTCGGGACAGGCTGTGGTGCAGCGTGGTCGTCATCCGGTGGGTGCGCTTCTCTGCTTTCTCTTTGGTTTTCCACCTTCAGGGCAATATGGGCTCCGCGTTCATTTTCGAAAGGACAAGTCTTCTGACCTGTGGGTCCGCTATTTTGGCCAACATCGGATGAAGAGCCGATTGCGCCAGGCCAAAGGAAGGCTCGTCGAGCAATTCGGACCTTTGGATTTCTACTTTGATCTCACGCGTGAAGATCAAGGCCTTAAGATGACTTTGAAGCGCTGGACGGCTTTTGGTGTGCCGCTTCCGTTAGGGCTGGCACCGCGAGTTGAGGCGCGTGAGTGGGATGATGCTGGCCGCTTTCAGCTTTCCGTCTCAATTTCTGTGCCTTTGATCGGGCTTATTGTGCGCTATGATGGGCATTTAGCACCCGAACACGGCGTTGCCCTTTAGGGTGCAGTCCAACGGGAATGCGCTATGGTCACGCATTTCCATAGAGCGTCGATGCGCAGCCTTTGCCAAAAGACTTGGAGCGCCATCCAGCTGCCCGATCATTCTTGTTGCGCACCCACAGGCGAACATGGCCCTTGCCAAGGCAGAGCTTGCGGCAAAGGCGGTCGCAAATGAAAGGCATCGCGCACACTACATCGCGCACCTAAAATCTCCCCCCTTGCCATCTCAATTCTAGGCAATAAGCTGGCCTGATTGAATCGAGTTTAAGTGGGATTTTAAAATGACGCATGGGGTGGTGCAGCGCGTGGTGGTGGCAGCTTTTGCTGCAATGGTTTTCGGGTTGGGTAGCGGGGGTACAAACGAAGCTTGGGCCCAGACACAGGGCCAAGGCCAAGCCCAAGCCCAAGCCCAAGCTGTGCCGGAAGTGGTTCCCGAGGTGTATCAGCGACCCAGATTGGACGAGTTTTGGGGTGGGTCATTCTTTCTCGATGCGGTTGTCTCTCCCAATGGACGGGTTCTGGCGACGGTAAAATTTGTCGGCGAGGAGTCGGCGATTGAGCTTTATGACATGCAAGAGGCGCGGACGAAGCGGGCCGGTGGGCTCGATATGCCCTTCCATATCTTTGAAATGGAGTGGAAGGACCAAAACCGCCTCTTATTGACCGGTTGGGATCGTGAGGATCGCCTTGGGGTTTGGGTTTGGACGATTGGGGAAGCGCGCGCCAAAAAGCTCGTCCGTTTTGATGCCCAAGACGATGATTATGCCCCTGACCCTAAGTTTGATACCGAGGACGAAGAGCGCGCCTTCTATTTGAAGCGCGATGATGCGCGCCGGGCCAAACCGCGTGCCGATCGCACCTGGTTGGTTTCCCGCCTCGATGCCGATCCCAATTCTGTCATGGTCGGCACCCGCTTTGACAATGTGGATCGGCTGGTTCTGGTAAATCTGACGACGTTTGAGACCAAGACCCTCGATGAAGCAACGCCCGACTATTGGACGGATTGGTTTATCTCGACCGCAGGGGTGCCCTTGATCCGGCGCGAACAGGCCCGGCTTGGGTCCTCGGTGCGCTTAACCCGCTTAGCTCAGGGCGCAACGCCAGCAAGCACTTTGGCTGAATTTCCCTTTGAGGAACATTTTGGCTTTGACGTGATTGGCCCTTCGGCCAAGCCCAATCATGTCACGGTCCGCGCCAGACGGGGCAATGATGAGTTCGCCGCCATTTATGATTATGATGTCATCAACAAGACTTTCTCTGAACCGCGCATTCAATCCGCCAAATACGATATGGCCGATGCCGTTCTGGATGCGAACAATGTCCTGATCGCGGGCATTGAGGCGGGCCGGGGGTCGCAATTTGTTGCGCTGGATCCCAAGAATAAGGCGCGATTTGAAGAGATTCAAAAGCGCGCCCCAGCAGGCAGTACCATTCGGGTGCGATCCATCACGGCCGATGATGGCTTATGGACAGTGCAGACCGAGTCCCCCGTTGATCCGGGCAGTCTGTGGGTGCATGACGCGCGCTTTAACCGCATGCTGAAAATTGGGCAGACCGATCGCGTCTTGAATGAAACCAGTATCGGGACAGCGACTTGGTTAGACTATCAAGCCCGCGATGGTTTGGCGCTAGAGGCTTTGTTGCTGGCCCCGGTTGGCGCGCAAGAAACCATGATGCCCTTGGTCGTCATGCCCCATGGCGGCCCACATGGGGTTTCAACCAATCAGGATTGGGACCGTTTGGCAGCCTTCCTGACCAGCCGTGGTTATTTGGTGGCCCAGCCCAATTTCCGCGGTTCTGGTGGCAAGGGGCGCAGCTTTGCCTTGGCGGGCTATCGCCAATGGGGCGGACGCATGCAGGATGATGTGACTGATCTGGTAGGACATCTGGTCAAAACCGGGCGGGTTGATCCAAAGCGGGTTGCGATCGTTGGCGGCTCCTATGGGGGCTATGCGGCCTTGGCTGGAGCGGCCTTGACGCCAGACCTTTATCAATGTGCGGCCTCGCTCAATGGGGTGGCTGATTTGAATACCCATATTGACTGGGTCGCTCGGTTCTCAAACCCGACTTCTTTGGCCTTCTGGAAGCGGACGATGGGTGACCCTGCCGTGGATCGCGCAGCCATGGACCGGGTGTCGCCGCTGAAACAAGTCAATGCTATCAAAATCCCAATCCTCTTGCTGGCTGGCGATCTCGACGACATTGTCGACCCGAAGAATAGTCAGCTGATGTTTGATGCGCTAAGTGCAGCAAAGAAGCAGGCCCGTCTGGTGCGTTTCCCCCGCATGAAGCATGCGCCATCGCGCTATACGGACTCTGCCAATGTCTATGGCGAGATGGATTATTTCCTGCAGAATTGCATCGGGTCGGAAAAGCTCACCTCCGGCCCTCCCGCCAACCGGGCGCACAAGCGCGAGGCTCTGGTGATTTCCGATACCAGCGGGGCGGTGCCAACGTCGCAGCCAAGATAGGCGGTGTTGGCGTCGTTTCACACGGGCGGGCTCATCCGTACCTAGATGCCGCCCACCCCCAACACCTTTTGCCCCGCGAGGAAAAGACCTCC
>NZ_NCSQ01000151.1 GCF_002105465.1 Aquidulcibacter paucihalophilus
AAGCTGTGGCTATGATGCTTATTAAACGGGAAGCGCTCTAGTGTGATTGATAACCCTAAATTTGTGGATTTCTCGTAAAATGGCGCTTCCTCGAGGAGGCGACCATGTTTTACGACTTGCTCTATACGTTGAAAGAGATGGTTTCCATGTTGAACTTGGCAGCCATTACTTGCCCTGCCGGACTGATTATTGCGCTCCATTACATGTCCGAGCGCAAGCAAAAGGTGCACAGAATAGACTATGATCCGGTCATGCGGCGCAAATATGAGTTAGAAGCCCAATCGTCGACAGGATTTGCCAGCTTTATGACTTTGGTTGGATTGAGCGTAGCCTTTCTAAGCATGGCCTATCTTGGTTGGCCCAGTGAAACCCGCCAACAGTCGCAAGCGGCTTGGCAATTCCTACAAACCATCACGGGCAAGTCCTAATTAGACGGTCCAACCTGCGGTCAAGGCCAATGGCAGGGATTGGGAGTAAACTGCTAACTTGACTAGACGCGTGTGAATTTCGCACGATATAGCCACCCAAGGACAAATTTGTGCGATTTTTGCGCAATGCTGGAGGTGAGCTGATGGATGTCGTCTGGTTTCGCAATCGCATGAAGGAAGTTGGGGCAACCCAAGAAGATATTGGCGCGGCCATTGGACGCGACCGTTCGGCAGCCAGTCGCCTCCTGTCCGGGGCACTCGAATTTAAAGCGTCCCACGCTGCACCTTTGGCTTTGGTTCTCCAGACAAGCGCCAGCGAGATTTTGATGCGGGCCGGGGTCGATATTGGAGCCCCACTCAACAGCCGGACCCCCCATGCACGCGTTGAAGCCGCCATTGAGGCTTTTGCTGCGGGTGAAATCATTGTCGTTACCGACGATGACGACCGCGAGAATGAAGGTGACCTCATTATGGCGGCGAGCTTGTGCACGCCTGAGAAGATGGCCTTTATCGTGCGCCATACCTCAGGCATTGTGTGTGCGCCGCTAACCCGCGACATTGCGCGGAAACTTCGGCTTGACCCGATGGTTGCCAATAATGATGCGCCGTTGTCGACCGCCTTTACGGTCTCAGTCGATGTGCGCCACGGCACCACAACGGGGATTTCGGCGGAAGATCGGACCAATACCTGTCGGGCGCTTGCTAACCCAAACATTGGCGCAGCAGACTTTGTCCGTCCAGGCCATGTGTTTCCCCTTGTTGCCCGTGATGGTGGTGTCTTGGTGCGGACAGGCCATACAGAGGCTACAGTCGATTTGTGCCGCATGGCAGGTTTGCCCGAAGTTGGCGTCATTTGTGAGATGATGAATGACGATGGTACCGTGATGCGGGGGCCGCAAGTGGCCGCTTTTGCGGCACAGCATAATCTGAAGCATGTCTCAATCGCTGAAATGATTGCCTATCGCCAATCGCGCGAGAAGCTGGTTGAGCGGGTATCAAGCTTTACCGTAGAAACCGAAAATGGGCCGGTGCAGGGCTATGCCTACGCAACCCCCTTTGACCCTGTCCATCACTTGGCCTTTGTTGTAGGCAAAATTGGCGCAGGCGAGAATGTGCCAACCCGGCTGCATCGTGCCGACGTCGTTAAAGATGTGTTTGGGGGTGCCCCAGCCATCAAAGCAGCGATGGAGACCTTCCGGACTGAAGGCCGCGGCGTTTTGGTTTATTTGCGCGACGGGACCGTCGGGGTGCCGTTCCAACAGCATCAAGAAACAGAGTCAGAGACCCGGCGCTTACAAACATGGCGTGAAGTCGGCGTTGGTGCCCAAATCCTGCGCGACTTGGGCGTCCATTCGATCAAATTGCTGACCCGCTCGACCCACAAATTTGCCGGTCTCGGTGGCTTTGGCATTGAGATTTCCGAAGTTGACAGCCGCTAGGCAGGGCTTGGCCCGCCCAGGCTCAGTTAGGCACTGACCGTCTCTGGCTTTTCCTGCGCGATGCGCTGGGCGTTAACATAGTCAATCTTGCCAGTACCCAAAAGAGGCACCTCTGCGATCTTGATGATCTTCTTGGGTAAGGCGAGTTCGGCGGCCCCATTGGCCTTGTACCAGGCCAGAAGGTCAGAGCGCTCGGCAAAATCGCAATCGGTCAGAAGCACGATTTGCTCCCCCTTTTTCGGGTCATTGACCGCAACAGCGACATGCAGATTATCTGGCCAACAACTGGTTGCGTAGTTCTCAACCGCTGTCAGCGACACCATTTCGCCGCCAATTTTCGCAAAGCGCTTCACCCGACCCTTGATGGTTAAGAAGCCGTCTTTGTCGATGGCCACCACATCGCCGGTATCATGCCAGCCGCCGGGCAGGGGCTGAATTTCGCCCGGCGCATCGACGCGAACATAGCCACGCATCAGATTGGGGCCCCGGACATAGAGCCTGCCGCCACCATCAATGCCGGGTATGCTTTCAAGCTTCCATTCAATGCCTGGAACCAAGCGCCCGCACGTGCCGGGGCGGTTATTATGGTCTGGCGTATTGACGGCGATAATGGGTGAGGCCTCGGTTGCGCCATAGCCTTCAACGATGGGCACATTAAAGCGCGACAGCATGGTTTGCCGGGTTTCCTCCTTCACCCGCTCTGCACCGCAAACGATAAAGCGCAGGCTGTTTAAATCGCCTTCATCGGCTTGGCGCGCATATTGGTTCACAAAAGTATCGGTGCCGAACAGGATCGTCGCTTGGGTTTCGCGCACCATTTTGACAATATTCTTTGCCTGCAAGGGTGATGGGAATAACACGCACTTCATGCCTTGCAGCAGCGGCAAGAAAGTTCCGCCCGTGAGGCCAAAGCAATGGAAGATGGGCAGGGGGTTAAAGACGATGTCTTCGGGGTTCAAATCCACATGGCCGGCAACTTGTTCGACATTGGCGACCAGATTGGCATGGCTGAGCGCGACGCCTTTTGGAATACCTTCCGTGCCCGAGGTAAACAGCATAACCGCCGTTGAATCGGGATCCGTTTTGACGCGAGCAAGGAAAGGGGCCGTCGCATCAAGCAAGCCACGGGCCTTATCCAAGCCCGTTAAGCTTTCGCGCACATCTTCCAAATAGACGATCTTATAGTCTTTTTGGAGTTCTTGAACGAGGCCGGTCAGATTTGCTTGGTCGACAAAGCGCTTTGCCGTCAAAATCGTGCGCACTTGGGCGGCGCTACAGGCTGCACGAATATTTTTAACGCCAGCGGTAAAGTTCAACATTGCCGGCGTACGGCCGAAAGCCATCAAACCAAACAAGGCGACCATGCCGCCGACCGAATTTGCAATCAAAACGCCGACATTTTCTTTCGGCTCGGTCAAAGCAGCCAACTTGCGACCCAAAACGAACGACCCTAAAACCAGCCGATCATAAGTCAGAGGCGCGCGGTCAGCATCTTCCAAGATTTCCTTCTTGCCGCCAAAACGACCGCGGGCTTCAAGCAAGGCATCAAAAACAGTGCGCCGCGTACGGGCAACATCATATGGGCGAACAGGCATGCTGGGGTCCTAGAATGCGTTTCCAAGTTTACCGGCTTGAGGCGTTTGCTCGCCCTATTTTTGACCACCGGACTCGGCGCGAAGCTAACGACATCACACGAGATTGCAATTTGTTTCAGCAATAGAGCGCGCGTTTGCGCTCAAATTGCCGTGTTCACAGGGTGAACAAGGCGGAGCGAATCCGTAAACCTCAGTCCCCCACTTGAGATTTGGCCTGCTCCCATGGCAAAAGCGAAAGATGAAAAATAATCGCATCTTCTTGGCCTTTTTGATCGCTGTTTCTTGTGCGGTTGTGGCCACTCAGCCCCTTTCAGCGCAAGCGGTCCAACAGACCAAGGGCGACTTCCAAGATAAGTTCCGCCAGCTGGATCCAGAAGACGCGCCAACGCCGAATGCGTATCGCGCGGCATCTGGGGCTCCTGGCCACAAATATTGGCAGCAAAAGGTGGATTATAAGATCCATGTCAGCCTGAATGAGGCCACCAAAACCCTCAGCGGATCGGCCGAGATCACCTACACCAATAATTCGCCCGATACCTTGACCTATCTGTGGCTGATGTTGGACCAAAATGACGTCAAGAAGAACTCGATTGCTGAACTCACCCAGACCACGGATGAAACAGGTCGGATCAGCTTCAATCAGGTTCGCCGGGCTCAAGCTATCCGCGACAGCGAGGGTGGGTTTACCATTACCAAGGTCACCAATCCGGCGGGCACTAGCCTTGTTTTTGACGTGGTCGATACCCTGTTGCGGGTTGATTTGGCAGAGCCCTTAAAACCTGGTCAAAGTGTTTCTTTCAACGTGGAATGGACTTTGCCGATGCGCGACTCGCGTCTGATCGGCGGCCGGAATGGCTATGAGTGTTTCACCAAGGCCGATCAGGATGGCAATTGTATCTTCCTTGCGGCCCAATGGTTCCCGCGGGCGGCTGTCTATTCTGACTATGAGGGTTGGCACAATAAAAGCTTCTTGGGTCGGGGCGAATTCACCTTAGAATTTGGTGATTATGAGGTTGCCATCACGGTGCCGAGCGATTTTGCCATTTCCTCAACCGGTGAGTTGATTAACCCAACTGAGATTCTCACACCCGCACAGCAAGAGCGCTTGGCAAAGGCCCGCATCAGCTATCGCGATCCGATCTATATCGTGACGCCGCAAGAGGCGGCAGCGGCTGAAAAAGCGAAGGCCACCACGACCAAGACCTGGCGCTTTAAGGCACAAAATGTGCGCGACTTTGCGTGGGCAGGTTCACGCAAATTCATCTGGGATGCGATGGCGGTGAAACAGCCAGGGGCCAGCGATGTCATGGCCATGAGCTTCTTTCCCAAGGAAGGCGATCCCCTATGGTCTGCCTATTCGACCAAGAGCATTGCGCACACAATCAATGTTTATGGCCGCATGACCTTTGCCTATCCCTATCCTGTAGCCCAATCGGTCAATGGCCCTGTTGGCGGCATGGAATATCCCATGATCACCTTTAACGGGCCCCGTCCCGAGAAAGATAATGCCGGCAATCTGACTTATTCAGACCGGTCCAAATATGGCTTGATCAGCGTAATCATCCATGAAGTTGGCCATATTTGGTTCCCCATGATCGTCAATTCTGACGAGCGGCAATGGACCTGGATGGATGAAGGCCTCAACACCTTCTTGCAATATGTGGCCGAACAAGAATGGTCAGAAGCCTATCCGTCGCGCCGGGGCGATCCGCGCGACATCACCGAATATATGCGCTCCAGCAACCAAGTGCCCATCATGACCCAGTCGGATTCGGTGCAGCGTCTGGGGGATAATGCCTATGGCAAGCCGGCTACCGCTTTGGTTGTCTTGCGCGAAACCGTCATTGGCCGGGCACGTTTTGACCGCGCCTTTAAAGAATACGCGACTCGCTGGCGCTTTAAGCGGCCAACGCCCTATGACTTTTTCCGTACGATGGAGGAAAGCTCTGGCGTTGATCTCGATTGGTTCTGGCGTGCGTGGTTCTATTCGACCGACCATGTCGACATCAGCCTGACAAACGTCCGCGAAGGCACAATCGACACCCAAAACCCTGATATTGAATCCGCCCGTCGGATTGCAGAGCGCGATGCCAAACCGATTGAATTGGGCCAGCTCAACAATAAGGGCATGAAGACCTTTGCCGATAATGACCCATCGGTGCTGGATTATTATGACCGCACCGATCCGCTCGCCCCCACCAAAGGCCAAAGGGCACGCGCGGCAACTGCCCGTGCGGCCTTAAGCCCGGAAGAGCGCGCCGTTCTCGATGTCAAAGACCGCTTTTATATCGTGAGCCTCGAAAACAAGGGTGGCGTGGTGTCTCCGGTGATTTTGAAGTTCACATTCAAGGATGGCACCAGTGATACCGTCGCCATTCCAGCGGAAATCTGGCGCTATGATGCCCGTAAGGTCAACTGGACTTATATGACGCCGAAAGATGTTGTCCAAGTCGAACTCGACCCACGCCAAGAAACAGCCGATGTTGAGCGGTCGAACAATTACTTCCCGAGCCGGATCGAACCGACCCGTTTGGAAGTGTTCAAGGCAGCCCAAGGTCCGCGCAATTTGATGCAGGACAATGATTTGGCGGTCAGCCAAGACTCTCTGCAGACCAAGCCGGCTGTCGCGCCA
Organism: Aquidulcibacter paucihalophilus; assembly: GCF_002105465.1. GTDB lineage: Bacteria > Pseudomonadota > Alphaproteobacteria > Caulobacterales > Aquidulcibacteraceae > Aquidulcibacter > Aquidulcibacter paucihalophilus. The sequence goes on from NZ_NCSQ01000151.1 coordinate 6,095, forward strand.
AAGGCGAGCACAAGCACCGGGGCAGGGGCCGCGACGGGCGCGCGCCCTAATCGCTAGGATGAAGCGCTTTACCGGGATCGGATGGGGGCTGTTGGCACTTGCCTTGCTGAGCAGCCCCGTCTTCGCCCATCGGATTGAGGCGGCTTTAAGTGTGGTCGAGGTCAATCCGACCAGTGGGGTGCTGGAGATCACCCACAGGCTCTACGCCCATGACCTCGAACATGCGCTGGATCTTGGCCCTGTGGGGGCTGGCTATTTCGAGACGCCTGAAGGACAAGTCGCGATCAAGGCCTATTGTGAGCGGCAGTTTTTTTTAGGCGACGGGCAGGGCAAGACCCTTGCCCTTCAATTCGTTGGTGCTGAATTGTCGGGCGATTTGCTCTATGTCTATTTCGAAGCGGGGCGTTACCGCGGTCGGGACCTGACAATCGATTCCAATTTGCTGCAGGACTTTACCGAGGCACAGGTCAATCAAGTCAATGTGCGCCGGGCAGGGAAAACCGTTTCGGCGCGCTTTCAGACAGGCACGCCAGCCAAGCGGATGGCTTTGCCGTAAGAACCCATATCAGCTCTGCGCATTGGGATGGACTTGGACCTTTCCTTTTGCCACGAAAGGTCTCATTTAAGGCCTATGGTTACGCTCATCGACACCCAAGCCAAGCGCGCGGCGCGCCACCCTGAAAAGCAGAAACGGCCTGATAGCGTCGTGATGCGCAAGCCCGAATGGATCCGCGTGCGGGCCCCGGGTGGCGACGTCTATGAACAGACCCGCACCATCGTCAAAGAAAACCGCCTTGTCACCGTGTGTGAAGAGGCGGGGTGCCCCAATATTGGTGAGTGCTGGAGCAAGAAGCATGCGACCATGATGATCATGGGCGACACCTGCACGCGGGCGTGTTCCTTTTGCAATGTCAAAACTGGCAAGCCCAACGCGCTCGACCCTGAAGAGCCTGCCAATGTCGCCAAGGCTGTTGCCACCATGGGCCTAGAACATGTGGTGATCACCTCGGTTGACCGCGATGATCTGGACGATGGCGGGGCCTCCCACTTTGTTGCGACGATCCAAGCTATCCGGGCGGCAACCCCGAAAACAACGATCGAGATCCTAACGCCGGACTTTTTGCGGAAAGCGGGGGCGGCTGAAGCTGTGATTGATGCCAAGCCCGATGTCTTCAACCACAATCTGGAAACCGTGCCCCGTCTCTATCTCTCTATCAGGCCCGGTGCGCGCTACTACGCCTCGCTGCGTCTGTTGGAGCGGGTGAAAGAGCGCGACTCCCGCCAGTTTACCAAGTCTGGCCTGATGGTCGGTCTGGGCGAGACCAAAGAAGAAGTGATGCAGGTGATGGATGACATGCGCTCTGCCGGCGTCGATTTCCTCACCATTGGCCAATATCTGCAGCCAACCCGCAAACACGCCCCGGTGGACCGCTTTGTCACCCCGCAAGAGTTTGAGGCCTATGAGACGATTGCCTTGTCCAAGGGGTTCTTGATTGTGTCGGCTTCCCCGCTCACCCGCTCCAGCCATCATGCGGGGGAAGATTTTGCGCGTCTGAAAGCGGCCCGCGTGGCGCTTGAGGATCAGATCGGATCGTGAGCCGGTTTGAGACCATCGAACTCTTGCCCTTTGCGCCAGATGATCTTTTGTCGCTGGTGAGCGATGTTCCCGCCTATTCGCGCTTTTTGCCCTGGGTTAAAGCGTCTCGAATCTCCCAACTCAAACAAACGCCGCACGGGCGCTATTTTGTTGGCGAAGCCGTTGTTGGCTATAAGGCTTTTCGGGCGCAATTTTCGACCCATGTTGATGTGGATGAAAAGGCGCGCACGGTCACAACCCGATTGATCCAAGGCCCGTTTCGCTCACTGAAATGTGTCTGGGGGTTTCGGGACAGCGAGTCCGGCACTTTGGTTGATTTAAGCTTGGATTTTGAGTTTTCTGAACCATTTTTGGCCGAACTTCTCCGCGCCAATATGGATAAAGCTGTTTCCAAGCTGATTATGGCCTTCACAGAAGAGGCCAAAAGGCGCTACGCGCTAATCGGTTAGGCAAGGCTTTTAGAAGGAGGGTGCTGCGTGACCGATGCGGTTTTAAATGACCAAGATCCAGCGCCAACGCCAGTGCCTGTCGCGCCTTCGCCGCTGATGAAGTCGGTCGCTTGGCTCTATCCTGCCACCACCTTCTTGTCGGCAGCGCTTTTGTTTACGCTCCAGCCGCTGTTTGCAAAAATGCTGACCCCAATGATGGGGGGTACGCCGGCGGTTTGGAATACGGCCCTCGTCTTTTATCAAGGCGCGCTGTTGATCGGTTATCTGTATGCCCATCTGATCGCTACCCATTTACGGCCGCGGCAGCAATTGATTGTCCATACCAGCGTGCTGGTCGTTGGGCTTTTGTTCTTGCCAATCCAGGTCTCAGGCTTAGTCGGCTCCCCCAATGTGGAAAGCCCGATCGGTTGGACTTTAGGGGCGCTCCTCTTATCCCTTGGCGGGCCGATCATTGCGATTTCAGCAACCGCGCCCTTAATCCAAGCTTGGCGCGCCCGCCTAGGCGATGCGGTTGACCCTTATCGACTTTATGCGGCCTCTAACCTTGGCAGCTTTGCAGCTCTTGCCGCTTTCCCTTTTCTGATTGAGCCGATGATTGGGGCAAAGCTTCAGTCGGTCATTTGGGCGATTGGCTATGTCATCCTGATGATCGCACTCATTGTCTCCGTTTATGCGGTGCCGGCTGACAGCCAAGCGCCAAAAGAAACGGCTCTGCGTCAGACAACCTGGCTTGAGCGCCTGACTTGGGTCGCCTTTGCCGCCCCGCCGTCAGCACTTCTAGTTGCCGTGACGACCCATCTAACCACCGATGTCGCCTCGGTACCGCTTTTGTGGATACCGCCCCTTGCCCTGTTCCTATTGACCTTCGTCATCGCGTTTTCAGCTCTTGGCGACAAGATTGCAGAAGGGGCCGGGCCGCTCAAATTCATGGTGGTGTTTCTGCTCGCCGCCGCGATGGCCTCTAATACGGACGGGGGGCTCAATGGCCTGTTGATCCATTTGGCAGCCTTTTTCATTGTGGTGCTGTGTTGCCATTTAGAGCTTGCCGTACGACGGCCAGAGCCCGCGCGGCTGACGGAGTTTTACCTCTGGATGTCGCTTGGCGGGGTTTTAGGTGGGGCGGCAACCGCGCTATTGGCACCCATCCTTTTGAACACCACAATCGAATACCATTTGGCCTTGGTGGCCGCGTTGGCCGTGGCACCGTGGCACCGAGCCAATTTGAAATGGGCTTTGCCCGCGGTTGCTATCGCGCTTGGCGTGGCAGCGCTTTATCAGAATTCTTTTGACGCATTCTTGTGGTTGGATGAAAACTTCCCAATCAAAGGGGAAGCTGAGGGAACTTTCTCACCCTTCTGGCGCGACCTCTTGTTGATCGACCGGCCGGAGTTTGCCGGTGCGATCCTATGTTCCATTCTTGCTCTAGCCGCCTTAATGGCGTCGCGTTCGGCCCCCATTGTTGCCGCTATTGGCGGGATAGCGCTGTTACTGCCTGTGCTAACCGAAGATGGAGATGGGGTACAATTCCGCGAGCGTAGCTTCTTTGGCGTGCTTGAGATCGAAGATAGTGGTGAAGCCCCCACCGGTTGGCGCTATCTCTCGCACGGGACCACGCTACATGGGGTCATGAGCTTGGACCCCAATCGTAACCGCGAGCCCATGTCCTATTACTTCCGCGAGACACCGATTGGGACCTTGTTTGAAGAAGCCACCAACGCCAAACCAACCGATTTGCACGCAGGCGTGATTGGTCTCGGCATGGGCTCCACCACGTGTTATGCCAAGCCTGGCCAGAAGTGGAAAGTGTTTGAAATCGATCAAGATGTGGTGCGTGCCGCGACGGACCCCAATCTGGTCGGATTCTTAAACCGCTGTGCACCCGATGCCGAGATTATCTTGGGGGATGCACGCCTGCAGATGCAAAACCAACCCGATAATTGGTTTGATATTCTGTTGGTTGACGCATTTTCTTCTGATGCCATCCCAACCCACATGATCACGCAAGAAGCCATTGGCTCCTTCATGAAAAAGATGGCACCCGATGGCATTATGATCGTTCATATCTCCAACCGCTATCTTGACCTTGGCACGATTGTGGCCGACGCCGCCCATAAGCTAGGCTATGCGGCGATGGAAGGTAATCGCGATGGGGCAGCCGATAATCCCAATGCTGACACCAGCGTCCGCGTGGTCGTCATCGCCAAAACCCCCGAGCGCTTGCAGGGCTATGCACTGCCGATGTGGCAATTGATGATGCCCCGCAAAGAGCCAAAGCCCTGGACCGATGACCACACCGATATCCTGCGGGCCATCATGCCGGATGAGTGAGGGGTGTGTCCGCGCCCCAGAAGCAGGGAGCAAGGCACCGTCTTAAGCTTCCAGCCCGTCCTGCAACATGCGTAGCGCGACGCGAACGGCTTCCAGCCGTACTTTTTCGCGGCCAATATCGCCAAACAAATGCTCTTCATGCCGGATGGAGCGGTTTTCGCGGGCGCTGGCAAAATGGACGAGGCCGACAGGCTTCATCCCCGTGCCGCCGCCAGGGCCTGCAATACCGGTGATCGCTATGCTGAGATTTGCCCGGCTTTCATGCAGCGCACCTTCAGCCAAAGCCCGGGCGACGGGCTCTGAGACCGCGCCAAAATCTGCCAAAAGGTCGCCCGGCACATGCAGCATCTCTTCTTTGGCGCGATTGGAATAGACCACAAAGCCACGCTCAAACACAGCAGAAGAGCCTGCAATCTCGGTTAAAAGAGCCGCGACTAAACCGCCGGTACAACTTTCAGCAGTAGTGATTTTAATGCCGCGCGCTTCAGCGTCCCCGATCACCAGCCGGGCTGCCATGACGAGGTCTTGGGGGAAAATCGACATGAATGCGATCCTAAGTTAGAGCAGTGCCAAAATCGGCGGGCAGTAGGATGGTAGCAGTGGCTTGGGCGGCTATGCCCTCGGCACGTCCGGTAAAGCCCATGCCTTCGGTCGTGGTGGCTTTGACAGAAACTTGGGTCTCTCGCAGGCCCAAGAGATTAGCGGTTTTTTGAACCATGGCTTCGCGGTGGGGCCCGATCTTGGGCCGCTCACAAATGATGGTGAGGTCGATATGATTGATGCTGCCACCGGCTGCCCGCACCATCTCGCCAGCATGGGCCAAAAAAATGCTTGAGGCTGCACCCCGCCATTGCGGGTCCGTGGGCGGGAAATGCTTACCAATATCACCAGCCGACAAGGCACCATAAATCGCATCCGCCAAACAATGCCACGCCACATCGGCATCTGAATGGCCTGCCAGCCTATGGGAATGAGGGACCTCCACGCCACACAAGGTCACAAAAGTCCCTTCGGCAAACCGGTGCGCGTCAAAGCCAGAGCCGATGCGGGGCAGGAGTTGTGGGGCGAGTAGGCGCGTCATACGGTCAAAATCCTCAGGCCACGTAATTTTATCGAGGCGCGGGCTCCCAGCCACCACACGCACATTTGCCCCATAAGCTTTGGCTACGGCCACATCATCAAGTGGAACTTGATCGGCGGGCAGGGCGGCATAAGCGGCTTGGATAATCTTGGACTGAAAAGCTTGTGGGGTTTGGATACGGACCAAGCCGTCGCGGGCTTGGGCCTGTTGCACGAGGCCATCGGGGGCAACCCAAAGGGCGTCTGCCATTGGAAGGCCGGGCGCGGCACCGTCTGCGCCTGCTTCAAGCACCAGAAATAGGTGGTCCAACACAGACTGGCTCAAACCCGGCCGAGCAGCATCATGAATGAAGCAAAACGATCCGCCGATAGCTGCTGCAGCTTGCAAGCCGCTAGCGACCGATTGCGTCCGCGTCTGCCCCGCATCGGCTAGCTGGATCTGGATCGACCCCGCGCAAGCCAAAACCCGATCGCGCATCTCCGGCGCGCAAACAACCACAATCGCTCCAAATCGCAGGTCGCGGCTGAAGGCTTCTAAGCTCCACCGCAGGATCGGCTTTCCACCCAGGGGCTGAAATTGCTTGGGCAGGTCGATTTGCCCGCTCGAACCAGCCGTCGAAGCAGCCTGCTTCGCCCGCGTTCCGGTTCCGCCCGCAACGAGAATCGCAACGGCCATAGGGGATGGAGATTGGAGAGGGTCCATGGCGCAATCTTAGCCAGTTTGAGTCTGACACTCCAGCGGCTTTACCTGCTGTGGGGCGAAGTTGGCGATCCTGTTCGTTTTGACCACGGAGCGGATGAGAGCCGGCAAATTCACAAAACCGAACAAAAATTAGGCGGAATATGATGAAAAAATTTGCAATAACCTTAATATGACCTGCTGTTTTGACGTAGTCTGCCATTTATGTAAGCATCATGCTCTAACCAATTGGAAATGCCTGTTTTGGACCGCCTGAACAACTCCTCGCTCTCGGTTGATTTCGTCCCCGGTCTGCCAACCGACCGTGAAGGCCAAATTGCCGCTGCCTTCTTAGAAGCGCTGCCGCTGCCTGCCTTGGGCGTCGAGGGGGGTGGGCAGATTATTTTGGCCAATGGCGCTGCCCAAGATATCTTCCTGAAGTCGGTTCGCAGCATCAAGGCAAATGGCATTTTGGGCCTATTTAGCGAAGATAGTCCAATTCACGACTTGATTGAGCGGGCACGGGTCTCAGGCTCCCCGGTCAGCGGGCGAGACATGACTTTGCGCGGCCCAAGCTTTGGGGATTTTTCCTGTGACATCACAGCCTCTCCCAGTGAGGATGGCGGCTTTATCGCTTTAGTGGTGCGACCTAAGGGACGCGGGCGCGATTTATCAGAGCGCATGCAGGATATGGCTGGGGCCCGTTCGATGGCCGCTTTAGGCCGGACTTTGGCACATGAAGTGAAAAACCCCTTAGCCGGCATTCGTGGTGCGGCCCAGCTCTTATTGCGTGATGCAGATCCTTCTGAGCTAGAGCTCGTCAATCTGATTGTGGAAGAGACCGATCGGGTTCGGCGCTTGATTGATCGCATGGAAAGCTTTGGCGCCGATCCCCCTATCGAATTTGCCCCGGTCAATGTGCATGCCTCGCTTGAGCGGGTTGCAACCCTCGCTGAAAATGGCTTTGCCCGCGAAATCAGCGTGAAACGCCGCTTTGACCCCTCTTTGCCCGATGCGTTGGGGGACGAGGATCAGCTGATCCAAGTGTTCTTGAACCTCGCCAAAAATGCAGCCGAGGCAGCGCAGTCGCGGCCAGAGGGGGCAGAGATCATTCTGGCGACCGCCTATCGACACGGGGTACGCATGCGCACCCCTTCAGGGGAAGCGCGCGATCTGCCGCTAGAAATTGCCTTTTATGATAATGGCCGTGGCGTCGCCGAAGACGTCAAAGATTGTTTGTTTGAACCCTTTGTTTCAACCAAACCCGCCAGCGGAGGCCTTGGCCTGCCCTTGGTCCAAAAGATTGTGAACGCACATGGCGGCGTGGTCGACTTTGAGTCTGAACCAGGGCGGACCGTGTTTCGGGTTCGTTTGCCGCTCTCCACCCAAAGATCTGGTCTGCAAACCAGCAAAAACAAATAGGACAAAAGAATGAGTGTTGCTGGGCGTAATGTGTTGATTGCCGACGATGATGCGTCAATCCGCTTGGTCTTGTCCCAGGCTTTAGCCCGCGAAGGCTATCAGGTTCGCGCAACGGGCAATGCCGCAACCTTGTGGAAATGGATTAAGGAAGGTGAGGGGGACCTCGTCCTTACCGATGTGATGATGCCCGATGGCAATTTGTTCGATTACTTGCCCCGTATGCGCATGGAGCGCCCAAAACTACCGATCATTGTGATGAGCGCCCAAAATACCTTGCTGACGGCGGTATCCGCTGCTGAGCATGGCGCTTATGAATATCTGCCCAAGCCGTTTGATCTCGATGTGATGGTGGGCTTGGTGCGGCGTGCGCTGGAAGGCAAAAAGGACTTCAATGCGTCCAATCAACAGCGAAAGGCCGAAAAAGAAGAGCGCCTGCCCCTGATTGGCCGCTCCTTGCCAATGCAGGAAGTTTACCGAACCCTGTCGCGTGCGGCAGGTTTTGACCTGACTGTTCTGATCGAGGGCGAGTCTGGCGTCGGGAAGAAGCTGGTCGCGCGCGTCTTGCATGAATATGGCAGGCGCAAGTCCGGCCCATTTGTGACTTTGAGCTTGGCGGCACTTGATCCACGCAGTCTTGATCAAGCCATTGAAGGCCACAATGGCGTGGGCTTGTTTGCCCAAGCCGCCGGCGGAACCCTCTTTCTCGACGGTCTAGCTGATGCACCTCTGCCAACCCAAGCCCGATTGGCGCGCATTTTGGCCGATACCAGTGGCCCAAAGTCGGCCCTAGGCGATGTGCGACTGGTGGCAGCCAGTGACCGCGAGCTCAAGGGTCTGGTGATGAACGGCACCTTCCGGGAAGACCTGTATTATCGCCTGAATGTGATTACGATCAGTGTGCCTCCCTTGCGAGAGCGGATGAGCGATGTGCCTGACCTCGCCCGGGCATTTCTGGCGCGCGCGACCAAGGACGGCTTAGGGGAAAAGGCGCTCGACAAATCAGGGGCCGATGAACTTGAAACCTGGTCATGGCCCGGCAATGTGCGTGAGTTAGAAAATGTGATGCGACGCATCGCGGCATTAAGCCCTGATCCAGTGATTGGTGCCGACACCATCCGGCGTGAGTTGTTCCGAGAGCGGAGCCAACCCATCGTGACCGGCCATGTCGGTCAAGACGATGATCTTGAGACCGTCGCGCGGACCGCAATTTCTAAGCTCATCGCCCAAGCTTCGGCGTCGGGTAAGTCCATGACCGATTTGCATGAGAGCGTGATTGCCGCCGTCGAGCGGCCCTTGTTTGAATTGACCTTGCGGGAAACACGGGGGAATCAAATTAAGGCTGCTGATATCTTGGGGCTTAATCGCAACACATTGCGCAAGCGCTTGGCCTTGTTGGATATTGATGTTGGGCGCGGGAAAGCCTAACACAGACGGGACTGTTGCGTTTTAGACACAATTGTGCTTTTCAGGGCACATGAGCTCACAACAGCCGGTCTCGCATCCCAGTCCGATCAGTGCCCGTGGCCCGGTCTTATCCAATGCTGCTCATATTTCTGTCACGGATATGGGTGCCTATGTGGCCGCCATTGTTCTGACCTTTATTGGGCTGTTGTTTGCGGTTTCCGGCGGCGACATTGTGGGGCCGGCCAGTGCGTGGATTTTAGCACTTCTGGTCATTAGTGGTCTGTTGATCGCTTATTTGTCGATCCGCGTTGGCAGTTTGGTTTTGGCGTTGCGCAAGGCCGGGGAAAAGGCGCAAACCGGCGCCCGCCTGCACCTACGCTTTGTGCTATTGTTTGCCGCCAATGGGGTGATCCCTGTCATTCTGATTGCGCTTTTTTCGGCCCTCACGATTGGCCAAGGCGTGCAAGCATGGTTCTCTGAGCAAGTTCGCGAGGCAGTACAAGCCACACGCATTTTGGGCAATCAGTCGGTCGACAAGACCGCCGAGGCCACCAAAATTGATATCGCGGCTATGGCCGTCGACCTGAATGCGTCTGCCATTCAACTGAAGGCCAATCCGCAAGCTTATCGCGATTATCTGGCCTTGCAGGCGGATCGACGCGGCTTTGTGGCCGCATATGTTCTCAATGCCCAAGGAACAAAACTCGCGCAGGCCCAGCGACCCCAGGGCGTACCGGAATTCATTATGCCGGATGCGGGCGATTTTGCGACCGCGCAGGCAGGTGATGTCTCGATCAATATCGACCCATCGGCTGTGGTGCGGGCGCTGTATCGGCTCGACGCCTTTTCAAATTCCTATCTGGCGGTCGTCCGGCTGCCAGAGCCTGGCCAATTGGCTTTGTTTGAAAAGGCCAAGAATGCGGTCTATGCCTATCAAGTGATTGAAGAGCGCCAAGGCCTGCTGCGGCTCTTGTTTGCACTTGCGTATCTTGAAATCGTCTTATTGGTTTTGATTGGATCTGTTTGGCTGGGGCTTGTCTCGGCGGGGCGGATTAGCGGGCCAATCGGCCTTTTGGCCGATGCGGCGGAGCGGGTGCGCGCAGGGGATATGAGTGCGCGGGTTGCCCAAGTCGGCGGGGGCGATGAAATCTCTGCCTTGGCGACCACGTTCAACAAAATGACGGGCGAATTGCAATTTCAGCGCCGAGCGCTGGAAGAGGCCGCCGAATATGCTGAAACACGCTCTGCCTTTATTGGTGCCGTTCTGGAAGGTGTCTCGGCTGGTGTGGTCAGTCTAGACACGACCAATTGCGTACGCGCCGCCAATGGTTCTGCTGGCCGCTTGCTCCAAACGCAAGACAACCGCCTCGAAGGGCAAGACTTCTCGGTCATTGCCCCCGAATTCATGGCCATTGTTTCAAGTGCCCGACCGCTTCACCCGGCTCAGGGACAAGCAGAGCGCTTGGTAGGTGCGGAAACGCTCTTGTTTGACGTGCGGGCTGCCTATGCGGGTGACGATTTGGTTGTGACCTTTGACGATGTGTCGGGGCTTCTGGCAGCGCAACGTCAAGCGGCATGGAAAGATGTGGCGCGCCGGATCGCCCATGAGATCAAAAACCCACTGACGCCCATCCAATTGTCGGCCGAACGCCTCAAGCGTAAATATGGCGATGTCATCACCACTGATCGCGACGTCTTCATCCGCATGACCGACACGATTGTGCGCCAAGTGACCGATATCGGACGCATGGTGGACGAGTTCTCAAGCTATGCGCGCATGCCGTCGCCTAAGTTTGCCGTTGATGATTTGAGCGAGGCGCTACGCCAAGCGGTCTTTGCCCAGCGCATCGCAAGCCCTGACATTGAAGTAATCAGCACGCTGCCGCCTGAGCCTGTTCTGGTGTCGATGGATACGCGCCTCTTGATCCAAGCCTTTGCCAATATTTTAAAAAATGCAGGAGAGGGGATTGCGACCCGGCGTGCGCGCGATGATTCCGAGCTGGCTGGCCAAATTGAGGTGAGCTTGCATCTGAACGGCAAAATGGCCTGGGTCGAAGTCATTGATAATGGCATTGGCTTTCCCGTCCATGATCGCCGCCGCTTGCTTGAACCCTATATGACAACACGCGCCAAAGGCACGGGGCTGGGCCTCGCCATTGTTGCGCGTGTGATGGAAGAACATGGCGGTAAACTTGAACTTGCCGACCGCCAAGATGGCCAGACAGGGGCGCGGGTTTTGATGAACCTGCCCATCTGTGGGGCTGAGACGGCATCCACTACTCCCCATACCCCCTCACAAGAGCACGTAAGCTCGGAGTCTCCCCATGGCAGCTGAAATTCTCATCGTTGATGATGAAGCCGATATTCGCGATTTGGTTGGCGGCATTTTAGAAGATGAAGGCTATGTGGTCCGCTATGCCGCTGATTCAGACGGGGCTTTGGACGCGTTCCGCACGCGTCGTCCTGATCTTGTTGTGCTGGATGTTTGGTTGCAGGGCAGCCGTCTCGACGGTCTGGAGATCCTCTCCGTTGTGCAAGGCATCGACCCGACGATTCCCATCGTGCTAATCTCGGGCCATGGCACGATTGAAACTGCCGTCAGCGCGTTAAAGCGGGGCGCATTTGATTTCATTGAAAAGCCCTTCAAGTCTGATCGCTTGATCCTGATTATCAGTCGGGCCTTAGAAAGTGCACGTTTGCGACGTGAAAACATGGCATTGCGGGCGCGTGCGGTGGCGGGCGATGAACTGATCGGCGAAAGCACTGTCATGCTGCAATTGCGCGCAGCCATTGAGAAAATCGCCCCGATGAACAGCCGGGTGCTGATTACGGGTCCGTCTGGCTCAGGCAAGGAAGTCATCGCTCGGGCCCTGCATGCGGGCTCGCAACGCGCAGACGGCCCCTTCGTGGTGATTTCGGCGGCGGCTATCGCGCCGGAGCGCATGGAATCAGAGCTGTTTGGCGAAGAAACTAGCGAGGGCCGCCCAACCAAGATTGGGGTGTTTGAACATGCCCATAATGGAACTTTGCTTCTGGACGAAGTCGCCGAAATGCCGATGGAGACCCAATCCAAGATTTTGCGGGTTTTGGTAGAGCAACGCTTCCGACGCTTAGGCGGTAGCAGCGATGTGTCCGTCAATGTGCGGGTTATTTCTTCAACCGCCCGCGATCTGCGCGAAGCGATCAGTTCCGGGCGCTTCCGGGAGGATTTGTTCCACCGACTTAATGTGGTGCCGATCCGTTCGCCTGCCTTAGCCGAACGCCGCGATGATGTGCCGCGCTTGGTTGAGCATTTCTCCAAGCGGGTTGCCGAGGCCAATGGTGTGGCCCAGCGCCATTTCGGCCCGGAAGCCTTGGCTGCAATGCAGGCAGCCAGTTGGCCGGGAAATGTGCGCGAGCTTCGTAACTTGGTGGAGCGCATGTTGATCCTTGCCGCCGGCGATCCAAGTGAACCCATTGATGCGGCTGCCTTAGCCCTCGACGGGGTAGGGGTTGGCGAATTGGCAGATCGCACCGGCTTGCACCAATTGGTGTCCTTACCCTTGCGAGAAGCCCGCGAATTGTTCGAGCGGGAATATCTGGCAGCCCAGATCACGCGCTTTGGTGGCAATATTTCGCGAACTGCCTCCTTCATCGGCATGGAGCGGTCCGCTTTGCACCGCAAACTCAAAAGTCTCGGTGTTGAAGGCACGCGCGGCTTCGACTTGGAGGGTTAGGCGTGCCAAGAATTGCTTATGTCGATGGCCAATTTGTGCGCCATGGGGACGCCTCAGTCCATGTGGAAGATCGCGGATTACAATTTGGTGATGCAGTCTATGAAGTCTGGGCCGTCCGTAACGGCATATTATTCGATAGCGAAGGTCATCTGGCCCGGCTGGCGCGATCTCTGGCCGCTTTGCAGATCAAAGCGCCTAGGGCAGACCAGAGCCTGATGATCGTTGTGCGCGAATTGATGACGCGCAACAAATTGAAAGATGGCTTAGTTTATCTCCAGATTTCACGTGGTGTTGCCCGCCGTGACCATCCATTTCCTGCCCATTCTAGGCCGAGCATCATCTTGACCGCCAGACCCATGAATATGGCCCAAGCCGATGCGCGCGCGGCCAAAGGCATTCAGGTGCAAACGCGTCCAGACAATCGCTGGGGGCGGGTAGATATCAAAACTGTCAATCTCCTGCCCAATGTGTTGGCGAAACAAGCTGCCTTAGAAGCAGGCTTTCAAGATGCCTGGTTTATCGATGGCTCTGGCATGGTTACCGAGGGTACCGCTCAAAACGCTTGGATTGTCGACTCAACCGGAACTTTAAGAACACGTCCGGCAACCCATGCCATTTTGCGTGGGATTACCCGTGATACCATCATCAAGACCGCACAGGCTTTGGGCTTTGCCTTTGAAGAAAAGGCCTTTTCACGCGATGAGGCCCTCCAAGCGCGCGAAGCCTTCATTACTTCTGCCACAAGCTTCGTGACCCCCGTTATCGGCATTGATGGTGAGAAAATCGGTGAGGGTGCGCCCGGTCCAATTGCACGAAAACTGCGGGAAACCTATCTTTCGCAACAAACATCAGTAAAAAAGCCTTAGACAACACTCTTCTGGATTGAAATTTCCAAGAAGGACTGCCTAATGAGAGACTCAGGTAGCGAAGTGCGTTACCCAAAAAAAGACAGGGCTTACAATGTCTGCCGACAAAAAACAGAATCTGCAGGATACATTTTTAAACGCGGTCCGGAAGTCGCGCACGCCGCTGACCATCTTTCTGGTGAATGGGGTGAAACTTCAAGGCGTTGTCACTTGGTTTGACAATTTTTGTGTGTTGCTACGCCGCGATGGTCAGGTCCAATTGGTGTATAAACATGCCATCTCGACCATTATGCCCGGCGCGCCGGTTCAGATGTTTGAGGGCGACCCAGCAGACCTCGACTAGGGCTTTCTTGTCATTATTGGTCTCATGGATCATGCTGGTGCGGCTACAGATGGTCTGTAGTTGTGCAACAGAGCTAGGATAATCGCATTTGATCGATCGGCAGGCGCCCGTACAGCGGGCCTTGGTCATCCACCCTCTTCGAAGCGACGCTGCGGCCAGTCGTGACCCTGATTTGCGCCTGATTGAGGCCTGTGGGCTTGCGGAAGCCCTTGGCCTTGACGTGGCCGATGGGCGGCTTGAGCTTCTGCGCCAAGTGCGCCCTGGTGCCTATTTCGGGACAGGCAAGATTGAGGAGCTCAAAGCCCAGTGTGAAGAGCTGAAAGTCGATGTTCTAATTCTCGATGACCAAATGTCGCCTGTACAGCAGCGCAATCTTGAAAAAGAGCTGCAGGTTAAAGTGGTCGATCGCACCGGCCTCATCCTTGAGATTTTTGCCCGGCGCGCACGAACGCGGGAAGGGCGCTTGCAAGTCGAATTGGCGCGCCTCAGCTATGAGAAGTCCCGCTTGGTCAAGACTTGGACCCACTTGGAGCGCCAACGTGGGGGTACCGGGAAGACAGGCGGGCCAGGGGAGCGGCAAATCGAGCTCGATCGTCGGATGATTGCCGACAAAATCCTGAAGCTCAAGAAGGAGCTGGAAGAGGTCAAGCGGACGCGGGCATTGCAGCGGGCAAGCCGCAAGCGCGTGCCTTACCCTGTCATCGCTTTGGTTGGTTATACCAATGCGGGTAAGTCCACTTTGTTTAATCGTGCCGCATCCGCCGACGTCTTGGCCAAAGACATGCCCTTTGCCACCTTGGATACGACCTTGCGCGCGGTGCGTACCCCGACTGGTAGAGACGTGATCTTGTCTGATACCGTGGGCTTTATCACCGATTTGCCAACCGAATTGGTGGCAGCCTTTCGGGCTACGCTGGAAGAAGTGGCCCAGGCAGATCTTCTGGTCCATGTTCGCGACATCGCCCATGCTGAAAGCGATAATCAGCGGCGGGATGTGGAATTGGTGCTCGACCGTGTGCTGTCGGACCATGAAAGCAAGCCGCCCTTGATTGAGGCTTGGAATAAGATTGACTGCTTGGATGAGGCCGGTGCCGCCTATGTCCGGGCACGAGCTGCTGCTTCAGGCCTTAATGGCACGGCCCAAGGCATTTGTGTCTCAGCCTTGACCGGGGAAGGGGTTAAAGATCTCTTTGCCTTGATTGATTCCGAACTGGCGCTGGATACCCGCCCGCTGGAGCTTGTCATTGGCCCAGATCAAGGCGCGGCACGGGCTTGGTTGTTCCGCAAAGGGGCTGTCCGCCACGAGGAAACCGACGAACAGGGCTTTACCCATCTGAAAGTGCGCTTGACCGCCGATGATGCGGCCCGTTTTGTGGCGCAATGGCCGCAAATCCTCTCAGAGGTTCCGTTCGTGGCGCTTGGCGAGGTTCCAGAGCCCGTCCATTTCCTCGAGGCTTGAGGTTTCAGGGCTCTTTCCCTCCTGCCTCAGGGCCTCTTCGATCCAGCGGAAGCGACGCTCAAACTTGGCATTGGCAGCGCGGAGCGCAACCTCAGGGTCAACTTTCGCCTTGCGCGCAAGATTGGCCAGCACAAATAAAACGTCGCCAATCTCCTCTTCAATATGGGCCTGATCGCCCTCGATAACAGCCTCGCGGGTTTCGTCAATCTCTTCGGTTAGCTTGGCAAAAACTTCCTCGAGACTGGGCCAATCAAAGCCAACGCGGGCAGCACGCTTGGTGAGTTTTTCAGCTCGCATGAGAGCGGGCAGGGCCAAGGGAATGTCGGCGAGGAGACTCAGATCATTGGCCTGTTTGGCGGCGCGCTCTTTCGACTTCATCACTTCCCAATTCTGGGTTTGTTGTTCGGCGGTCTCAATCTGGCGGGTGCCAAAAACATGCGGGTGACGCGCCTCCATTTTGTCTGACAGGCCTTGGACGACATCCTCGAAGGCAAAAGCCCCTTGTTCTTCGGCCATGCGGGCGTGAAACACCACTTGAAACAAAAGGTCGCCCAACTCCTCCTTCAACGCAACCAAATTGCCTTGGGCTATCGCGTCGGCGACTTCATAGGCTTCTTCGATCGTGTAGGGTGCGATGGTGGCAAAGTTTTGCTCAAGGTCCCAAGGACAGCCTGTCCTTGGGGTGCGCAAGGCAGCCATAATCGTGAGGAGGCGGTCAATAGGGCTAGGATGGGTCATCACCCCTGTATGGTGCGATTCTAGGCTGCCTGAGAGGCTTGCTGTTCCATGTCACGCTTGGCCGCAATAGCGGCTTGAAGCTCTGCCTGGCGCTTGGCATCGATGGGATATTTGACCAACAGCAGGGCCCCAATCAGATTGACGATAACTGGCAAGCCAATGAATAAGAAGGTTAGGCCAGCCAAAGCCTCGGGCGTATTCTCGCCGCCCAGCTTGGAATTGAAGCCGAAAAGGCCAAGGCCAATATAGGTAACTCCAACTGCCAAGGCATAGCCTGCCTTGCCCGTCAGCGTCACCAAAGCATAAAGAAGCCCCGTGCGATCTTGCCCGGTTTGTACCAAGTCTTCATCCCCAATATCGGCCATCATGGCGCGGAGGAGATAGGCGCCGGAGGTATAAACAATCCCCGCAACCGCCATACCGGCAGCTGTCGCAATGAAGTTGCCCTCCGGCAATAGCATGACAAAAGGCAAGCTGACCGCCGTGTAGATGCAGGCGCACAACAGGGAAACATGCTTGCCCCAGCGCCGGGCAATCATGGTCCAGATCGGGGCCCCGATAAGACCTGCAATGAAATAGATCAGCAACAAGGCCGCTGCCAAACCTCCAAAGCCCTTGACCGCGTCAAAATAGAAAAGAAACAAACCTCCGGTCACACCCGAGCCAAACATCAACAGAAGATCACAAATCAACAAACGACGACAGGCATCGGATTTAAATAAGGAAATGACATCCTTTAGATTTGTTTTCTTAGCCTTGGCCTTAGGTGCTTCTTCCTTCGCAAAGACCGCCGCGATGAGGGCGGTGATGGGCATTAGGACGACGATGAACCAGCCCATGCCTTGTACGCCATCTGCAGCAGTTCCGCCCTGCGAATGGGTCAGAACAGGGATCATCAGAACCAGCAACATGCCCACCACATTGCCCGCCTGCCAGAACACAAAAACGCGCGACCTCTCATAATAATTGTCGCTCAAAGTCGCGCCAAGCGACATCTGCGAGAGAGAGCCCATGGAAAAGCCAACATAGGTAAAGAACAGCCAGAAGGCTAAATAGGCGGCATCGGCCCCGGGTTTGGCCATGAAGAGGAAATATGAGCCCACCATAATGACCGGGATAGACATCACAAGCCATGGCGAGAATCGGCCAATCCGTGTGCGCGTTTGGTCCATAGCAAGGCCAATCCCCACATCAACCCCAATGTCGAGGATGCGCGCCACCATGAAAAGAAGGCCGACTATGCCAATTTCTAGGCCGACATAGCTCGCATAATGAGGCGGCAATTGAACGACGAGGGGTAGACCTAAGGCCGCAAGGGGCAGGCTGGGTGCGGAGAAAGCAAGAATACGAGACAACGCGACTTTTGAACCCGTTTGAGCGGGCTGTGCTGGATCGATTGCCATACTTCCTCCGTCGGCCCGTATTGCTTCGGGCTCCTAGTTTTGATTTTGTCACCCTTTGGGCAAAACGCCAAGCCCCTAGCTAAGGGATTGGAACCACTCATGTTACTTGACGGTTTTTCCAAGCGCATTTGTAATGGCGGTCGAAAGCTCTGCCGATTGAGGCGTCACAGCGGACGGGAAGGCTGCAACAGGACGCCCATCCTTGCCAATTAGGATCTTATGGAAATTCCATTTCGGCTCAGCTTTCGGTCCTAACACATTTAAAACATTGCGATAAAATGGATGCGCATTGGGGCCTCGAACCATATATTTGGCCGTCATGGGGAAGGTGACGCCATAATTGAGTTCGCAAAATTTCTTGATCTCAGCAGCGCTACCGGGTTCTTGGCCGCCGAAGTCATTGGAAGGCACGCCAACAATCACGAGACCTTCGCGCTGCCTTGATTTCCATAGGGTTTCGAGGCCTGCATATTGCCCAGTATATCCGCATTGTGAGGCGGTATTGACTACGAGTACGACTTTCCCCCGATAATCGGCGAGATTAATTTGCCCGCCCATGAGACCATCAAATCGTTCAGGTGACGACATAGGGGTTGCCTTCGTTGGTGCAGGTGCCGTTTTGGGCGCTGCTTGGGGTTTCTGTGAAGCAGCTTGACCTGAAACTGCAAGAGCGACAAGTGCCAGGACGCTGGTGGCAGCGGTAACAGAGAATAGGGCCTTCTTAGTCATCAGTTATGCTCCCTTTTGCAGCTCTACCAACCTAGCCAACGCAAAAGCGCCAGACCACAAAAATGATTTACGAACTCCAAGCTAACGCGGAGAACGCTCGCATCTTTTGGCCAGCTAGCAAAACAGCAAGCCTTCTTATCGGCGACATCATGCCGAAGTAAGATAAGCCGCCCGGCGACGCAGACAAGAACAATTCAGGGCAAAGACTGGTCTAAAAGCCAAACCGCACCCATCACCACCATCAAGACGGCGACAACCAGGCAAGTTCACGTATACCTTTTCAAGGAGAATAGATGCTGCCAGTTTTGAAACCGGTGACCAAGCTCACCAAAGGGGGTGGTCAGACCGCATCCATGAAAGCACACCACACTGTAGATTCTAGGCGAAGTGCGAGTTCCCGTTTCTAAGTTT
>NZ_NCSQ01000150.1 GCF_002105465.1 Aquidulcibacter paucihalophilus
ATAGAAACGGCTGACCTGTCCGAACAAACCGAGCCACCTCAGTTCATAGATATTTGGCCGTTCTGAGCGGCTGGCATCGCGGGTGGTTCTTTTTGTGAGTCGATCTTGAGTTGATGACTGCAATTGTCAGCATGTTATACAATCGGTTTTCATTTTAGCCGGAGCCGAAAAGATGCGGATTAAAGGGTTGGATAAACTTAAGCGATCGCTGGAGGACCTGGCAAAGGCTCTGTCCTCCTTAGACGGTGAGCTTGGTAAAGTGAGCTTTGACCCAAACGACCCGCAAAGCATAGAGTTAGCAATTCAGAATATGGAATCACTTGTTGATGAGCGTGTAGGCAGCTTTGGAAACAATGACGCAGTTCAGAATCTTGTGGACACCTTCAAGGAAGCTAATCGTAGGGCCATCCTGGATTGCGCAGCTGAAGCACGCACGAAGTTGGAGGTCGAAGAGTGAGCATCGAGGCGGCGCTACGCGCGATAAAAGACGCGGTTCTTGATCTTCAAGCTGCTGATTACAACACCTATCAAAGACCTTTGGAACGCCTCTCTCTGGCTTTGGATAGGCCAGAACTGAGGGAAGTCGTTACCAAGCTACGGGCTTGCGCAGATTTTGAAGCCTTTTTGGCCGCGGCGGATCGCAACGAAGGTAGCCTGGGCAGCGGCCAGTTGAAGTGGCCGTCTGATGTCGAGCAGGAATTTGGCTTAGTTGTGCATTTGATAGATCGTGCGGCCCAAGATCCAAATTGGTTCCTCGATTTCGCGCATACATTTTTCTATAGTGGGCGAAAGATTGTTGGTGACATCAGAGCGATTACGAAGGCTGTCATTGTCCCGTTTAATCGCGACTTTGCTGCATACATTGAGGATTTAGCCCCGGTGATAGTAAGCTTGGATGAAAGCGGAGCCACTTCCATCGAAAATGATAAGGAAGAATTGCTCATGGCTCTTTTTAGGTTGAGTGGAGCTGATTTTCGGCGTGCTTCTGTCCACAGTGCCCATAGAAAGCTTTTGCCCGAGTGGGATGAAAATCGCCGTGATCGGGCAATGCAAGGCTTGTTAGATGCTGGCGACATTGTGAATGTAAGAGGGGCTACTTGTTATGTCGACATTTCGTCTGCTGCGCGAAGGCGCTTGGAGTACAAGGAAGCTACTTCTCAGAGTGGACCTGTCTTTAACATTGGCAATTTGACCAATTCCCCTCTGCAGGTGGTCGGTTCAGGGGGCCATGCAACGCAATCAACCACTTATTCAAGTCAGAACCTCAGAGAACTTGTAACATTTTACCGCTCTAATATCGACGAACTCCAGCTTGATGGAAATTCGAGACGAAAGGCGGATGTTCAAATTGCCACGATCGAGGCCCAATTGATGGATGAGCCAGATCCGACGATTATCAAGGCCGCCGGCAAGTCTTTGAAAACAATAATCGAGGGCGCTATTGGTGGCGCTTTGGGAACCGCGATCTCTACTGCACCAATGTGGACTTCCCTCTTCGCGGGCTTCTAATCAGTTATTGGTTGATTTCCTTTAAGAGGTTCAGATACCACGCTTATTGTGGTTGACCGCCAGTTTGCGTGATTTATCACGCACGCAAACTGCGGCTTCGTTAAGAATGTTAGATTCATGTTAGAGAGTTAGCGGCGCTTAAAAGTCTGCATTATTTCAACTGTTTCAACTTGTTAAGCGAATGTGTTGGTGTGCGATATACCGAAAAAGCGTGTGTGATCTACCGATCATAATGTGGGCGTTATACCGATATTTTGTGGGCGTTATACCGATAAGAATGTGTGCGATATACCGTATAGCATTGCGCCTTCTCTCTTATTGGCGTGTGCGATATACCGTATCAGGGATGTTTAGTTTTCGTCTTTCTGACGAGATCGAGCCTCAGTTGCTCCCATTGTGGGGCAGGGGGTCAATATCTGCGTTCTAAGGACGTCCTGCTAGGAGTAGGGGCGTCAATGCTGGGAATATTGCGTGTGCGATATACCGATAAGAAAAAGGGCGTTTTCCTCGAACCTAGTCTTCGTTGTCTGCCTTAGCTTTTCGTGCCCTTTTCGGCTTGCCTATGCCAATTGGCTTACCGTCGCCTTGGTTCGAGGTCTCGAATTTTGGGGTAACGACCACTAGAATTCTGTCGTTCTTAAGATCGCTCATATCGATCCCTTGTTCTGCCATTGCAGCTTCAAGTTCGCCATTTGGATCGCGCGTCATCGTGAAGGTGTAATCTGGGACACCGTCTTTGGCGATTATTGCCTTTAGGTCTCGCTTGAAGAAGCGCAGATCTTGAGCTGTCCCAACCTTCTCGGCCAAACGAACTAAGCCAATGCTCCAATTGGGCTGCCGGCCGCAATGTTTGCGGGCGAGTTGATAGAGGCGCCTTGCCAAGCCACTATGAAGGCGAAAATACTGAGGATTGATCGAAAGAACGCGGCGATCTTGCACAATCGCGCGGTACATCCAGTCACAGAGTTCGACTTCAACACCTCTCATTCGCCGTGTGCCATCTGGTCGAGTATCTTCGATGACCCGCCAGGCCGAAATCCAAGTGAAGCCTCGGCGCTCGGTTGAGTCACCTGCAGCGATTGTCGTCTTTACGGAAGTGGTATTCAATCGCTCCAAAGCGTCGAGAAATAGGGTGTAGGCTTGGAGCCCCTTACCGCGGCCGGTTAGTTTTAGAAAATCGTGTGCAGCAAAGCGAATTTTTCGCTCGAGCGGTAGGCCTCGTCCAAGGCGATCGTTTAGGATGCTCGCGCAATAAATGAGGACATCTCGATCCCATATTGTCGCAATCCCACGTGGTCCAGGGCTCACTTGGATCGAAATCGCCCCGTGATCATAGATCATCGGTTCACGCTGTGGGCGTTTGGTAAGACTGAAGAATGGATGCTCAAGCGTGGCCTGTTCATCGCGCAGAGGCGCATCGATCATGCTGTCCAGGAACAGGTCGATTTGCTCTGAGGCCGCCATTAGTTGTGTCCGTTCTACCGAATCGGGATTAGGGTTAGTGTGTGTGATCTACCGTGCCCGTGTGCGATATACCGTGTCAACCGATTCTGCGGTCTAGGTCACAGAGATCGATGGTTTGATTGGCTGCAACTTGGTAGGCGATCCCAATACGAGTTGGTGCGCGGGCCCGGTCTTTCAGCCATTGGCTGATTAGTTTTAGCCCTTTTTCTTTAGACGGTACGATCAGTTCCTGATACTGGCCTTGAGTGCCAATTCGGCCCCAATGGCGCCGTAAAACCCAAGCGCCAAATAAGTCTTGCCCGAATTCAATTGCATATGCGCGGGCAATGTTTCGGTCGTCATCAATCGCTTGCAGGTCGACGATGCACGACATCATTGGGAAGCTGTCCTTTGTCTTTTGATTGCTCGAATTTCAAGGTGATCGTTGCACGGGACTACGTCGCTTTCGGACGCAGACTCTGCTTTTTCGGGCAAGCGATGGAGCTTTAACGACTGCCTGAGAATCAGATTGTCGTGATTGTCGAAAAATAGCTTGCAATAGTAACGTACCTATAATATTTATGGGTTATGAGTGATCCATTGCCAATGCGGCTGAACGACGCAAATGCAAGACGGCTGTTGCGAGAAATCGCACAAGATAGCTCTAATGTGATCTTTACGGCACACGCTCGTAAGCGAATGAAAGAGAGAAAAATTACCAGCATGCAGGTTTTGGCTTGCTTGCAGGGGGGTGTCGTAACCGAGCCTGTGGCTTTGGACATTCACCAGTGCTGGAAACTTACCCTGACGCACCGCGTTGCGGGCAACAACATGGAGGTAGCGGTGGCGATAGATTTGCCGAAAAGAGCAATCATTATCACCGTGATTTAGGAGACAAAAATGTATCATTATCAAGAATGCGGGCTGCGGAATGTGTGGCTCGTAAACGGCTTTGATATGCACACAACGCCCTACGGCGATGGTGTCTCAATACATGATATTGAGGGCCTACATCGTGCGATTGCTCGTGGCCTGGTCAATAAGGCGGCTAAGCTGACTGGCTCTGAACTGCGCTTTTTGCGCAAAGAAATGGGGCTGAGCCAGGCTAAGCTGGCCTTGATACTTGGCAATGAGGATCAAACCGTTGCTCTGTGGGAAAAGCGAGGCACCCAACCCAAAATAGCTGATCGCTTTGTTCGCGCCTTGTACCGTGAATTTGTTGAAGGCAATGCGCACATCAGGGATATGATAGATTTACTTGTTGATGCGGATCGTGAAGAACGTGAAGAGCGGATCAACTTTGTTCAGGGTAGTCAGGGTTGGAAGGTCGCCGCTTAAGCACCCAGCAGTGCCAAAAGTTCTAACGACGGACACCAAGTCGCCCTCAATGGCGTCTGACAATCCATTTGCCGAACAAATCCTGGCCGAACTCAATTGCGTAGGCGCGCTATATTTCGGTTGCCGTCTATGGCTTGCGGATCGAGTATGCACGACATCATCTGGAGTCTGTCCTTTGCCCTCTTGGCGTTCACAGCTGGTTTGATGATCACACAGGCTTACGTCTGTTTTGGACGCAGGGTAGGATTTTTGGATAATTTGGTGTTGTTTCGCCGGTCTGGTTCGTCCTGCCGCACTCGCGCGCAGAAGATGGGTTGTTCTTCGCAAATTTGCCGCTTGAAAAAACACCATTGTGGTGGTATGGAAATTGATGACTGAGAAGCGTAAGCCCACTTATGACATTGAAGCGGTCAAAGCGACGTTTTCGGCGGTTGATCGTCTAAACGTTACCGGTTCAGCGCTTAGAAGCGCTACATCACTTGGTTTTGGCAGAGCCGACATCGTAGCTATTATTCAGACGATTGAACGGCGGCACTTTTATAAGTCTATGACTTCACATGGCGACCATAGAGTGTGGCAAGATGTGTATCATGTTCCGTCCCGTGAGGGGACATTGTACGTAAAGTTTACGGCTGATGCTGTGGCCGAGTTTTTGCTTTTGTCGTTCAAGGAGAAGGTCGATGAGTAACCCTACCTGTCCCGAAACGGGATCTGTTATGTACCGTGACGTCCGACCGATGACGATCAAGTATAAAGGCCATCAAGTCGAGATACAGATGCCTGGCTGGTATTGCGATGATAGTGACGAAAGTATTCATACCGGTGAGGATCTGAAGGTCTCAGACCGTGCTCTGAATAGGTTAAAGGCCGAAGCAGAAAATCTGCTAGTGCCAGAGACAGTGCGTCGCATTAGACTGCGGCTGGGATTGACCCAAAAGGATGCCGGCCGATTAATTGGTGGTGGGCCGAACGCCTTTCAAAAATATGAGAGCGGAGAGGTTCTCGTCAGCCATGGGGTTACAAGTGCGCTATTGTTGCTTGAACGGGATCCGTCTGGGCTCACAGTTTTAAAAAGGCAGAAGCAGGGTGAGAACGCCGTATAGAGCAACTTCTTTGGCACATCATCCACGGTCGCTTCGATTTGGCATTTGATTTCTGTTGCCGCAGGAATGTTCATAAATTGGCTAGGTGACAGTGATATGGCGGAGCTTCCTGCGCATGGATGTCCTTGATAAACTGGGCTCCGCCAATTCGAATTAATTGATTAAAATCCGCGTCGAAGGTTGAAATTTGGAGATTTCTCTTGGTGTCCAATTGACCGCTCAGCAGGTGTTCTAGCGCGACACGCCGCATTGACTCGGACTGCTGAGGGAATTTGGCGCATCCCTCAACTTGATGAAGGCTGAAGCTTGAATTGCTGCCAAGAATGTCACCGATCTAGTCGGCATTGAGCGTGGCTTCGACTGTGATTGTAAGTCACGTCTAGGCATTCTAAAAAGGGCGAGCAATTGTCTAGGATTATAAAAAAGTTGATGTCCAAGTTTCTGCAGGATCGGGCCTTTGAAATAAGGCGTCCTTAGGTCAACATGAAACGCATGGCACATGAACACAAAGACCCTACCGCGCTTGTGACCCGCCTTCGTCGGATTGAGGGGCAGGTGCGAGGCATTCAGAAGATGTTGGAGGAGGACCGCGACTGCATGGATGTCGTAACTCAAATCCAAGCTGCACGTGCAGCACTTGCAAAGGTGGAAGCCGAAGTTTTGCGCCGGCACATGGAGAGTTGCATAGAGGGTGCGATTGTGGCTGGCGATGCCGAAGCGCAGCGGAAGCTTGTGACCGAGTTAATGACGGCCCTCACCAAATCAATTTAGTATATTGCCAGGTTATCTTGACGTATACCCCCTGTTGGTATATTTGTCGACTAATGAAGGTAATTCGCGCATTCTTGGCTGGCCTCTTGTTAGTGAGTTTGGTTTTTATGCCGCTCGCTGCGAGCGCAGTTTATTTGCCAAACGCGTGCGAAGAGATGCGCCCATGTGCTAGTGGCCAGACTAATCAAGCCAAGCTGGCTGTGGTTAACCTAGACCAATGCGATAATGTATCAGATTCCAAGCAAGAGAAATCACAAGAGGGCCATTGTGGTGCCTGTTGTCTGTCCCACACGAGCGTAACTATCGCTGAAAGTGACCAGCTGCTAACTAACATCGAAAACTGGGCAGTTCTGACAACGCCACAAGCGAAAGCGCCGATCATTGTTACTACCAGAATTTATGGTTTGAAGCGACCGCCGCGAGCCTGATCTATCCGACTACTGCCTGGCTGACGTTGTGTCAGCCGGGACCACGGATCGTGATCAGGAGACCCTTCCAATGAATTCCCAAAACTATGAGCGCCGACGGCGGAAGTCTGTCTTTGCGCCCTTGTCTCTCGCCTATGTGGTTATGACGCCCCTTGCGGTGACAGGTGCCGCACAAGCACAAGAAATTAGTGGCGCGAATGAAGCCATGCCAACGCGCTGGTCAACGCTGCTTGATGCGGCTGTCGCACGTCGCGCGGCAGATGCGGACGCTGTTGCGCTGCGTGGATCAGCCGATGCGCGCCGCGCTCTCTCGGCCCGCCAGTTTGCTGGACCGCTAGAAGCTGATGCAAGTGCACGGCAAGATCAAATCGGTTCCGGTACAGGCTATTTTGAAGTTGAGGGCGGGATCAGTGCCGCTCTGTGGCGACGGGGCGAGCGCGACGCATTGCGCGGTGAGGCGGATGCCTTGGCAGCCCGTGCTGGGGCCGAACTTGACGTGGTTCGCCTCGAGCTAGCTGGTGAATTGCGCACGGCTTGGTGGGAGTTGGCCCGAGCGGTTGCTGACGTTCGCGTTGGCCGCGAGCAAGTAGAATTTGCCCAAACTTTAGTTGCTAATACCAAGCGCTTGGAAGCCGCAGGGGAGCAGGCACGTCTTGATCTTCTGCAAGCCGAGGCAGCACTGGCAATGAGCGAGCAAGATTTGGCACAGGCCATGGGTCGGGAAAGGCAGGCCCGCGCTCAGATGACTGGCTTGGTAGGCTTTGTTCCAGCCCAACTGACCGTTGAGATTGTGGGCGCGGCGCAAATTGATGATCACCCGCTCGTGCGGGTGGCTTTGGCAGAAGCTGACCAACTTGCCCGCCAAGCCCGCTTTGCCCGGCTAAAGGCTGAGCCAGCTTGGCGCGTGGGGCTTGATTTGCGGTCTGAGCGCGATGGGCGCGGCTTGGACACACGGACTTCAACTGGCTTAAAGCTTTCACGAGCTTTAGGACGCGACCCGTCGGCAGGGGCAGAAGCTGCCAGTCTTGAAGCCGAAGCAACTGCGGCGCGTTCAAAGGCCGCAGCGGTCCGTTTCTCGCTTGAAACCTTGCAGGAGCAAGCAATTGCCAATCTCACAGCCGCGCGCGCGAGCCTTAAGGCCCAAGAAGCACGCCGGGCTATCAGTATCGAAGCCCTAGCTCTTACCGAGCGTGGCTGGCGCGAAGGCGAACTCCCCTTCTTAGAGCTCTTACGAGCCCGGGCTGCGGCTTCAGAAGCTTCACTTGCTGCCGCGCAAGCTCGTGTGGCCGTAGAGGCCGCAATCTCCTCTTTCAATCAGGCGCAAGGCCTGCTCCCTCAGGACCAAACATCATGATCAACCCAAGAAGCCTTAAAAGCCGCTTGTCTGCCCTCGGGCTAATGACAGCGATCACCTTGCCTGTCCCGCTATGGGCAGGTCCGGGCCATGACCATGGCACCGAAGCGGCCACTGCATCGGTTGCGGCACCGACTTCCCCTCGCTTTGAGGCGGTCTCGGACCGATTTGAAGTCGTTGGACGCCTTGATGGGGAAAACTTGCGTCTTTGGGTCGATGATTGGGCGACCAATGCACCGATCGAAGGTACGTCGGTAAATCTGACGATTGGGCCGCGTAAAGCTCTCGCAAAAGCTGACGTCGATGGCACCTATGTGCTTCCTTTCCCAGAGCATGACACGCCAGGCACTTATCCTGTGACAATCTCATTGCGCGGTGCGGGGGAGCCTGCGCTTTTGGGCGCATCCCTAGTAATCGATGATAGTGCAGGGCACGCTCATGCTGAGGAAGGCCTGCCGCTTGGCCTGATGTTCGGCGGTGCAGCACTTCTTTTGGGTGTTGCGGGCGGTGCTTTATTTTTGGTGCGCCGCAAACGAGCGGGGTTGGCCCTTGTTGCCTTTGGATTGCTGGCTGGCAGCTGGACATTAGTGACTGGAACGCCGAGCGAGCTCGTAGCTGGTCCTGGTCATGGTGATGAAGGCCATACCGACGTGGCAGGTGATGTGCCGGATAATCGAGCCATGCGTCTTGCAGATGGCGATATCGTCGCGCCGAAACCGATGCAGCGCTTGATCGGGCTTCGAACCATTCTGGCTGGAAATTCGGCAGAGGGTTCTGCATTGCAATTAAACGGGGTGGTGATTGCAGACCCGAATGGCTCTGGTGTGGTGCAAGCGAGCAGTGTCGGCCGTGTCTCAGGCCAATTGCCAGCCCTTGGCCAAAGAGTTGTGAAGGGACAAGTTCTTGCCCTTGTCAGCCCTGCATTGGATGCGGATGTCTCCTTGATTACGGCACGTGGCGCGGCTGAAACAGCACTCGCCGAAGCAGAGCTCGCGGCAGGCCCAAGCGGGTTTGCGGCAGAAGCCGCCGAACTGGCCCAAGCGCGCAGTCGTTTGGATCGCTTAACCCGGCTTGAAGGGGTTGTACCTAACCGCGAGATTGCTGAAGCCAGAACGGCAGTGGATGCCGCTGCCGCGCGGCTAAATCTCGCAAAAGCCCAAGCCGCTGCGCGTCTGCGCACGGCGCGTACTGAGGCGAGCCGCCTACGCCAAGCGGGCTCAAATGCGGAGGTGCTTCGTGCGCCGGTCTCTGGCGTGATCAGCGCTGTCTCTGTCGCGCAGGGCCAAGTGATCAATCCCGGCCAAACCGCATTCACCATCACCAACCCAGACCAATTGCTCGTGGAGGCACGCGCTCCATCGGGCAAGTCAGGCCCCTTGGCGGCAACAGGTTCTGCCCGCACCAGCGATGGTCGAAATCTTTTACTTATCCGCCAGGGCGAAGGCTTGGCGATGGTCGATGGCGCAGCACCGCTCCGCTTCAAAATAGATGGGCCAAGCAGCTTGCGTGTGGGAGAGCCTGTGATGGTCTTCATCACCGGAAGCGAACAAACCGCAGGTGTGGCTCTGCCGCGTGATGCTGTGGTGAAGGGGGCGAATGGCCAGACCATGGTCTTTTTGAAACAAGCCGCAGAGCAGTTTCAGCCAACCCCGGTTACAATAACCGATTTAGATGCAAACCGCGTCATCGCCACATCCGGCATAAAGGCTGGAACTCGGGTCGCGACCACTGGCGCACCGCTTCTTGAGCAGGTGCGATGAGCCATGTTTGACTTTCTTGTTGCTACCTCACTTCGAAATCGCGTGCTGGTGCTGTTCGCCTCGCTCGCACTTATCCTATTTGGCATCCTCGCCACCATGCGACTGCCGGTCGACGTCTTGCCCGATCTCAACAAGCCGACGGTCACGATCATGACAGAAGCAGGCGGGATGGCACCGCCCGAAGTCGAAGCCCAAATCACCCAGCCACTTGAAAACGCCATGAGTGGCATACCCGGCGTGTCGCGTGTACGATCGGTAACCGGTGTAGGCCTCTCGATGGTCTATGTTGAGTTTGGCTGGGATGCAGAAATTTTCCGGGCGCGCCAACAGGTTTCCGAGCGGCTTGCCTTAGCAAAAGAGACCATGGCCGACCTCGATCATACTCCACAAATGGGGCCTGTCACCTCCATCATGGGCGAGATTTTGCTGGTGGCCATTCCTTATGGCGACGCTGACCCTATGGCTGCTCGCGAAGTGGCAGACTTTCAGATCCGACCTCGCTTACTGACCATTCCAGGTGTCGCACAAGTGATCCCTATTGGCGGCCAGGTGCGACAATTCCGCATTTCGCCGAATGCGGCTCGCATGGGTCAATTGTTCGTCAGTTTGGAGGCCATCGAACGCGCCGCGCAAGGTTTTGCCTCAAATACGGGTGGCGGCTTTATTGATCAGGGTGGTCGAGAATTTGTCGTACGCGCTTTATCACGCACGGCGCGGGTTGAGGACTTGGGCTCTATTTCAGTTACCACACGCACCGGCGGCATTGTCCGACTAGACCAAGTGGCTGACGTTGAGTTTGCAGCGCGCTTCCGGCGCGGTGATGCAGGGTTTGCGGGTAAGCCTGCCGTCATCATTGGCATTCAAAAGCAACCTGGTGCCGACACTGTGGCTGTGACCAAGAGCGTCGAGGCGGCGCTGACAGAGTTAAACAAGACCCTGCCAAAGGGCGTGACCGCAACCCAAGTTCAGATGCGCCAAGCGGACTTTATTGAAGCCTCGCTGGGTACTTTGCAGAAAGTGATCATTGAAGCCGGCCTCGTGGTTGCGGTGATCTTGTTTTTATTCCTACTTAATGTTCGTACGACAGCCATCAGTCTGGCAGCCTTGCCAATGTCGATCCTAATCACGGCCCTCGTGTTTTCTGCCTTCGGCCTTTCCATAAACACGATGACTTTAGGGGGTCTGGCTATTGCTGTTGGTGAATTGGTTGATGATGCCGTCGTTGGGGTAGAAAATGTCTACCGACGCCTCAAGGAAAATCGCGCCCTGCCAGCGCCTTTGCCCGCGGTAACTGTCATCGCGCGCGCGACGGGCGAGGTCCGTTCGGGCATTGTCTATGCTACAATGATCATCATTCTGGTGTTTTTGCCTTTATTCTTCTTGTCGGGCATTGAAGGGCGGTTGTTCCAGCCTTTGGGCATGGCTTATGTGGTTTCGATTTTGGCAAGCTTGCTGGTGTCGATCACCCTGACACCAGTTCTGTGCTATTACCTTCTACCCACTATGAAAACCTTGCCAGTCGAGCATGATAGCTGGCTGGTCGTACGTCTTAAGCGGGCCAATCAAAGCCTTCTCGAATGGGGGTTCCAGCAGGTAAGGCCTGTCCTGATTGGGGCGACATTGGCCGGGTTTGTTGCCATTGGCGGCGCATTGATGTTGCCGCGTGCTTTCCTGCCAGCCTTTAATGAGAGCACCCTTCTTGTTGGTTTGACCTTACAGCCCGGCGTAAGTCTTGCCGACAGCGCACGTATGGGTGCGGCAGCTGAGCGGCTCATTAGCGCAATCCCCGGGGTTGAAAGTGTCAGTCGAAGAACCGGGCGCGCGGAGCTGGATGAGCATGCCGAAGGCGTTCATTCAAATGAATTAGATGTGCGGCTTGACCCCAACTTGTCATCTAAAGGACGCGATCAAGTTGCCGCTGACATTCGTCGAGCCCTTGGCCCCATTCCAGCCAGCGTTGGTATTGGCGGTCCGTTGGCGCACCGAATTGACCATATGCTTTCCGGCGTTGCCTCCCCGGTTGCCGTAAAAATATATGGCGAGGACATGGAAGCAGCTCGCCGTTCGGCGGATGCCTTGCAGGCGCGGATGGTCGGCATCGAAGGACTGGTTGATGCGCGGGTCGAGAAGATCGTCCGTGTGCCGCAGCTTGAAGTGATCGTCGATTATCAACGCGCTGCCCTTTATGGGGCCAACCCCGCTGAAGTAACGCGCTCTGTTGAAGCTCTATCCGGCGGTCAAACGGTCTCTAGGATCATTGATGGAGTACGCCGTTTTGACGTAGTGATCCGCTTACCAGAAGGTGCTCGCACGACCCAAGCCTTGTCAGAGCTTTTGATCGAGACACCGAGCGGGATAATTCCGCTCTCCCAAATCGCGACGGTTCGCGAAACCGATGGACCGAACCAGATCAATCGGGAAAACGGCAAGCGGCGGATTGTCGTGCAAGCCAATCTGGCACCGGGTGCCAATCTTTCGGCAATCACTAAGGAGATCCGAGCAGCAATGGAGGCTGTGCCTGCGCCAACGGGTGGCTTTTACGCACTTGAAGGGCAGTTTGAGGCACAAGCTGAAGCCACCGCGACCATCGGGGGGCTGACACTGGTGTCCTTCACCCTCATCTTCGCCTTGTTATATAGCCGATACCGGTCGGTCGCGCTGGCCATGATTGTGATGGGGGGGGTGCCGATGGCGATGATCGGCTCCGTCATCGCGCTTTGGCTCTTTGGCCTACCGCTCTCAGTTGCGAGTCTCATCGGCTTTATTGCACTAACTGGGATTGCTGCGCGCAATGGCATCCTAAAGATTAGCCATTATCTCAATCTGGTTGTCTATGAGGGCGAGACATTTGGCGATGCCATGATAATCCGCGGCACGTTAGAGCGCCTGACGCCTGTTCTCATGACGGCCCTATCCGCAGGCCTCGCTCTCATCCCGCTTATAATTGGGGCAGGCGAACCCGGAAAAGAGATCTTGCATCCTGTAGCAGTAACCATCTTCGGGGGGCTTATTTCTGCAACCCTGCTGGATGCGCTTGTCACACCGATTTTGTTCAAATTGTTTGGTCAAAAGCCGCTTGAACAATTGGTCTTGGCCCAAAAAGATGGGCAATTAAAGGAGACGTTCTAATGAAACAGACAGCAAAACTAACCGCTGGAATCTGTGCTTTGGCCTTGCTGGCTGCTTGTGGCGGCGGCGGCGCAGACAAAGCTGAGTCCAAGTCTGATGTCTCTGCGACAGCGAGCTCTGTAAGTGAAACCAAGGGTCAGCCAACCATGTCTGTTGCGGCGGCTGCGACCCCTGTACCGGGCCAGGCAGTTCGCTTAACTTTGACCCTAACAGGCGCGGATGGCAAACCCCTCGGCCCCGATGACATCGCAACTCAGCACGAGCACAAGGTCCATGTCATGATCGTGGATAGCGCGCTGGAGGATTACACCCATGTCCATGGTGAGCCAGGCGCGCAGCCCGGACAGTGGACGGTCAGCTTTACCCCGAAATATCCCCGTCAATATCGCGTTTGGGCGGACTTTAAGCGCGCAAGCAAAGAGCAAGACGGGCACGCTCATGACCATGGCAAAAGTGACCATGGTGATGAAGGTCACAGTCATGACAAAGCAGGCCATGATCATGGTGAAGGAAGCCATGGCCAAGAAGATGCAGACGCCCATAACCTTACGCCTTCCGTCACCCTAAACGTGGGCGCAGACAAAGGTCCCGAGGTTGCAGCGACCCAAACACTTTCCACCAAGGTCGACGGCTATACCCTGACCCTGTCGCTTGGCGGCGCGCTCGCGGCTGACGCACACACGCCAGCTACGCTGACAGTTGCCGATGGAACCGGGGCTCCGCTTGACTCGTTAGAACCGCTTATGGGGGCCTATGCCCATTTGGTTGGCTTCTCGGCCGATGGCACGACGATGGTGCATGGTCATCCTGAGGGTGCAGAACCAAAGGATGCGACGGCACGCGGCGGGCCTGCATTAGCTTTTGAATTGCACCCAAGCGTTGCCGGACCGCACCGTGTGTTCGTGCAAGTAAAGATCGGCGGCAAGGTAATCACTGCGCCGTTTACGTTAGTGGTCGCGAACTAGTTGGTACTTTTAATTCAGGTCGCGGCCGGCACAAGAAGGAATGAGATATGGGGAAGATCGAAACAACTACACAAACGTCCTCATTCGGGAAGGTGCAAGCTATAACTTTCGGATTTTGGGTGTTCCAGCAGCGATCCGTGCCGGTTTCGCAGTCCCTCTCGCGTTTTCTGGCGACATCACCACGACAGCGATGCTTTACGACGTCTCGATTTGGCTCCTCGCTAGAATGGGTGCAGACGCATGATCTGCCAAAAAATAAGAGTTCTTGCTCATGATGGCCGCTACAGTCTCGATGATCACATTAGCCTTAACATGGGCATATCTCCTGACTTTCTTAGCTCTGACAATGAGGGCAAGCCGGGTCGCGGGACGCGGCGTCGACTATTTTTCTAGGCCAGTGGGATCCCAACGTTGGACAGCACTTTTATTCAAGTTCGGCTTTATCGGGAGCGGTGCTTGGGGTCTAGTTGGGATCCTTTATCCAAATTTATGGCCACAGTTGCCAGATAGCCTTGGATGGTACGCATGGTTAGGTCTGGGCTTCATGTTGGTTGGTGCTTTCATCGCCGTGGGAGCTCAGCTCCAAATGGCTGGATCTTGGCGGATTGGTGCCGTTGAAGGAACACTTGGAGCCCTCGTAACCGGCGGATTTTTCGCGCTATCGCGCAATCCCGTGTTTGTCGGGCAAATGACCCTCTTTCTTGGACTTGCAATGTTTCAGCTGGACCCGGTGCAGGTCATCTTATCCGCTTGTGTTTGGATCGCCGCGATTTGGCAGGTGCGTATTGAAGAACCTGTTTTGGTAAGAAGCCTTGGCCAAGCGTATCAAGCTTACGCTACCCAAACCCCGCGATGGCTCGGCTTTATAAAGGGATCAAAGCGATGAGGGAGGATCACAGCCATGAAAATCATGCTGGTCATAATCATGGTGCTCATGGCCATGCTCACAGCCCAGCCAGCTACGATGGGGCCTTCGCTTTTGGGATTGGCCTTAATGTCTGCTTTGTCTTGGTCGAGCTTGGCGTGGGCCTATCGATCAATTCGCTCGCGCTCATCGCAGACGCGGGTCATAATGCGACCGATGTGCTAGGTCTCTTGTTGGCTTGGGGGGCAACAGCACTCGGTCGACTTCAGCCGAAAGGGCGCTTCACCTTCGGCTTTGGTCAGGCCACTATTCTGGCATCTCTTGTGAATGCGTTGCTCATCTTGGTTGCTGCAGGCGTGATCGGCTGGGAAGCGATCCACCGATTTGCAAACCCAAGCCCGCCTAATGGCATATTGGTGATGGTGGTAGCGGCCATTGGTGTTGCGATCAATCTTGGTACCGCTTGGCTGTTCTCGCGGGGAAGAAAGACCGACATTAATATTGAAGGCGCTTTCCTCCACATGCTGTGGGATGGCCTAGTCTCCTTGTCGGTCATCCTGGCAGGTGCAGCCATTTTGCTGACCGGGCAAGCTTGGATTGATCCAGCGATCAGTCTTGTCGTGGTTGCCGTTATGGTTGCAGGGACGTGGCATTTACTCGTGGCTTCTTCAAATCTTTCGCTTGGTGCAAGCCCAGCTGGAATTGACTTAGCCGTTGTTAAAGCTTGGCTTGCCAGTCGTCCGGGGGTTGCTTCCGTTCATGATCTTCATGTTTGGCCGCTTTCGACCACGCAAGCAGCTCTATCTGCCCATCTTGTCATGCCTAAAGGTCATCCTGGGGATCTAGCACTTGCCACTTTCGCGCATGAACTCGACGAGAAATACGGTCTCAGCCATGTCACCCTGCAAGTCGAGTTAGGTGACGGAGCGAATTGTTCGCAGTCTTCCCATGGCCAATAAAAAGAAAAAGGAACACCCGTTTCCAAGGGCCATCTGGCTTTGGCCAACGCGGTGGCTGGAACAAACCATGTTTGGCAATTTCCAATATGGCTCTGCCCAAAACAAAAGGCCCTATACATTGCCTATTTTCACACACGGAAGGACAATCAATATGTCAAAAATACTTGTTCAAAGCGCTATTTTGTTAACGCTGTTTGGCCCGCTTTCATCTTGGGCGGGCGAGCCGGTTTCGCCAAAGATAGAAGATGCAATTCTGTCTGCGCCAAAGGCATTAGAACTGGCCAGTCAATGTCGAGCTGAAGCCCGACAAAAGCACAATCTGGGCGTCTTCCCTAGGAAACAATCAAGAAATAGTGCTGTTTTACGCCGGCACTCGATTGCACTTGTTGAGTTTTGTGATGCATTTGAAGGTAAGCCCAGCAATGAATTTTGGAATGTAATCTCACCATCTAATGACCCAAGTGATCGCCCAAGGGACTTTTTAAGCGCTTGTCTATCGGAGGCAAATGGTGGCCGTCGGACCGTGTTTAAGCCGAGCCGACGACATATTGAGCGTATGGCATCTATTTGCAGAGAAATGTCAGGGAAATTGCCAAGTGAATGATTTGCGCCTTAGATTTGAATTACGAGCGTAAAGCGAGCGATTGACGTCGGACTTCGCGGCGAATCAACTGAGCATGAGGCTGGGGTGCATCAGACCAGTAATTGTCGGTGCTCGGCGGCATTAGAAACCGAATTACATTGGCCATCCATACCCAGACCACGCAGCTGGCCCACTAGATCGTTGCAGCCTATCTTACAAAATATCGATTTTGTGAGAGGGGCCCGTATCATCAGTTAGC
The DNA here is from genome assembly GCF_002105465.1 of Aquidulcibacter paucihalophilus. Classification (GTDB taxonomy): domain Bacteria; phylum Pseudomonadota; class Alphaproteobacteria; order Caulobacterales; family Aquidulcibacteraceae; genus Aquidulcibacter; species Aquidulcibacter paucihalophilus. Next base: position 16,467 of record NZ_NCSQ01000150.1, read on the forward strand.
TAATGATTGGGCCAAAGAATTGGGGCAATCATTAGAATCTGAGGTTGAAAATTTTGAATTCGCCCCCATCTGCAAACTTGATTGAAGCATACTTACCGAGCATGGGAGATTCCTCTTGAAGTTGATTAAGGCGCACGCGACTAACTATCGCAACATCATTGATGCAGACCCTGTTGATATTGGCCAGACTACCTGTCTGGTTGGGAAGAACGAGGCAGGAAAGTCGGCATTTTTGAAGGCCCTTGAGGGCATTCGTTCTACTGATCCGAAGTACGACGAATATGGCAAAATAACCAATTATCCGCGGCGCTTGTTATCCGAGTACGATTCTCAGCACAGCGAAAGTGAAGCTTTGGTCATGCGTACCAAGTGGAAGCTCGAGCGTGCTGACGTCGATGCTATTTCTGCGATCTTTGGTGAGGGTGCATTGAGTGGTGACGAGGTAGTGGTCACTAAGCGCTACGAACAAACTACAGCCACTTGGGAAGTGCCTCTGGCTGAGGAGGCAGCATTGAGCCATCTGGTCCAGAAGCACAAACTAACTCCAGAAGACCAAGTTGTCTTGGGTACCGCCTCGAAAGCTCAAAAGGCCGCGGAAGCGCTTGAAACATTAGCGAGTCGGACCGTGCCACAACAAGCGCTACTCGATGAGATCAAGACCTTTCGGGATAAGTCGGCACGTCTAAAGGCTATAGACATTCTTCACGCGCGGATGCCGAAGTTTATGTACTTCTCCCATTATGATCGGATGAGTGGTGAGCTCTCGATCAATAAATTGAACCAAGACAAGCAGAGCGGTCGACCGGTTGCAAACGGCGATCAAGTCTTCCTCGATTTTTTAGAGTATGCGGGCACCACTTTAGACGATTTGTTGGAAACCACCCAATTCGAAGAGCTAAATGCCAAGTGCGAAGCCGCCGCTCTAAAGATTACGGATCAGATATTCGACTATTGGACCCAGAATGACGAGCTTAAGATTAAGGTCGTGTTGTCTGAAGGAAAGTCAGGAGATCCAGCGCCATTTAACGTTGGCCCTGTAGCTCGTGCCCGAGTGGAAAACAGCCTTCATGGTGTTACTGTTCCGTTCTCAGAACGCTCGGCGGGTTTTATTTGGTTTTTTTCATTTCTAGTCAAATTTGCTCAAATCAAGAAGAGTCAAGGCAACGTAATTTTGCTGCTTGATGAGCCAGGTTTGACGCTTCATGGTACCGCCCAGCTTGATCTCTTGCGCTACTTTTACAAAGAGATCGCACCTCATCATCAGGTCATTTGGTCTACTCATTCCCCTTTTATGGTCCCAGCAGATGACCTAGCGTCAGTGCGGACGGTCGAGGATGTCGTAAAGCTCGACGATCGCGGCAGAAGGAGATCTATAGGAACTAAGATTAGGTCTGACGTTCTTACAACTGATCCCCAGACTAATTTTCCGATCTTCGGGGCTATGGGCTTCGAAGTTACACAAACGCTATTTATCGGCAAAAACACGCTTCTTGTCGAGGGACCCAGCGACGTACTCTATTTGCAGGCAGCTTCCACTGCCCTAAAAGCGGCCGGCCGGACTTATCTCGCACCACATTGGGCTATTTGCCCTTCGGGCGGGATCGACAAAGTGCTTCCATTCGTTCGATTGTTTTATGGCAACAAGCTAAACATTGGCGTCCTTACCGATTTCGAACGTGGGCAGAAGAGGAAGCTCGAGGACTTGCATCGAGCTGCGCTGCTCGACAAAGAACGTATCATTCTTGCGACAGAGATTGCCGGCAAGGAAGAGGCCGATATCGAGGATTTTTTCGACCCCTTCTTTTTCGTCGAGCTAGTCAACAAAACTTACTCGCTCACTGGCGAGAATGAACTGACGGTCGAAAAGCTCGAGGCTGCGGACCTTGGCACAGAACGCCTAGTAAAGAAGGCTGAAGCCTATTTCCGAGTTCTGCCGCCGGAAATTCCTGAGTTTAGCCACTTCGACCCATCGATGTATCTGCTGCAAAACCCGAAGATGCTAGCGAATAAGAATAAGGCTGTTCAAGAGACCTTGAACCGCTTTGAGGCGGCGTTTGATCGAATTTCGAAGTTCGTCTAACTATCTTTGGTACTTATTTTGGGTGTAGGCGCCTCTGGCGGCCGTTCAAATTAAAGCGAAGGAAGCGCCCCATGAATCTCGTCGAGTATGAAAATGGGGGCCGCGTCCTTTATGCCGACTTTGCCGAAGCCGTAGCAGCAATCCTTCGAGCTGCGGTTGCAGAACAAAAAGATCTGAGGCTGCAGAACATTCAATACCGCGCCAAGGACGTCAGCTCATTGCGTGCTAAGCTGGCAAAGTTCGAGGCTCAAGCAGAATTGGAAATTAGTGATATCGCTAAAGATATCGCCGGATGCCGCCTGATCTTTTACACCAATGGTGATGTATATCGATTTAGGCAGAGTCGTATTTTACACGAGAATTTTACCGTCGATAAACAGCGCTCGAAAATGCATTACCCAGATAGCAAGGAAGACGGAGCCGAGTTCTTCATCTCAGAAAACTGGGTGGTGACACTAAGTGAGCCGCGAGAGGCGCTTCCTGAATATCGTCGGTTCGCTGGGTTGCGTTGCGAGATCCAAGTCCAGACGATTCTTGACCATGCGTGGGCGGAAATGGCTCACGATACAATCTACAAACCGATGTTGGACAAAGGGTTTGGTGCTGCAAAGGTAGAGGCGATGCGCAAGCGGCTGCGGAAGACAATGCAAGACTTCCTTCAGCCGGCGGGTTACGAGTTCGACAAGATTGCAAGCGACTATGGGAAGTTGCGCGATGGTAAGGCAATGTTCGACGAGGACGCCCTTGGGCTGATCCGTGCCTGCGATAATCGCAATCGCCTCGATGAAGCCGTTGAGAAATTCGCGAATTATGTGTTGCCCAATTATGACGACTATATAGCGGCCGCCCCAGAGATAATCGACACGTTATCTGATGCCGTAATCCGGGCTCCTACGATGCCGGACGTACCACAAAAAAGCTATCTCAGTGAGTATCCCGGAACAAAGAGCGACGCCGTTGTCAGTAGGATTTGCAGCATTCTCGAGAGTGGTTATCTCCTGTATGCCTGCCCTGGGCGGATGTTCAATGCGCTGATCGCGATGCGAGATGCCATGACAACTGAGGAAGAGCGCAAGCCTATCGACAATCTGACTAAGCGCCTAGCACAACATGACCGGTCCGTTTGGCAAAAGGTTGGACCAGCGGTTCAACGAATGTTGGTCGATTGCATCACAGAGCTTGAAGATACGATGCTGGTTACCGCGGCACCGATTGCTACCATCATCTTGCGCGAAGTGCTGTCTAGCTCGGTAACTGGGACAAGTTGGCAGGCGGACACAGTGACGTTCCACAGCGGCTCAGTTCTAGTAACCGAGGAATTGAGGGCAACGCGTCATGACGCTCTACAGATTTTCAAGCGTTTGCACTCTCTGTTGACTGAAAATAGCGAGCGCTCGAAAGTTCGAAGAGCTATGTTTGTAGCAGGCGATACCCCCAATATGGGAGCCTATAGCGATCTTCTTGTCCAAGTGATTTTGGAGGATCTAGCAGATGTAATAGGATTCTTCACCGGAGCACTGCCCAGCCTTGATCTCGAGTCGAAGCGTCAGGTCGAAGTGGAATTATACCGCAAATTTCGTAAGTATCACGCATTGCCGCCGAATATGACCGATAAGCCCGAACTGGTTGCTCGACAAACTGAGTTGATTGATCGGATTCTTGCTTGTCACGCTGCGCTTGAAATTGATCCTGACCTGAGCTGCTATCGTCTACTTGTTGGCTTCGATAGTGTTACACCTTTGATGTGGTCGAAAGACCAATTTACGGTTTCAGAGGTCAGAGACGAACGCACTCTAGCGATCGCGGGCCTAGTGGCGAGCGTTAATACAACGAACGCGGACGAATGGCTTGCTCGAATAGACAGGTTTGTCGAGACCCAAAGCGAAGATCGGGGAACCTTTTCTGGCTTGCAGGAGTTTTTAAAAGGGCTTGCCGAGGCGCAACCGGGCATATTACTCAAATGGATGCAGCAACTTAGTGATCGGCTCGCATTCTGGGTTCCGGACATGTTGCTTGGCATGGTGGATGCGGGTCAAATTGCTGTCGTCGATCCGTTGATCGAAACTTGGATTACTGAAGGCAAGCATCTCTCATCGATAGCCTGGTATCTCCAGTTCACAAGCAAATTCAGATTCGAATTCATAAAAGCCATCAAAGCAAAGGGCATAGCGGCAGGCGACGAGCTAATCATCCACAACGTTACACTTGCCGCCGCGCGGCAGTCTGACAAAAATTCGATTAGGATGTTCGAAGAGATATTCTTGCCGGCTGCTCAGTGGTTGTCGTCTCGCGGATATTTCGGCTGGGTTGGCCATATAGGAAACTGGGATCAGTTGGGGCTCCTCAAAGGCCTGTCGATTGAACAGGTCGAGCCATTGCTCGAGTTATTGATCAAGATGCCCCGCCTGGGCACGGCTGGCGAAGCTTTGCTGGCTGTAGTTGCGGGAGACCACCTAGACGCCGTGATAGATCTCGTTGGCCGGCGCTTTTTAGAGGGGCGTGCTACAAGAGACGCTAAATACGAGGACTTGCCTTATCAACTCTATTATCTCCGTGCACCGCTAGCCGCCGCACCGCTTGAAATCGTCACCGCCGCAAGGGGCTGGTTTGAGACTAACCCAAGTTCTTTCAGGTTCGGAGGTGCGCGATTGATCGCAGAATTGTTCCCTAATCTCGAGGAACCGATTGAACAACTACTGCGTGACCAAATCGCAGAAGGCCGGGAAGGGATTGAGTTTGTCTTGTCAGTGCTTCTTGCATTTGAAGGGCAGCAATTCCTTCACACTCTGCTACGTTTGATCGTCGGTTTGCTTCCTGCCGACGACGAACTGCTGGGAGTGGTTGATATTGTAATCAATAGGAGTGGCGTTCTTCTTGGCGAATATGGCAGTGTCGAAGCACAACAGTCACGTAAAGCACTAGTAGCGGAGTGGGAGACAGACGAAAGTGAAGCGGTCCGCAATTATGCCGCAAGCTTCGTTAGGTCAGCTGAAAACCAGCTCGCCTTGGAACGACGCAGAGCCGACCGCTCAATCGGACTGGGAGAAATCGCTTATGAGACATAGTTTACGTCCCACCATGATAGGGGTGGCCATCTTTAATCGGCGCTGAAACCTTCAGCCGACCAATCTCTCGCTCGCTCATGCCTACTGCCGTCATAACGATCCCCCACGGCCTAATCGCCAAGGGGAGACGTGCAATCAGTGTGACACATCTACTTTGCTAAAGGGTGACATTATCGCTTTGCGCGTACAGCTCAGATTCGCATAATGTTAATTATGGGACAAATTGTGAAATCTTAGGAAGAGTTGTTGGCTTGTTGATACGGTCCGAACACTTCCGCTCCGTCACTTCGGATAAACTAGAAACAAGCTACTAAGCGCCTAGACAATTCAACAAGATTTTAAACATTCATGGGCGAACCATTGCACGGCCAAGTGTGGTTTTGGTGCCGAGCTGCTCAAGATCTAAGCACGCATGACTAACTTGATCCTGATACTGACACTGTCACGTTTTCGAAAGCTGCGCCATATTTCAATTCATCCCATGCGATAAATAGGTTACGATCTAGCCCGACCTGGGAGCAATCGAAGTGACTGATATTTCTGATTACAACGCTGTCACTCTCCTCATTGGCATTTGCATCTGGACAATCGGACTGATGGCCGCGACCATTTGGGCAGCCATTAGCTCAAGGGAATAGGACTTCACGCAAAGAAGAAGAACCACCATTCAGGAGGTCTGTTCTTATGCCAAGTTGCCCATGAAGCCACCCATTTTGTTGAGTGATCGAACGATTCCGGCGATTTTTGGGATATTGGACTGCTGGCGGTATGCTGGCAAAGCGCTGGCGGTGTGCTGGCAAATTGCTGGCCGTGTGCCAGCAAAGTGCTGGCTGTATGCTGGCAAAGTGCTGGCCGTGTGCCAGCAAAGTGCTGGCTGTATGCCATTTTCTAAAATTAAGGACGAATCCATATTAAAAACATTATTCTTTTCAGCTGCCTGCAAGGCCCTGCATGGAGTGCGTTACGTACGACCACGAAGCCCAAAGGGCGCAGGAATTGTGATTGGGTCTGGACCCTCTGGTTTGGATTTTTCTGAGAAGATTTTTGGTCTCGTTACTGCTTTCTCGCTTATCCAGAACCTGCATCAACTTGTTCAAGTGTTTCTTAGCGGGTGCAATGGTTGGCATTGGCCAGATGATGCTCCTGCCTATGGCTCCGTTGGGAGCCGGCAGGATGACGCAGTAACTTCTCAAGCTGATAGGTTATCGCTTTTGGAGGCTGATTTAGTCTTTAAAGGAGCCTCCTGCCCGCTTGCATAGACAAGCTTGCGGGCAAGAGAGGCCCGCACAGAGAAGGCATCCCCTTTGAAACTAATCGGCAAGCGAGCCTGCGCCTCGGCCTCATGGCTTGTGAGGCGCGGGCTAAATCGCTTTTGAAGCGCAAAGACCTGCTCGCATCTGCTACCGCGATCACCTTGATCCTGACTGCCATAAGCCCTGACCGGAACTCCCACAAGGCGGTCGAAGGTACCTCTCAAAGCAGCCATAGGCGCGATAATTCATGGCAATTCATGAGATGCACTAAGATTAACCTATTTTTCGTGTAATATCAGTTGGATACCGCAATAAATTCTTCCCTTTATCTTGCCTCTCCTTCTCTCAAATCTCCTCTGTTCCCCTTATGACCCCGCTTAGAAAGAGATCACCACAAAACGAAACACATTGGGGGAATGAAGGCTCACAATTCAGGTGTGGACAATCTAACGGCCATTAGCCCTATTGTGGGCCCGGCTAATTCAAGAAACTGGCTACGGCCCCTGCAATTAAACCAATCCCGAGCGCCAGCATTGTTCCAAAATTAGCGGGTGCGCAAAGAACCGAGCACTGATCGCCGATCTTGCCAGTGTGGCCCCGACGATCGCTAGGGTTATGATCGTGACGGATGGATAGCGCATTCGGCAATGGGCGCATGGTTCTTGACGGCTGATCATTCAAGTTTGCCTGATTGTGTTGGTGAGTTCAACTTTAGTGCTGCCGGTTTTTGGGCGGGTTTGGCAAAGAGCCCCCTGCCCGCGTCACTGTCCAAACCGTGAGGCCATCAATCATAACTGGGCCGCCAAAGGCAATTAGCGCCCGCGTCAATGCCATTGCCGTTCTAACGGCTTCAGCTTTAGCCCTAGACCAAATAACGTCTCAGAAGTCATTTATGGGGCTCCGAGCGCCGATTGCCTATCCGCGAGCCTAAACTGCCAATAACGGCCTGAGCTATAGGCGCAGCTGATAATGCCCGGCAACCGCGCTTATATAGCTCTCCCCTCACTTTCTGGCCTTACCGGCATTGCTTGAAAGTGAGGCAGGCTTGATGATGGCAATTCTTGAATGAGGCCCCAGGGATGTAAGTCGTTTTCTGTATCGCGCGGCAAGATATAAGGGCCCAAGTCGTCGGTTGGTTTATCTTATTGATAATATGTGATTTTAGACAATTTATCTTCCACCCTCGATGACTTGCTTTAAGTCGTCCATTTTTAGGCGAAGTAAGTTGTCGTAATTCGTCGCTTTAGAGGCCCGAACGGGGCACTTTTGGTGGCAATATGGCTAGCTTGGCGATGCTTTGCTGATCAGGAGACTTGCTCTTGTTTTGGCCGGGTTTGGCCGATTGCGGATGGTCTGGTTTGGAGGGCAATATGTCAAAGTCGGACCTATTCCCTTAGCACATCAACTGGTCGCGACTGAAAGTGGGCAGAGTATGATGCGATCCCGCGGCCCGTTGAAATTGGGTATCAACAATTACGGCGATAGAGGACTTTGCTGTGTTCGACATTTATCTCATCCGTCATGGAGAAACAGAGTGGAACGTGGAGGGTCGCTCTCAAGGCAAACTTGATTCCTCCTTGACAAAAACTGGAGTTTCACAAGCTGAAGCAATTGCGAGAAAACTAGCAGACTTGAACATTCAAGCGGACGCTTTCCTGACAAGCCCTCTTGGGCGAACCCGCCAAACGGCTTCAATAATCGCAAACCACCTGAAACTTCCGGACCTGAAGTTCGATGAACGCCTCGCTGAGGTGTCTGTTGGCTCATGGGATGGCTTAACGCACTATGACATCGACGCTCAATGGCCTCGAGTGCTGGATGGCTCCACTCACTTCGATTGGTTTTTCAGGTCGCCAGATGGCGAAAGCTACGAGATGGCGGTTCAACGGGCAAAGAGCTGGTTGGACAATACTTCAGGTGTTGTTTTGGCTGTATCCCATGGCCTCATTGGAAGAATTATTCGCGGCGCCTACCTCAGTCTACCGAAAATTGAAGTGATTAGCTTACCAGTTCCCCAGGACGTGATTTGGCGATTATCTGGCGGAAAGATTGAACGAATTGCCTTAGAATGAACTAATCAACGAGTCTATTTCGATGTGGTTTTGAACCGCTAAACTGTATTTCGCTACAGAGTTGCATGAACCGATCTCGCGCTTAAGCACCCGCAATATTGCTAGAAAATCTGTAGAACTCTTCGAATTCCGCAATGTTTCGGTGAGCACATGTCTGCTTTGGCGGCTCGGGCACCACCTGTTAAACGACAATTCATGGCGGATATTGTTGAAAAACTAGAAGTTTAGACGAGATTGGGTGC
>NZ_NCSQ01000154.1 GCF_002105465.1 Aquidulcibacter paucihalophilus
ATACTGACACATCACAAACAGACAATCCCGGACGGCGTCAGCCGATCCGGGACCTTGTGCCGCCCTTTCGCATGGAGGTCCCCGCTCTCCGCTATCGCTTCGGCGGGGGTGACATCGTTTTTGGAAGAAGTCTTATCTGGAAGCCCTTTTGACCTCAAACCGACTTGCGTGGATGGCCGAGGGCCGATGTCTCACACCCTACCCTTTCATCCCCCAAAGCCCAGCGAGGTTGTTTTTCTGCATGTCGCTGGACCCGCCCACGATGCGCATGCCCAGAAGATCGCGGACGTGGCGTTCCATGTCGAAGGCGTCTGACAAGGCATAGGCCCCAAGCACGCGCTGACAGATCAGGGCGATTTCTGCCGCGGTATCGGCGACAAACAGCTTAGCCATGCTCGATTCAATCCCGCAGGGCAGGTTTTGGGTGGCAAGCCAAGCGGCGTGATAGAGCATATGTCGACAGGCTTCGAGCTTGGTGCGCGCTTCCACCAGAGCGTGGCGAATGGCCTGATGGCCCGAGATGACTTTGCCAAATTGCACCCGCTCTTGTGCATAGGCCCAGGCCTCTTCAACAGCGGCTTGTGCGATACCAAAGGTGACCGCGGTGATTTCAAGCTTTTCCACATCCAGCGCCCGACCCGCCAGCATGCCCCAGCCCTTGCCCCATTTCTCAGGCCCCCCGACGATGTGCGAGACCGGAATGCGCGCATTGTCGAAATAAACATCGCTCGACAACGTATAGCGCAGATTGACATGCTCAATCGGCTGTAAGGTCACACCCGGCGTATCTTTCGGGATCAGCACAAAGGCGAGGTTCTTGCGCTTCTCATCGCTTTCGGTGCGGATCAGGCAATAGATGTAGTCGGCAAAATCGGCCCCGGTGCACCAACGCTTGGCCCCATTGATGACCACATGATCGCCCTCGATCACCCCGCGCGTGGTGACACTGGACAAATCCCCCCCCACATCGGGTTCCGACAGGCCATAACAGAACATCAATTCGCCCTTGGCCAAGGCCGGCAGATAGGCCGCTTTTTGGGCCTCATTGCCATTTTCAGAAATGTTCATCCCACCATAGAAGGCGCAATGGATGAAGGGCCCGGCCAGAAAGGCCCCTGCCCGGCACAATTCTTCAATCACGGCCACTGCGGCGTAAATGTCTTGGCCCACCCCGCCATAGGTCTCGTCCACCGTCAGGCCGCAAATGCCCATTTCCGCCAGTTCAGCAAACAGATCGCGCGGCCAGGTGTGGGTACGGTCCCACAGCTGACGCTTTTCGCGCGGGGCTTTGGTGTCCACAAAGCGGCGCAATTGCTGGCGCAGCGCCACCACATGATCAGGCTCTGCGGCAAAACTCGTCCCCATGATTATTCCCCGCTCAATGTCATCGGCCGCTTTTCCTTGAAGGCGGCAACAGCTTCGGCCCGGTCGGCCATCATATTGGACAAGGTTTCATACGCCACGGCCGCATCCATGGTCAGATTGGCGGCTTGGCGCAATTGCTGGTTCATCACGACTTTGGTCCAACGCACGGCCCAGCGCGGATTGCCGAGGATTTTTTGGGCAAGTTCTGCCACTTTGCCATCAAGCTCTGCGGCGGGAACGGCATGATTGACAAGGCCAATACGGGCGGCTTCGGCCCCTGAGATGAGGTCACCTGTCAGAAGCATTTCCTTGGCGCGCGCCATGCCGATCAAAGCGGGCCAAATCACCGCCCCGCCATCGCCAGCCACAAGGCCGACTTTCACATGCGGATCGCCAATCTTGGCGGTATCCTCGGCAATGATCACATCGCACATCAACGCAATTGTTGCCCCCAGACCTGCCGCGGCACCATTGAGGCGGCAGATGATGGGCTTTTCAAGTTCAAGGAGTGACAGCACGATCCGCTTGGCATCGGGTGCAATGGCACGGAAGCTGGCGGGATTGCTGATCTGCTCGTCAAACCAATCCAAATCGCCACCGGCACAGAAGACGCGGCCCTTGCCAGTCAGCACGATCAGGTCGCTATCAGGGTCCCGCTGGCAATCGGTGAAGACGCGGGCCAATTCCTCATGCATGGCCTCATCCACGCCATTGACGGGATTGTTGCCGCTGATGGTAACGACCAGAACACGGGGGCCATAGCCTTGATCATAGGCAAATTGGATGCGGGAATAATGCTGAAACTCCATTGCGCCCTCCCGGCCTAGATGCGTGCAAGTCGGCGGCCAAAGGTGGCACCGGGTTGGAATAGGGCACAAAAGGCCGCGGGCAGGCTGTCGATGCCATCGGAAATCACTTCCTTGAGCTTAAGCTGGCCCGATTGGATCATGGCGGCGGCTTCGGCCTGCGCCTCGGGGAAAGCACGCAAATCGTCAAACACAACAAGGCCTTCCATCTTCAGACGATGGGTGATGAAGCGGTCGGTATTGCGAATACCATGCCGGTCTGGCGGGGCGACATTATAGTCAGCCACTTGGCCCGAGACCACGATCCGGCCAAAGGGCCGCAAGAGGGGCAGAATGGTGTCAATCATCTTGTTGCCGACATTGTCGAACAAGATGTCGGCCCCTTCGGGCATGGCTGCCGCCAAGTCTGCCGCAAAGGTGGGCGAGCGATAGTCTAGAACCTCATCAAAGCCAGCTTCCTGCAAAAGCCAGTCGGATTTGGCCCCGCCACTGGCAACACCCACAACCCGCGATGCCCCCCAGGCTTTGGCCAATTGCCCGGCTGTGGCCCCCACAGGCCCCGCCGCCGAGGTGACGATCACCCGGTCTCCCGGCTTGATCTGACCAACCCGCTTCAGGCCGAACCAAGCCGTCATGCCCGGCACACCCAACACCCCAATCCACGCCGACAGTGGCACCCCCAAGTCTGGCAGTTTGGCGCAATAGCCCCGGCCATTGGAAATCGTTTGGTCCGCCCAGCCAGAGCCTAAAGTCACCAATTGGCCGACTTCAAAGGCGGGGTTGAGGCTTTCAACCACATGGCCGACAGCAAAGCCGTCAATCACATCGCCAATCTGCAAGGCCCCGGCATAAGAATCAGTGCCCGACAGCCGTGACCTTGTGCCGGGGTCGGCGGATACGAATTGATTGGCAACGCGGAATTGACCTTCTTTCAAAGGCGGAGCTTCAAACGTCTCGAGCTGAAAGTCCTCTAGCGAGGGGGTTCCGGAGATGTGGCGGGCGAGGGTGATACGGTGAATCTGGGTCATGCGCACACCTTGGCCCGCAATGGCCGCCCTGTCAGCCCCAAAGTGCATCTGATCTGTTTTGCTGTAGTGACAGGAATGTTTGGCTCGGGCAAGGATTGGGAAGTAAAGATGAGGCAAGCCATGACCCAAGAAACCAACATCCGTACTGGGGCTGATCAATTAGTCGCAACCCTTGCCGAACATGGGGTGAGCGCCTGTTTTGCTAATCCTGGCACCAGCGAGATGCATTTGGTGCAGGCCCTGGATCGAGAGCCGCGCATTCGCTCGGTCTTGTGCTTGTTTGAAGGTGTGACAACCGGGGCCGCCGATGGCTTTGCCCGCATGGCTGGAAAGCCTGCCATGACGCTTCTTCACCTCGGGCCGGGTTATGCCAATGGTGCGGCCAATATCCATAATGCGCGGCGCGCCTATGCGCCCATGGTCAATGTGGTTGGCGATCATGCCACCTATCACCGCACCTTGGATGCGCCCTTGGCGTCCGATATTGAAACCCTCGTCAAGCCCAACTCGCGTTGGGTCGGGGTGGTGGAACAGGCCAGCGAGGCCGGCGAAAAGGCCGCAAAAGCCTTTATTGAGACCATGGGCCCACCGGCAGGGCCGGTAAGTCTGATTTTGCCAGCCGACAGTGCCTGGAACCCCGCGGGCCCAGACGCGCCCCGTGTTACTTTACCAGCTCTATCCCTTGTTGACCCCACCCAAATCGAGGCTGTGGCCGATGCGATTGCTCTGGCCCAGAAGCCGGTGATCCTGGTCAATGGCCCTGCCCTGTACGACGAGGCGGCGCTGACAACCATGTCGCGCTTAAAAGCTGCTGGCGTCCGGGTGTTATGCGACACATTTGTTGGTCGTCTGGCGCGCGGCGCAGGCCGCTTTGGGCCCGACCGCATGGCCTATTTTGCCGAAATGGCGATGGAGGATTTGGCCGGCGTTGATCTGATGATTCTGGCAGGCACAGGCGTGCCGTGCGCTTTCTTTGCCTATCCCGGCAAGCCCAGCATTCTGGTGCCAGAAGGCTGCACCACCATCGAGCTTTCAGCCCGCAGTGAAGATACGGCTGAAGCTTTGGCCGCCCTTGCTGATGCTTTGGATGCGCCCGACGCCCCACCAGCCCCAACCCGTACCCAACATCCTATGCCAACCGGCAAGATCACGCCTTACACATGCGCCACGTCCCTAGCGCGCCATATGCCCGATCAAGCCATTATTTCCGATGACGCCGTGACCGCAGGCCTGCCCCATTTCATGGCCACCCAAACTGCCGCCCCTCATGATTGGTTGTTCCTGACCGGTGGCGCGATTGGCCAAGGCCTGCCTTTGGCGGTTGGGGCCGCTGTGGCCGCGCCCGACCGCAAAGTCATTTCACTGACCGGCGATGGCGCGGGCATGTATACGCTGCAAGCCTTGTGGACGATGGCGCGCGAACGCCTGCCTATCGTAACCGTGGTGTTTGCCAACCGCTCCTACCGCATTTTGAATATTGAGATGGGCCGCACCGGTGCGGGCCAGCCCGGACCCGCCGCCAGTTCCATGCTGTCGCTCGACAAACCTGCCCTCGACTGGGTAAAATTGGCCGAAGGTCAAGGGGTTGAGGCGGTATCTTGCGACACTGCCGAAGCCTTTGACACTGCCCTCGCCCGCGCGCTTGCCGCCGATGTGCCAGTCCTGATCGAAGCGGTGATGTGAGGCATATGTCGATACTGCACGAGGAAGCACGTGCGTCGGCACGTGGTGGTGTGCGACGTCTGCTGTCGCCTCACTGCGTCGATTGGTTGGCATGGCAGCCACTGCCAAGCCGCGCCGTCACAGTATATTTAAGGTAGGCGACCAGCATCTTCTTGATCTTAATGAATAGAAAATCCGATTGTTATCACAGCCTTACGATAGGCCAATAATCTTGACTTTTGGTCGGCTTGGGCTATATTAGCACCAAGTGGATTGGGGTAGCCCGGTCGGCGGAAGGCGTCTCGGAAACGGGGCGCTTTCAGCTTATTTGGGGAATGTTTTTAGGCCATACCCCTCCATTTGCCCGGCCGGGCCTCGCCAGATTTTAGAGCTCACCGCCTTCCAATCTGGTCGCTCAGTTTCCTTGTTATGAGTGAAGTGGATAATGGGCTCACACGCCAAATCAGCCATTTGTAGACCAACCACGTTTGTGGCTTTCTTGGCAAAACAACACTCAAACCCAAAATTTTTCTTCTGATAATTATCGCCAGCCGAAATATCATACACCCACTGGCGCACTAGGGCGTCTTCTCTCTTTCCTCTGGACTCGAAAACTAACGTTGTTTCTGGCCCGGTAATCCCATAAATCCGCTCCAAGACAAACTTGACTGACATATAATATACATCGGCTGGATTCAGGTATTTTTCTGTGTATCGTTTCTTATCAACAACAGCAGAAACAATTTGCATTGTTGATTGTTTAAATGCCTCTGCAATTGACTCATATAAATTATCCCTGAAATCAGCATCGATGCATTTTGAAAATGGGCCCACTTTCTTTTTGATATCATAGCAATGAAAGATTACACCTTCATGCTTCCAAAGCGCGTGCTTTAAGCGACAAATTGATGGGATCTCCTGATCGAGATACGCACCCATTTCATAAACAATTGCGGTCAGGGCAAAGTCGGGTGAACCAGGATCAATATTCACCAGACCATGGTCCCCCCGACTCATCGAGAAAGGCAATCCAAGGCATAACTTCTAGTACCAACAGCACAGCCGAAAAGAGTCAACTCAATATACTCAATCACAGAAGTTTTGGCGCTAGGATGGGGCGGTGATAAGGCCCCGCTGCAATCAGGCGCGAGGTCAGATCCCTCAGGCAGGGTCATTTGTTTTGCACGCTGTGAGGCCCTGTGAGCGCACAGTAAAGCCGGATGAGCCATCGTCAATCTAAGAATAAAATGCCAAATATGAAGCAATACAATTTGTGACACTCGCATATAAGCCGACCAGCGAGCCAGTTAATAGCCTTTTGATGCTGCGGTCGACAGAATGTTCCAACAATGTCATCTCCAAGTAAGGGAGCAATCATTGTCGTCAGTGGCACTGGCGCTCAAAAGAGCAGCGATTACACCAAGAGGACCAAGCGGTATCTGGATGATCTCGGAAAACGGCACAACACTATTCCGCGCCGCCTTTCAGCGCACCATCCATCCCTATGCCGAATTGACGGGGCTTAGCCGCCCCTGAATCCAAACTGACTGCCTCCCGTGATCCGCTCCTATTCAGGAGCCAACCTTTTAGGTCGACAATCTTGTTAGCATCCAAAAGGGATCATAGCGCGGTTCTTACAACGGAATATTGTCGTGTTTCTTCCATGGGTTCTCAAGCTTCTTATGCTTAAGGGCGCGCAGAGCCTTGGCGACGCGGCGGCGGGTTGAGTGGGGCATGATGACGTCATCAATATAGCCGCGCTGGGCTGCCACAAACGGATTGGCGAAGCGGTCTTGATATTCAGCCGTGCGGGCCGCAATCGCATCCGGATCGCCCATGTCGGCACGGAAGATGATTTCCACCGCCCCTTTGGCCCCCATCACGGCGATTTCTGCCGTGGGCCACGCATAATTGACGTCGCCGCGCAAATGCTTGGAACTCATCACATCATAAGCCCCACCATAGGCTTTGCGGGTGATGACGGTCACTTTCGGCACGGTGGCTTCAGCAAAAGCAAACAACAGCTTCGCGCCATGTTTGATCAAGCCGCCATATTCTTGCTTGGTGCCCGGCATGAAACCTGGCACATCGACAAAGGTCACGATGGGGATATTGAAGCAATCACAGAAGCGCACAAAGCGCGCAGCCTTGCGGCTGGAATCAATATCCAAAACGCCCGCCAAGCTCATGGGCTGGTTGGCAACCACGCCTACGGTAGAGCCCTCGATCCGAGCAAAAGCGGTAATGATATTCTTGCCGAAGTCCTTGGCGATTTCGAAATAATCGCCTTCATCGACGACCTTCTCAATCAATTCCTTCATGTCATAGGGCTTGTTGGGATTGGCCGGTACAAGGCTATCGAGACTCATCTCAACCCGTTCCGGGTCATCATGGGTTGGCCTTGTGGGCGGCTTTTCGCGGTTTGAGAGTGGCAAGAAATCGACCAAGCGGCGCATTTGGAACAAAGTGTCGAAATCATTGTCAAAGCTGCCGTCGATCACGCCGGACTTTGCACCATGCACACTTGCCCCACCCAATTCTTCAGCCGTAACGACTTCGTTGGTGACGGTTTTGACCACGTCAGGCCCGGTCACAAACATATAGCTTGTGTCCTTCACCATGAAAATGAAATCGGTCAAAGCTGGCGAATAGACGTCACCACCCGCGCAAGGCCCCATGATGACGCTGATTTGCGGGATTACACCGGAAGACATGACGTTTTCCATGAAGATGTCCGCATAGCCCGCCAAAGAATCAACGCCTTCTTGAATGCGTGCCCCACCCGCATCAAACAGCCCGATAACAGGTGCGCCATTGCGGGCCGCCATTTGCTGAACCTTGACGATCTTGGCCGCATGGGTCAGCGATAAGGACCCACCAAACACGGTGAAGTCTTTTGAAAACAGATAGACAAGGCGGCCATTGATCGTGCCTTGGCCGGTGATCACGCCATCGCCGGGAAACTTCTGGGCATCCATCCCAAACTCAGTACAGCGATGCTCGACGAACATATCAAATTCTTCAAAGCTACCCTCGTCGAGCAAGATCTCAATGCGCTCGCGCGCGGTCAGCTTGCCCTTGGCATGCTGGGCATCCACGCGTCTTTGGCCGCCTCCGGCACGGGCTTTAGCACGTTTAGCTTCCAGCGCTTGAAGAATATCTTGCATGGGTCTGTCCCTGAAATGAGTTACGCTGGTGGCAGCGCAGGCGGTGTTGAAAGTGGGTTAGCGGGACAAAGCCGCGCTGACAAGTTTTCGCAGCGGCAAGCACTAGAGCGCGGGCAAACCCAAGAAGGCTTCACAGCGCCGAATCCAAGCTTGAATGGCGGGATAGCGATGAAGCTCAAACCCACCCTGATCGGCAAAGCGCGTATAGGGTAATAGCGCCATATCGGCCAAGGTGAATGAAGGTCCGACAAACCAATCCCGTTCGGCCAAATGCTCTTCCATCCTCGTCAATATGACCTGCCCCCTCGGCAGGAGGCTCGGGTCTATTTCAGCTTCAGTTTGGCCAAGGAGATGGACTTTCGCGCGCCGTACCGCGATCACCACTTCATGGCTATATTGTTCCCAGAACAGCCACTCAAATAGTTTCGCGCGGTCAAAGGCGTCGGTTGGGATCAGGCTTGAGCCTTCTGCCAGATAGAGAATGATGGCATTGGATTGGGCGAGCGTGCGGCCATCGTCAAGGCGCACGACGGGCACTTGGCCAAACGGATTGAGGGCGCGAAATGCTGGGCTTGCTGTCTGACCTGTTAGGGCCAAGACCTCATGCCAGACAAAGGGCAGGTTCAAATGCTCTGCCGTCCAGCGCACCTTTAAACAATTGCCCGACCGATCATCGCCATAAATCTCCATGTCATTCCCCCTATCTGGCTTGTAGCTTCAGCCCGCCTAGCACAGCTTCACAATAGTTTGTCTCAAGAGTCCGCCTAAAGACTGCTAGAGGCAGGTTCTGCCCTGAGGGCCTCGACGGGTTAGGAGACACGGTCTATGGCTAGCGCAAATTCGTGTCCCTTAAATGGTGCGACACACCTAAACCAGCTAAGGAAAGATTGTTCGTGAGCGCTGAAATCAAACCAGTTATCTCCGCAACCGGCCTTTACACGCCACCCCATTCCATCACCAATGAGGAATTGGTCGATAGTTTTAACCGCTATGTTGAGCTTTATAATGCCCAGCATGCGGCAGCGATTGAAGCGGGTGAAGTGGCAGCACTAACCCCTTCCTCGGTGGAGTTTATTGAGAAAGCCTCAGGCATCAAAGCCCGCTTTGTCGTCAATAAGGATGGCATTTTAGACCCCACCATCATGGCCCCCCGCATCCCAGAACGGCCAAATGAGGAATTGTCGATTCTGGCTGAGCTCGCCGTACGAGCTGCCCGTCAAGCGCTGGAACGGGCCGGTCGCGATCCGATGGACGTTGATGCCGTGATTTGTGCAGCTTCCAATATGCAGCGCGCCTATCCAGCCATGGCGATTGAGATTCAAGCCGCCCTTGGTTGTAATCCCGAAGGCTTTGCCTTTGACATGAATGTGGCCTGCTCTTCGGCCACCTTTGGCATTCAGACGGCAGCTGACTTTGTGCGCGCCGGACATGCGCGCAGCGTATTGGTGGTCAATCCCGAGATTTGTTCGGGCCATTTGAACTTCAAAGATCGCGACAGCCACTTTATCTTTGGCGATGTGGGCACGGCCATTCTGATTGAAGCCGCCGATGTCGTGGGCGACAAGCCGCATTGGGAGATTTTGGGCACCAAGCTCAAAACCCAATTCTCCAACAATATCCGCAATAATTTCGGCTTTTTAAACCACACGGCCCCCGAAGGCGTGGGTGCGAAAGACAAGCTCTTTGTCCAAGAAGGCCGTAAAGTCTTCAAGGAAGTGGTGCCTATGGTAGCGGCCATGATTATCGAGCATATGGAGACCTTGGGCCTTGAGGCCACAAGCCTGCGCCGAATGTGGTTGCACCAAGCCAATGCCAATATGAACCGCTTGATTGCGGGCAAGGTTTTGGGCCATGAAGCCAGCGAAGATGAAAGCCCCACCGTATTGGACACTTATGCCAATACCTCTTCTGCGGGCTCGATCATCGCCTTCCATAAGAATAGCGATGATCTGGGTGCCGGCGACACGGGCCTTATCTGCTCGTTTGGTGCTGGCTATTCGGCGGGCTCTGTTTTTGTCCGCAAGGTGGCCTGACCACCTAGGGCCTGCAACGTTACAAAGGTTTCACTCGACTTTCGTGTGTCTGCCTGCAACCTATCCCTGATTGTAAATGCGCATTGGGGATTTGCGACATGTGGGTCTTTGCATTGCTAGCCGCCGGTTTCGGCTCTTCGGCACCAACCGAGGCGAAGGAGAAGGAAGTCGCAGCCGTGGTGCCCGACGTCAAGATTGAGCGAGAATTGGTTTCGCCGCCTTTGAACCCACCAGACAAGCACTTCTTTGAACCCCGCTTTTCGACAAGCCCAAAGACCCGCAGCTATATGGTCATCACGCCAGTGCCGCCGCGCAGCCGATCACTCGCCAATCAGGAAGGTGGGCGCTGGTTAGAGCCACCCGGCGGCTGGGTCTCCCCGGACGTTAGGACTAAGCCCTTCCGGGTTGAGCCCCTAGAAAAGCCAAAACCAAAAATGCGCACGCTGCGTGGCGGCAACGGATAAAGGCGTTTCAAGCTTTAAGTGCACGCTTGCCTGGACGAGATCATGAGGCGCTTAAGGCACAGTCACGCCTAGGTGCAAAGTAAAACGGCCTCGGCTATTTATGGCCTATGCGTGCTGCTCCTTACATCTCCCCCGTCAAGATTGATCTCACCCGTCACGCCGACGGCAGCCTCCTGCTAACCAATCCTCATCCCATGCGACCGGCATTTCATACCGTCGTTGCACCTTTGGCGCATTGGGCCGAAGCGGCACCGCGCAGGCTGTGGCTGGCTGGGTTTGAGGCGGGGGCTTGGCGACACCTCAATTACCGAGATGGTTGGACCCTGGTACAATCACTCGCCGCAGGGCTTTATGGCCGGTTTCCGCGCGGCAGCATTATCGCCATTGCCTCCTCCAATTCCATCAGCCACGCGCTTTTGACCTATGCTGCCCCTTTGGCTGGCCTTGCCGTAGCGGCGATCACCCCTGCCTATTCAACCAAAGCGCGCGATCCCCGGCGCTTGCATGAAGCGCTCAAGACTTTAGGGGCAGTGGCGGTCTTTATGGAGGGCCTGGACTTTGCCAAGCCCGCTTTATGGGCTGAAGAAATGGGCGTGCCGGTTATCTCGGCAGGAGACGGGTTTGGAACCACGGGCGAAATCTCGCTCGACCAGCTTTTTGCCGACCCGCAGGATGCGCCAGACCTTGAAACAATTGATGCGCGGGATGCGTGCAAATATCTTCTAACGTCGGGCTCCACCGGTTCGCCCAAGGCGGTCACCGTCACCCATGCCAATCTAGCCACCAATGCAGCGCAAATTCGCTCTACCTTTGACGCCGGGCGCGAAGCTGAGATTTGGCCCGATGGCATCATCATGGCTAATCATCTGCCGTGGAGCCATTCTTTGGGCGGCAATGCGGTCCTGCACATGTTGTTGCATGCTGGCGGCAGCCTGTGGATCGACCCCGGCACCCCGACCGCTGAGGGGCTTGCCGCAACCATCGCCACGTTAAAACATGTCAAGCCTAACTACCACATCACCGTGCCCCTAGGCTGGACGCTTCTGGCAAGCGCCTTGGAGCAGGACGAGGAACTGGCCGAGGCGCTCTTTTCCAATTTGCGCATCATGCAATATGGCGGGGCGGCTTTGACCCAGGATGTCTATCGCCGCTTACAACAGGTTGCCGTGCGGCAAACCGGGGAAGAAATCACCTTGGCGGCGGGCTATGGCGCGACCGAGACGGCCCCGACCGTCTGTAATGTCCATTGGCCCAATGAAGTTATGGGTCTTGTCGGCCTTCCCGTTCCGGGCCTGACGCTCAAGCTGGTGCCCCAGGGCACCAAACTTGAAGCCCGCGTGAAGGGACCGGGGATTACGCCGGGCTATTTGAACGCGCCCGAGAAAACCGCAGAAGCCTATGATGAAGAGGGCTTCTACAAGCTGGGCGATGCTTTACGCTTTGTCGACCCCGATCGGCCAGAAGCCGGCCTTGCTTTTGATGGCCGCTTGTCTGAGGAGTTTAAGCTCGCCAATGGCAGTTTTGTCCCCGCCGGGCTTGTACGCCCTGCGCTTGTTCAAGCCTCAGACGGCCTGTTCAGCGATGCAGTCATTTGCGGCGAAGGCCAAGAAGAATTGGGTGCTTTGGCCTTTATCAATCTGGCCAAGGCCCGCGCACTGACCGGCCTCGACGACGATCTCGACAGCTTGGTCTGGCATGAAAAAGTCCGCGCGTGCGCCAAGGCGGCGCTAGAAAAAGCTGGGGCAGGCCAGCCCGCAACACGGCGCGTCACCCGCCTGATCCTTTTGACTTCCCCGCCCAGCCTTGAAGATGGGGAGATCACCGACAAAGGCTATTTGAACCAAGGGGCATGCCGCGCCTGTCGCGCCGGTGCGGTGCAAACCCTGTTTCAGTCAGGCCCTGCCCTCGAGCGCATCGATCTTTAGGCAGGTAAGGCAAAATTAGCCGGATGTTTGCCCACCGCGCGCTCATAATGGCTGCGGATTAAGGCCCAATCCGCTTCATAATCACCTGTGGGTTTAAGCGAGCCGCTGATGCGGACTGTCTTGGTTGCAAAGTCCATGACCGCAAAGACGATCGGCACAACGGCGGCTTGGGCGATCAAATAATAGCCCTTCTTCCATTCTTCAGCCCGTGCGCGGGTCGCTTCAGGGGGGATCGCAAGAAACAGGTCGCGTGCATTGGCGAAAGCCGTCGTCATACTAGTCACCAAGCCGTTGCTGGTAGAGCGATCAACAGGCACACAGCCGAGCCACTTCACAATTCCGCCAAAGGGGCCCTCAGTCAGGCTCTTCTTGCCCATAAAGCGCAAAGTGATGCGATATTGGCCTGCTGTGGCCAGCATCAAGATACCATCCCAATTGGACGTGTGGGGGGCAGCAAGAATCACCGCTTTTTGAAGGTCTGGCCAATCGCCCTGCAAGCGCCAGCCACTCAGCTTGAGATAAAGTGCGCAAATATAGCGCCAAATCTCGGGCAAAATGCCGCGAAACGGCGCGGGCTTATGGGTGGATGGATCAAATATCTGGTGGCCGTCTTTGGTGCTCACGCGTCGTCCTCCAAGGCTTTTCTCGTTTCGTGAAGCCGGGTTGCAAGGTTTGCTGCCTTCGCCCCAGCTTGTCCAAAGTGAATTACAGTCTGATTGGCTTTATGCTGCGTTAAGCGGTCTTGGGCTGGCCAGTTTGGCGCTGTGGACCGACGTGTCAGAAGAGACACAATCGATGCCATAATCTTTTCAAAAACCTCCGCTTCATTGACTTTAGGTGCAATTACGCTCACGAGGATCACACGGAGCCCAGCATCCAGGGGGATGTTGGGTAAGTCGCGCCATGTTCGGCGCCTCGCCGCAAAACATTGTGAGACGATAAAATGACCGACAACAACGGGACCGGTGACACCGGCCCGATTAGCGAGACTCCAGATGGCGTAACCTTCGCCGATTTGGGTTTCTCGCCCCCGCTTTTAAGCGCGATTGCCGAAACGGGCTATACAAAGCCCACCCCCATCCAGTGGAAAGCTATTCCCCAAGTCTTGGCTGGTCGCGACGTTCTGGGCATTGCCCAGACCGGCACAGGCAAGACCGCAGCCTTTGTGCTGCCGATGATTGAGCGTTTGTCGCAAGGTAGGGCGCGTGCCCGCATGCCGCGCACCTTGATCCTTGAGCCAACTCGCGAACTGGCCGACCAAGTTGCCGAAAACTTCCGCAATTATGGCAAGAACCACAAGCTGACCATGGCGCTCTTGATTGGCGGGGTTTCCTTCGGTGATCAAGACGCGCTTTTGACCAAAGGCGTCGATGTTCTGATTGCCACGCCAGGCCGCCTGCTCGACCATTTTGAACGCGGCAAGCTCTTGCTCACCGGCGTCAATATGCTGGTCATTGACGAAGCCGACCGCATGCTCGACATGGGCTTTATCCCCGATATTGAGCGGATCGTGAAACTGACGCCCTTTACCCGGCAGACCTTGTTCTTCTCGGCCACCATGCCACCCGAAATCAAACGCTTGACCGAGCAATTCTTGCAAGCTCCGGCCAAAGTAGAAGTGGCGCGCCAATCCCAAGCTGCGGCCACCATCACCCAGCGCTTGTTGAAAAGCCCCTCCTCTGACCCCAAGACCAAGCGGGCGGTCCTGCGCGCAGCCATGCAATCGGCTATGGCAAACATGAAGAATGGCATTGTGTTTTGTAACCGCAAAACAGATGTCGATATCGTGGCCAAGTCTTTGAAGGTTTATGGCTTTGATGCGGCCCCTATTCATGGCGACTTGCAACAAAGCGTGCGCACCGCCACGCTGGAGCGCTTCCGCAATAATGAGCTGCAAATCCTTGTTGCCTCTGATGTTGCCGCGCGTGGTCTGGATATCCCCGATGTCAGCCATGTGTTCAATTTTGACGTACCCCGCCATGCCGAAGATTATGTCCACCGCATTGGCCGGACGGGCCGCGCCGGGCGATTGGGTGAAGCCTTCATGATCGTCACCCCCGGCGACAACAAAGCGCTGGATGCCGTGCAAGCCTTGATCAAGTCGACGATTGAATTCGCCGAAATCGAAGGCATGCCGCAGGAAAAAGTTCACGATGATCGCAGGGCCTCCTCTGCTTCTGGCGCAAGCAAGGGCGGCAGTCGCCCCCGCCGGACCAAAGCGGCCGCCGAGCCGCAGGCCGAAGTCGAAGCCGCAACCACAACTGAGGTGGCTGAAGCAACAGACGGGTTGGTTGAGCCAAGCGAGGCGAGCCCCGCAGACTCCACAGGCGGCCGCAGCCGGGGTGGCCGCAATCGCCGTCGCGCAAAGCCAGACAATCGACCAAGCGAACCAAATGCCGATCCGCTGGCCGTTATTGATTTAGGCAACGAGGAAGAGCAGGCGCAAAGCTTTGACCTCTTAGCGCCGTCTGACTCTTCAGACACACCCCGTCAAAGCCGTGGTCCACGCGACACGCACACGCGTGGATCGCGAGGCCGGGACCGCCATGATCGCGACCGCCAAGAACGCGGCGATCGAAACGATCGCGGTGGCCGCTATCGCCAACTGGATCAGGACCCTGATGTCGTGGCTTTTGGCGATGACATCCCGGCCTTTATGAAAATCCCCATCCATTTAAGCCCGATCCGGGACGAGGAAGCCTAGGCTTTCCCGGTCGAAGACTTGGCCTTGGCACGACAGCCAAAGCCAAGCCGCGACTTTGTGCCGCGCATGCCGGAAGGTTTTGAGTGTGAGTTTGGCTTGCAGGATGCCTGCGGCTGTGACAATACCAGTTGATGATGCGAACCATTCTCAAAAACTCCCGCGCCCGCCTGTTTGTTTCGGTTGCTGTTGCATCCGCCGTTTTCGCGACCCTGGCGGGTTGTGGAGCGTCAAAGCCTGCCGCAGGCTCGAAAGGCGAAGTCAATATTTATTCGGCTCGCCATTATGATGCCGACGAACAACTCTATGACTTGTTTGAGAAAAACACTGGCATTGCGATTAATCGTATTGAGATGAAGGGCGACCTTCTTCTAGAGCGCTTGAAAGCAGAAGGCACCCAAAGCCCCGCAGATGTGATCTTGCTGGTCGATGCGGGCAATTTCTGGCGGGCAGAGACCGCTGGCCTGTTCCAATCGGTTCAATCGGCGACGCTCGATGCGGCGGTGCCTGCCAATCTACAGGGACCCAAGAAGGATTGGTTTGGCTTTGCCAAGCGCGCGCGGGTCATCGCCTATGATCCGGTTCGGGTAAAGCCAGAACAGGTCGCCACTTATGAGCAATTGGCTGAGCCTGCCATGAAGGGCAAAATTTGTGTTCGCCCTTCCAGCAATGTCTATAATCTTTCTTTGATGTCCTCCTTCATCGACAACTGGGGCGTGCCCAAGGCTGAAACCTGGGCCAAGGGCGTTGTGGCAAACTTTGCCCGCGAGCCTGAGGGGGCAGACACCGATCAACTGAAAGCCATTGCCGAGGGCAAATGTGCGGTTGCCATTGTGAACCATTATTATGCTGTACGCTTGCAACGCTCTGAAGATCCGGCAGAACAAGCGGTGGCCTCCAAAATCGCCTTGTCCTTCCCCGATCAAGCAGGGGCTGGAACGCATGTGAATATCTCTGGCGGGGCTCTTGCAGCCAACGCGCCCAATAAAGCCAATGCGGTTGCTTTCTTGGAGTTTTTGGCAAGCCCAGAAGCGCAAAAAATCTTTGCCAAAGCCAATGATGAGTTCCCAATCCTTGCAAGCGCCATGGATGACACTAGCAAATTGAAGGCCTTGGCTGGCTTTAAAGAAGCACAGACCCCGATGGCTGCCCTCGGCACCAATCAACCTGAGGCCCAAAAGGTCTTTGATCGCGCGGGCTGGAAGTGACCACATTGGATCCGGCAGCAAGGCCTAGCCCCGCGCGGGACTGGGACGGGCTTGGCGTTTCTAAAGCCAGGTTCAAGCCTGTAAAGTCTTGGGCGCTTTTTGCCCTCTTGGTGGCCATCCCTGGCTTGCCGGTCTTGTTCACCTTCCTCGCGGCCGCCCAGCCCAGCACGAGTTTTGACCATATTGCCCGCGTGCTTTTAGGCGAGATGGCGCTGACTTCGCTGGCGCTCTTGGTCTTGGCCACTCTTGGGGCAACCATTTTGGGCGTGATTGCCGCTTGGTTCGTCACCGCCTATCAATTCGTGGGGCGGACAGCATTGAGTTGGGCTTTAGCCCTGCCCTTGGCCATGCCTGCTTATGTCGCGGCCTATGCATGGGGTGATTTGACGGGTGCGCGCGGGTTTTGGATCGCCACCCTTGTCTATGTCGCCACGCTTTATCCCTATGTCTATCTGGCCGCCCGCAGCGCCTTTGAGGCGCAGTCGGTCTGCGCGCTGGAAGCTGCGCGGCTGTTAGGGGCTGGTGCTTGGAAACGCTTTTTCACGATAGCCCTTCCGTTAGCCCGGCCTGCGATTGCCGCGGGGGCAGCGCTCACCGGTCTTGAGATCGCCGCCGATTATGGGGCGGCCGACCATTTGGGCGTTTCGACCCTGACGATTGGGGTGTTTCGCGCTTGGTTTTCCATGGGCGACTTGGCAGCCGCGGCCCGGATTGCCTGTTTGCTTTTGGTTGGCGTGCTGTTTCTTGTTTGGCTGGAACGTAAGTCGCGGGCAGGTTTGGTTGCAGGCGGATCTACGCGCTGGCGCACGCCCCAGCGGGCGCAGGCTTCTGGCGTGGCGGGTATTTTAATCCCGGGATTTTGCGTTGCTTGCTTGGCCCTAGGCTTGGTTATTCCGGTCTTACACCTTGCCGGTCTTGCCAGTGCCAGCGGTGTGCCAAAGCGGGCCTTGAATGAGCCTTTGGTGGCCACGGCACTTCTCTGCGCTTTGGGCGCGAGTGCGACTTTGATTTTGGCAGGCCTCAGCGCTTTTATCGGCCAGCGCAGCGCGCAAGCCAGTGGCTTTGTGCGCGCGGTCAGCCTTGCAGGCTATGCCACTCCGGGTGCTGTGACGGCGCTGGGCATTTTGGCGGCTCTGGCTTTGAGCGGATCCCATGTGGTCGCAGCTTTGAGCGGGCCCTTGGCCATTATCGCGCTTTGCTATGCCTATGCCGCACGCTTTACCGCAGCAGGGCTTGAACCCTTAAGCGCGGGTCTTGAAAAATCGACCCGCTCGATGCGGGAATCGGCTCAGACTTTGGGTGCCAATGGGATGAAGCGCTTTTTGAAGCTAGAAGCGCCCTTGGCGGCCCCATCTGCCTTTGCAGCGGCCTTGATCGTGGCCGTTGAGATCGCCAAGGAATTACCCGCCACCACCATCCTGCGCCCCTTTGGCTTAGACACCTTGGCCGTTCGCGCCCACGCTTATGCGGCCGATGAGCGTTTGGGCGCAGCTGCTTGGCCAGCCCTTGCCATCGTTCTGGTAGCATTGGTCCCTACTTTGTTGTTTTCACATGGCCTTTCAAAGTCACGGGCAGGGCAATCATGAGTGAATTGGCCCTCGAAGCGCGCCATGTCAGCCGCGCCTTTGGCACAGTCAAAGCCCTTGATGACGTGAGCCTCAGCCTGGAGGCTGGCAAAGTCCTGGCCCTGCTCGGTCAATCGGGTTCTGGCAAGAGTACGCTTTTACGGGTTTTGGCGGGCCTTGAAGGGGTAGATGCCGGTGAAGTCTATGCCGATGGCAAATTGGTGAGCGATAAATCCACCACAATCCCGCCCGAGAAACGCCCCCTGGGCATGGTCTTCCAAGACTATGCCCTGTTTCCCCATCTCACCGCTTTGGGCAATGTGGCCTTTGGCCTTGGCCATTTAGCCAAGTCCGAGCGCTTGACCCTTGCTGCATCTTGGCTTGACCGTGTTAGCCTGGGTGACCGAGGCGGCGCTTTCCCGCATGAGCTTTCAGGTGGAGAGCAACAGCGTGTGGCGCTAGCCCGGGCGCTTGCCCCCAATCCGCGCGCCATTCTGATGGATGAGCCCTTTAGCGGCCTTGATCCGCATCTGCGCGCCGATCTGCAATCGAGCATGCTGGCGACTTTGGCAGAAGCGGGCGTTGCGGCCTTAATCGTCAGCCATGATACCGAAGAAGCACTCGCTGTCGCCGATCACGTCGCCATCATCGAACATGGCCGTATCCTGCAAAGCGGCTTGCCGACAGATGTCTACCGGGCACCTACATCATTGGAAGCGGCACGCGCTCTAGGAGCGGTGTGGCGTTTGGACGCCCATGCCCAAAATGGCTTGGTCGAAACCCAAATCGGCACTTTTTCAAGCCCGTTTGACGGGCCAGTCATGGTCTGTGCACGCCCAGAAGCAACACATGTAACAAGCTCGCAATCTGGTACCTTCAAAGTTATGGACCGCCGCGGTGTCGGCCGTTTCTTGACCGTGAAGCTGCAAGCCATCACCGGCGAGGGTGGGTTCATCACAGCTTTAGTTGAGGCCAAATCCGCCCCCGCGAAAGACCACTACGTCGACGTGAGTCTGCACCGTGAAGATGTGTTTGTCTTCAAAGCCTAATGCCTGGCGACCGCCTCACTTGAAAAAGAAGGCAAGCTTGCCCAAGGTGGGCCCATGACCGCTCTGACCGCCCCCCTCACCCGTGTGATGCAGGCCCGCTTTGGGCCAAGCGCGCAGGTAACAGACATGACGCGCCTATCCGGTGGGGCTAGCCAAGAGACGTGGGGGTTTGGTCTTGAGATGCGAAGCGCGCCGACGCGCAGGCTCATTTTGCGTCGCGCGCCGTTCCAAAGCGCCGCCAAGGGTGAGGCCATCGGGCTTGTCAAGGAGGCCCATATCATTGGCGCAGCGGCGCGCACTGGAACGCCCGTGCCGGAGATCATCCATGTCTGTAGCCCCGAAGACGACTTGGGCGATGCCTTTATTATGGCCCATGTTGAAGGCCAGACGATTGCGCGAAAAATCCTGCGCGATGAAACGTTCAGCCGCGCCCGTTCGCGACTGGCATTTCAATGTGGCGAGGCTTTAGCCAAAATCCACGCGGTGGACCTAGATAGTCTGCCACCGGACTTACCCATCAGCCATGGCCTGGATCAAGTGGACCGCTATGAGGCCATTTATCGCGGCTTTGACATGGATCGACCTGTTTTTGAATTGGCCTTGGCTTGGTTGCGCCAGCGGGCTCCACAGCCCTTGCCCGCGACCCTGGTGCATGGCGATTTTCGTAATGGCAATCTGATGGTCAATCCTGAGGGCCTTGCAGCGGTTCTGGACTGGGAATTGGCCCATCATGGCGACCCGCGCGAGGATTTGGGCTGGATCTGCGTCAATTCTTGGCGGTTTGGTGTGCGGGAAAAGCGGGTCGGGGGTTTTGGGACGCTCGAGGACTTGCTGGCAGGCTATCAGGCTGCGGGTGGGCAAGCTGGTGAGGCTAAGGATCTCATGTGGTTTCAAGCCTTGGGCAGTTTCAAATGGGGCATTATGTGCTTGATCATGTACCAAGCCTTTGCCACCAAAGCCGACCCCTCGATTGAGCGGGCGATGATTGGCAGGCGGGCCTCTGAAGCGGAAATCGACTTACTCAATCTGATCGAAGGTCGCCCCCATGCATGAAGCCCCCTCGTCTGAAGAATTGCTGGGCGCCGTCATCGGGTTTTTGACCGAGGTAGCCGCTCCACACCTCAGCGGCCAAGCCGCCTTTCATGCCCGCGTGGCCGCCAATGCCTTGGCCTTGGTTGAGCGCGAAATGGCGCACAGACAACCAGCCGATGCGCGCGCCCGCGCCCTCTACGCAGCCCTGCTAAGCGATACGTCCAGCCCCTTGGACGCCCTGACGAAAGAAGTCTGCGCCCGTATTCGATCCGGTGCTTTGGCTTACGATGACCCGGCCCTACTGGCCGCTTTGCGCGAAGTCACCAGTGCCCAATTGACCATTGATCAACCCACCTATAGCGGGCTGAAACCATGAAACGGAACTGGCAGCGCTGGATCATAGGTGGCATCCTTGGCCTCAATCTTTTGGTGGGGCTTACGGCCTATTTTATGCGCGACAATTTGTTCCGCGAATTGATCCAGCCTGCGGTACCCTTCCAAGTCGACGAACCACCCCCCGTGCCCGACTATAGCGATGCAGCGGCTTGGGCTTTCCGGCCACAAGGGGCCAATGCGGGCCTTGGCAAGGCCGATGTCTTCTTCGTTCATCCCACGACGGCTTGGAGTGGCAATACAGGCTGGAACATGGATATCGCCGACAATATGTCGCGCACCAGGCTTGAAACCATCGCCCTACCCAACCACGCCGAACCCTTTGCCGCTGCGGGCCCCCTCTGGGTGCCGCGCTATCGCCAAGCGGTTTTGTTTGCCCTTCTGTCGCAACGCGATGACAGCCATGAGGCGCTCAACCTGGCCTATGAAGATGTGGCGCGCGCCTTTGTGACCTTTCAGCAAGCCCGCAATCCCAAGCGCCCCTTTGTGCTGGTAGGCATTGGGCAAGGCGGGCTGCATGTGTTGCGCTTGTTACAGGAAAAAGGCGACCTCGGCCCCATGTTGGCTGCGACATACATCCTTGATCAGCCGGTCCCTACCACGTTGTTCGAAGGCCCGAATGCGGTGCCGGGTTTTCCTAAGCCCTGCCAAAGCGCCAAACAGGCCCGCTGCTTTGTGAGCTATACCAGCGTGGATGGTGGCGACGAACGCGGCGAAAAAATCCTCAAACAGCGCTCGACCATTTGGACAGCGGATAAGGGCTATCGCGCGATAGGGGGCGCCGGCTTTGCCTGTGTGAACCCCCTGACCGGGGCAGCGCCCCAGAGCAATGCCCCGCCCAGTACCAATCGGGGGTCGGCCGCTGCCAGCGGCCTTGAGCGCGGGACAGAGCCTGCGCTGTTGCCCGGCGAAACCGGGGCCATGTGTCGCAATGATTTGTTGTGGGTCGAGGTGAACCGTCCGGCCGCGCTGTCGCGTGCGCGCTTTGAGCTGGGTACCTTCTATAAGATCACCGGCTATAATCTGTTTTATGCGGCACTCAGCACCGACGTCCTAGCCCGGGTAAATGCGCTGAGATAGGCGGGCCTCACAAAAAAGCCCGCCAACCCGAGCGGGCGGCGGGCCTTTCCCCATCTCGTCAAGCCGAACTTACATCCCGAACCGGGCCTTCATTTCAGCCGTCATTTCTTCAATCGCCTTGACAGTGACCGCATCTTTTTCGCGGGTCTTCCAATATTTGGCGATCTTCTTGAAGTTCTTCAAAGGCGCTTTCACACCCATAACAGGCAGGATCTTGACCACGAAGAACAGGCTTGGGGTGATGGTGCAATCAGCCAAGCTGAACTTATTGCCCGCTGCATGCTTCTTGCCCGACAAGACATGCTCGAGATGACCCAAGGCGGTGTTCACATCTGCAATCGCGGCCTTGATCGCCTCTGGGTCTTTGCCAGGCCCCATCAGACCAAAAATCTTGCCCATGGCAGGGCCCACATAAATGTCATTCACACGCGAGATCAGGCGCACTTGCGCACGCTCTTCAGGCTTACGGGGGCGCAGGGCTGGTTTTGGGAAAGCATCTTCCAAATATTCAAGAATAACTTCTGACTCTGGCAAAGACATACCAGAATCCGTGACCAAGCACGGGATTTTCCCAATTGGATTGATCGCCAGAAATTCTTCGCTCTTCATACCGCCGCCGGGAGGTGGCAAATAGTCAACTTCCAAACCTTTAGCCGCAATCTGCATCTTCACGCGCTGCACAAACGGAGAAAGGTCACTTCCATATAATTTCATCGCTCAAGCTCCCTGGGTCTTATAACAAATAGCGTGCTTCATCTGTCCTCACGACAAATGCTTATCCATCAATTTCGACTCGCGCGGCGCGCCATTCACTTGCAGATAGGTAGCGCCCCACGCGCCTCTGGCCAATAACTTTGACAGCCCAAATGACAATCTGTGCAGTCAATTCCCAAGAATTGGCTAGCAATTGTTCAAGCCTAGCGCCCGGGTCGCGCAGGAGACTGCATGTGTGAGCGTCATGCCCCCTAAAGGCCAATAATCGCAACCGAGCAGACATTGCTTGACGGAGCACCGCCAAGATTATGGGTTAGCCCTAAACTCGGGTTTGGTAATTGCCGTTCACCTGCCCGGCCCTGAAGCTGCAAATACATTTCATACAGCATGCGCAAACCTGAGGCCCCAATTGGGTGGCCAAAGCACTTCAGCCCACCATCAATCTGGCACGGCACGTGGCCATCCGCATCATAAAAGCCATTCATCACATCTTTCCAGCCTTGGCCTTCGGGCGAGATGAAAAGATCTTCCATGGTCACAAGCTCGGTCACCGAGAAGCAATCATGCACCTCGATCATGGAAATCTGGTCGCGCGGGCGCTCAATCCCGGCTTCCAGATAGGCCTTTTTGGCGGCGATCCGGGCGGTATGGAAGTAAGAGCCGTCCCATGAATTATGCTGGCTTTCCATACCATTAGAGACAGAAAGCTGTAGGGCCTTGACATAGACCAAGTCTTTTTTGCCCAAAGCGCGTGCAATTTCAGGTGTCGTCACAATGGCCGCCGCCGCCCCATCCGACACCCCGCAACAATCAAACAAGCCCAAAGGCTCTGCAATCATCGGGGCGGCGATCACTTGTTCTTCGGTCACCACATTGCGCAAATGCGCCTTGGGATTTTTCGACCCATTGGCGTGGCTTTTAACCGACACATGGGCAATGGCACGCTTCAGGTCTTCGCGTGAAACCGAATGCTTGGCCCGATAGGCGCTGGCCAATTGCGCGAAATTGCCGGGGGCAGAGCCATTTGGCGCAGTTTGGGGAATATAGGTCCCCATCGTGCCAGTTGGCAGGCCGCCATAGCCGGTATCTTTCAATTTCTCGACGCCGACGGCGATTGCTATATCGGCGGCCCCCGCGGCAACCGCATAGACCGCGCCGCGAAAGGCTTCAGAGCCAGAAGCACAAAAATTCTCAACCCGCGTCACCGCAATATTGGGCAAGCGCAAGGCGATGGATAAGGGCGTGCCGCCTTTGCCGGTGCCAATCTCATCAATATGGGTAGAAAACCAAGCGGCATCTAATTGGGTGGGTTCAATGCCCGCATCGGCCATCGCTTCCAAATAGGCCTCGACCATCAATTCTTCCGGGCCGCAATCCCAGCGTTCTCCGAATTTCGAGCAGCCCATACCTATGACGGCGACTTTGTCACGAATTCCTGTGGCCATGCTGATGCCTCCCTGAACCGAAATGCTTCTTGTTTTGGAAGACTGTGACCCAGATTGCTCAGGGTTTCAAGCCAGAGTTTGGCGTATCTGGAACCGCTTTTGGAACCGTGCGGTCAAAAAAGGAAAGGGCTTCGGTCCAATCTTCGGTATGGATGCCATGCAAGCCCGGCCGCATATAAAATGCCAAGACCCCCTTTCCCTCCGGGTGGCGCAGCTTTGTCTGCGTAAAGGCGGGTTGTCCAAAAAGCTGATAAACTGGATCAGCCCCTTTGAGCGCCCGAAAGCTCCCATGTGGGTCACCCCATTGGTCCCGTCGGCCTGTCCCAATCAGAACGGGCCTCGGTGCCAGAAGCGCAATCAATTGATGCTGATCAATATCCAGCTCCGCCTGCTTGGCCCCATAGCTGGCATAAGACGGGGCAAACCAATGGGGGAAGGCGCGGTTAATATCGGCCATCGGTTCGCCCACGTCATCGCGACCCAAAGCAGCCCCTGCCGTTCCCGATTGCAAGGCCCAGACCGCTGCTGGACGTGGGTCAAAGGCAGCCGACAGAAGGGCCGCTTTGCCATGGCGCGAGTGGCCCCACAGCAACATTCGGCGAGAATCCAGCCTCGGATCGTTAGCCAAAACATCCAACATGCGCGAGGAGGTCCAAGCCCATGCGGCAATGGCCCCCGTGCGCTGCGCGGGCGGCGTACCGACTGGGGTTAAAGCCGTCAGATAAGGTTCGGCAACTTCCGGCACATCGGGCACCACATCGCCTGGATGCCAAGACGCCAGAGCATAGCCCTTTTGAGCCAAAGTCTCCCACGGCGGTGCATTGGCGTGCAAGCCGAAAATCGCTTTAATCAAAAAATCCGGTGCACTACCCCCACACTCCGGCGGCAGAGGCATCGTGCCAGTGCGGGCACCTGTTTGCTTGGGCAATAATGACTCATTGCCACAAAAAGTACCGCCCGCGATCACGGGGAATGGCCCTTTGCCTTTCGGCGTCATCAAAATCAGGTCGACCACAGGCCTGCCGCCGGTCCACGGGCCAGCTTCAGCCGTTTTAAGCGCAATGGTGAGGCGCTCTATCGTACCAATGGCACCTTTTTCAGGCGTCTGCAGCACGTCACGGCTCACAACATCATAGCCCACAGTCGCCGGCATCGCGCCATAGATTTCACTTTGGAAACGGGCTTTCAACAAAGGCACGCGGCGGTCTTGCCAGTCGCTTAGGCTTTGGACTGCAGGGTCGGACTGAAAGGCCGCCAGAACCGGGGGGGAAGCGGGTGGGCCTGTAACATTGGCGGGGACATTGGGCAGCCGCTGCAGGGCACAGCCGCCAGCGCTGAGCGCGAGGCCCGTTACCACCAAAACCGCTCCCAAAACAAACTTTCGACCTAGCCTCATGGGTTTGTTCCCTCTTGCCTGTCTCTCGAGGCCTACGGCGCGACCCGTCCTGTGGTTACAGGGATTGGCCCCGAGGGTCTATTGAATAAACGGCAAGGTGGCCGGCGCTTCAGGGCAATTTGGGTCTGATCATGCCGCATCGTGTGGTGTAAACGTCCACCGGGTTGCCATGCTGGACGGCATGAGGCGCGTCCCAATCCATGTGCCGTAAACTGCCCTGAGGCCCCGCCTTCCGCTTCGTTTCGGCGCGGATGGCATTGTGGCGGCGGGGAAAGTTTTTTATCTAGAAGCGTTTTGGTGATCCCTATGGTCACCCAACCGCTTCCTCTAGTGTGATCGGGCGATTTGTCGCGTCAAATCGCCCACCAAC
>NZ_NCSQ01000153.1 GCF_002105465.1 Aquidulcibacter paucihalophilus
AAGCTGTGGCTATGATGCTTATTAAACGGGAAGCGCTCTAGACCGGAACATGGTCTATAAGACTCTCCCAGTTATAACTTTGGCCGTCGTTTTGTGTGCAGTTCGTCTTGGCGATGGTTGGATCGGTTATCTCTTGGGCTTTCTCGCCTTTTTGCTCTGCGTCAATACCGTGGTGTTAACTGGAGCATCGGTCAAATCCTCAGAGGATTTGATTGAAGCGCAAGGCCAAGCCCTCCGCTTGGCAAACGAGTTAGATGAACGAGTGGTACAACGGACCCGCGAGTTAGAGGAAGCGGTGAAGGTAGCCGAGGAAGCGAATCGGGCCAAATCTCGCTTTTTGGCAACCATGAGTCACGAGTTAAGGACGCCCCTCAATGCTGTGATTGGCTATGCCGAAATGGTGGGAGAGGATGTGCGATTAGGAGATCTCGGATCAACTGAGGCAGATCTCGAAAAAATACGCAACGCGGCACGTCATCTGTTGGGCTTGATCAATGAAGTGCTCGACATCTCAAAGATGGAAGCAAATGAACAAGTCTGCCGGCCCAGCCAGTTTGACGTGCGCCATATCGCCCAAGAAGCACTTGACGCAATCATCCCAAGAGCGGCGGCAAGCCATACAAAGTGCAAGCTAGAAATCGCATCTGATTTGGAACCATTGGCCTACAATGATGAAGGGAAACTGCGACAATGTCTTTTGAACCTCCTATCCAATGCAGCCAAGTTTACGACCAATGGCACCATTACTGTGACCTGTCGGGCGAGTGGTCAAAAAGCCGAATGGATTGCGTTTGAAGTCGCAGATACCGGTGTGGGTATAACGGAGGAAGACCTCCCTCGTATCTTCCTGCCATTTTTTCAAAGCGACACAAGCTTCACGCGTTCCGTCGAGGGCACCGGACTTGGCTTAGCGATCAGTCAAAAGCTGGCTCATCTTATGGGCGGTGACCTTGTCGTGGCCAGCCGAGTAGGTCACGGCTCAACATTTACGCTTACAATCGCCCGTAACTTTGAAACAACCGGCGAGCAATAAATCTCCTCGCTCGCCGAAAGGACGGCGGTTAAAGCTTAGAAGCTGCTGACACGCTCGATGATGATGGCCGGTGCCATGCCGCCGGCTGCACACATCGTGACCAAACCAAAGCGGCCGCCTGAGCGCTCCAGCTCGTCGAGTGCCATACCGATCAGAATCGAACCCGTGGCCCCGATTGGATGGCCAAGCGCCATAGCGCCGCCATTTATGTTAACCTTGCTGCGATCAAGCTGAAGATCACGAATGAATTTCTCTGCCACAACGGCAAAGGCTTCATTGATCTCCCAAACGTCGATATCCGCGATTGTTAAACCAGCTTTCGCGAGAACCTTTTTGGCCGCCGGGACCGGCGCATTGAGCATCAATGTTGGGCAATCACCAACATTGGCGGTAGCTACAATGCGACCCCGCGGCTTCATGCCCTTGGCTTTTGCATAACTCTCTGATGTCAGGAATAGTGCCGCAGCGCCATCAACGACTCCGGATGAATTTCCTGCATGGTGAACATGGTTAATTACGCCCTTGAGCTGCGGGTATTTGCTGGTGATGAGATCACCATAGGTGCGACCAGAGTCATCAACCTTCATTTCTGCCCACATGTCAAACACGGTCTTGAGGCCATTTAGGTTTTCGAGGGTCGTCTGCGGGCGGGGAAACTCATCATGATCCAACGCAAGCGTGCCATCTTTGTTATAGACTGGCACGAGAGAACGATTAAATCGCCCCTCAGAAATAGCTTTAGTTGCACGCTGTTGGCTGACAAAGGCAAGCGCATCAACCGCGTCACGATCTATACCCTCGAGTGTTGCAATTGCATCGGCGCATACGCCTTGTTGGGACTGAGGATGCTTTTCGCGCAAGCTTTTGTTGCCTGCATCTAGCATAGGGGGGGCCGTCAAATCTGCTGTGGCGGCCGTATAGCTCATCATCTCGGTTCCACCAGCAATGACGCAATCCTCCATCCCGGACATGATTTGAGCCGCAGCAAGATTGACGGTTGTGATACCAGAGCCACAAAAGCGATCTAGGGTCACTCCAGAAGCTTTGATGTCATAGCCTGCATCCAAGGCGGCCATCCGGCCAAGGTCACAGCTTTGCGCGCCGCGTTGAGAACTGGTTCCCCAAATGATGTCGTCCACCGTGGCGGTATCAAGACCATTACGTTCTGCAATGGCCTTCAAGACTGTGGCAGCCAAATGTTGCGGATGCAGATGTGCGAGCGCGCCCTTGCCAACTTTCCCAATTCCACGAGGGGTACGGCAGGCGTCAATGATGTAAGCGTTTTTCATGGTCACTCCCTCAGTTTGTTGCTCAGATCTGGCCGCCTGAGTTGTGAGAAGACTTTAGCCTTAGCCCAGACTGAGAGCAAACAAAAAGGGGCCTCGGAAGCCGACACCCCTTTTCAGATCGAGATTGATTGCCGCTCAGGCGGCGCGGACACGTGTCATCGCAGCTTCAAAAGCCTGGGTGATCTTGGAACCGGCATATTTTCCATACTCACACTTGGCCATTATTTCGGCTGGTGGGAAGATGGTTGGGTTGTTCTTGTAGGTGTCATCCATCAGCGCCTTGGCAGCAGCGTTTGGCGTTGGATACAAAATGGTTTTGGTGATGTTTGCACCATTTTGACCATCTAACAAGAAGTTGATGAAGGCATGTGCGTTATTGGGGTTTGGTGCCCCTGTTGGGATGCACATACAATCCGAGTTCAACAGCGACCCTTCCTTTGGAACCACGAAAGCGAGATCAGGGTCCTCTGCTTCTTTCTGTGCGATATCGCCGTTATACTCCAACACAATATCGACTTCCTTGGACATCAACAGGTCTTGGCCATTGTCGTCGTGGAAGTTCTTGATATTTGCCTTTTGCTTGATCAGCATGTCCTCGACTTGTTTGATGAGTTCCGGAGTGGTGTCATTGACGCTCTTCCCCAAATATTTAAAGCCCAAACGGAATACGTCAGCGCTTTCCGACAATAAGGACACGCGGCCTTTGTACTCGTCGCTGTCGTAGAGATACTTCCAACTATCTGGAATGACACCCCCTTTCATCGCAGACTTACGATAGCCAATACCTAGAACTAGCCAAGTGTAAGGCATCGAATACTTGCGGCCTGGATCGAAGTCTGCGTCTTGGAACTCCGGCAACAAATTCTTTTTGTTAGGAATTCTGGCGTGATCGAGGGGGGCCAGCATTTTAGCTTCAATCATACGGGCGACGTATTCATTTGAGGGCATGATCACGTCGAAACCAGGATTGCCGGCGCGGAATTTGGCGAAGAGTTCATCGTTATTGGCAAATAGGGTCATATTGACCTCTACACCGCTAGCCGCCTTAAAGTCTGCGAGCGTATTTTCGCCGATGTAAGTGTCCCAATTATAGAAGGCGAGCTTATTACCCTCTGAACCTTCGATGACCAACTTGTCTTCGGTCTTTGCGTCGGGTTCAGCAGGCTTACAACCCGAAAGCGTGAGAGCGGCGGCAGTTGCACCAAATGCGGCCATAAATGCTCGCCGCGAATGGGGGCGGAGTCGCAGGAAAAGATCAACTTCTTCACGGGACAGGGGTCGCTCAGTCATTCACGTCTCTCCTTCTCAGGTTTAATCCTTGGCTTAAGCATTGCGGAAACACCAGTCATAATCCGCAAGCGGAACATGTGCGAAGTAACGATCCTGCTCAGTTCGCTTCACAATCGTATACATGGCTTGAAAACGAGCACCGAGATAGTCTTGGAGTGGGTCGGATGACGCAAAAGTGTCCACAGCTGCAAACCAATTCTTGGGGAGGTCTACAGGTGCTTTGTCTGCCTGTGCGTATCCGTCACCGGTAATTGCGGGACCGGGGTCAAGCTTATGGGTAAGGCCATAATGCACGCCCGCCAACATAGCGGCTAAGGCAAGATAGGGATTAGCGTCTGCGCCTGAAACCCGATGCTCAATATGGCGGCTGGACGGGGGGCCTGCCGTAACGCGCAAACCGACTGTCCGGTTATTCACACCCCAAGTAGCCGCCACGGGGGCATAGGAATTTCCAACGAAACGGCGATAGGAATTCTGATTTGGAGCGAATATTGCCATACCCGCGGGCAAAAGCTGTTGCATCCCAGCAATAGCATGGCGCAATTCAGGGGTGCCTTGGGGATCGTCACTACCGAAAATGTTGCGGCCGTTTTGGTCGAGTACTGAGACGTGCAAATGTTGGCCATTGCCTGCGCGCCCTTCAAATGGCTTAGCCATGAAGGTCGCCTCCAAACCATGACTTACCGCGCAGCCCTTTACGAGGCGCTTAAACATCATTGCTTCATCAGCCACCCGCAGGGCATCGGGTCGATGTTCTAGACCAATCTCTAGTTGGCCGGGAGCAAACTCGCTAATCGCAGCTTCAATCGGCAAACCTTGGGCTTCAGCCGCTTCATAAAGGTCCCGCAGATATGGCATATAATCGTCAAGCTCTCTCAAACCGTAGACTTCATGGCCAGTGGGCGTGTGCCCGGTAACTGGCGACGATGGAAGGGTTGGGGCTTGGCCTGCATATCGCTGGTCCAAGAGATAAAACTCGAGTTCACATGCCACATCCGGCGTAAGACCATCAGCGGCGAACTTGTCCAGTACACGTTGGAGTACATGGCGCGGGTCAAGATCACTGCCTGGACCGTCGAGTTCGTACAGCGACAACACGCATTGAGCGACATCCTCGCCCAACCAAGGGGCCTTAAACAACGTATTGGGCGCGGGCTTGGCTAAGCGGTCGGCATCGCCATCTTCCCAAACGAGCCCAGTCGCTTCGCAATCGGCACCTTGCATATCCACAACCGTAATTGAACCCGGCAAATAACGACCGTGGCCGTAAACGGCTATAAGCTCGTGCGGACGTATCCGCTTGCCGCGTGGTGGTCCACTCATTGGAGTATAGAGAATGTCAATGAAATTAATGCCTGGATTGGCGGCCAGAAAGGCTTCCGCTTCTTCTCTAGTCGCGATGCCATAAGTGTGTTGGGTTGGCTTTTTGGACAAAACTGGACCTCAGACTTTTAGGAGTAAATGTTCACGTTCCCAGGCCGACACGACCCCTTCGAAGGCATCAAGCTCATCCAGCTTAACGGCTGCGAAAACACGAGAGAATTCTTCACCCAAGACTTCTCGCATGGGTTCGCAATTTTGGAAACGACCTAAAGCCTCATCCAACGTCCGGGGTAGGGAACGAGGCATGCGGTAGGCCGACGTGGTTATTAAGGGCCCTGGTTCCAACCCCTGCACCATGCCAACATAGCCGCATGCTAGCGACGAAGCGATAGCGAGATAAGGATTGGCATCTGCTCCAGGCAAACGATTCTCGACACGGCGATTGCGTCCATCGCTGATGGGCGTTCGCAAACCGCAGGAGCGATTATCGAGGCCCCACTGCACATTTATGGGCGCATCAAACTGAGGCCGCATCCGGCGGAAAGAATTTACATTTGGGGCAAACAGGGGGGCCACATCTGGCAGGTAGGTTTGTAATCCACCTACGAAGGATCTGAATAATTTACTGTCCGTTCCGTTGGTATTGGCGAACAGATTGCGACCGGTCTGTCTATCCACCAATGATTGGTGAATATGCATGGCGCTGCCGGGCTGATTGTCCATCGGCTTGGCCATAAATGTCGCGTACACGTTTTGCGACAAAGCCACTTGTCGGACAATGCGCTTAAACATCAAGACCTGATCAGCCAGCTCCAGGGCGTCACCGTGATTGAAATTCACCTCCAGCTGAGCGGCACCAGCTTCATGGATCATTGTATCGATATCAAGTTCTGCAATCTCACAATATTCGTAGATTTGCTCGATCAGATCCTCATATTCGTTTATCGCTTCGAGCCCATAGGGCTGCGATACTGTCTCAGCGCGCCCAGACCGCCCAACCGGGGTTTCTAGCGGCAGATCTGGGTCAATATTTCGGGCCGTTAGGAAGAACTCCACTTCTGGCGCAACCACTGGCTCCCACCCTCGTTCGGCATATAGGTCCAATACGCGGCGCAATACTTGACGTGGAGCGATATCGATAAGCTTACCTGCATGAGTATAGGCATCGGTCACCACATAGGCTGTGGGAGTGCGATAGCCGGGGGCAACACAGATTGATGCGGGGTCTGGAACCAGCACGCAATCAGGATCCAAGGTGCCAGAGAATCCATCTTCATCGTCAGTCTCGGCATCTGGATATTCACCAGTTACAGTCACACGCAAGATCGAAGACGCGATCCGCAAAGTATGGTTCGACACACCCTTCAAAAACCTGGCGGCGGGAACCACCTTGCCGCGGATGATGCCGTTCATGTCGGGCAAAATCAGCTCGATTTCAGAAACGCCTTTCTCCTTGATCCAAGCTTCAAGGCGCTTGTGAATGTTTGGGTCTGTTTCGAACGACATGGGTCACCAATTTCCGTTATAGGATCTCGTTAAGAATGGAATTGAGAGCTGCAACATAGGCTGCTGGCGCCTCTCTGGATAGGCTTGGCCCCGCCAACAGCATGTTATGGAACGGCGTAACCAAGAAGCCACGATTTAAAAGGCCGAGGTGGAGGGCAGCCTCCAACTCATGATCAAAGCTGGCCCGCATTTGTTCGGCATTGATCGGAAGTTTAGGCGCAAACACGGTCTCAAGCCGCGCGCCTAAGCGGACAACAGACCAAGGCAGGCCTTTACTGGCAATCGTCGCCGTGATGCCATCTTCTAAAGCAATGGCACCTGCAATCATTGCGGCATAATTGGTCTCGGTCATAACGTCCTGGAGACAAGCACGTAATGCGGCCATTTGCAGGGCAGAGCCGGACAAAGTTGTGCCAACACCGGAATGCCCGGGGGGTAGCTCACCGCGTACCCGCTCAATCCCGCGCTTTACCTCCTTCGTGAAACCCCAAACCCCGGTCGGGATTCCCCCGGCGACAGCTTTACCGGCAACCCAGATATCTGTCTCAAGGCCATAGGTTCGTGTCCATCCACCGGGCCCAGTGGACAATGTGTGGGTCTCATCAATTAAGAGCAGCGTAGCATTGGCCTGAGTCAGGCGGCGCACTTCAGTTAAAAACCCTGGAGACGGTGCCACGATGCCACAATTGGTTAGGGCGGGCTCCATAATGACGCACGCGATATCGCCTTGCGCTAGAGCGTGAGTTAGCGCCTCAACGTCATTGAAAGGCACACAAACTGTTGTTTCGGCAAGATCGTAGGCTTGCCCCCATAGACTGGGCTTAGCGACGGTCAAGCCATCCTCGAGATTGACTGCCGTCTCATCCACTGCGCCGTGGTAGCATCCATCAAACACAAGGATCCTTGGTCGGTTCGTAATTGCCCGTGCCGCGCGAAGCGCAAACCGATTGGCATCGGATGCCGTCAAAGTAATCTGCCAGAAAGGCATCCCAAACCTTGCCTGCAATAATTCACCGACCTCCTCTACATCTGCTGACGGTAACATCGAGGTCAGTCCACGCATGGCTTGAGCATGCACGGCTTTGGCGACGGGTTCTGGATTGTGACCAAACATAGCGCCGGTATCGCCCAAGCAAAGATCGATCAAAACATGACCATCAAGGTCTGTTAGGCTGGTGCCGCTCGCGTGCTCAATTACGAGCGGGAAAGGCATGGGCCAATCAAGCATCCAATGCTGTGGAACGCCGCCGAAGAAACCATTCTCACGACTGCCGCGCGCAGCCGATCGGGGACGGCTCTTCTGATAGGCCGCGCTCTCGCGCGCCTTAAATGACCTCAGCTTCTCCCTGACAATCGGCACATTCCACCTCAGAATTTGTTATAACGTTCTTGGGGTGGGGTTGGTCAAGCCGAAAACGGCACTAAATGCGCTTAATCATCCAATCGAGGCCATCATGTACATCCGCCGCTATAGATGCGCGCAGTCCTGCCTCATCGCCGGTCTCAAGCGCCTTCAATGCGTCGCCATGCCTATCAGATAGGTCTAGGTCATTAACAGCATCAGGGAACATTAACCGCATGAACGGGCCAAACCGTACCCAAATGCTCTCAATCATAGGAATGATAACTGTGGAGGGACACGCACGATAAAGGCCAAAATGGAATGCATGATTACTTGCCATATAACCGACAATGTCGCCCTGTCGCAGCGCGGCGTTCATAGCATCATTAGCCTCAGCCATAGCCCTTTGGTGGTCTATAGTAATATAGGGCAACGCCCTTGCTGCCGCCTCCGGCTCCAGCAATGCCCGAGCGCGCATTAACTCGACGATTCCAGTTCGATCCATCTCCGGCACCGTGATTCGTCGTGTGGCCCCCATGCTCAATGCATGTTCAGCGGTCAGTCGCCAGACGGCATCGCGAACAGGCGTAACGCTGCCCCCTAGTTCAGTGGCCAAAGATCGCAAGCTTAGGCTTTCACCCGGTGCAAACGCCCCGCGTGAGAGGCGCGCTCGCAATTCTTGATAAATCGCCTCGTGCAAAGGTTCGGCACGGTCGACAGTCTCACCAACAAGGCTCTCAGTTTCTGACATGCCACTAGTGTTGAGTTGTTTTGCAGGCTCTGTCGATCATTTTCCGATCACAAAACTTGGCAAGCAGATTCAAATGACAGGCGCGGCAGGCGCGGGAACAAATCCTTATCGGTACCATGGCCCAAATTGACCAAGAAATTCGACTTCCAGCCGCTTTCGCTGAAGAAAACTCGGTCAACGCCAGCATTATCGAATCCACTCATCGGGCCACAGTCCAAGCCCAGCGCCCGGGCGGCCATCATCAAATAGGCCCCCTGTAAGGTGCCATTGCGGAAGGCAGCCTCAGTGCCGCCGTCAGGCATGCCTGAAAACCATTTTGCAGCATCTGGATTATGCGGAAATAATTCTGGGATTTTGTCATAGAATTTTGGATCGCTTGCGACGATCACTGTCCAAGGAGCCGACATCGTCTTGTCGACATTACCGGGAGCCAAATAGGGTTTCAGCTTCGCTTTGCCTTCAGCCGAGCCAATGAACACAAAACGGGCTGGAGAACAATTCGCGCTGGTTGGGCCCCACTTTGTGAGATCATATACTGCCCGCATTAAACTTTCAGGCAAAGTCTCCTCGACCCAGCCATTGCGGGTGCGTGCATCTATAAATAATTGGTGCAACGCGTGATCATTAAGTACAGGCATCATACCCCCCCTCCCAAAACAAGAAATGTGTCTACAAGGCTTGTTCCACCCGCAAAACTTCCGGAACATAATGCTTGAGCATATTTTCGATCCCTTGCTTCAAGGTGATTGTCGAAGACGGACAGCCTGCGCAAGAGCCCCGAAGCCGCAGGTAGACGGTTCCAGTTTCAGGCTCAAACCGGTCAAAATCAATGTCACCGCCATCTTGCGCAACGGCGGGTCGCACACGCGTCGTGAGCAATTCTTCGATCTCTCGGACGATCTGAGCTGCATCGCCAATATAGCTACCTGCTGAAGAAACCGGCTCTAAAGCTACACTGGCTGTGACGATCGGTAAGCCAGTAAGAAAGGTGTCCATTATGGCACCGAGAAGCGATGGCTTAATGTGAGGCCAATCAACCTCGGCAGACTTCGTGACGGTGATGAAGTCTGAGCCAAAAAAGACCCGACGCACCCCCTCAACTTTAAACAAAGCTGTCGCCAACGGTGAAGCTGAAGCGGCTTGGACGTCGTTAAACTCAATGGCTCCCGCCGGGTGCACGTCGCGCCCGGGCAGAAACTTCAACGTGGCAGGGTTTGGAGTTGCTTCGGTTTGAATAAACATCGGCTAGACATGGGCCTCTCAACTGGAAAATTCAACGCCTCTCATGACAAAGACCGGGACAATTGCCTACTAGGTTGCAAGGTCGGCCAACTCTTCGTCACTTAGTCCTGCGGGAACAATCATGATTGCAACCGCGCGAGCGCCAAATCCAAATCCGCCACGCATGGCAGCCGCAACTAGCGGACCAGGACCCCCACGCCCCGCAG
The DNA here is from genome assembly GCF_002105465.1 of Aquidulcibacter paucihalophilus. GTDB lineage: Bacteria > Pseudomonadota > Alphaproteobacteria > Caulobacterales > Aquidulcibacteraceae > Aquidulcibacter > Aquidulcibacter paucihalophilus. Next base: position 9,983 of record NZ_NCSQ01000153.1, read on the forward strand.
CTGCGGCAAGCAACAATGTCTTGACGCTCGGTGTAGCATCGATGAACGCACGAATTTGGTGGTCCAGAGTCCCTTCCTGAACAACAAGATCAGGCGCAAGGCCTGCAGCCTGCCATGCTACATCTGAAAGCTCTTGTAGGTCATCGAGCGCTTCTAGACGCAGACGTTCACGCATCGCCTCCCCCATGGCCGACCAAAGACCCGGATCCATCGGCTCAACGACGCGCAGGATAATCAGTTTCGCGTCTGTACTGGCCGCACGCAAAGCCCCGAAATAGACTGCGGCCCGACATTCTGGGCTGTCATCCGCAATGCAAAGAAGTTTGCGCTCGCCCATAGCTTATATCCGCTACCGTTGAAGAATATCAGTTATCTCGCGCAGTTTCGAGCGCGCGCGAAGTAGATAAAAGCCCTCAGTTGAGAGGTGGTTTGGCATCAAGAGCGCGTTGGGGGAAGCATTCTGCACAATCATCGGCTGTAAGCTCGCAGCGGTGGCAAGGTCTGCCAACATCGCATCATACAAGGCAGCAACCCGCCGCTCGACGATCACATCTTTAAAGTCTTCGCGAATGGCCCGGAGTGCGATGAAATAGGCGTAAGACTGGCCTTTGACAAAATAGAATAATTTGTCGGCTCGCCGATCAATGAAGACTTTTCGACCAGCCCCAATTTGTTTCTCTAGAGCGTCAGATGACGATCCAAGGTCGAGAGCTGAACGTGCCAACAAAGCTTGCAAGTTATCAGACCGGACGTCGAATACAGCCTTACCTTCAGCAACACGACCATTATAGGCGATTAATGCAGTCCGAGCCTTCCGGTACTCTTGGTCGGCAGACGAGGTCGGCCACGGATCAAGCAACCAGGTGTCAGGCTGGCGAGAAAGGCCTTGCCGGGCGCGACCCAAATCAGGGTCGGCGGCAGAGGTACCCCGTGAACGGCCCACATAACTTTCGATCTCAACAGTAATGTTCGACAGAGCCTTCACCATTCCAGACTGAAAATTGGCCATATTGCCGCCATAACGCAACAAAGCGGCCGGCTGAAAAGGCTGCGTGTTTGGGGCCCATGCCGTTTGATTGATCTCGCGATCAATCAAACCCGCGATAACTGCGATAGTCCGTGAGGCCCCAGGGCCAGGGTCATCGGCTTTGAAGTTCAAGTCGTCGTTGATACGATGAGTAAGGATGGCACCGAAGATGTAATAGATCGGCACAACGACGACGATTGCGGCAAGAGCCCAACCGCGCCAACTTGATCTCGGCTTGGCCGCTATAGGTGCAGTAGCTGGGGCCGCCTCGGCGTTAGCAAAGGGGTCTTGGGGCGGTCGTGGGGTGAAAATTCGCCTCAGGCCAGCTAGACTGTGTCGTACGCGTTGACCAAAATCCATCTGACGTCTCCGAATTGATGACCGTGCTTGGGCAACCCCCAAAAGCGACGGAGCCGAACGGCCTTCAGATCAATAACGACACCGCACTCTATAGCAAGTCAAGAACCTTGTGTTAGAGAAGAACGGTCCCTTTTTCCGTGCGAATGCGGCATTGTACATTAGACGTTGCGCACTTGCTCAAATTGCTTGTTTGGCAGGACTGATTCTACTTAATCTATGGCTATTATTTGTATAAAGCCACCTTTTAGCTGACTTGCATTGACCCATTGAAACGATAGAACGACGAACAAATTCAATTCGAAACAACGATCTTTTGTTCGCATTAAATCCAACCAGCGGTTTTTGCGTTGATCACGGGTTCGTGACTCTGGACCTCAAGCAATTTCGCACTATAAGTAAAACCATCAGAAGGCTTGCACGCCGATTTTGAGAGGAAAAACCATGAAAAGACAAATTTTGGGTTCTGGAATTGCTGTCTCGCTCGCGGCGCTGGCTCTGGTCGCAGGTTGTGGCCCACAAGCCCATCAAAAGGCCGAGGCGCCAGCTGCAGCTACTGAAGCCGCAGCTCCGGCAACCAATGAAGTTGCTGCTTCTCCTGCTGCCGAAGCGCCCGCGACGAATGAAGTCGCTGCGGCTGCACCTGCAGCTGAAGCCGCAGCTCCCACTGCCGCAGCTGCGCCAGCGGCCGGTGCGATGGTTCTCGCCATTAAAGACAAGGCCGGCGCGACTCTTTCGGGTGACCCAGTAAAGGGTGAGGCCGTGTTCCGTCAGTGCCAAACCTGCCACGTGGTGACTGCGGGTGTGAACAAAGTTGGCCCATCCTTGCACAATATCATTGGCCGCCCAGCCGGACAGGTTGCGGGCTTCCGTTATTCCGAAGCAAACAAAAACTCCGGCATTACATGGACGGAGCAAGAGATTTATACGTATCTCGAGAATCCAAAGGCTCGTATCCCAGGTACGATCATGGCATTTGTGGGCATAAAAGACTCACAAAAGCGCGCCGACCTAGTGGCCTACTTGAAGACCCATACGAACTAAGTGGGGCAATTGAGTCAGCTAGATTTAGCTGGCTGATAAAATTCTTGAAGGCGGGGTGTTCATACACTCCGCCTTTCTCGTACGCCTCGCTTTACAAATTGACTTTGCGCCGGGCAAGATCAGCCAAGTGAAGCGGCAGAGATAGTAAAAGGAACAAGGCCACCCAAAAGATGCCCGCCTGTGTTAGTGAGGCTCGCAAAGCCAACATAAGGCAAGCACCAGGTCCAAGCGCGAGGATAAGGGTGACTACAAGCGAACGAAGCTTCTTACCTTTTCGCAAGGCCATAAGCACTAAGAATTCCAGGGCGATGACTCCTAAAGCCACATCGATTGCTAGGCCTGAGAGGAAGAATTGGGTGATGAAGGGAGGCAAGACTTCAGGCATGATTGTGAGGCACTTCGTCCATCACGAAGGTGAAAGACCCAATAAGTGACCCATATCTTTCAAGAATATACGCGCATGGGCGGCAGGTTTTGCCCGCACCAATTCCTTGTTCATATAGGCTTGCCAGGTGAGATACTGGACGTCTGGATCGGCGCACATTTGCACAAAGCGCTCTCGCCGCTTGTCATTGCGATACCAGAAATGCTGCATGATGCCTAAAACCCAGAAGACCTTACCATGTGCCTTCATAAAACGCTTTCGAGCTAACTTCAGCGAAGAGGCTTTCCCGGTCTCTAGAGCCTCCGAAACAGCACTAGCCACCTCGCGGCCACACACCATCGCATAATAGATACCTTCGCCCGAGGATGGGGCGACCACGCCGGCAGCGTCGCCCGCGAGGAGAACATCACGCCCATTATCCCATCGCTTTAGCGGCTTTAATGGAATCGGAGCGCCTTCCGTTCTAACTGTCGTGTTGATGTCCAGTCCCGACGCAGCACGAAGGTCCTTGATCGCGCCACGCAAAGAAAACCCTTTCTGTGCGCTCCCCACCCCAATGCTTGCGGTTGAGCCATGTGGAAAAATCCATGCGTAAAAGTCTGGCGACAAATGCCCCTGATAATAGACATCGCATCGGCTTGGATCAAAATCGCCCGACATCTGGTCAGGAATCGAAATAATTTCGTGATAGGCAAACACACACGGAATCCGATCCGCGCCATTAATTGTTTGCTTGCCTACTTTAGACCGCGCTCCATCTGCTCCAATGACATACCGTGTGGTGATCTGCTGGGCTCGACCGTCAGCATCAACATAATGGATAAGTGTTGGGCCGTCGATTTGGTGCTCCAAGCGTTCAAACTCGCCCTTGCGACGGTCCGCACCTGATCTTTCAGCCCGCTCTCGAAGAAACTCGTCAAACGTATCACGATTGACCATACCAACATAACCACCCTCAATTGGCATATCGACAACCTTGCCACTGGGCGCAATCATTCGTGCAGCATTGGCGTGTGCGCAAAGCAAATGTGGGGGGATATCAAAATCGCGAATGAGACGAGGAGGAATAGCGCCACCGCAAGGCTTAATCCGACCGCCCTTGTCCAGCAGCAGAACCCGATGACCTTTTGCGGCAAGATCTGCCGCAGCTGTGGCACCCGCGGGACCACCACCAATTACGATCACTTCAAAGTCTGATGCTTGGGTCATGACCCTATCCTTATGTCAAAGTGGAAGCATGCCCCATTAATGGGGAGGAGGCAGATTCGCCTTCATCAGCATTTACATTTACCGGGCGTTCGGAAGACCCAAGACGACTGGCGAGGTAGGCTGAGACCAAAAACAGCGCGCCCTCAATCAAAAACACAACGAGGAAGGCGTGACCTGTCTCTGGCAAAACAGCGCGCAGACCATCGATGCCCACTGCCCCAAAGAACCCGCCAACCCCAAAGGCAATCGCCTGCGCGGCACCCCAAATACCCATCCGAATTCCAACTCGGGACTTTTGCCCATGGCCGGCCAATCCCATCATGGAGCCGATAGCCGAAACGGCAAAAACCCCATTGGCGAAGCCCAAGGCAAACACAGTGGGCATAAGTGGCCAGCCTGGTCCAACCTCTGCCGCGGCGGCAAGGCCCAAAAGCGCAAGAGCGGAACCTAGGCAACCAAAAATCGCCCACGCCGCCATCCAGCTTTTCCCTGACCGCGCAGCGCGCCCGCCAATCGCGCCGGTCAAAATCATGCCCAACAAGACGGCCATGTTTTGAATGCCGGACATCTGAGTCGATTGGCTAGGCGTCATATGGAATACCAAGCCGGCAAACGGTTCCAAAATCAGGTCCTGCGCGCTATAAGCGAGCATCGAAACAAAGACGAAAATTGAGAAATTTCGGGCCAAAGGCTCAGCCCAAATCTCCCTAACAGCCTGTCTGAACGGAACCGATGGGCCCTCGTTTGTCGAGGGTTCATCTGCCAGCAACTTGGCACCTACCGGCAACTCAACCCCATGAACTGCGGCCAAGGTTATCAAGAAAGCACACCCCGCCACCCAGGTCGCCGCAAAAGCCAAAGCTTGGGAGCTAAAGGGGTCGATTAGCTTGCCGACAACAATCGAGGAAATCACGATCCCGAGGATCATCATAATCCAAGTAATCGAAGCCGCAGCTGGCCGCCTGTCTGGCGCGACACGGGTCGCTAAAAGAGCCAAAAGCGATGTCCCTGACGCCCCTACCCCCATGCCGATCATAAGATAGGCGAGGACAGAGATGAAGATGCCAAGCGAGGGTGTGGTGGCCATCATGAGCGCGGCATCGGTTGCCCCGAGCGCTCCCAAACACAAACAAGCCATTCCTCCTATGATCCAAGGCGTACGACGACTGCCCAAATCTGAACCGTAGCCCCAATGAGGTCGGGTAATCTGAACAGCAAAATGCAATCCAACTAAGGCAGCCGGCAGCATCGCGGGCGTAGCCATTTCCACAACCATTACCCGATTCAACGTCGAAGTTGTCAGCGCGACCACGGCACCAAGTGCACTTTGCACTAGCCCAAGACGCGCAATGCCAAACCAATCCAGCGGCTTGTGAATGGTTTCAGTCATGGGTGTCCTCCAAGCAGGGAACCAACACCAATGGCACTGACCAACATACCTAACACATAGAGGCTGGTTCCGGTGGCATTATACCAAGGTGTATGCTTTAGTGGGTCGCTCAAGAGCCGGCGCATCAGCGCAACCTGTGCGATTAGAGCGATCAAGACCCCGCCGGCATAAAGCAATAGCCCCCAGTTCACGAGCAAGCAGATAACGACCACTTGAGGCACGGCCATGAAAAGACACGCAAAGCGTGCGGCACGATCGACTCCCATCACAACCGGTAAGGATCGAAGGCCCAGCTGACGGTCTCCTTCGACGGCCTTAAAGTCATTTAGCGTCATGATCCCATGCGCACCCGCAGCATAAAGCCCGGCAAGCAGCAAAATCTTTGGGTCAGGCAGGGCCTGAGACACAACGGCCGCACCCGTGAACCATGTAAGGCCCTCGTACGAAAAGCCAACCGAGGCAGGCCCCCACCAGCCGCTCTGCTTGAGCCTTAAGGGTGGGGCGCTGTATATCCAGGCGAGGACAATACCAAGCGTTGCAGCCACAAGGACCCAAACCCCTAACGTAGACGCAAAGATCAAGGACACAACGGTCCAAATCACGGCAATCCACAGACCCCAGCGGCCAGGAATTCTTCCTGATGGGATAGGCCGATTGGGCTCATTGATAGCATCAACATGGCGATCAAACCAATCGTTTACTGCTTGGCTAGTGGCACAAATCATTGGCCCGGCCAAGATCGCACCCGCTAGAGCCAACGTCCATTTTTCAGAGAAGGGGGCACCTGAAGAAACAACTCCGCACATAAAAGCCCACATTGGCGCGAACCATGTGATGGGCTTAAACAGCTCCAGCACCGCTTTAGGGGCCGGTAGATTTGATCTTGCCAAGGGGGCGGCTGTCTCATTCATAGGGCAAACCTATGTTGGACACTCAAAAGTGTCAATTAAATTCGACACCAATATACGTTGACATTAATCTCAAAAAACATATCAATTTCAATGCACACAAACAAAACACACACGAAAGAGCCCCCCTCAATCATGAGTTTGGCTACTTAATGCCGCATGCATCAGCGAGAAGCAGGCTAGCCCCTATTGGGGATCGTCTTCAAAATTGCCAATCCCAAAACGGTGAAGCTTCGAATATAGGCTTTGACGGCTGACACCTAAAATCTCAGCAGCAGAAGCTCGATTATTGCCTGTCAAATCGAGCGCAGCCTCGATACATAGCCTTTCGACAAAATCCGTGGTGTCGCGAACGATCTCCTTCAAAGAAACCCGACCAACCAATTCACTCATATCCGCTGGCGAGCGAACTAACTCCAAAGGCTGCTGTCCACGCTCCATCTCACGGCGGCTTACACGGCGGATGCTGAAACCATAAAAGCCATCATCGCCCTCTGGCACTGAGACAGCACAAACCTCTACATCTTCCAGTTCACCGAACTGGGTTTGCAATACCGTTGGAAAATTGCGGACGACGCCGTACTTCACCAAATTTTCCAGCAAAATGTTCCGATCAACCCCGGGGCGGCCGAGGAAGCGTGCCAGAGATTCCCCATTTGCTTGTTCAGGCGTCGGTAAATGGACAAGATCCAAAAAGGCAGAGTTCTCGGTCAGAATATTCAAATCCCGATCCGTAACGACCAACCCATCAGGCAGAAGATTGATCGCGGCCAACATTCTGTGGTTGCTGTCCACGATAATCGGCTCTGACCGTTCCACAGGAACCAGCCGAACCAGGAAATGCATGCTACGATCCTGACGAAACAAGGATGCAGTCACATTCAATTGACAACCGTTTGACGTTAAGTTTGATTGTGGAGCCGTGCGACTTGTCGAGGCCTGAGCGACAGAGAGAAGCGATGCCGCATCCTCTTGGCTCTGCACGGCAAAGAGGCGCGAAAACGGTTTGCCAACAAGGGATCCGTCGCCACCGATCAAGCGGTCAGCCGCAGGATTGGCTTCAGCGACCCGGCGAGTCGAGCCGTCAATGATCAACACAGCCTCACTGGTTGACTGGAACAGCATTCGGTACCGCGACTCTGAAGTGCGCATGCGCGCGTAGTCACGCTCCATCGATTGCTGGGCTTGTAACAAACGTTGTTGCAATACAGACGCAGCTCGATGATCGCGACCAATAGCGATAATTCGGCCATCATCACCCGTACCGACCGCGACATAACGCAGCGCAACAGAGTCACCCCGCCGTGACGGGTGATTCAACTCGCGCCAACGAATTGCCTTGTCAGAAGCTGCATCCCGCAGCATTTCCTCAACTTTCGGACGACTATCCTGGGTGACAGTATCGGACCATGGCTTATTGACCCAGCTTTCAAAGTCATCCAGTTGCAAATCTGAATTGCCGACCGCGAGGTCACAAATCACACCATCACGATCAAGCACAATTGCAACATCGCCACCTGCTGCAAGCACCTTAACCGCAATCGAAGCCTCCAAGTCACCGAGTGCCGCAGGCTGCAGCAATGGACCAAAGTTTTGATTGGGAGAGCGATGTTCCATGTGCGCGTTGATAACCTTGAAACTAGCATAGACGGCTAATGCCTGTGGGAGTGCTCGTATATGACTGTTTCGGCGATTGCGATAGCTTCTCTGCCGTCACTAGCAGAAAAATCGGCTCCGATGCTTGCTGCCAACTCAGGCCGCCCAACAATGTAGCTTCCACCAACCAACACGAGAATGTGGCGATTATGTGAGACTTTTCGTACTTGGCGGATCAATTCCCGCACAAAAGGGACTTGTGACTCGGTTGAAATGCCGATTCCGAGGATGTGGAAGCCCTCACTGGCAACCATCGCTAAGACGTCGTTAATCCGTGAATTGGGCTCGCAGAGGGTTCTCCACCCGGCGCGCCTAAACAATTCGTCCACCATGCGGATGCCGAAACTGTGCATTTCACCCGCCGGTGTCACAAAAAGGCCGGAGGCAAGGTCATCTCGGACTTCTTCCTGGTTTCGATAGGAATCGCTAAGGCGGTTCAGAAGCGTCTGCATCCGCCCAAGACCAATCGTCACATCGGCAAACGTAGCTGTGTCGTTCTCCCACATCTCTCCCAAGTGACGAGCAGCTGGGGCCATGAGGTCGACGTAGATTTCATCTAAATGCATCCCAGAGCTGAGATAGGCGTGCATGATCAACTCTACATCATCAACTTCATGGGTCAGAAGAATGTGGGCCAGATCCACCACCGCAGTGTGGCCAAGCACTTTCCCAGCAGCTTTACCTTGGTTTTGTTCGCGGTGGGTTTTGTGTGCTAGCATAAGACGCGGGATGATATCCCCTTCGACCATTTGAGCCAATAGCTCCATAATCTTTAAGTCGGTGGATTTGTCGCCGGAGTGCTGGGGCGATGTATTCTGAGCTTGATCCTCTTGGCCATGGCTTCTGGGATCCAGGTGCTCCAAGGTGTCTTGATTGGGCATTTGCTTCTCCAGATTGTCTTCGGAGTCACACCGTCTCGTGCGCGTCCAGCTACGCGCTGCCCCCTGCTAGAATTGCCAGCCCCAAGAAGGGAACAATCAGCAGGTCATCATAAACCAGTGCAGACGCCTTTTTGGCAAAGCTTTGCTGACCTCTGGTTTTGTCAACTTACACGAAGATTCAATATGAGCCATAGGGAATTTAATTTTTTTACCCCCAAATGTCAAAAAGTGTCAGTTTAATTAGGCGTCCAAAATGCTTGACAATCAAGGGGGGCGTGCGAAACTGCGGAGTGGTGCGGGCAATTTCAATTCCGGACCATGGAAAAATCCGGATGAAATCCTTGAAGATCATATCAAATTCAACGACTTCGCATACATATTGCGAGTGCGAAGGCGCGTCCGCCGTTGAGCTTGGTGCGCTAGGTGATCAGGTCAAAAAAGGTGAAGTTTTCAGTGCGGTTCAAGCAGGGGTTGACTGTGTTTTGTCTAATCTACCTGTCAGTCTGACACCATCTGTGGCCGCACAACGGTCTAAACCGTCAAGAAAGCCCCTCTACACCCCTGATCAAAGGGCGCGACGTGATGCCACACCCTGGACCATGGTGCAGGCTATTTTGGCTCCATTACAATTTTTGGTATTCCTGATCAGCATGGCTCTGGTGGCCAATTATCTGGTCACTGGCAATGGGTATGAAGCGGCAACACTATCCATCCTCGCAAAAACGTTTCTACTGTACACGATCATGATCACAGGCTCGATCTGGGAAAAGGTGGTTTTCGACGAGTGGCTCTTCGTGGAAGCATTTTTTTGGGAAGATGTCTTTTCCATGTTGGTTCTCGCGCTGCAGACACTTTATGTCGTTGCGCTTCTCAAGGGATGGTGGACGCCGCAACAACAAGTCTACATCGCCGTAGCGGCTTACGGTACTTATGTGATCAATGCGGCGCAGTTTCTTTGGAAGCTGCGTGTGGCACGGCTTGAAGGGCGAAAGGTCGATATTGACAACGGCACCCCGCAAACTGCTGTTTCCACAGCATCGACAGGCTCTCGATTGGTGAGGAACCAATCATGACCCAGGAAGCCGAAAAGAATGCTATTGCATGGCGCAATTTGATCGTCAGCATGCTGCCATTTGCAGACTCTGCCAGTGATGACTTGCCCATTAGCCGTCTATTGCGTTTGTCGCTTTTCCAAATCACGACGGGCATGGCAGCTGTCTTGCTCACCGGAACCTTGAACCGTGTGATGATTGTAGAGTTGGGCGTTAGCGGAACTCTCGTAGCGCTGATGGTGTCGCTGCCTCTATTGATTGCGCCTTTTCGTGCCTTGATCGGCTTTAAGTCTGATACGCATAAATCCTATCTCGGCTGGCGCCGATCGCCATATATTTTTTTGGGCACATTGGCTCAGTTTGGCGGCCTAGCAATCATGCCGTTCGCGCTTTTGATCCTATCGGGTGACGGGCAAGGACCGGTTATCATTGGCCAAATCGGGGCAGCACTTGCCTTTCTCCTTGTGGGTGCTGGGATGCACACCACTCAAACTGCTGGTTTGGCTCTAGCAACAGACCTTGCAACAGACGAAACGCGGCCTCGGGTAGTGGCCCTACTTTATCTCATGCTGCTAGTCGGCATGCTGATTTCGTCTTTGGTTTTGGGCAGCTTATTGGTCGATTTTGATGCCATTCGCCTGATCCAAGTTATTCAAGGTACCGCTTTAGTTTCGATGATCCTGAATACGGTTGCGGTCTGGAAGCAAGAAGCTCGAAATCCCGCGCTTACCGCTCCAGACCGGGTCCGCCCGGTCTTTAGAGAACAGTGGAACTCGCTGATGCAGCAAGGTCGCACCCTACGCCTCTTGGTCGCAACTGGCCTCGGGGCGGGGGCATTTGCCATGCAAGATGTTTTGCTTGAGCCCTATGGAGCTGAAGTTCTCGGCATGAATGTGGGTTCGACCACTGCTTTGACCGCCCTATGGGCGGCGGGCACCTTAACCGGCTTCGCATTTGCTGCCCAGCAACTCAACAAGGAAGGTGAAGCCCATCGGCTTGCTGGGTATGGCGCACTGATTGGAATTGTGGCTTTCGCTTGCGTCATCCTGTCTGGCGCAATCTCTCTAACGCCACTTTTTTGTTTGGGTGTTATAGGTATTGGACTTGGAGGCGGGCTCTTTTCTGTCGGGACCCTAACGGCGGCCATGGCATTGGCGCGGGATGGCCAACAGTCTGGACTTGCACTTGGGGCCTGGGGTGGCGTTCAGGCAACGGCGGCTGGGATTGGTATTGCACTGGGAGGCGGCATCCGCGATCTTGGCACACAATTATCAGGTTCGGGTGCGCTTGGCCCCGCTTTCAGTGGACAAGTGACCAGTTACGGTCTCGTCTATCATTTGGAAATTGGGCTGCTGTTCGCAGCACTGGTGGCGATCGGTCCGCTCGCCAAGCATGCGCCGGGCGCATCGAAAATTCGTGAAGCACAGGAACTCACAAATAACGGAGAGCACCGTTTTGGGCTTGCCGAATTCCCGACCCTCTAACTACGATGGAGAAGTGACATGTATAACTATTATTTCGCGGGGACCGTGGATGTCACAGAGATAGTTCTCTATGTCTTCTTTGGTTTTTTTCTCATGCTGGTACTTTATCTCTTGCGTGAAGGTCGACGCGAGGGATTTCCACTTGAACATGACGTCACGGGCGAGTTAGAGCCAACACCTGGTGTTTTTTTCCGCGCACTACCCAAGACCTATAATCTGCCAGACGGCAGCAAATTGGTGAAACCTGACAATTCGCGCGACACCCATGCAACCCAATTCAAGCGGACAGCAGCTTGGTCAGGATCGCCCATTGAGCCCGATGGCAATCCTCTGACATCAGGCATTGGCCCGGGCTCATATGCCATGCGGGCAGATAAGCCTGACATGACCAACCATGGAACAACTCGTTTGGCCCCACTGCGCATTGCAACAGATTATTCCATAGACAAGAAGGACCCGGACTTGCGGGGTATGGCATTGGTCGGGCTCGACGGCGCAACTGGCGGCATTATCAAGGATATTTGGGTAGACCGAGCCGAGTTTCTTGTCCGCTACCTTGAAGTTGATGTCACTTCGGAAGGGGGGGCTGCCAAGCATGTGCTCGTACCCATGACTATGTGCGTCGTGCAAAAGAACTTAAATCGTGTTCGTTTGGACGCCGTTTTGGGCAGCCAAGTTGCTGGAGCGCCAACATTGGCCAACCCAGACCAGGTGACTCTGCTCGAAGAAGAAAAGATCGTCGGGTATTTTGGGGCTGGCTATCTCTACTCTACACCTGCCCGCTCGGAGCCTGCAATATGAGTGTCGAACACGACTTTGAGCCCATTCGCGGGCTCCCCAATGATCTGCCACCGGGTGAAACCATCCTGTGGCAGGGAGAGCCAGATTGGACCCTTATGGCCAGAAGGGTTTTTCGGGTGGATTGGGTTGCTGTCTATTTCGCTTTGCTAATGGCATGGCGTATTGTCGACAGTACAGCTAATGGCCAAGACTTGGTCACAGCACTTCTGGCGGCCATTTGGGTTGCGCCAATTGCCATCGTGGGTGTAGGCCTTTTGGTTGGCTTGGCTTATCTGAATAGCCGCACAACGGTCTATACACTGACTAACCGCCGCTTGGTAATGCGGTTCGGTGCTGCGCTCACGAAGGCCATCAATATCCCATACAAGATTATTGAAAGCGCTGCCGTGAACAAAAGGGCGGATGGCAGCGGCGATGTCGCATTGCAATTGGTGAAGCCCAACAAGATCTCGATTGTCTTGTTATGGCCACATGCGCGTCCAGGCTTTATTTCGCAACCCCAACCTTCGCTCCGATGTCTGCGTGACGCCACACGCGCAGCGGCGGTTCTCGCAGAGGCCCTCAGGCAGACACATGAACAATCTCATGCGACCGCGCCTAGGGTCGATGAAAAGTCTCAAGCCACAAGAGGAGGCGGTGTGGGTGCAGAACCTGCCCTCGCCTAGCAATACAAGTTATGGCCCGCTTCACTCGGATGGAGCGGGTCAAACACTACCTAACCGCACCCAGCCCAACTGAAGGAATTTACACATGAGCGCGATCGACCATGAACCGTTCCCAAAGGGAGCTTTGTTCGCTGCAGGTAGCTTGATCGCCTTATCGCTAACCGCCGCAGCCGTAGGCCGGTATCAGAATCTTAACCCCCCCACCGACGCCATTGTTTCAGCACCTATTCCAAGCCAGCTCCTTAAAATGCGCTTCAATGACGAACCAGATGGATCGGTCATTGTTCTGAATGCTGATACTGGCGCGACGATTGATACAATTGCCCCCGGTGAGGATGCCTTTATTCGAGCCGTGATGCGCGGTTTTGTTCGCGACCGAAAATTGCGTAAGATTGGTGCCGAGGTACCGTTCAATCTGTCTCGTTATCCCAACAAGCGGTTGACGATGTCAGATCCAACGACGGGAAAGGAAATAGACCTGCGCGCCTTTGGGCCGACCAATGAAGGTGCCTTCGCCCGCTTTTTGGCTGAACCTGGGTCCCGTTAATGGCGCCTGCAAGTGGCCTCGTTTGCAGAGTGGGAGGTTGCTAATGGACCTTGCCGCCTTGTCTGTGCCTATAATAACGACGGTATTCGCTTGGTGGTTCAGCACCGGAATAATTCTCTTGCTTGTGCGCTTGCCACCCAAGAATTATGGCACGGCCCTAAGTCTGTTCGCCTTAGTCCTCGCCTTGGCCACCGGGGGCGTTATCATTACGGCCGACCAAGACACAAGCTCAGCTGCATACTTTGCAGCTGGCTGTGCGTTGTGCATATGGGGCTGGCATGAAGCGAGTTTCTTGATGGGTAAGATAACTGGTCCCCGTCCTGCGGCATGCCCTGCCGATGCAAAAGGTTGGGTTCGCTTTAAGTATGCAACCCTAACCGTCATCCATCATGAGATTGCGATTTTTCTTACGCTGTTAGCCCTTATTGGGTTGACATGGGGTCAACCTAATCAGGTTGCATCTTGGACTTTCGGGGTTTTATTTACTATGCGGATCAGCGCAAAACTGAATATCTTTTTGGGTGTGCCAAACCTGACGGACGAGTTTTTCCCTGCCCATTTGGAACACCTCAAGTCCTATTTACCCAAGCGGCCAATGAATGCATTGATGCCTATCTCGGTAGTCGGCTCGCTAATCCTCTGTGCCTGGCTAATGACTCAAGCGGACCATGCCCCTGAGGGCTCAGCAATGGCGACTGGCTTCATATTGCTGTTTACTTTGACTGCATTGGCTTTGTTGGAACATTTCTTCATGGTATTGCCAGTTCAAGACGCTGCCTTATGGCGGTGGGCTTCACCCAGTAAAGGCTTGCGGAAACCAAATCCTAGCTCGCCAAAGGATACCGATTTAAGACCAACATCATGGGAGTCGACGAAGTGAGCCATCTCTCAGAGACCCCAGTTGATTGGCATCTCTCAATGAAACATGAACCCGCACCAATTCAGCCCATCATTCCAGCCATCGGGATAGATGGTCTTTTATTTCCAATCGAGAAACTGAAGGCGCACCAAGACGGCACCCTTCATTTGGCCGTTTCGGTGTTCGTGTTTTGTGGTCCTAATTTGCTGATCCAAAAACGCGCGAAAAGCAAATATCATTGTGGGGGCCTCTGGGCGAATACATGCTGCACACACCCTCACTGGAATGAAGCACCGGAATCAAGCGCAAGCCGCAGACTGCATGAGGAGCTAGGCATCAAGTTGGAGCTTAAAGCTGCACAAGTAATTGAATATTATGCAGAAGTTTCAAACAATCTGATCGAGCATGAGCGCGTCCAAGTTTTCAGAGCTGATGTGCCGCAGCAGAACCTCGACTTTAACTTGGCCCCTGACGAAGTGGCGGATATTCGTTGGACGGATGTGCGCGAGCTAAAACTAGATGCCATCGCAAATCCGCAAAACTATGCGCCTTGGTTCAAAATCTACCTGAAGCGCTGGAGTGAGTTGGGTCTATGAAGAGCCATGCTGTGGCGATTTTTTGAGGCGCTATCAATCTGCCAGTTTTGAGATGATATCTCCCAGCAGACGCGAAACAACTTCTCGCGCTTCCTGAATTGATAAATCTTGCTCGAACCGTAAGGCATGCCAATTTTGGAAACTCAGAATGACTTTGATGCTTCGTGTGCTGACCTGATCCGCTAGAATATGCGGTGGTAGCAAGGCTTCTACTGTCGCAGCTTCCAGTTCCAGGGTGCGGCGATATTCTTCGGTTAAAAACGCTGATCGAAAGCGCTTAAGGCTGGCGGAAAGCCGGAATGGGTGTATGCGCTCAAATATTGATGTGCGTCGCTCGACAATGCGGACCAGCCGTTCTTTCCAAGTGGCCCCAATCACAGCCTCCCGAAGCAGCGGCATTACTTGGGCTGATACCCGCTCACTGACTTCCTGATAAAGACTGTCCATGTCGTCGAAGTGGCGGAAGACCGACCGCAACCCAACACCGGCCACCTCGGCCACGCGTGCCGCACTCGGCGATAAGTCACCACCTTCAATCAAGTGCAGAACTGCCGCTACAATCTTATCGCGACTGGTTCGGCTACGCGCACGGCGACCGTCTCCGGATGTATCGGAAGGCAAAGGTAAAGTTGAGAAGTTTGCAGAAGCCATGGGTAATCTCTCGCCTCAAATAGCCAAAATGGCAAGCCAATCCACCAGCCAATTTGCTTCAAATGAACATATTGACATAATACGCGCCAATAAATGTCACGGGGCGAAGTCGAGCGACTATTGGAGACCTGGCTCCACTTGCGGTGTCTTTCACTACAGTTGGACAAGGGGTCGAGTTGGTAAGCGAACAGCAACGAGATCGCTTACATAACCAAATCATGGCAGATATTATGGGTTTGTGCTCGCGGAAATCATTGCTTCATGATCCCTCGGGCGTCCACCCTTGACTCAGGGCAAAACTGACCAGACCTCGTAACCATACCGGTCTTTTCTAGAGATGATTGCGGTGAGACATGATATCCCTAGCTCGCCAAAACAAGCCCTGCCCGCCCGACGGCAACTGCAATAGTAACCACTCAAATCAATACACCCAAACCATAGAAGCAATCATGTCAGCTTGGATCATTTGGGGTAACGCCCTCCTTCTCTGAGCTGCCTTCCGACTTGGGTACGATAATTGGAACAAGCCATTTAAGCCCGATGAGGTCGACGTATGCCTAGATTCAATTGGCGAGAGGCTTGAAGAAACTGATAGTTGCAGATCGATTCTAGAGCGTTTCCCGAGTTTTGTGAATCGAAAGGATTCC
>NZ_NCSQ01000152.1 GCF_002105465.1 Aquidulcibacter paucihalophilus
CGCCCTAAGCCACGCCGTGGCCCTCGCCGAATGGATACGAAGAATCCGAGCCCAAGACCGCTGCGACTGAATTGGTGCATTCCTGATGGAACGCATTACACCCAGCGAGGAGGCAACTCACCGAACAAAAAGGCCAGAGCCGAGGCTCTGGCCTTTGGTCGATAACATACGGAAAAGCCTAAAGCCCCAATACCATCTTGGCGATGATGTTGCGCTGGATTTCGTTTGACCCGCCATAAATCGAAGTCTTGCGCATGTTGAAATAGTTTGGTGCGGTCCAATGCGCATAATCGGGGCCAACGGCCATATTGTCGCCATCGCCGCGGAAACCGCGCACATAGGGGGCGGCATAATTACCAACCGCTTCCATGGCCAGCTCCGTCAAGCGTTGCTGAATTTCGGTCCCCTTGATCTTCAGGATAGAGGATTCAGGGCCGGGGCCCTTGCCTGCTTGCTCGCGCGCCAAAGTGCGCAATTCGGTGATTTCCAACGTGGTCAGATCGATTTCCAGCTCAGCGATCTTGCGTGAGAATTCTGGATCTTCAATCAGGCTGGCCCCGTCCATCGTTTCTGCACGGGCCAATTCCTTCAGGCGCTTGACGCCAACTTTAGAGCGGGCAACGCCGGCAATGCCCGACCGCTCGTGCGCCAACAGGAATTTCGCGCACGTCCAGCCCATGTTCTCTTGGCCAACCAGATTGGCGACAGGCACGCGGACATTTTCAAGCCACACTTCATTGACTTCATGGCCGCCATCAATGGTGATGATGGGGCGGACCGTGATGCCGGGTGTCTTCATGTCGATCAGCAAGAAAGAGATGCCTTCCTGTGGCTTGCCGTCATGCTTGGTGCGTACCAAGAAGAAGCCCCAATCGGCATGCTGGGCCAATGTCGTCCAAGTCTTTTGACCATTGACGATGTAATAGTCGCCATCGCGCTCTGCCTTGGTTTTGAGGCTGGCAAGGTCAGAGCCCGAACCGGGTTCAGAATAACCCTGGCACCACCATTCCTCACCCTTCAGGATGGGGGGCAAGAAGCGGTCCTTCTGCTCCTGAGTCCCGAATGTATAGATCACCGGGCCGACCATATTGATGCCGAACGGCAGGATAGGCACCGTCTGAGCGCGAGCAAGTTCTTCACCGAAGATATAGCGCTGCGTCGGGCCCCAACCGGGACCGCCATACTGGGTTGGCCACGCCGGAGCCGACCAACCCCGAGCCCCCAAAATGCGGTGCCATTCGAGGAAGTCTTCTTTTCCCATATCGTCGCGGTCAGCAAAGGCCCGCAAACGCGCTGGGTAGTTTTCTTCGATGAAGGTGCGAATTTCGTTGCGAAAGGCAATATCTTCATCGGTAAAAGCAAGATTCATTGGACGCTCCCGTTTAGCGCATCCTTCTCGCCGGATGCTGCCGCTTGGAGAAGATCATAGTGCGAAGTGCGGTGGGATCAAGCACAATTCGCCTTGAACCGCATGACCTTAACGCAAACGTCAGCTTGTAACCCAAGCCAAAGGCAACTGCATCGCGAAAACGTGACCCTATCGACAGGGCAAAGCCAGCTGTGCCACCTTTCTGTAGCCAGCATTCTATGCGACCTAGGCCACCTACCCGTGGATACTCTGTATCGTTCAACCTGACTTTTTGAGACTTCTCGCCTATGTCTTTGCCCGCTAATCGCCTCATTTCACTGGATGTTTTTCGCGGTGCGATTATCGGTGCGATGGTCTTAGTCAATAATCCGGGAACTTGGAGCGCCATCTATCCGCCCTTGGAACATGCGGCTTGGCATGGCTGGACCTTTACCGACACCATCTTCCCCTTTTTCATCTTCATTATGGGGATTGCCATTCCCATTGCGCTGGAACGACGGCGCGCGGCAGGCCAAGCAGGCTTGGACCTCTATCTACAATTGGCGCGGCGCACCGCGGCACTCTTTGGCTTGGGTTTGTTTCTGGCCCTTTTCCCCTTTTACAATTGGATGAAGGGGGAGTGGATCCAGATTAGCGACATGCGGATCATGGGCGTATTGCAGCGCTTGGCCTTATGCTTCTTCTTCGCTTCGGTCCTATTCTTATGGCTGCGGCCGCGCGGACTGTTGATTGCGGCCTTTGTGCTGCTTTTGGGCTATTGGGGCTTGATGATCTGGGGCGGACGCGGCGATCTGAGCCCCGAGGGCAATTTTTCCGGTCTGATTGATCGCTTGGTTTTGGGCCCACATATGTGGAAAGGCTCCCCCCATTATGATCCCGAAGGCCTGCTTTCCACCCTGCCCTCGATCGCGACCTGTTTGTTTGGGGTTTTGACGGGGCAGTTAATCCAGTCGCCGAAGTCCAATGACGCCAAAGTGGCAGAGATGTTGGTATGGGGTTTTGTGCTCTTGACGCTGGGGTGGATGTGGGGCGGCCTGTTCCCGATTAACAAACCGATTTGGACCTCGTCCTATGCAGTCTTTATGTCGGGCATGGCGATGTGTGTTTTAGGTGTGTGCTATTGGTTGATCGACATTAAGGGCAGCACGTGGTGGACCAAGCCCTTTGTGATTTTTGGCGTCAATGCGCTGGCGCTTTTTGTCGGCTCTGGCATGTTGGGGCGGGTCTTGAACATGGTGCCTGGAAGCACCGCGCCAGACGGCAAGCTCATCTCGCTCAAAGTCACGATTTATGAGGGCGTGTTTGCGCCTTTGGCGAGCCCTATGAATGCTTCACTTCTGTTTGCCATCTGCTTCATTGGCCTATGGTTGTTCTTGATGTGGCTCCTTTACCGGAAGAACATCTTCATCAAGGTCTAAGCGTCGTGGACGGGCCTTAGGCCCGCAGCCCACCATCGCTAACTTTGGCCTCACGCCCTAAAGCCTGTAGCACCGCCTGTACGATCCCCTCGGCATCCAGACCTGCCAGGCGATATTGCAATTCTGGCTTATCATGATCCTGGAAAATGTCGGGCAGAGTCAGGGTCCGCACTTTCAGCCCGCGATCCAGTAGGCCATCGCCTGCAAGGAAGTGCAGCACAAAGGCCCCAAAGCCACCCACGGCGCCTTCTTCAATCGTGATCAGCACTTCATGGTGGCGCGCCAATTGCCGGATCAGATCATGATCAAGCGGTTTTGCAAAGCGGGCATCGGCAACTGTTGTTGGCAGACCCATGGCAGCAAGTTGTTCTGCCGCCATTAAGCTTTCGCTTAAACGGGTGCCAAAGGATAGGATGGCCACGGCGCCGCCTTCGCGGACGATGCGCCCTTTGCCGATCTCTAACGGCGTCAGAATGTGGGGAATTTCTACACCAACCCCCTCGCCGCGTGGGTAGCGGAAGGCGCTGGGGCGATCATCAATGGCTGCGGCCGTGGCCGTCATTAGCGCCAGCTCTGCCTCATCGGCAGCCGCCATCAACACCATGCCGGGTAAAGCCCCCATAAAGCCAATATCAAAACTGCCGGCATGGGTTTGACCATCCGCGCCCACAAGCCCTGCCCGGTCCATCGCAAAGCGCACGGGCAAAGATTGTATCGCCACATCATGGACAACTTGGTCATAGCCGCGCTGCAGGAAGGTGGAATAGATGGCGGCAAAAGGCTTCATGCCATCCGCTGCAAGGCCTGCAGCAAAGGTCACCGCATGCTGCTCAGCAATCCCCACATCATAGGTGCGGGCAGGAAACGCTTTGCCAAACACATCAAGGCCCGTGCCCGAAGGCATAGCTGCGGTAATGGCGACAATCCTATTATCGGCTTCCGCCAGCTTCACCAAAGCGTCTGCAAACACACGTGTATAGCTGGGTGCATTTGGTTTGGCCTTGGCTTGTTCGCCTGTCACGACATTGAATTTGACCACGCCATGATATTTGTCGTCAGCAGCTTCGGCAGGCAGATAGCCCTTACCCTTTTGGGTTACGACATGAACCAGAACCGGCCGGTCCTCGATCTTCTTGGCGTTTTCCAGCACATGGACCAAGGCTTCTAAGTCATGCCCATCTATGGGGCCGACATAATAAAAGCCGAGTTCTTCGAAGAAAGTACCCCCTGTTGCCATGCCGCGGGCAAATTCTTCGGCCTTACGGGCGGCTTCTTGCAGGGGCTTTGGAAACACCGACGCGGCCTGTTTGCCAACTTTGCGTAAGGTGCGGTAGCCAGTCCCGGACACAAGACGGGCCAGATAATGGCTCATCCCCCCCACAGGTGGGGCAATCGACATATCATTGTCATTCAAAATGACGATCAGACGCTTGCTGGTTTCAGCCGCCTTATTCATCGCCTCATAGGCCATGCCTGCCGTGATCGAGCCATCACCAATCACAGCGACGACATTATTGTCGCCCCCTTGCAAATCCCGGCTTGCACAAAAGCCCAAGGCTGCAGAGATAGAGGTAGCCGCATGGGCGGTACCAAAGGGATCATAGGCGCTCTCGGTCCGTTTGGTAAAACCAGACAACCCCCCGCCTTGGCGCAAGGTGCGAATGCGGTCCCGTCGTCCAGTCAAAATCTTATGTGGATAGGCCTGATGGCCTACATCCCAGATGAGAATATCCTTGGGCGTGTCCAACACATGGTGCAAAGCAACGGTCAGTTCCACCACACCAAGCCCAGCCCCCAAATGACCGCCAGTAACCGAGACCGCATCAATGGTTTCTTGGCGCAATTCATCAGCGACTTCGCGCAATTCACCAATATTGAGGCCTTTGAGGTCTTTGGGAGATTTGATCTTGTCGAGAGCAGGTGTGAGAGGCGGCATCTGTTTCTATTCTTATATGTTCAAACAGAGCGACTTAGCTCTATTCTAGTCTGTGATATCAGGCTTATGCACGACGTTGTGTAATCGTGTCGATGATTTGGTTCAGATAATGCGCGCGTGCCCCAAACATCTGTAAATGGGCCCGAGCTTGATCTGCCAATAAAGTAACCCGCTGTTTGGCGCCATCAAGGCCTAAAAGGCTCACAAATGTGGCTTTTCCTTTACCCGCGTCTTTACCAACGGCTTTGCCGACTTCCTCAGTACTGCCTTCAGCGTCCAAGATGTCATCGGTAATTTGAAAAGCAAGGCCGAGATCATGGGCATAGGCCGAAAGCGCATGCTTGGCCTCATCACTGGCGCGGCCCATCAAAGCGCCCACTTCGACGGCATAGGTGATCAACATACCGGTCTTGAGGCGCTGCATCCGGGTTACGGCGGCAATATCATCGCCTAATTCCTCTGCGATCATATCCATCATCTGACCGCCCACCATGCCCCGTGCGCCAGCAGCTTCAGCCAATCGAGCCACCAAAGCAATACGAATATTGGGGTCTGCGTGGGTCTGGGGATCGGCCAAAATCTCAAAGGCGATCGTCAAAAGCGCGTCACCCGCCAAAATCGCGGTCGCTTCATCATAAGCAATATGGACGGTGGGCCGTCCACGGCGCAAATCATCATCATCCATGCACGGCAAGTCATCATGGATCAAAGAATAGGTGTGGATGCACTCCAGCGCGGCTGCGACACGCAATAAACACCGTTCATCAACGCCAAATAGCCTGCCTGTTTCCAAAACCAAAAAGGGACGCAGCCGCTTGCCCCCTCCCAAAGCCGCATAGCGCATCGCGCTCATCAAACGGGCTTCTGGGCCTTGCACACGCGGAATCAACGTATCTAAAGCCACCGTGATGCGATCAGCTGTTTCTTCGAGACGTTTTTCGAGATCGACCGCCAGGTCCATGCCCCTAGACCTTATCCAATGCGTGCAGCTTCAAGGCTAACACCTTGTGGGCTTTCAACAATTTGATCAACCCGCATCTGGGCACGTTTCAGGCGATCTTCGCAATGGGCCTTGAGAAGTGCCCCGCGCTCATAGAGGCTGATCGATTCCTCCAAGCTTGCTTGGCCGGATTCCAGTTTCGCCACGAGAGACTCAAGCTCCTCAAGCGCAGCCTCAAAACTTAAGTCTGCAATCGTTGCCTGCATGGATTCTGGTTCAACCGACATTACGACATCCCTCTATCGATTTCTTCCTAGACTGTGCGACACTGATGGGCAACGAGGCAAGAGGATTTAATGCGGCTTGGGTCGATAGACGCGGTGCGACCAGTGAGAGTCGCGACCGTCATACACACAAACCCAACCCCGGGCCAATAAATGCGGCCGCATCATCCGGTTAAACCAGCCATGGGCCAAGAGCCCAACACTGCCAGATCTCTCTGCTTCTGCGATCAACCATTCAGCGGCCCGTTGGGCACGAAGTTCGGCCTCTTGACGGCTTTCTTGGCCCCGATGATTGCCAAAGAACCAAGTGATGCGCGAGATCACCCCCCAAAATCGCGGACGGAACAGGATGAAATCGGGTAAGGCTGGCGGTGGCAGGGGCGCCTCAACAAACAGGGGATCGACAATCAGCTCGCGCCCTGGCGCTGCCATCGCGGCCGTCTCTAAGGCGCGACGCAGGGTTGAGGAGACAATCGTTTTGCACGCTTGCAAGGCTTGGATCAGGCCGTTGGGTACGATTTGGCCTTCGGCCAAGCCACCGGCATCATATTGCGCCCACCAATCGAGATATTGGTCCGCATTGATCCAGATGTGCCGATTGAGTGCGGGCCTTCCATGACGCGCAATCACGATCATCGGCGTATCACTCGATGCCACAGGCGGCGCAGGGCGTGGGGCCACGCGCGAATCGGCCTGTGATCCGAGATCATCCAATTTGGTTTCAAACACCCGCTAATCCGCCCCCAGAGCGTGTTTTGTAAGTTTGTAAAGTCTGCACATGCGCCAAAACCGATGCAGCTAATGCCTGCAAGTGGTAGCCGCCCTCAAGAGTCGATACAAGTTTTCCCTGTGAAACGTCCAGTAATCGTTCAGTGACCCAGCGATAATCATCTGTTTCAAGGTTCAGACCCGCCAAGGGGTCAAGGCGATGCCCATCAAAACCAGCCGATACGATCAGGATTTCTGGCTTAAAGTCGATCAAGGCGGGCAAGATCTTGCTTTCCACTTCAGCCCGCCACGCCGCACTGGCTGTGGCTGCCGGGACTGGGACATTGACCAGATTACCCGCTGCGCGCTCGTCAGCAAAACCAGAGCCCGGATAGATGCCGCCTTGATGGATGGAGGCATAGAAAAACTCTGGGTCGCGTTCGGCCAATTCTTGGCTGCCATTGCCGTGGTGAACATCGAAATCCACAACCGCCACCCGCTTTAGGCCATAGGTTTCGCGCGCATAAAGGGCAGCAATTGCGGCTGAGTTCCAAATGCAAAAGCCCATGGGTTTAGCTGCTTCGGCGTGATGGCCAGGCGGCCTAGTCGCACAAAATGCCCGATCAAACGCCCCCGTCATCAGCCCATCTACCCCGGCAATGACAGCGCCTACGGCGCGCTGGGCTGCCTCAATCGAGCCAGCCGACACATAGGTGTCTGGATCCAGCTGATAGCTGCGGGCATTTGCTGCGGGCTCTAGGCCGATGATTTCTTCAATTCGAGCCAAGGGATGTACCCGAGCAATATCTTCAATCTGTCCAAGCGGCGCTTGAATGCGGATCAGATCGGGGCAAGCGGTCTCATTCAAGGCTTCGAGCACGACACGCAAACGCTCGGGCGATTCAGGATGACCAGCGGGCGGACGGTGCTCAAAACAGGCCATATGGGTGATAAGGGCGGTCTTTTCCATCAAGATTTATCCCTAACTTGCGTGTCAGAAGCCGTCGCTAGCACAAGTCCGGTCTATTTCTAAGTGCGCGGGGAGGCCCAAGCTTTTTGGAAGCGATCCACATAATCGGTCATGATGCCATCCGCATTGGCTTCAATCAGCAGGCGCATCTCTTGGGGATTATTGATCGTCCAATAGTGGACTTTGATCCCGCGTGCCTTAGCCGTCTCGACAAAATGGCGGTTGGTCAAATCAAAGCCCGCTGCATGGGTGGGAATCTGGAGGGCTACTCCGGGTGAGTGAACAAAGCGCGACAGGCGCAGATGAGAGGCAATCAAAAATAGACGGACCTCCCCCATCGAATATGCCGTGGCAACGTTTGGGCATGCCTTACGGAAGGTTCTCATCGCCCCATCATGAAACGAGGCCACAATCACGCGATTGGTTTCGTCAAACCCGCTGATCAATTGGCAAAGGCGGGTACTGGCCGCCTCATTGTCATTTTTGATTTCAATGACCCAGCGCCGACCCGGAAATTGCTGAAACGCCTGTTCCAGACGAGCGATCTTGATGCCTTTGCCACGAAAGGACTGGCCATTGATGACGGTATGATAGCCAGAATCAGCCTGTTGCAACTCTGCCCAGGTCTTGGCGGCAATCGGGCCCTTCATGTCGGTAATGCGGTCTAACGTATCGTCATGATGCAAAACTAAGACGCCATCCTTGGTCAGTTGCAGATCGATTTCAAGCACATCGGCTCCCATCTCGTCGGCAAGCTTTAGGGCTTCCAGCGTGTCGGGCGGTGCGTGGCCTTGACCACCCCCATGGGCGATATTTTCCACTGCACCTGGCCGAATATCCGCAAAATAAGGGTGGCTAACAGGGGGCGGCGCTGGCCACGCCATCACAGCCACAAGAGGAATTGCCAGTGCTGCAAGCCAAATCGATCGTTTGCGCATTGAAAACCTCCCCTTCACGGCGCGTGTGCGCACCTCACCTTATGCAGACTGTGACATGGCATGGCTAGCGAGGCTGTTGCAAGTTGGGCTAGAACACCCACCCTATCCTTTCCGCTTCACCTGAAAGAAAAAGAGTTTATGTCCTCCATCGATCCAACCCATCTGCGCCGCCTCGGCAAAAGCGATTTGATGATTACGAGCCTCGGCTGGGGCATGTGGCGTTTTGCTGGTATCGAGGTGAAGGCTGCACAAAAACTTGTGGAATCGGTCTTTGAAGCGGGGATCAATTTTTTCGACACCGCCGACATTTACGGCTTCAAAAACCCACAGGAGGGATTTGGCGATGCTGAAGCCCTCTTGGGTGAGGTCTTTAAGCAAGCCCCTGGTTTGCGCTCAAAAATGGTTTTGGCCAGCAAGGGCGGCATTATCCCGCCGACCCCCTATAATTCGAGCTATGACTATTTGGTCAAAGCGTGTGAGGCCTCGCTGCGCCGCCTCCATTGCGACTATCTCGACCTGTGGCAGATTCATCGTCCAGACCTTTTGACCCATCCCGCTGAAATCGCCCGCGCGGTGGATCATCTGATCCAAGCCGGCAAAATCCGCACTTTCGGTATCTCCAATTATACGGTCGCGCAAACCCGGGCATTGGCTGCCCACCTCGACACCGATATCGTGTCGTTCCAGCCTGAATTCTCGTCCCTCGCGCTCGATGCCATGACCGACGGGACATTAGACCTTGCGATGGAGATTGGTGCCTCGGTTTTGGCTTGGTCGCCTTTGGGCGGTGGCCGCTTGGCTAAGGATGGCGATGATGCCCGCACCAAAGCGGTGATCGCAGCCCTCGACCATGTTGCTGCAGCGCATGGGGTCTCGCGCACGTCGGTGGCTTACGCGTGGGTGGCTGCCCATCCAAGTCAGCCGATTGCTTTGGTCGGTACCCAAAATCCAACGCGTATCCTAGAGACCCGCGAAGTGGCCAAAATCCGTTTGACGCCCGACGAATGGTATCAGATTTTGGTGGCCTCGCGCGGTGCACCCATGCCGTAAGGCAGATTAAAAGCCAATCGCCGATTGGCCCTCAATCTTTGGCAGCTTGAGGGCCAGCATCAGATCGCGCAACTCTTGACGCGCGGCCACATGGCTGAGGGTAAAGGAGGCTGAGGCCCCTTCATCGGTGAGGTCCAAGAGCGTCAGGCCAGCGGTAAACATTTCCCGATAAATCACGCGTTCTGACAAGCCCGGGGCAACGCGGAAGCCAATGCGTTGGGCCAAAGCCGCCAAAGCATCGCCCACACGGCGCTTGTTTTTGGCGTCTAGCGGCGACAAGCGATTGCGCATCAAAACCCAATCAATCGGCTTACCTTTGGCGGCAGCTTTGAGTTTCCGCGCTTCCCATACCATCTCGGCATAGACGCTGGGTTTTCCGACATCGCCCGTGACTGGGTCGATTTCGGCCAACAAATCGAAATCGATAAAGCTGTCGTTTAAGGGCGTTACCAAGGTATCCGCACAAGCATGAGCTGCGCGCGAGGCAGGCGTATCCGCACCGGGGGCATCAACGATCACAATATCATGGCTCGCCCGCATCTGCGCGATCAGAGCTTGGGTGGCAGCAACTTCTTCCGCTTCGGCCTGATCGCGGCGCTCGGCTGAGGCCTTGGTCAAAAAGAAGAAGTCGGGCGTGGGAAGGTCTGCGTCATTAGATTTGGACCAGCGCGCCCTGTTTTCGAAATAGCGCTCAAAAGTGCGCTGCCGGCGGTCGAGATCAAGGGCGGCAACCTTCAACCCCGAGATGGCACAAGCCACGGCAATATGAACCGACAAGGTCGACTTGCCTGCCCCGCCCTTTTCATTTCCCACGACAATGACGTGACCCAAAACCATTACTCCCCGTCTTGACGCCCTCTTCCGTAGGACCCAGATGTGGGGTGTTTTCGCGAGTTTCGCAGGCCTTGCCAATTGGCAAGCGCAGCAGCCAAACGCCTAAAAACTTGTGGACTATTTTGTGGGCCGCTTTGCCCGCTTGGCGATGACTTGCTGGGGCGGTGGCTTTGGCCCCTTTTCTTCTTCCTCAACCCAATCAGTCGGCGGAGGAAGACGTTGACCAAGAGCTTCAGGGCCTTGCTGAAGGCTGCTGCCCGTAACCAGCGCTGTCGGGCGCGATTGGGCTTCGGGTCTACCAGAAGCGCCGGGCCAAATGGGTCTGGCGCGGAAAGGCCTGCCTGCCGCGTCGACTTCAACGCGCGGGGTCGGCATGGGGTTGAGGGCGGTGTCCGCCGCGGGTTCTGCCAAAGTGGAAAGACGTTTGGACAATTCTCGCAATTCGCTTTCCGCAGGATTGACCCACTCAGGATCATGGGCAGACGCGCGGCTTAAATCAGCAGACACGCGCGCCAAGACCTGTTCAATCGGCTCATCCTTGTCGCCCCGATCTACCCAAGGCAAGGAATCAGCCAAGGCCTCTGGAATATCGGTCACCACAGACTTCTTTGTATCGCGCCAGATACGTTTGAAGGGTCCTGCAGGTTTCTCGCGCTTGGCTTCCACACGTGGTTTTGCTGCGGGTGAAGCAGCGGGTGCAGCAGCAGGTGTTGCATGAGGCTGCACCCATGGAGGGGGTGGCGCGGGAACGCTGGCTGGGGTTGTTTCTGGCGGCAGGGCCAGTGGTACGGCCTGCATCGAGACAAAAGCGGGCTTGGGCAAGGGTGGTGCCGGGGTGCCGCGGAACATCACGATAGGAAGAATTGGACCACTGGCAGCCGATGGAGCCGGTGGGGTTGGCTTGGCCGGTTTAGCGGCGGGTTCGGCGGCTTTGACGGGCTGAGGTGCCGCACAGACGCATGCTTCTGCCGCGGGCTGTGGGGCAGGCTTTGACGTTGAACTGAGCGGCACATACGGGCTTGTTGCCAGTGCCCCGGCCGATTGCGCGAGCGCGCTCGTCCCCAGACCAAAGACGGCAAATACCCCACAAATCTGGGCAGCGGATGATAAGATCAAAGCGCGAAAAGATTGGTTCATGTCAAAAACCCTAGCGCGACGTGGTAAAGAGGGGTTTAAGGCGGCTTCACGCTGCTCTTGGAAGCTGCAGACCCGAAATCGTCGTTAAGTCATTGTTTTGGAGAGAGTCATGGCGTCCTTGTCGATTGTACGCACCCGAGCGGACTTGCGTGCCTTAGTCTCCACTTTGCGGCAGGACGGCAAAAAGATCGCCCTTGTACCCACGATGGGGGCACTTCATGCGGGCCATTTGGCCTTAATCGAGCAAGCCAAGGCCGCCGCCGATGGTGTGATCGCCTCGATTTTCGTCAATCCCACGCAGTTTGCGCCACATGAGGATTTAGCGCGCTACCCGCGCCAAGAAGCAGCCGATATCGCCCAACTCCAAGCCATTGGCTGCGATGGCCTGTATGCACCCCCCGTCCAAGAACTCTACCCAGAAGGCTTTCAGACGCGGGTGGTACCCGGGGCTGTCGCGGCCCGATTAGAAGGGGCATTTCGGCCCCACTTCTTTGGCGGTGTTGCCACGGTTGTTGCCAAGCTTTTCTTACAAGTCGATCCCGATGTCGCCGTCTTTGGCGAGAAGGATTGGCAGCAATTACAAGTTATTTCCACCATGGTGCGGGATCTGGATTTGGGTGTCGAGATCTTGCCTGCCCCCACCCATCGCGAAGCCGATGGCCTCGCTCTCTCCTCGCGCAATGCCTATCTTTCAGAGGCGGAACGCGCGATTGCGCCCACGCTGAAACAGGCGCTTGATCAGGTGGCGGGCGCCCTAAAACGCGCGCCAGAAACCTTGGCCACTGTCATTGATCAGGCAAAGGCAGAGCTGATCGCATCAGGGTTCCACTCAATCGATTATCTCGAAGCCTGCCATAGCCAGACCTTAGAGCCGTGGCAGCCTGGTGACCCTGCCCGTATTTTGGCGGCCGCATGGCTGGGCAAAACCCGCCTGATCGACAATCGCGGACTGGACTGAGGCTACCACGCGCCCAAATCAAGTAATTCCTTGCGTAAGGGCTCTGGCAAATCTTCCCCGCAAGACACTTGGGTCAAATCAGGCGGAGCATCCTTGGGCAATAGATAGCGCCAGCCTTGGAAAGCCGCGCGGCGCTGGGGCGCGGTTTGAACGTGGAAATGCTTCAAGACAATTTCACAGCGCGAGCGCCCATCTGCTTCCTCGAGCGTCACAATGTCTTCGATTTCCTGGCGCACGAGGATTTGCCCCTTAATCACCCAATAAAGCGATCCGCCATTGAGGACTTCATCGCGCCGCTTGGGCGACATGCGTGTGTCACACACGGGACGCGGGTCGAGGCCGAGGCTAAGGCGGGTAAAAGCCTGATGGTCATGCCAGTCCGTCAAGTCTTGGATCGTGTGCGCGCCAACGCAGAGTTTGATGATGTGAAGTGCCATAAGCCAGCATTTATGCTAATTCTCGCAGAAGAACAGGGCCTCCAATCAGGGATTTTCTTCCCGCTGTTTGGCCCGCCACGC
Source organism: Aquidulcibacter paucihalophilus (assembly GCF_002105465.1). Taxonomy (GTDB): domain Bacteria; phylum Pseudomonadota; class Alphaproteobacteria; order Caulobacterales; family Aquidulcibacteraceae; genus Aquidulcibacter; species Aquidulcibacter paucihalophilus. Next base: position 13,061 of record NZ_NCSQ01000152.1, read on the forward strand.
GGCCTTTAACGTCGCGCTGGTAGGCCGTGACCCATCGGGGCTCCATCCAGGTGGACCAAAGGCGAAGTTTAAGCGGTCTCGCCAGCTTTTAGCGTGGAGCACATCGCGCACCATGCCGACCCACTCATGAAAGGCAATACGAAACGGGTTGAAGGTGTGGATGTTGGAAACCACGCCATAAATCGGCTTATCGGCCTTGGTTTCTTCCACAAAGGTCCCAAACATCCGGTCCCAAATGATCAGGACCCCAGCATAATTGGAGTCGAGATAGCGTGGGTTGGTAGCATGGTGGACGCGGTGGTGGCTGGGCGTATTCAAGACCCATTCCAAAGGTCCCATTCGGTCAATCGCTTCGGTATGTATCCAGAATTGATAGACGAGACTAAGGCCCGAGAAAAAGGCAATCATGGCTGGCGGAAAACCGATCCAAGCCATGGGCAGCCAAAAGATAAAGGTGGCACCAATCGAGCCGGTCCAAGTCTGGCGCAGCGCGGTCGACAAGTTATAGTGCTGCGACGTGTGGTGGACGACATGGCTGGCCCAGAACCAGCGCCGTTCATGGCTGATGCGATGGAACCAATAATAGGACAAATCTTCCAAAAGGAAGCACACCACGAAGGCCCAAGCGGCATAGCCAATATCAAACAAGCGATAGTGATGCACAAAGGCGATCACGGACACAGCAATCCCACCCGTCAAGAGCTTGGCAAGCGTATTTCCAAAACCCATGGTCATACTGGCCGCGGCATCCTTGGCTTCATAGGTGACATCGCCATGATGGCGTGCGCGCACCATTTCGGCGACAACCAAAACCCCAAACAGCGGGATGGCCCAAGTGACAGGATCGGGTAGCGTCATGGGGAAACACCTCGTCCTAAGCTGGTGAGCGCCCGTTGAATAGCGCTCGGGTCGGCGTGGATATGGACTGGTTCAAAGCCAAAATCTGGAAAAGAGACATAAAGGCGATCTTCAGCAATCACCATGATTTTCGCCTGATCCAAGCTGCGCACCAGAAGTTTATCGCCAAAAACGAGGGCGACATAGCCGGTCTGGCCAAGCCCATAAGCTAAGGCAGCACGTTGGTTGCGAGACATCAAAATTGTGAAATCGCCGTCAAGCCCAGTAGAGGCGCGGACCGCATCTTGAACCTCATCGCCATTCTTAAAGCGCCGATCCACGCTGAGGCCCAAGCGGAACCCAACATACGCCAATAACGCAGTCCCCGCCGCGGCCATCAAAACCGTCAATAGCGCCCCGTTCAAGTCACCGCCTCTTGGGCGACCAAACGGATCAAGACGTCCGCAGCCTTAACTTGACGACCTTCTTGGACAAACGTTTCAGCGATCACCCCATCGCGGCTGGCGGTTAGGGCATGCTCCATCTTCATGGCTTCCAAGACCACCAGAACCTGGCCCTTTTTCACGGTCTGGCCGGCTTGTGCGTGGATCGTGGCAATTTTGCCAGGCAAGGGTGCCGTGATCTCGTCACTGGCTTCCAAGCTATCAGCACTCGCCTCCGCGGCAGGATAAGAATAGCGCCACACTTCACCGCGCTCGACAAGGCTTGCCCCCGCGCGATCAACGAACAAGGTCGCAGCAATATCGCCACGTGCTTCTGCTTTCGGGCCAGCACTTTCGGCAATCAAAATCGTCCAATCCTTTGCCTTGCCATAGGCATGGATCAGGCGGCGCGGCACCACGGCGTGATCACCTCTATAGCCTGCGCTTAATTGCACCTCATCGCTGTGCAATTCAACTGAAACCCGTCGATCTTCAATTTGGAACCCAACCGCCAGATGAGAAGGCGCATTGAGGCGCCATCCGTCGGGGACGTCGAAGGGCGATGCCCCCTCTGGCACTTCAAGCTCACGAGCCACTTGCACCCCGATTGCGGCCAGCCCCAAACGCCGTGCGGCCAAGGCATCGGGCTTCAGCAATGCCAAACCCTCATCCTCCAATAAACCGGTATGGACGCCGCCTTGGGCAAAAGAAGACAGAGGACAGAGACGCGCCAAATAGCCAATATTGGTTGAAATGCCGGTCACGACCCGCGCTTCTAAATGGGCCTGCAACCGGGCCAAGGCCTGCGCGCGATCTGCTCCATGGGCAATGGCTTTTTCCACCAGTGAGTCATAGGCATCGGGGAAAATATCCCCAATCTCATAGCCAGAATCGACGCGAATAGCCCCATCATCAGGCAGGCCCGCAACAACACCCGATGAAGGTAAAAACCCCTTAGCAGGGTCTTCGGCAACAATCCGGGCCTCGATTGCGGCCCCCTTCAAGTGGATTTGGTCCTGGGTCAGGGGCAAATTTTCCCCAGCCGCAACCCGCAATTGCCACTCGACCAAGTCCAGACCTAAAACGGCCTCGGTCACAGGATGCTCCACTTGCAACCGCGTGTTCATTTCAAGGAACCAAAAGCCGTCCGGGCGTAAAGGGCCTGTCCCATCGGCGACAAACTCCACGGTTCCTGCATTTGAATAATTGACCGCTTTAGCGATTTTGAGCGCTGCTTGCGTTAGACTTTCACGAACCGCTTCAGTCATGCCGGGCGCTGGGGCCTCTTCAATCAGCTTTTGCCGCCGACGTTGGATCGAACAGTCGCGTTCATACAAATGGACCAAATTGCCATGCTGGTCGCCAAAGACTTGTACTTCGATGTGGCGCGGCCGCAGAACCAAACGCTCCAGCATCACGCGATCATCACCAAAAGAGGCCGCCGCTTCCCGTCGGGCGGAATCAAGGGCTGGACCAAAAGCCACACCATCCTCAACCACGCGGATCCCGCGGCCGCCGCCACCTGCTACGGCTTTGATCAATAGAGGAAAGCCGATCTTTTCAGCCTCGGCCTTCAGACGCTCTGGGTCTTGGTCCAAATCCCAATAGCCGGGCAAAACGGGTGCGCCTACTTCAACCGCAATAGCTTTGGCCCGATCCTTCAAGCCCATGTCGCGGATGGCATCGGGGCGCGGACCGACAAAGGCGATTCCCGCCGCCGCACAGCTTTCGGCAAATTCGGCATTTTCCGATAAAAAACCGTAGCCTGGGTGGATTGCCTCAGCGCTAAACTCACGCGCTGCCTTCAGGATTAGATCAGCGCGCAGATAAGAATCCTTGGCGGCGGCAGGGCCAAGACGCACCGCATGATCGGCAAATCGGACATGTTTTGCGCCCTTATCTGCATCCGAATAGACCGCAATTGTTTTGATCCCCATGCGTCGAGCCGTGTTGATGACACGGCAAGCGATCTCGCCCCGATTGGCGATCAACAAGCTTTTAAACACGCCCTGTTCCCTTAACCCTGGTTTCTCGTGCCCTCCTAGTCCCGCCAAGGACCAAGAAACGCAGCTTTCTTGTCAGAAGAAGTGCCTTCGGTCGCGATGGCTTGGTGCCACCGTCCCCTGACAGGCCCTCCAGTGTGACCCCCATACTGAGGGCCTGCACCCGGCATCATCGCCGGGGACTCACCCTGCCAACTTCAGTCACGCCTGTGCACCGGTCAAGCCTTGTGGTCAGCCCACTGCCCCCAGGACGATTATGGCCACGAAAAACAGAGCGAGAGCAACCGGCGCAAACATGGCTCCGAAGACAGCTGTTCGCCACCCTGCCCCTATCCAACCAAGATTATAGGCACCTTTGAAATGGAAATAGAGATGGATGATCACCGCGCCGAAAATCCAACCGCCATGATCCGACCAACTGATCCAATGCGACGATAGTGCCAAGGCCAGAAACAGGAAGGACATAAAAGACAAAGAATACAACGCAAAAACGGCGTGATCATAAAGCGTCACGTCTCTTTTCCAGAATAACAATAGCCATATGAAAGGCAGACTGATGGGAATAAGCAGGAACGAAAACTTGTAGACAGTGTTCTGAAGCTTGTAGAGAAACAATTCTGGGTTCTGAAGTTTATGGTGCAGCTTTTCGTTGAGTTCCGGCCAAGGCGACTCGATCCGAACATCTGATTTGAGAAAATTGGCAAAATCAGTCTGAAAATCAGTCCCAGTTGCCGTCTCAGTGCCCGATTGGATTTGGGCGGTTGCCGGTACATTCGCCTCCACCAGTTTGATAGCTGCATCAATGGCCGCAATTGCCACTTGATCACCCCCTGCAACCGCTTCATCGCGTTCCTTACGCAGGTCGGCGAGCTGTTGGGCGCGCTTGGCTGCTTGGGCCTTTTCATCAGCATCTGTGGCAATCGGCTGTGTTTGTGCCTTGGCAGAGGTGACCGCTTGGGTGAGGTCGGCGTCGGCTTGATTAAGGCGCGCTTGAAGCGTTTGGACGGCCTTTGTCTGTGAAGCAACTTCTGCTTCGGCCAGCTTCACATCAACCGGGTCTTGATCTGCTTTTGGTTTGGCCTTGATTGCGGCAAGGGCGGCTTGGGACGTTGCTAAATCGGCTTGCCCCTCTTTGAGGTCGGTCGCCACATCCGCTTTATGCTCCCGCGCTGCATCGACGCGTTCTGCCGGGGTGCTGTTATTCTGCTTCACAAAGCCTGGCCCCCCGACCAAAGCGAACACCAGAAACATCGAGAATACCGACGCCAAGAACATTGAGAACGGCGGCACATAGCGGCTGCGATGACCCATGACATAATTGCGCGTCATTGTGCCTGGCCGAAACACCAGCATGGGAAGTGACCGCCAAGTCTTGGAATCGAAATGGGTTATGCCATGCACCACTTCTTCGAGAACATGTAAGAAAGATCGGTGCACATGCGCTGACTGGCCGCAAGCGTGACAATAATCCCCGGTCAAAGGCGTGTCGCAATTCTTGCAAGGCGTACCCACCAGACGGGTATCGTGATGGTTTTTCCCGCGCTTTGGCGTCCCAGTTACCAACGGGCCTGCATTTTCAAGATTGAGGTCTATCACACTATCCATCGCACCATCCATCAGTAACAGATGTGTTATGTTTGGCGGCGCGGTGGCGGACGGTCAAGCCATATCAGGACCCTTTTGCCCAATTTGGTGCGCGTTTTTCAAGGAAGGCGGCAAGTCCTTCTTGACCTTCAGGACTGGCGCGGCGCGTGGCAATGCGTCGAGCGGTTTCGTTTGCCAACACCGCATTCACTGGCTTACCAGCTACATCCTTCACCAGCAATTTGGCATCGGCAACGGCACCTGGTGCGGCAGCAAAGGCTAAATCCGCCAGCCGCTCCTCGCGCTTGGCAAGATCATCAAGATCTGCCGCAATTTCTTGGATGAGGCCCATTTCATAGGCCCGCGCCGCGTCAAACGGCATTGCCGTGGCAAACATGGCGCGCGCCTGGCGCGGCCCGATCGCCTCGATCACGAAGGGGGAAATGGTGGCCGGGATCAGACCAAGCCTGACTTCGGTAAAGCAGAACCGGCTTCCCGCCACCGCAATGGCATAATCGCACGCCGCAACCAAGCCAGCGCCACCGCCAAACGCACCGCCGTGAACGAGTGCCACCGTGAGCTGGGGTAAATCATGCAGCGCTTGCAGCATATGCGCCAAAGCACGAGCATCGGCCTCATTATCATCAAAATCATGACGGGCCTGACGCTGCATCCAGTCGAGGTCAGCCCCCGCACAAAAGGTTGTGCCTGTGCCTCTGATGAAAACCACACGGATCCCGTCTGACACCCGAATGGTCTCAAAGACATCCATCAAGGCAGCGATGGTGATCTCATCAAAGGCGTTTTTCTTCTCCGGGCGATTGAGGGTGACCATCGCCGTCCCATCTGGCGAGATTTGCAGAAGAACGGGGTCGGCACCTTGATCGGTATCTGCCATGATGATCTCTCTCCTTTTACATCCGAAACACGCCGAAGCGGGGCGGTCCTATGGGGGCGCCAGCGACGCTGGCAAGCGACATGGAAACGACGCGCCGGGTTTGGGCGGGGTCAATAATGCCATCATCCCACAAACGCGCAGTCGAATAAAACGGATCGCCCTCTTCCTCATATTTTTGCCGGATTGGGCTTTTGAAAGCCTCTTCTTCCTCGGCAGACCAAGCCCCACCTTTGGATTCGATATTATCGCGACGCAGCGTTGCCAAAACGCTAGCCGCCTGCTCGCCACCCATCACACTGGTGCGCGCATTGGGCCACATCCATAAAAAGCGCGGCGAATACGAGCGGCCGCACATGGCATAATTGCCAGCGCCATAAGAGCCGCCAATCACGACCGTCAGCTTCGGCACATTGGCGCAAGCAACTGCTGTCACCATTTTTGCGCCATCCTTGGCGATGCCCCCGGCCTCATAATCCATACCCACCATAAAGCCCGAGATATTTTGCAAGAAGAGCAGCGGGATTTTGCGTTGACACGCAAGTTCTATGAAATGCGCACCCTTTTGCGCGCTTTCTGAGAAGAGAACGCCATTATTGGCAATAATGGCCACGGGCCATCCATCAATATGGGCAAAGCCCGTTACCAGCGTTTCGCCATAGAGCTTCTTGAACTCATGAAATTCAGATCCATCGACCAAACGGGCAATGACTTCGCGCACATCATAGGGGGTGCGGACATCATCCGGGATAATGCCGTAAAGTTCGCTTTCGTCTTCTAACGGTGGGCGGGGTGCCACACGGCGTATGTGGCTTTCTGGATCGTCCAAGGTCGCCACACATTGCCGCGCCAATTCCAGTGCATGGGCATCAGAGACCGCATAATGATCCGCCACGCCAGACTTGCGGGCATGCACATCAGCCCCACCCAATTCTTCTGCCGTAACCGTTTCCCCGGTTGCCGCTTTTACCAAAGGTGGGCCGCCCAGAAAGATCGTGCCTTGTTTACGTACAATGATGGTCTCATCACTCATCGCCGGAACATAAGCGCCCCCAGCGGTACAAGAGCCCATTACAACCGCGATTTGGGCGATGCCACGCGCGCTCATCGTGGCTTGATTGAAGAAGATACGGCCAAAATTATCGCGGTCGGGGAACACTTCTGCCTGATGGGGCAGATTGGCACCGCCGGAATCGACCAGATAGATGCAGGGCAAGCGGTTTTCCATCGCCACTTCTTGAGCGCGCACATGCTTCTTCACCGTCATCGGATAATAGGTGCCACCTTTGACGGTCGGGTCATTACAGACGATCATCGCCGGACGCCCACAGACATGGCCAATCCCGGTAATCAGGCCAGCGCCGGGAATATCTTCACCATACAGGCCTTTAGCGGCTAAAGCTGATAATTCCAAAAACGGGCTGCCAGGATCCAACACTGCCTCAACCCGGGCACGGGGCAGGAGTTTTCCGCGACTTTCATGGCGTTGGCGCGCCTCTTCTGACCCGCCACGCGCTGCCTGTTGGGTTTCATGCATCAAATGCGCAACAAGGCCCGCCATCTTATCGTGATTGCGCGCGAAGGCCACAGAAGATGTATCGATTCGACTGGTCAACCGGCTCAAAAGACCCTCCACAGGCAGATTACGTCGCCCCGTCGCGGGCGTTGACACTCGTTTAACAGGCTTCTGTCACAATGCGATAGACATAGGCTCACATCGAGCCGGTGCTGCATGCTGCTGGTGAGGCCAGTTCCGTCTTGAGGCGTCGCGTCATCGACCAGTGTTTAGAACGAATGAGGACCATCCTATGAAGACCATCACCAAAGCTGTTTCCATTGTTGCCTTAATGAGCGCTCTGTCACCGGTATGTGCGTCTGCGATGGAGCCAGCTTGGGTTGGCTTGCGCGGCGGAAGCAATGGCGTTGGGGGTGAAGTCGGACTGCGCATCTTACCAACCGTGGTTATTCGCGGCGTGGGCCAAGGCTATGATTATGGCTATGATCAGACCATTGATGGCATCGCCTATGACGGCTCGTTGAAGCTGGGCTCTTATGGCTTGCAAGCCGATTTCCGCCCGCCGGTTGTCCCCTTTTACCTGACGGCTGGCGTCTTTGCCAATGACAATCAGTTTGACTTGGTCGCCACCCCAGCCAGCAATGTTGTGATCGGCAATACCTCTTATACCCCAGCCCAAGTCGGCACCTTGAACACCAAAGCGACCTTCAATGATGTTGCCTATTTCTTAGGAGCTGGCCTGAAGTTTGATGTAGGGCCGCTTGAAACCGCGCTTGAAGCCGGCGTCTATTATCAAGGCGATCCGAAAGTCGACTATACGTCAACCGGCCTTTTGGCGTCCAATCCATCCTTTCAAGCCGATCTGGCCATTGAAAGTGCAAAAATCGTAGATGAATTAGACGCAGCACGTTATTGGCCCATGGTAACCCTGATGGGCCGCTACAAATTCTAATCCACCAAGGAGAGCCGCCATGAAGCACAGGATGAACTTGTTTCATGGCGGTTATTTCCAATGATCCCCTTTGATTTTGCCGCAATTCCCTTTTTGCGTGACGCTGGGCCGGCAGCGATCAAGGATGTTGAAAAATCTGCCATTTGGTATTCCTTGCCCGGCGGTTGGCCGCTCTTTCTGGAAAGCGAGCCTGCCGATACACTCTGGTTTGTCCGCTCAGGTTCCTTAGGCGCGTTTCGCCGTGGCACGGACGGCACCAATGAATTTATTGGTCACATCCGCCAAGGTGAGCCCGTGGGCGAAATGGCGCTTGTCGCAGGTGAGCCCCATAGCGCCTCGGTCTTTGCTCTGCGCGATACCGAGCTTTTGGCCCTCGATCGCGCGGCCTTTAACCGCCTGATCCGTCGCCACCCGCAATTGATGCAGAACTTGGCCCGGACCATGCTGTTTCGGTCCCGACAAAACCGCCGCCGCAATCCCCGCTCTGACCCCCGCGTGTTTGGCCTGTTGGCAGCCTCTCCCTCCATCGACATCCTAAAGCGCGCCCATGCCTTGAAAGAGGCGCTCGCCAAATTGGGCAAGCGCGCCATTGTTGTCGGGCCTGAAGCAGTCACCCAAACGGCGACTTGGTTTGACGAGATTGAAAGTTGGAACGACATCGTCCTTTTGGCGGCCGATTTAGGCGATGGGGGCTGGGCCAAGCTTTGTTTGCGCCAAGCCGACAGGCTCTGGGTCTTTGGTCGGGCGGATACGCCCCCGCCGGAGATGATCTTACCACCAGGATCTTCCCCTGCCCGTCAATTCCAACTGGTCGATACCATTTTGATCGCGCCGCAAGACCGTGCTGTGGTCGATGTCAAAGGCTCGTATGCCAAAGCTTGGAATGCTGCAGCCCAAAGCCAGCGCTTGTTCCATTGGCGGCAAGATCAGCCGCAAGACGTTATGATGTTGGCGCGCATTTTGTCCGGCACTTCGGTTGGCCTGGTCTTAGGCGGCGGTGGCGCGCGCGCATATGCTCATATTGGCGTGGTCCGCGCCCTGCGCGAGACTGGCGTCTCCTTTGATTTTGTTGGCGGCACCTCCATGGGCGGGGTCATCGCAGCCTGTGTGGCGCTTGGTTGGGATGATGGCGAGATTGAACGACGCATTTGGGACAGTTTTGTCAAAGACAATCCCTTGAATGATTATGTCTTGCCCGTTGTTGCCATGACATCGGGGGCTAAAGTTGACCAAAGACTCATCAAAAACTTCGGCGACATCCAGATTGAGGATATGCCGCGCTCTTTCTACTGCCTGTCGACCAACTTGACCTTGGGCATGCCCAAGCTGCACCGCAGCGGGATGTTACGCGACGCGTTGCGCGCCTCGATCGCGTTACCGGGTATTTTGCCCCCTGTGGTGTCGGGCGATGACATTTTGGTGGACGGGGCGGTTTTGGATAATTTCCCCATCAATTCCATGATCGACCTGCATCGCGGGCCTAATATTGGGGTCGATGTCACCCGGCAACGGGCGCTGAACCCCGACGAATTTCGCAAACCGGAATCGTTTTTTAGCTGGATTACCCGCCACGGCTTTCACGCCGCCCCACCCATTGCCGAATTGCTGATGCGGTCGGCTACGGCGACCTTGGACCCAACCAAATCGCGTGACCGGGTTGATTTATTGATTGTGCCCGATATGGCAGGCATCCAATTGCGCGACTGGAAGGCCTTTGATGCGGCGGTAGAAACCGGCTATCGCGCGGCTACGCGGGCCATTCAAAATGCCCCGAATGCCCTGAAACCACTTCTTGGTTAAGACTTACGGCAGGGGCAGGGCAAATTAGGCCCAGTTTCTTCTGAGATTGTGCGCTTCTTGCCTATTTTCTGCCGCAACCAACCGCTAAAGCGCTTAACCACGTTTCAAAACAAGGGATTTGATGTGCGACTGATTGTGGCTTCCGGTGCGGCTTTGGCTTTGGTCGTAACGTTTGGACTGGGCGTTGTAGTTGGAAAATTTGTGTTGTCGCCAAACCAGCCTCTGGCAAGTGCCCCAACCAATGCCATTATGGGCCCGGTGGGCCTCGACAATCCATTGGCAGACCCCGATGCTGTTCTATCCACGGATCCGAGTGTAACGGCAGTGGCCCCGCCCCCCGTGCCAGTTCCGCCCACAATAGGACCAAATGAAGTAGTGATCCCCACGCCCGGCCCCTTGGTGAATGGGATCGGCCCCCGTGCCGAGTCGGATGCGGCAATGGCAGCGGGCAGCCCGGTGTCGCAATGCGACTTAAAGGTCAGCCAATCTATTGCCATTCGAAACTGGAAAGCCCCAGACCGCGTGACCATTATGGCGACCGGGTCAGAATGTTCCTCAGGCAGTATTCGCGTCACCTTAGAAACCAGCGAAGGCCGCGCGCTTTATACGCTCCAAGCCCCTGCCCGCGACTTTGGCATTCCCGCAACCGCCAGCGCGGATCAGATACGCGACCGACTGACCACCCTTCTTCCCGGCAATGCCATCAAATCATCGGCCTATCCGGCCTGGCCCGAGGGCACAGAAAGCCCAACGCGGAGCGAATTCACCCGCGAAACCTATGAGGCCATTCGCCAAGCCGATGCTCCGGTTGTTTGCCTCAAACTCCCAACCTCTGCGCAGCGTTGCGTGGCACAAGACCCAAAGTCTGGCCAATTGCGGGTTTTCGCGCGCGGCTAAGGTCTGATCACGTTTCCGTGATTAAATTTCAGTCATAATTGCGTTGAGCGCGTGCATCCACGCACAGTTTAGCCCATCCCTATGCGCAACAACCCCAGTGGTTTCTTGTGTGGTAAAGGATATATAGACGATGGAACGTAGGGATTTCTTGGCGGGGAGTGTCGCAACTTTGACTTTGACCACGGGCTCGGCAGCCTTGGCTGCAACAGCAAAATCGAAAGCATCCGCGCGGATAAACCCGCTTTTGGCTCCATGGGATACGCCTTGGGGCGTGCCGCCCTTTGCGGAAATCAAGACCAGCGACTTTGAACCCGCGATCGACATAGGTATGGCGCGGGGTCGGGCTGAAATTGACGTTATCTCTGCCGCCAAGGGCCCAGCTACTTTTGAGACCGTGATCGTCCCGATGGAAAAGGCTGGGCAAGACCTCAACCGTGCGACGACCGTCTTTTACAATCTGACCGGCATGTTGAGCACGCCCCCTCTGCAAAAGATTGAGGGTAAGCTGTCAGAGAAATTGTCGGCCCATGCGAGCGCCATCAACCAAGACCCCAAGATTTTTGCCCGTGTGAAAGCTGCCTATGAAAGCCGCGCGGCGCAAAATCTGACAGGGCCCCAAACTAAGCTGTTGGAAGACACCTATGCGGGCTTTGTCCGCAGCGGGGCTTTACTCAATCCCGCACAAAAAAAGCGTGTGGCCGAAATTGATGCGCGCCTGTCTGCCCTACAAGTTCAGTTCGGCCAGAATGTGCTGGCCAGCCAATCAGGCTTTGCCTTACCCTTAAAGACCAAAGAAGACCTTGCCGGCCTGTCTGACAGTTTCATCGCTGCAGCTGCAGCAGAGGCCAAAGAGCGCAAGATTGATGCGCTGGGCGTGGTCACCTTATCGCGTTCAAGTTTTGAGCCTTTCTTGACCATGTCGACCCGGCGAGATTTGCGCGAAGCCGTGCAAAAGGGCTGGATGGCGGTAAGCGGCACGGCCGGCAAGAATGACAATCGCCCCTTGATCCCTGAAATCATCAATCTGCGCAATGAAAAGGCCAAGCTTTTGGGCTTTAAGTCGTTCGCGCATTTCCAGCTCGACAACAAAATGGCCAAAACGCCCGAAGCCGCAATGGACATGATGCTCGGCGTATGGGCGGCATCTCTGGCCACCGCGAAGCGCGAACGCGCCATGCTGCAAGAATTGGCTGCCGCCGATGGCCTGGAAGGCCCACTCAAGTCGTGGGATTGGTGGTATTATGCCGAAAAGGTCCGTAAAGCCAAATATGATGTCGATGAATCTGAGACCAAACCCTATTTCGAACTGAACAATATGATTGAGGCCATCCATTGGCACGCCAATCATCTGTTTGGCATCTCGTTTAAAAAGATCACGGGCGTGCCGACCTGGCATCCTGATGTGGTGGTTTATGAAGTGTCGGATGCCGCAGGTAAGCCCATGGCCTTGTGGTATGGCGATTTCTTTGCCCGCCAGACCAAGCAATCAGGCGCTTGGATGAGCAGTTTCCGCGATCAACAGCGCCTGATTGGCGACATCAAGCCTGTTGTGTTCAATGTGTGTAATTATACAAAGGCCCCGGCAGGTCAGCCCAATCTGTTGAGCCTCGATGACGTCACCACCTTGTTCCATGAGTTTGGCCATGCGCTTCACGGCATGCTGTCGGAAGTGACCTATCCCAGCCAATCTGGCACCAATGTTAAGCGCGACTTTGTCGAATTCCCCAGCCAATTGATGGAGCATTGGGTCACAACGCCAGAAATCTTGACGCGTTTTGCCAAGCATCATGCAACCGGCGACGTCATCCCCCGCGCGCTGGTGGACAAAATCATTGCAGCGAAAAACTTCAACCAAGGCTGGGCAACCAGTGAATTCATGATGGCGGCCATCATGGATATGAAAATGCACATGATCGAAGGCCCAGCTCCGACGAATGTGGATGCGTGGGAAGAAGACATCCTTTCCAGCATTGGCTCCATCCCCGAAATCGTCGTGCGCTATCGCCCCGGCTATTTCAAACACACGTTTGAAGGCGGGTATGCAGCGGGCTATTACAGCTATATTTGGGCTGCCGTCCTGGAATGCGACGCCTTCCAAGCCTTTGTAGAAGCAGGAAATGTCTATGATCCTGTGACTTCGAAGAAGTTGAAAGACTTCATCTTTGCCAGCGGTGGCCAAGCCGACCCGATGGAAAATTATGTCGCCTTCCGAGGTCGGGCCCCGGGCGTAGAAGCGCTGTTGCAGGATCGCGAGCTAACGGTCGGCTAGGGTGCTTTTCTGCTGACCGTCACCACTGTCAGGCAGAAGGGGGTTAGCGGCTTACCTGATCTTACGCCACAAAGTACCCTGAGGTGCCCGCTTGCCACTTCCTTCCGGCGGGCAGGACATTGTGGGGGCGGGGAGAGTTTTTTGTCTAGAAGCGCTTTGGTGAC
>NZ_NCSQ01000155.1 GCF_002105465.1 Aquidulcibacter paucihalophilus
CGCGTCGCCGAAATCACAGTTATTGCGGGTGTCCAGCTTGATGGCGTCGGGTCACCGGACGGGTGATTATGGGCCAAAATGACAGAGCTTGCCGATAATTCTAAGGCCCGCCGTGCGATTTCGCGGGGATAGACCGGGGCATGATCGACCGTTCCCTCACCCATCTTCTCGTCCACAATCAGGCGAAGCTTTTTGTCGAGAAACAAGACGCGGAACTCTTCTCGCTTGGCACCCCCAAGGTTCAGCTTAAGATAGGACAAGACACTCGACCACGAACCCAAAACCGGCTTATTGGTAATCTCGCTCTGGCTGGCGCGCACTTGAAGCGCGTGAATGGATTTGAGGTGGATGGCTGCAACTTGGCCAACACCATTGACCCGTAAGAGGTCGTTGATCGGCGCTTGCAGCACGTCATTTATGCCGCCAAATTGCGCCAGAAGCGTGCGGGCGAGCGCTTTGGTATCCTGCCGCTTGATCACGCCAAACAGCCACAGCTCGAGCAATTCATGATCAGCAAGCCCGTCTGCGCCCGCCCGCAAGAAGCGGTCGCGCAAGTGTTCGCGATGGCCATCAAGATGGGCATTCGACTTGTTGGTTAGTCCCATGGGCCCTCAAACTGGATCAGACAAAGTGTGGGGTGTGTCCAAGCCAAGAGGGGAGAGGGTGAAAATCTCGCATCCGTCCTCAGTCACACCAATCGAGTGTTCAAACTGCGCGGATAAGGAACGGTCGCGCGTAACAGCGGTCCAGCCATCAGGCAGGATCGAAACCGAATGTTTGCCTAAATTCACCATCGGCTCAATGGTGAAGAACATGCCCGGGCGCAATTCTGGTCCCTGGCCTGGCTTGCCGAAATGGACAACATTGGGGTTGTCATGAAAGACGCGGCCAAGGCCGTGGCCGCAGAAATCGCGTACGACCGAACAACGCTGGGCTTCGACAAAGCTTTGAATGGCGTGGCCAATATCGCCTAAAGTCGCGCCGGGCTTTACCGCGGCAATGCCACGCTGCAAGCTTTCCCAGGTCACATCCATCAAGCGACGGGCCTTACGCGACACATCGCCAATGCCATACATGCGCGAATGGTCGCCATGCCAGCCATCGACAATGACGGTCACATCAATATTGGCGATATCACCGCTGCGAAACTGGCGCGGGCCTGGAATACCATGGCAAACGACATGGTTCAGCGAGATACAGGTGGTGTGCTGATAGCCGCGATAGCCCATGCACGCCGGGATCCAGCCATGATCAAGCACATAGTCGCGAGCCAATGTGTCGATCCGCTCTGCGGTGACACCTTCCTTGACCTCGCCCACCAGCATATCCAGCACTTCCGCGGCTGCGCGCCCGGCAGCGCGCATGCCGACAAACGCCTCTGGCCCGTGCAATTTAATGGCATGATCGTTACGGCTGTCGGGTGCGGTGTCTGCGTCGATATACATCCCTGTCATATAGCCTTCAAATTGGCTTTTGGGCAGGGGGTCTTATGAGGATTGCTCTGCCGCATCGTCATCTTGCCGCGCTACGGTCGCGGTGACGGCCATATCCATGGTCACATTGCCCAAAGTTCGGAAAATGTCGGGGAAGGTCTCCACTGCGATCAAGAGGGCCAAAGGCTCGACCGGCACACCCAAAGCTAAGCAAATAGGTGCGATGGAGCTAATAAAGCTGATGGAGCCAGGTAGGCTGACTGCTCCAAGCGTGGTCGTTGCCGCAGCCGCAATGCCCAAAGCAATCTGGGCAGGTCCCAGCTCAACTTCAAACCAATTGGCGATGTAAAGCGCAACGCCAAAGTTCATGGCAGGCCCTGTGGCGCGGAAAATGGCAACCGCAATCGGCAAGATTACATCGGCCTTGGCCGCGGGCACACCCAAAGCCTGCACGCCTTTCAGCATAGCCGGAAGCGACGCGAGGGAGGATTGGGTGGAAATCGCCACCGCTTGGGCCGGAATGGCGGCCTTGAAAAACGCGCCCAAGCCGCGCTTTGCCCCAAATACCGCCAAGGCAAAGGAGGCCAGCCACACAATCACCCCCAAGGCAGAAAGCACGATGACATAATGGGCCAGCGCGCCAAAAGCCTCTGCCCCGGCCTTGGCCCCAACCACAAAGGCGAGCGCGAACACCCCAATTGGGGCCAGGGCCAGTACCCAGCCAATCATCAAAATCATGGCTTCGGCCACGGCTTCAAAAAAGCCCGTCACGGGGGCCCGCTTTTCTAAGGGCAAGCGCGTCAACGCAAAGCCAAAGGCGGCGGTGAAGATAATCAAGGGCAAAATGGCATCATTGGCAGCGGCTGCAATCGGATTGGTTGGGATCATCGCGCGCAAGAAATCGCCCAAGGGTGGCACGGGCCCGGGCTTTTCGGTAATGCTTAAGGCGTCACGCAAGGCCGACGCCGATCCATCCGGCATCGGAAAGATGCTCAGGATCAAGGGCAGGGTCACAGCCGCCATGATGGCCGAGCACCATAAAATCACCAGCATCGTTGCAATACCGCGTGCGGCGAGCCGTCCCGCCCGCGCTGCCAAAGCTGTTTGCGCAATCCCCGTTATCAAAAGGGCAACCACCAAGGGGACAACAGTCATGCGAAGTGCATTGAGCCAAACCGAACCAATCGTATCGGCGGTTGACTTGATCGCCTCGATGGACCCAAGCCCCATGCCAGCCAGAAGTCCAAAAACCAGTGCGGCCAGAATGATCAGTGCCTTCGACATATTCAAAAACTTTCCGCCAAATCGGCCCTTCACGGAGCCCAGAGGCACCAATCTGGCTGAGCTTGGGGGCTACGGCAAGCCAAGCCTACGCCAAAAGCGGCACCATCTTCTGCACGGCACCTAAACCGTGCGTGCAGAAAGCCGATAGATTACATCATCTCACTCTTGCTCAAAAAGCGCGTATGACGCACAAAGCGCCTAAATGGGGACGTGGCGAAATAGGTAGACGCACCGGACTTAAAATCCGTTGGAGCAATCCGTGCCGGTTCAAGTCCGGCCGTCCCTACCAATCCTTCCTGCCAAAAACACCAAACCCCGCGACTGGACGAGCCAGCCGCGGGGCTTGCGGTTTGGGAACCAAAAGTGCGACTTAGAAGCTGGTCTGATAGCGCACCATCAGGGCCTGATCATCTTTGCCTGCGATGCCATCGGCATCTTGCCGCGCCATTACAGCGAAGGCGAGGGCGGAGTCTGGGCTCAAAGTCCGTGTATAGACGGCCTCAAAGCGTTGTTCTGGCGTTTTCGACGCAAGGCTGATGCCGCGACGTGTCATGATGGGCGCGCCGGTTTCAGGGTCGGCACCGGTTGCCAAGAACAAATTCATCATGCCGCTGCGGCTGGTCAGGGGAGTCCCAACGGCAAGGTCAAGCTGATCGCCTTTGGCCAGAAAGTCACGCTGGGCGAAATTGATCGCGTAAGCCGTGGCCTCGGTTGCACTGATTGAGCTGACCAAGCTGGCACCAGCGCCCACTTGGGCTGCGGTTTGTGTGTGCGTCAGGCGTGCACTGAGCGAGGTCTTAGACGACACGGCGAAAGCCAAATCCGTTTGAACCGCAAGGGTGCGGGCGGGGCCTGACAGGCCGAACAATTCGCTATCTACATCGCCAAGGCGGCCTTGTGCTTCTTGGATGGCGGCGACGCTGGCGCTGAGGCTGACGCGGTCAAAGGTGCGGCTTAGGACGGCTTCGACGCTGCTGGCTTGGCTGGTTGTGTTGGGGGTCCAGTTCAGACCCCGGCGCTTATACTGCTCACCCTGTAAGCGCGCGCCAAGGGTCAGGCTGACGCCATTTTCCAAAGTTCGTTGGCTTGCCACGCTGGCTGTGGTGCCTTCAAACAGGGCTGTGTGGTCGGCAAAGCCCAAGAGCCTTGCGCTGGGGGCCGCCCCTGCCGTTAAACTTGCGCCCAAAATGGGAGAGGCTTGGCCAATTGCAACGGCCCAAGACTGGCCTTGATTGCCGATAAAATGCAGGCCACCACTGACGTCACCACCAGCGGCTTGGGCGGGGGCGGCCATCAGAGACAGTGTGCCACTTGGGGTTGCCACGCTTGCTAAAGTCGCTTGCATACGGTTGGTCAGCGTTGTCGCGAGGATGGAAACTGAATCTGGCCGCAAGTCTTGGGCTTTGGTAGCAAAGTCATAGCCGAAGTCGCGACCGAAGGCATCAAACACCACCCCTTCAAAGGCCCCACCATTGGCTGCGAAAGACTTTGCCCCAATGGCTACGGCCCCAGCAGAAGTTGGAGCAAGCGCCAGCGGCGTTGTCCCGGCGGAGCTGACGGTTGTTACCGTCCCGACGGGCAAGAGGGCACGTTCCAGATTGAGCAGACCGCGGCCATAAATCGGGTCAATCCCGCGCGCCCCGAGGTCTGTGGCGGTCACAAACAGGACTTCAGCGACCCTTGGCGCGGTGAGGAACGGCCACGCGCTTTTCACCACTGCCGCAGCCCCAGCGACCACTGGCGCTGCCATCGAGGTGCCGCTCATCATGGCATAGGCATTGGGGGCCGACGGGAAGGCCCCAATGAGACTGACGCCGGGAGCTACCAGATAGAAATTGCGTGCATCACCCGCCCGATTGGAGAAGTTGGCAATGACATTATTGGCGTCAACCGCACCCACGGCGATGATCTGGCCCCGTGCCCAAGCTTCCGACGCGTGACGGGCAGGGAAGGATGGATTGGCAAGGCCTTCATTGCCGGCGGCAATCACCATCAAAAGACCCGCCGCTTGTGCCCCTTGCAGGGCGGTGCGGATGGTGGGGCTCATGGTAGAACCACCTAGGCTTAAATTCATCACGAAGGCACGCTGGCTGGTCGCATAATTGATGCCGCGGGCCACAAAGAAGTCTGAGGTCGAGGAGCCTTGGAACACTTGGACGGGCAGAATGCGCGCGTTGGAAGCAACCCCCACCATGCCAACCCCATTGGCGCGCGCCGCTGCCAGCGAGGCTACGTGCGTGCCATGGCCATTGGTGTCATTGACAGCGGCAGTGCCGGTCAGATTGGTGAAAGCATTATAGCCTCCGGTAATGGCACCGGCGAAGTCGATATGGTCGCGGCGAATGCCCGAATCGATAATGGCGATGGTTACATTGGTGCCACGTGCTGCCCAAGGGCGAGGCTTAAATGCGCCAACGCGCGAGGCAGCAGATGACCAAGCAAGTTCTTGGCCCGTTGGAAGGGCGGCGGTCTGAGCGAGTGCTGCGCCGCATGGAACCAAGGCTGCAACGGCGGTCATGGAAAGTAGAATGGATTTCATCAGGTGGTCCCCGAACGTGAATGCATGGAAGGACCGATAAATCCGAAGGTTTAAAGCGGAATTTTGGAACAAGGCATAGAAATTCTACCCTGCAAATGGGCTTTTTTAGTCAAAGATAGATCAAATTTGGTCGAGATTGGGCTTGGCTATTCAGCTAAAGCAACTCAGGACCGGCGGAATTGAGGTAAATTTCTCCTAAGCATGACAGGCGCTTTGGCCCAGAGTCGGCAGGCCTACGGGTGCGGCGTGGGAAATGCGCCTCAGGAGATGTGAAAAAACTTTTTGTGATCGCCCCCCCCGGCCTAGCTTTCAACCACGATCCGCTTAGAGAAGACACAAACAACGTTTAGCTGGAGGGACGCATATGCGCGTTTTGAAGAATTGGGGCTTGATCGGTTTAGCCGCCTGCGGGCTGGCTTGGGCTAGCCAAGGCCTCGCCCAATCCAATTCAGCTAAAGGACCGCTGACGCCTGAACTCATGTGGCAATTGCACCGTGTAGGCGCGCCCTCTTTGTCACCCGATGGCCGGTTTTCGGTCGTGCCGGTGACGCGCTTTGATGCTGAGAGCGACCGCAGCTTTACCGCGCTCTGGGTGATTGCGACGGAGACCGGTACCAGCCGCCAACTCACCAGCGGAGAAGGCAATGACGTCTCCACTGTTTGGAGCCCGGACGGCAAGTGGATCGCCTTTATCTCCAAGCGCGGCAATGACCAGGCCAACCAGCTCTATGTGATTGCCCCCGATGGGGGCGAAGCCCGCCGTTTAACAGGCGTGCCAACCGGGGTATCAGCGCCCAAATGGTTCCCAGACAGCCAGAGAATTGCCTTCATCAGCTCGATTTTTCCCGATTTGCAAACCTGGGAAGATCAGGGCAAGCGGTTGAAAGACCGCGCCTCTACCACCATGCAGGCCCGCGTTTGGGATAAAGCGCCCATCAGCTATTGGGATCGCTTTCTTGATGAGCGTCAGCCCCATCTCTATGCCATTTCGATCAATGCCGGGGACCCTGTTGCACTAACCCGCCCGGCTGGGGTTGCGATTGAGTTCCGCACACCCGGCGCAGAGGATTACGACATCGCCCCAGATGGCCAAGAGATCGCCTTTGTGGGTGAAAGCGACACCAAGGGTACCCGCCCAAATTCGGATGTGTTTGTGTTGTCGCTGGCTGCAGGAACCGCACGCAATCTGACACGTGCGAATCTTGCTGGCGATAATGAGCCGCATTACAGCCCAGATGGGCGCTATTTGAGCTGGAGCTCGAATGTCATTGTCGCAGCCCCAGATCGCCAACGGGTCATGCTGTTGGACCGCCAAGCACCGGGGGCTGCACCGCGCGATTTGTCGGCCAATTGGGACTGGTCAGCTTCTGAAGTAACGTGGGCCGCCGATTCCAAAGCGCTGTGGGTGATTGCCGAGGATCGGCCGACCCGGCGTCTGTTCAGAATGGACCTCACCGGGGCGACGCCACGGCGGATCACCAAGGATGGCGACTTCGCTGGCATTGCCGCTGCTGGACGCAACCTTGTTGGCCTGCAGGCGAGTTTCTCAAGCCCCGCCACCTTAGTCCGTATCGATGGCGCGACAGGCCAAACCAGCCAGCTTTCCCGCTTCAACGATGCTTTATTGGCCAAAGTGGACATGGGTAAAGTGGAATCGGTTAGCTATCGCGGTGGCAATGGTGCCGACATCCAGATGTGGGTCGTCAAACCGCCAAATTTTGACGCGTCAAAAAAATATCCGGTGATGTTCTTGCTGCATGGTGGCCCCCATGTCGGGATTACCGACCAATGGTCTTACCGCTGGAATGCCCAAGTCTTTGCCGGCTGGGGCTATGTGACCACTTGGCATAATTTCCACGGCTCATCGGGCTTTGGCGATGCTTTTACCGATGCCATCCAGCCAGATTGGGTGACCTTGCCCTATCAGGATACTCTTGCCGCGGCGGACTATTTGAAAGCGCAAAAATGGGTTGATTCCGAACGCATGGTTGCCGCTGGTGGCAGCTATGGGGGCTATCTCGCCACAGTTTTGCTCGGCCGGCCCCATCCG
This sequence comes from Aquidulcibacter paucihalophilus, assembly GCF_002105465.1. Classification (GTDB taxonomy): domain Bacteria; phylum Pseudomonadota; class Alphaproteobacteria; order Caulobacterales; family Aquidulcibacteraceae; genus Aquidulcibacter; species Aquidulcibacter paucihalophilus. The sequence continues at coordinate 7,307 of NZ_NCSQ01000155.1, forward strand.
TTTAAAGCCTTGGTGGCCCATGCCCCCGTCTATAATCAATATACCCAGATCGGCGCCGACTATGGGGCCAATGAAAACCGCTATTATGAAGCCTGGGAAGAACCTGAGAAGTTCCAAGCCACCAGCCCCAATATGTTGGCCGCCAATTTCAAAACCCCCACTCTGGTTGTTCATGGCCAGCTCGATCTGCGGGTTCCAGTCAATCACGGCATTGAATTGTTCAACACCCTTCAAAAGAAAGGCGTTCCGTCGCGCTTTATCTATTATGCCAATGAGAACCATTGGATTTTGCGGCCTCAAAATTCTCTGTTTTGGTATGAAGAAGTCCGCAAATGGGTCGAAACCTATGCCCCACCAGGCGGCCAATAGCCGGGTTGTCGCGCAAGAGGATAGGCTAAGAGACGCGGGTATATGACAGCTAACGGATTTGCCATGAATGTGGCTGCGATTGAGGCGGCTGGTAATGCGGGGATGCAGGCACTGCGCGCGGGTGACTTCGCGACAGCCATCGCCAAGTTCCAATCCATTGTTGAGGCTGGCGCAGCCGATACCGCCGTTTGGCTTGCCCTTTCCATGGCCTATCAAGCGGCGGGCGACCGGCAAGCGGAAGTGTCTTCGGTCACCCATATTCTCGATCAGGATCCAGATAATATTCGGGCTAATTTGATCAAGGCTGATGCTTTGCGCGCTTTAGGCCATCGGCGCGCGGCCATGGGCTTTTATGCGCATCTGGAAGTACTTGTCCCAGACACCCAAGGTCTTCCGCCCCAAATCGCCGCTGAGCTCAATCGCGCGCGCCAGACCCATGCCCAGTTGAAACAAGGCCTGAGCGATTATCTGCAAGCTGAGCTCGAGAAGGCAGGCTTCCACGCCGCCCGATCCAGCCGTCGCTTTAGCGATAGTCTCGACATCTTGACAGGGCGGAAGCAACGTTATGTTCCGACGCCGCGCGCGTATTTCTTCCCAGAACTGCCGGCGATCGAGTTTTACGACCGCGCGCGTTTTGCGTGGCTGGACCAAGTCGAAGCCGCGACTGAGGATATGGTGTCTGAGCTTATGCCAATCCTAGAAGAGGGCACCCATTTTGGTCCCTATATCGAAGTGGAGGCAGAAAAGTCCGCCCATTTCGTTGGAAGCGGGACGAAGGACGCTGTCTCCTCGGTTGAGGATTGGACCGCCGCCTATCTGATCCGCGACGGCAAGCGCCAAAGCCCTTTGGCCGAACGATGCCCAAAGACATTGGCCGCTCTCGATGGGGTGCCCCTAGAGGCCATTGAAGGCCGTGCGCCCTTTGTTTTGTTTTCGAAATTGACCCCCGGTGCTTGGATCGCGCCGCATACCGGCTTTTTGAATTCGCGCTTGGTATGCCATCTTCCGTTGCTGGTTCCCGATGGATGTTGGTTCCGGGTTGGCAACCAAGTCCGCTTATGGGAGCGGGGCAAAGCTTGGGTGTTTGACGATACGATTGAGCATGAAGCCCGCAATCAGGGCACGGGAACCCGCGTTGTCCTCATTTTCAATATCTGGCATCCAGACTTGACTGAGGAGGAGCGCCATTTGGTTGCCGCGCTTCTAGCCGCCGTCGAGAGTTTCGAGCCCGTCGCTTAGACCGCGCATAAAAAGGGCCAACCTGCCGGAAGACAGATTGGCCCGAGCCAGGATCACGGGACCGAGACAGCCCCGTCCCGTTTAGTTGCCACCCGAGATGGTGAAGCTGTTGCCAATAGCAGCTGTGGTCGAGGCGATGTCGCCAGCCACGTTTGCCAAGGTCAAGTTAGACGTGGCGACATTGATGGCGCCATTGTTCTGGAAGTTGTTCACGTTCAGAGTCGAAGTTGGTAAAGCGTTCAACGAGAAGGTGTTGCCAATCGCTGCCGTGGTCAAAGTGACCTTGCCGCCAACATTCTGGATCAGAGCGTTGGTGGTCGCACTTGGGTCAATGTTGCAGACTTGGGTGTTGTTCAAATTGATGCTGGCGGCAGTCGTCGCCTTCACCGTGCCGCTGTTGCAGATGGCCGCAGAGGTGCCTGTGACGTCACCGCTGACATTGTTCACAGTGGTGTTCAATTGGCTGCTCACATCACCCCAATAGGCTTGGTAGGTGTTGATGGTGCCAACTGGGCCAGAGACTTCAGCCGAGAAGGTGTTGCCAATGGCAGCAGAGGTTTGCTCCACCTTGCCGGTTACCCCACCGATATTGCTGTTCAAACGGGCTTGGGTGGCGCCCCAAGCGCGCTGGGTGTTGGTGATGCCGCTTGCATCAGCCGAGGTGTTGGCGACTTTGATGGTCGCAGAGTTTGCAATCGCAGCCGAAGTTGCGGTGACATCCTTGAAGTTATTGGCTGCGCCATTAATGGCAGTCAGGTTCAGGGTCGATGCAACTTGGGCATTGTTGGTCTGGGTGTTGGAGATTGTTGCCACACGGCCAACATCGATCGACGACGTGTTGCCAATCGCTGCGGCAGTTGCCTCAACCTTACCGCCTGCAATGCTGCCTGCACGGGTGATGCCCGCATTGGTTTCAGCAATCGCACGTGCCACATTGTTCTGGCTCGTGTTGATCACGGTGCGTTGCGCCATTGCAGACGAAACAACCGAAGCGCTGAGTGCGATGGCGGTTGCGGTGATGAAAAGTGATTTTCTAGTCACTGGATACTTCCCTCTTGATTGCCGTTAGAGCTTTTTGCTCGTGTTTGGCTGGTTACATACTGGCTCGATGAGGAGGTCAGGGCATAATCCCCGTCCCTCACCGAGCATGAGCCCAACAATGCCGCTAGTTCCCCTCGCGACGCAGGCGTTCCTGCATCGTCTCATTGTTGGACCGATCCCCGGGCACGAAGGGTTGATCTAACTGACCCGCCTGAAGACCCCGTAATGGAGCGTTCAATTGGGTCTGCCCGAAGTTTGTTTGACCGTCAGCCAATTCTGGCGACTGGGGTCTAGCTTGTGATGGACTGGCCTGTACTTGGCTCTGGCCAACACGGGATTGTTGTAGCCAGGGTGCCAGCGGCACCGAGGGTGGTGCGATGGCAGCAGGTTCCATTCTGGAAGTCTGAGGGAATGCAGCCGTATCTTGGGCTGCGGGGCGTGCCACAGGGCGCGCGCTGGATGGGGTGGCCATGGCGCGCTGGATCGGCGCGCGCGCTGTCGCAGCCGAGGTGCGTGCCGGGATTGCCTCAATCTGGTGTGCGAGGTTCAAGCAATGCGACGCATCTTGGCCATAAAGACCTGCGGTAAATTCAAACACCGAACGGTCAATGATGCTGCGAATAGCGGTTTGAATAGGCTCATTCCGGCGCCCGCCAAGGCCAATATCTACCGTTTCAGAGCCATTGGCGATCAAAGCGCCGAGTTCACGTTGTTGGCCACGCACTTGTTTGCGATAGGATTTGACAGCGATGACTTCGGTGGTGCGCGCATCGATCAGACGCAAATCCATACCGACATCCACCACATAATCGCCATTGGCAACAAAGGCAGAACCGCCATTACGGCCCGACTTGCTGAAGGCTGCATCTTGACCACGTGATTGAATATTATGATTATATTCGCTGATCCCGCCTACGATATAAAGGTCGACGCCCTGGATCTGACCCTCTTGCGGGGTGCGGATTACGGTGGGTGAATCCCGCAACAGGCGATTATTGGCAAAGTCCAAATCCACTTGGGTAACGCCAGTATCAAAGCGCTCAATCACCCGCATGCCGGCATTGGAGACCGCCGTAATGGCCATCAAGGTTGCACCCTGGGTTAAGCGCCGCCCCAGATAGAGGTCATCGGCACCAGTCATATCGGTGATATGGCCTACGGCGATGCGGGGAGCGGGGAAGTCTTGGCTGCCGGCAACATCGGCAACGCACTTTAAGGCCGCGGTATAATCGGTCTGGGTCTTGGCGACCGGGCTGCCCTTTAAGGTGGCTACGGGCGCAACATGGTCTTCAGAGCCAGCCACGCTGGCACAACCCGCCAGCAAGCTGCTCAAGGCGGTGCAGACAAGGAGAAGGCGGGTCGCTCGACTTTTGCGGATCATAGGGTTCACCGAAGTTTGCGCGCGCCGTTAGCGCGGCGTGTTGGAGGACGCGCTTACGCGGCCCGTGTTGATCTGAGTGATCGAAATGGTGGAATTGCGCACATTGCTAATCGTCACATTATTGCCGACTGCGGTTGTGCTGGGCAGCGTTGAACTCGCCAAACGACCCGATCGCGTTGAACTGGAAAGTTGCCCGCCAACGCCCGCGTTGGGATCAGCCAGGCGTGCAGGGCCTGCTGCACGAGAACCACCCAGATCAACCGGCCGGCCGTTCACAACAAGGCGCACGCCATTTGGATCGCGGCTGGGAAAACGATAGGGGCTGGCTTCAACGTCGGGGGTGACGCCATAGGTGCGACGGATTTGATCGGCACCTTGTTGTTGAGCCGCGGCTAATCCGGGAACAAAACAAATTGCGGTTGCACACATCCAAAGAGCTTTGTTGCGGAAAGCTCGATGTTGTTGGGTACGTACCATTCTGGAACATCCTACTCTTGTAACGCTTTGGTTAAAGAGCAGTCAGCAATCCATATGCCAGTCCGGTTTTTACAATGAACTCAGGTATTGAGATGTATTGCGCGCAAGTTATACTTAATTGGTGGTCCTAGACGGTTTTGCGCTTTACCTGAAACTGACCGTATGGCTTAAAACGGTACAAATAAGTGGGCACAATTGCCTCAACACTCTCTAAAGTGGTTACCCTGAGATCCATTAAAGTCTTGGCACCCGCGCTGACCACATTGTCGGTTTTCAACATCACGACCTGATCATCCGTCAGGGGTGGGCCGGCAAAGGGATAGAGTTTGAACACGGCATTGAGGACCGCCCCAAGGGGTTGGGCTACAAAGAAGGGCAAAGGGGCGAGGAAGCGCGGCCGCTCAATTTCCTTCAAGATGTATTCGAGAATTTGCTTGAAGCTATAGATGCGCGGTCCACCCAATTCATAGGTGCCGCCGCCGCTATCGAGGGCATTCACGGTCGCTTCGGCCACATCGCCAACATAGACGGGTTGGAACTTGGTGTTGCCGCCACCAATCAAGGGCAGGGCTGGCGACATGCGGGCCATGGCGGCGAATTGATTGAAGAAATTATCTTCCGCGCCAAAAATGATGGAAGGGCGCAGGATTGCGGCACTTGGGATCAATTCGAGGACGGCCCGCTCGGCAGCACCCTTGGTGCGGCCATAGTTAGATGCCGAGGCGGGGTCAGCACCCAAGGCCGACATGTGAACGAAACGGGTGATCCCGGCCTTGGCTGATTCGGCTGCAACGATGCGTGCGCCTTCCAATTGGGTAGCCTCAAAAGATTGCTTGCCCGTCTCATACAAAATGCCGACCAGATTGATCACACCTTTCGCCCCTTCCAGCGCGCGGGCGACACTTTCGGGGTTGCGGATATTGGCTTGAACGAGTTGAATCTGCCCAACGTCGCCCATCACGCGCAAATCTTGCCCTAAATGGGGGCGTCGCATCGCCACGCGCACGCGTTTGCCCGCTTTTGCCAGCGCGCGCACAACATAGCGCCCAACAAAGCCTGAGCCACCAAACACGACGATCATATCATTGGACATGGTTTTCCCCTACAAGTCGTCTTCGGCATAGTCTGACAGGCCCTTGTTTGTCGAGCGTTTGGGACACCCAAACAGCTTTGCGCAGCGGTCGATTTGCCGCACCCCCCACCTTGCTGCTATAGGCCCGGCACACTAAGGCCTCCGCCACCTGATTTCGATCGTGGGTAGATGGGGCCTCCACTGAAGATTTCCTCCCGGAGCATGACCCGTGACCACCCTTTCTGACGCGCCAGTTTCATCGGCTGCGCTACGCAATATTGCGATCATCGCCCATGTTGATCATGGCAAGACAACCCTCACCGACCAATTATTGGCCCAAGGTGGTGCTTACCGCGAAAACGAAGCCCGCGCCGAACGCGCGATGGATTCCAACCCGCAAGAAAAAGAGCGCGGCATTACGATTTTGGCCAAGTGCACCAGCATTGTTTACGGTCAAGGGGCCGATGAAGTCCGCATCAATATTGTCGACACCCCAGGCCACGCCGACTTTGGTGGCGAAGTGGAACGGGTTTTGTCCATGGTCGATGGCTGTCTGTTGTTGGTCGATGCCACCGAAGGCCCGATGCCTCAGACCAAATTCGTCTTGACCAAAGCGCTTGCGCTCGGCTTGCGCCCCATCGTGGTTCTCAACAAGGTTGACCGCCCAACCGCGCGCCCTGACGAAGTCCTCGATGAAGTGTTTGAGTTGTTCATGGCGCTGAATGCCACCAATGAACAATTAGACTTCCCTGCTGTTTATGCGTCTGGCCGCGATGGCTGGGCAACTTTGGTCCTCGATGGCGCCCGCGAGAATCTCAATCCGCTTTTTGAGACCATTATTGAGCACGTGCCCGCGCCAGATGCAGCGCTGCGCCGTGACGAGCCTTTCCGTATGTTGGTCACCATGCTCGACTCAGACCCCTTCTTGGGCCGTATTCTGACGGGTCGGGTGGAGAGTGGCCGGTTGAGCGCAGGCACCATTGTGAAAGGCATCAGCATTGATGGCAAAACCATCGAACGCTCGCGCGTTTCCAAAGTCCTGGCCTTCCGCGGCCTGCGCCGTCAGCCGATTGAGGAAGCTGAAGCAGGCGACATCGTCTCCATCGCCGGTCTGTCTACCACAACTGTGGCCGATACGATCGGCGACATGGATGTAATCGAACCCATTCACGCCACGCCTATCGATCCGCCAACCCTGTCTGTCACCGTGATGGTGAACTCAAGCCCCTTGGCCGGTCGCGATGGGGATAAAGTCCAAAGCCGGGTGATCCGCGACCGTCTGTTAAAGCAGGCTGAAACCGATGTGGCGATCAAGGTCACCGAAACGGCCGATAAGGACGCCTATGAGCTGCAAGGCCGTGGCGAATTGCAAATCGGCGTGTTGTTGGAAGGCATGCGTCGCGAAGGCTTTGAGATGTCGATCTCGCGCCCCCGCGTGTTAACCAAGATCGACGAAGATACCGGCCAGAAAATGGAGCCTTTGGAAGAAGTCGTCATCGATGTGGATGATGAATATGCCGGCGTAGTGGTTGAGAAAATGTCGATCCGCAAAGGCGAGTTGCAAGACATGCGTCCTTCGGGTGGCGGCAAGACCCGCGTTACCTTCTTGGCACCTGCACGCGGTCTCATTGGCTATCACTCTGAATTCCTGACCGACACGCGCGGCTCTGGCATTATGAACCGCATTTTCCATAGCTGGACGCCATGGAAGGGCAATATCAATGGCCGTCACAATGGCGCTCTGATCGCCAATGACAGCGGCAAGTCGGTTGTCTATGCGCTGTGGTATCTTGAAGAGCGCGGCGTCTTGTTCATTGATGGCGGTGAAGACGTCTATCAGGGTATGATCATCGGGGAAAATGCCAAGCCTGAAGACCTCGACGTCAATCCGCTCAAGGAAAAAAAGCTCTCAAACGTGCGCTCTTCTGGCAAGGATGAAGCCATGCGCCTCACCCCGCCACGCCGCATGACGCTGGAACAAGCCATTGCTTGGATTGATGATGATGAATTGGTAGAAATCACGCCAAAATCGATCCGCATCCGCAAAATGGAACTCAATCCCGCCTTCCGTAAGCGCAAGCCCAAGGCTGATTAATCAAATCACGATCCTGAAACAGGGGCTTGAGGCGAAGGCTTCAAGCCCCTTTTTATTTGGGGCTAGCAACAATTTTGCCATCATGCAGCGCGGCAATCTCTGTGTTGGAAAAGCCGATCTCGGTGAGGATTTCCAGCGTATGTTGCCCTAGGATTGGGGCAGGGGCTGGGCCCAAGCGGTCTACGCCCATAAAGTGGATCGGGCTGCCCGGCGTCAAATAGCTGCCAATGCCTGGCTGGTGCAGCATTTCGAACATGGGATTATCGAGGCTGCAATCTGGGTCTTCCTCCACCGCTTGCTTAAAGGTTCGATACTGGCTCCAGGTTACGTCAGACCCTGCAAGGCTAGTTGCCACCTCTGACAGGGTGCGCACTTCGAAATAGGGCTTCAAGAGTGCGGTAATGGCGTGGCGGTGGATGAAGCGCGCCCCCTCTTGATCGAGATCGGCGTCGAGCCGCTGGCTCAAGTCCGCCATTGCAGCCTCTACCCCCGTTGCTGCTTTCAGATTGCGCCATTGCCGATCGGTGAGGGCGACCACCATCACACGCTGGCCATCTTGGCAGACAAAATCCTGCGCATAGGCCCCAAACAAAGAATTCCCCATCTTGGGTCGGTCGATGCCATTGATACTGGCTTCGGCAATGATGCCGAGATTGCCCAGCATCGCGAGGGCTGTGTCCTTTAAGGCCAATTCCATCAATTGGCCTTTGCCCGTCTTTCGGCGGTGGCGATCCGCCGCAATAATGGCCATGGCGGCCTGCTGGCCCGTGATGCAGTCCCAAGCGGGCAAAGCGTGGCCGACAGGTTCGCTCGACCCTTCAGGTCCGGTTGCCATGGGAAAGCCGACGGCGGGATTAACCGTATAATCCACTTGCGGCCCACCATGGCGATCCCCCAGAACCGCCATCATGATGAGGTCTTCGCGGTGCTGCTTCAAACCCTCATAGGACATCCAGCCCCGCAGCCGCAGATTGGTCAGAAAAATGCCCGCATCCTCGCCGGGCCGACAAATGAGCTGGGTTAAGATTTCGCGGCCTTGCGGCGTTGTCATGTCCACCGCGAGGCTTCGCTTGCCCTTATTTAAGCCCGCCCAAAAAAGGCTTCTCCCAGACTTGGTGATGGGCCAACGTTCGGCATCGAGACCGCCTTGTAAGCGGTCAAAGCGAATGACATCCGCCCCCATTTGCGCCAAAGTCATGCCGGCCAAAGGGGCGGCCACAAAGGCTGACCCTTCAACCACGCGCATACCGTCCAAAATTCTGTTCATCTTGTTTCCCCTGCCAACCCGCGTGCAAGCTGCCATGGTTGGGTGTTCTGTATGCGTTGCGTGCCTTCAGGCCCAAGTCATTTGGGCCTCCATGGTCACATTTTGGTCGCCATTGGCGGCATAGATGTTGGTGCTTGTTGCGTCATAGGTGGCCCCATTGACGGTTAGGCTGTCGAAGTCGAACACGGGGCGGACACCCTTGAAGCGAAACGCCTGTGGCTTGCGGCCTGCCTGTTCCAAACAGCCATAGTGGAAAGCCAGGATGGCTTGCAGCGGCCCATGGACGACGAGCCCCGGATAATTTTCGACCCCCATCGCATAGTCGCGATCATAATGGATGCGGTGGCCGTTAAAGGTCAGGGCTGAAAAGCGAAACAATAAAACAGGGTCCAGTGCCACCGCGTGCTGCCAGGTGCAGGGCGGCAAAGCCACCGGCTCTGGTGGCTTAAACACTTGGGGAATGTCCATATAAACAATGTCTTGCTCTTCCTCATAAGCCAGATTGGGCCCGACATGGATGGTGTGGCCAACGGTGACGAAGAACAGGGTGCCCGCGCGGCCCTGCTTTTCGCTAATCTTCAAAATGATGGAGGTTTTGGTTGCGCGCTCACCCACGCACAGGTCCTGATGAAAGCGGCAACGACTGCCCGCCCACATGCGACGCGCTAAGGTGATGGGCGGCAGAAAACCACCGCGCTTGGGATGGCCATCTGGGCCGATCTGATGGCTGGGCGCGCGGGGCAGGAAGTAAAGCCAGTTCCATACCGGCGGCAGGACTGCGCCGTCTGAGGCAAAGTCTGCGGGATTGAGGTTTAAAGTTGCCGCCAAGCCCTGCGCTGGGCCTGCAGCGAGGGTTTCTTCCAGCGTTTCCTGTCGTCCCAGCCAGTTTGAAATGGGTTCCTGTGTCATCACCGCACCCCGATTGGAAAGCTGTTCCAAGGAGAAGGGGCAGCCATCATGGGTCAGAGATCATGGCCTTGGCCTTGGCACAAGGTAAAATGGACCACTTCGCCGAAAGCTGATCGCTGTGTGCACGCGCCAAAAGCGCATGTTTCCGTGCTTTTTGCTTATTTTTGGCTGGTTTTGCCAAGGTTTTGCGCCTTGCTGCGTGGACTGGACTGCGTGGCTTTAAGGCGTTGTGTGCCGCTTATCCGTCTGTCTCGGCTCAGCATTTTTGCGGTGCAAGCAATTTTGAGGAAACCAATGCCCTGGTGTCGGGCGGCGGGAGCCCTATGAATTGGGCGGCGTACATGACGCGACAGAAGCACTTCTAGATGTTTACGCCTTGGCCGCACAATGAACGAAAAAGCCCCTCTCCCAAAGGGAAGAGGGGCTAAATCATTACCAGATGCGGACCCGGTTTTCAGGTGCGACATAGAGCCTATGGCCCGGCCGCACATTAAAGGCCTGATACCACGCATCCACGTTCTGGACCGTACCATTGACTCGGAATTCCGCTGGGGAGTGGGGGCCTGTTTGGACTTGATTGCGCAAGGCCTCTTCGCGCTGCTGGGCGCGCCAAACTTGGCTCCAAGCCAAAAAGAAGCGCTGGTCGCCAGTTAGGCCTTCCAACACCGGGGCCTTCTTGCCCTTCAGCGACATCTTATAAGCCAAATGGCCAACCACGACGCCGCAATGGTCGCCGATGTTCTCCCCCAAGCCCAATTGGCCATTGAGTTTCACGCCGGGCAAGGGTTCAAACGCGCTATATTGCGCGACCATTTTTTGGCCAAGCGCCTTGAAGGCGGCGACATCCTCGGGCGTCCACCACTCCCGCAAGACACCATTTTCATCATATTTGGAGCCTTGATCGTCAAAGCCGTGGCCCATTTCATGACCGATGACCCCGCCAATGCCGCCATAATTGATCGCGGGGTCAGCAAACTCATCAAAGAAGGGCGGCTGCAGAATGGCGGCCGGAAACACGATCTCGTTGTAGCTTGGATTATAATAGGCATTCACCGTTTGCGGTGTCATGAACCACCGTGTTTTGTCGGTTTTCTGCTTCAAGTCCTCGCGGTCTCGTGCCGCGTTAAAGGCTTGTACGCGGCGTTCATTGCCTAAGGGATCGCCCGCCTTGATTTCGAGGCCACTATAATCGCGCCATTTGTCGGGATAGCCAATCTTGGGGTTAAATGTGGCCAACTTGCGTTGTGCTTTCACCTTGGTTTCGGGGGTCATCCACGTCAGGCCATCAATGCGAACCTTGAAGGCTTTGCGCAGGTTTTCGACCAGCACTAGCATTTTGGCCTTGGCAGAGGGGCTGAAGTGGCGTGCAACATAGACTTGGCCAACCGCTTCGCCTAAGGCCCCGTTAACCGCTTGGGTTGCCCGCTTCCAACGCTCGCGTTGGACCGGCTGACCATTCAAAGTTTTCCCAAAGAACTCAAAGCGCTCGTCATCAATTGCCTTTGGCAGCACGCTGGCGCTGGAAGAAAGCAAGTGATAGGTCAGATAGGCTTGCCATGTCTCAACCGGGGTCTCGCGGAACAATTTAGCTAAGGGGCCAATCGCCGTGATTTCACGGACCACACATTCCTGGATATCATCGAGTTGGGCTGCAGCAAAGCCAGCCGCCCATGGGAAGTCTGGGGCGATTTCGTCCAAATCCGCCCGCTTTTTCAAATTATAGGTCTTGGTCCGGTCGCGACGATCGGTGACCGTCCAATGCCGTTTCGCAATCTCGGTTTCCAAGGCCATGATGGCGGCAGCCTTGGCTTCAGCATCTTGTTGCCCAGCAAGGTTCAACATTTTGGCGATATGGAGCGGATATTTCTCGCGCAAGGCCTTAAACCGCGCGTCGTCCTTCAGATAGAAATCCCGCTCAGGCATGCCTAAGCCGCCATGGCCGATCGAGACGATAGAGCGGTCTGGATTGCCGGCATCGGGAACAATCCCCCATCCAACCGGGGAAGGGGTGGGCAAATCGGGTTTGCCAAAGAGCACAGCAATCTCTTCATGGGTTTTTGCTGCTTGGATCTGGTCGATTTCGGGCTGAATAGGGGTCAGGCCCGCCGCGTCTATGGCGGCGGTATCCATCATGGAGCGGTAATAGTCCCCGATCTTTTGTTCGATGGAGCCCGGCGCGCTTTTCTTGGCGGCTAATTCTTCAATAATGGCCCGCACGTCAGCTTCGGCCTTGGCGGCTAGTTTATCGAATGCCCCCCAGCGTACGCGGTCGGCTGGAATGGGGTTGTTTTTCATATAGGTGCCACCACCGTGGCGCCAGAAGTCATCGCCTGGGTGAATGCTTAGATCGCGCCCGGCCATGTCAAAGCCAAACGTGCCAATCCTTGGCTTGCTGGCTGCAGCCCAAGCCGAAGTCGAAAAACCGGTTTGAGCGGCGATGGCGGCACCCGTCCCGGCTACACTTGCATAGAGAAAACGACGTCTGTTCACTTTTGCGGCTCCACATGAGATTTTTTGGAAAAAAGATAAGTCGCCGCGTGCGTTTTGACAGGCGCTTGGGCATTGTCGAATTAACTTGCAGCAAGGTTTGCCAAGCAGGCCCAATTGGGCAACGATAGGCCAAGAGCCAAGATTCAAACCCCCCGCGGAGACAAGCTATGACCCAGTCTTTAGGACCCGCCGATGTTGTGGTAATTACCGGGGGTGCCTCGGGTATTGGCTTAGCTTTGGGCCAAGCCCTCGCCGCAAGAGGGGCCGCCGTTCTTTTGGCCGATATTGAAGGGCCAAAGGCTGAGGCCGCCGCTCAAGCGATCCGCGATCAAGGTGGGGCCGCCCTTGGTTGTTTCGTCGATGTCGCCGATCCCGCCTCAAATGAAGCCTTGGCAAAGTTTGCTTTTGAGCGCTTTGGCCGGGTGACCTTGGTATTTTTGAACGCGGGTATTGGTGCCGGTGGATCGATCCACAAAGCATCGCGGGCCAATATTGAATGGACGTTTGCCGTCAATCTGATGGGTACAATCGATGGCGTGCGCGCTTTTGCGCCGCGCATGCTGGAACAAGACATTCCGTCGCGTTTGGTGATTACCGCGTCTGAACATGGTTTAGGCCTGCCGATCCGGGGTGGGCAGGCCACGCCTTATACGGCCTCCAAGCACGCGCTGGTGGGCCTGAGTGAAGCCATGGCGCGCGATTATGCGGGCACACCTTTGTCCGTATCCGTCCTGTGCCCAGGATTGGTTGCCTCTGAAATCTGGAATGGGTTTCGCAATCGGCACGAGAAGTTCGGTGGACCACGCCACTTGGATACAGCCTTTGGACACGAGAACCGCATGGGCCTGCCAGCCATCACGGCCGCGGAGCGTATTTTGCGCGGCATAGAAGCTGATGAATTCTTCCTCTTCACCCATGGCCGTGACATGGCTGAAGTGGCACGGCCGAGGGCCGAGGCAATAGAAGCGGCTTTGGCGCGCTTTTGGGCGCGCGAAGGCGAGGAGGCTTAAGGTGCCTTGACCCGTTCAGGCTTTGTGGGCCTAAACGGGTCTCCATAGCTCGGTTACGAGCGACCGCGACGGGGCACGAAGGTGCTGTCCCCACCGCGACCGACATTGGCCCCACCGCGTGCGCCAGAACGGCCGAGGCTGACGGGCTTGCCGCCAAAGCTCTTCTTGCCAGCTGCAGGCTTGGATGACTTGCGATCATCGCCGCGGCCTTCAATGCGGGCTTCGCCGCGGGGCACAGGGCCCTTGCGTGTCGCGAAATCGCGTTGGCCTTGACCATTGCGATGACCAAAAGCTTCGCTGCGGCCTTCATAGGCACGTGGACGGTCGCCGATTGGACGATCACCACGGGGACGATCATCGCGAGGACGCTCGTTGCGTGGACGGTCTTGGAAGCTTCGCTCTTCGCGTGGTTTGCCGTGGAATGGCTTGTCAAAGCGGGGGCGCTCTTCGCGGCCCGCATCGGCTACGGGGCGCACATAAGCGGGACGCTCAGCTGCTTCAGCGCCGCGGGCACCAAAGCGGTTTTCGTCGCGCTGTTGTGGGCGGCCTTCATTAAAGACAGAGCCCGTTGCGAAATGGCCCGAGCGGGGACGACGATCGCCATCTTCGCCGCGGTCGCGGTTGGAATATTGCCCACCACGTGGGCCAGGACGACCGCCCCGACCGCCTTCACGGCCACCTTCACGTGCGCCAAACTTGCCATCACGACGGGGATCGTTGCGGGGCTCATACAGCATTTCTTTCGGCCCAGTGCGGCGCAGCACGCCGATCACATCGCCATGCGCATTGGTTGGCGCGACCAAAGCGTTAGAGGCTTCACCCACGGTTTCCACAAAGATCGCTTCGCCATCTTCATCATACTGGACTTCAGCAGGCTTCGGTGCCGCAGGGCGCGGTGCCTTCATCAAATTGGCTGGATCCATCTTGGTGATGGACTTTTTGATCAAGCGCTCAATCTGGCGCAAATTGTCGCGCTCATGCGGCGCACAGAAAGAGATGGAGATGCCTTCCGCCCCAGCGCGCGCGGTCCGGCCAATGCGGTGGACATAGGCCTCTGGCACATCTGGCAGGTCAAAGTTGAACACATGGGTGACCCCATCGACGTCAATGCCACGTGCAGCCACATCGGTACAGACCAGCAGGCGGGTATGGCCCTTGCGGAAGCGCTCCAACGCATGTTCACGCGCGTTCTGGCTCTTATTGCCATGCACAGCATCAACCGACATGCCTTGTTGTTCCAGCTTGTCGAGAACCTTTTCGGCCCCATGCTTGGTGCGCACAAAGATCATGGCGCGCTTCACTTCAGGCTCATGACAGATGGATTCCAGCAATTGCTGTTTGTTGACTTGGCTGGTCATAATCAAGCGCTGATCGACCCGCTCGGCGGCCGACGACAGAGGGGCAACCTGGATTCGCTTGGGATCGGTTAGCAATTCTTCGGCAAGATGGGCGATTTCCTTCGGCATGGTTGCCGAGAACAGGCTGGTTTGACGGGCCTTTGGAATTTCACCGACGATCAGGCGGATCGGCTTGATAAAGCCCATATCCAGCATTTGGTCGGCTTCATCCAAAATCAAATGCTCCACCATATCGAGGCGGATGGCACGCTGTTTCATCAAATCGATGAGGCGGCCCGGGGTGGCGATCAGAATATCGACGCCGCGCTCCATAGAGCGGATCTGCTTGCGGATGTTTGCCCCGCCATAGACCAAAGCGCCCGAGAGGCCGACGAATTTGCCATAGGTGCGCAGGCTGTCCGCAATCTGGCCAGCCAATTCGCGCGTTGGGCACAAGATCAGTGCGCGGCAGGCCCGTGCGCCAGCATGAATGCGGCGCTGGCTCAAATGGTGCAGCAAAGGCAGCGCAAAGGCAGCCGTCTTGCCTGTTCCTGTTTGGGCAAGGCCCAAAATGTCCAGCGATTGCATCGCAGGCGGGATGGCCTGCAATTGGATGGGGGTAGGATGCTCATAGCCTTCGCCTGCAATCGCGTTCAAAATAGGCTCAGCAAAGCCGAAATCGGCAAAAGTAGTCATGGTCTCGTCGTCTTTCACACGTCAAAGCGTGCGGTATCGCCCCCGTCACTTGGGGTGCGCACACGCGTCTGGGACGGACCTGACCTTGAGTTGCTTCTCGTCAGGCGCGCCAAATAGGGCCATCCTTCGCCCGGTGTGGCCTCGCGAAAACAAACACGGCCACGTGCAACGCCCAGACGGCGGAAAGCGATGAAAGAGCCATAGTGGCTCTGATGTGGGACGTGCACTTAAACTCGGACAGATCGGGTGGGCAAAAGCCCCTCACACCTGACTTAGCTGCCGAGTGCTTCCAGGATCGTTTTCACACAAAGTGCCATTAAAACGAGTGAAGCCAAGGCAAACACCGCAAAGCGCGCGGCAACCAAATTCACGGTTGCTTGCACCAGCGAATGCAGTACACGAAGGCCCACATAGCCCCAAGCGAGTTGAATGGAAAGCCCATCGGCCCAATTTCCGACATGCGCGGTCAAAGCCAGGGCGTAAAACAGGGTCGGTTGCTCATGCAAATGGTTGTAATTATGCGCAACTTGGGCCACTTTCATGGGCAAAACGTCCAAACTACCCGGTTTTGCAGCCCCCTGCGGATCGATCTTGTGTTTTTGCATAGCTGGTAGTCGGGTGGCATACATCCACACCCACATGACCAAAGTCCAAGCGATTAGCGCCAAAATTGGTAGTAACATCGTAGGCCCTCCCCAGAGCATTATTCTAGGCCGGGCAGTCTAGTACGGGATAAGCCGAATGGGAAGGCGGGTGTCGCTCAGGCGGCCTAATGACGTTCCGTTGGAAGGACTTTGGAGTCAGGGAGCTCGACTTTGATTTCGACCTTCGGTGTCGGGGCCGCAATACTGGCCCATCCAACCAGACAGATCAGGGCGGGCCAAACCTTAGGTCTTGCTGGAGCCAAGTGCTTTCGCTGCCTAAACCATCTTGTCCAAGCCCAAACACTTCTTAGCGTTAGGACAGATGTGCTGATAACTGAAAGGGAGCTCACAACAAAGAGCACAAGCATCGGCTGCGGGATGGGTATAAGCCAGCTAGGCAGTGCAATCAGGATGGATGCGACCGCGCTGCCTATCAAGATCGCAGCAAGTCCCACATCAAGGCGCCCCACCTAATTCACCCCCGGCCCCAAATGCTCGCGCAAGAAAGCCTCCAACTCGGTCAACATTTGTTGGCGCGTTTCAGTACGCGATAGCCAATGGTCTTCGCCTCTCAACTCCACCAATTTATAGGGCTTTCCGGCGGCTTTTAGCGCATTGGCCATGATGGTGCTTTGTTCAAAGCGAACCACCGTGTCATCGCGCCCATGCATCAAAAGGATAGGCGCGCGCACAAGGTCTGCGAGCCGTCGAGGTGAAGCCGCCTCTGTCGCCGCACGATCATCGGCCCCAATATGGTCGATCCAATAATTGACCGTGCTCGATTTAGATGTGCCAGCATCGTTGCGCTCTTGCACAATCATCCGCGGTAAATCTGAAACACCCGCGACTGAGACGACACACCGATAGAGGTCAGGCGTCATGGTTGCACCAGCCAAAGCCGCATAACCGCCATAACTCGCACCGACGATACACACACGCTTGGGGTCGCTTAAGCCTTGCTGGATGGCCCAAGTTACGGCGTCAGACACATCATCTTGCATCCGCTTACCCCACTGGCGACGCCCTGCATCTGCGTGCGCTTTGCCAAAGCCGGTCGATCCGCGAAACTGGGGCTGGATTACCACATAACCGCGTGTGGCCATAAACTGGGTCCAATAATCAAAACGAGGTTCATCGCGCGCTTCAGGTCCACCATGGGGAAAGATAATGGTCGGTGCATTTTTGATGTCTTTGTCACCTGGTGGCAGGGTCACATAGACGGGAATTTCTACCCCATCGCGGGCTTTAAATGTCGTGGCTTGCAGGCGGCCCATGGGCACATCTTTGAGGCCGGGATAGGCCTCGCCCAAGCGATTGATCTTGGGCCCATCGAGGTTGAGCAAAAGATATTCAGGCGGCGTACTGGGCGTTTCCAATTTGGCGACCAGTTTGCGTCGGTCCCGCGTAAAGCTGACGATGGAGACGATTTTCCCCGGAAATGTCGCTTCCAGCGAAGCTTGAGCCTCTTGCAGGTCGGACGAGATCATTTGGTCAAGGGGTTCAAGGCCGCCCAAGGACACACCAACAATCACTTCTGACCATGGGTCTTTGAAAACAGATTGCAATTCTAGTCCATCCGAACGGAGAAATTTTCCGGTCGTCCCCGTGACAGGATCAATGGAATAAAGCTCCCCAAATTCAGAATCCGTGTTTCTGCCAAAGATGATCCTGCCCTGCTTGGACAAGCCCATCAGCGTAATGCCCTGGCTACCCGTATTGTCGATGTGGAGGGCTTCTGAAAACTGCTTGTTCTCGCCGGCAAGGAAAAGTTTGGTTGTGGCAGCCTTGGGGTCATGATCAACTCTGGCCAAAGGTTTACCCGCACGATCTGTAATCCAGTCATAAGTCTTGTCAGTCCCAAATGCCCGCGTAAACACCTGCTTGCCGTCGGTTGCGACCTCATACAGGTTGAGCGCGACCATGTCCGCATTGTTCAGATCATAAGTCGCCATCATGACGCGGTTCGGGCTGTCGGGCAGAATAGAAATCAAGGAGACGCCGGAATTATACTCCCGCAGGCTCCCCCCTGTGGTGAGGAGATTTCTGATCCGCCCGGTTTCGAAATCCATGGAATAAGTCCGGAAAAACTCATTCTTGGCTGAGAAAACCCGAACCGTATCGCTGACAGTAATGAGCACATCACCGCCATCTTCAAACTGAATGCTGCGCAGCTTCATCGTGCCGACGTCTACGCCTGCGGTCTTATTTGTCGGCACATCAAGGACCCGCACTTGGGTCTCGCCTGTGGCTGTCGTATAGCCAAAGGCGATCCGATTGCCATCGGCTGAAATCGCCACACGTGAAATATTGGGGGCTGCGGCAAAGGCTTCGGCTGTGGCGGGTGCTGGTTTGGCCGATCCCCAGTTTGGCCAAACAAGGCCTACGAATATCAATCCTGCAATACGACTTAAAAGCATGTTTTTCTTCATGCGGACCTCCAATCTCCAGAGACTGCAACAGGTTTACCGCTAAGGCAATGCATTGTGCTGGTACAACTTTAGCCTTGTCTAGGTGCCCGGAAGTTGCACCAGTCTGACAGATGGATAAGGGCCAAGCGCGCGCCAAGACAGCGCCTTGCCAATCGCTTCGGTCGGTCGCATGGTGGATTTAAAATGTTATTCTGGGGGCATGATGCGCTTACGACTTTTATCGACTGTTTTGGCTTGTGTGGCCGTGGGTACGGCCTATGCACAGACCCCGCCAACGGCCTCGCCCGCCACCTTTATCCACGTGGGTCGCCTGATTGCAGAGCCTGGTACGCCGCCAACCCAAACCAAAACGCTGATTGTCCGCGATGGCAAGATTGAAGCCATTCGTGACGGTTATGTCGCCCCGAGTGCGGGTGCCAAACTGGTCGATCTTAAGTCCAAAACCGTACTGCCGGGCCTGATCGACAGCCACGTCCATCTCCTCTCCGAACTTTCCTCGTCCAGCCGTTTGGATCAAGTGACCAAAGAGGAAAGCGACCTCGCCTTGGACGGCTTGGTTCATGCGCAAAAAACCTTGCGGGCTGGCTTTACCACCGTGGTTGATTTGGGTGCCGATGGACACCACACCATTTTTGCGCTGCGCGACCAATTTGCTTCGGGCCGCTTGCTTGGCCCGCGCATTCTGGCTGCCGGAGCTGCCATCAGCCCAACCGGCGGACATGGCGATGTGCATGGGTTCCGCGAAGATATCATGCATGTCATGGGCCCTAAAAGCGTGTGTAATGGCGTTGATGATTGCCGGCGCGCCGTGCGTGAACAGGTCAAGGCTGGTGCCAATATCATCAAAGTTACGGCGACGGGGGGCGTGTTGAGCAATACGGCCAGCGGCCTCAGCCAACAATTTTTCGATGATGAACTCAAAGCCATTGCCGATACCGCTCACCTTTTGGGCAAGACCGCCACCGCCCACGCCCATGGCAAAGGCGGCATCGAAGCGGCCTTGCGGGCGGGCTTTGATAGTATCGAACATTCCAGCTATGCCGACGCAGAGACCTTTGCCCTTTACAAGGCCAAAAATGCCTGTGTGGTGCCAACCTTACTGGCTGGGACAACCGTTACAGAAATGGCCAAGGCTGGCGGTACCTTGACCGGCGCACAAGCGGCCAAAGCTTTGACGGTGGGTCCGCTTATGGTCAATATGCTCAGCCGCGCGCGTGAAGCAGGCGTTTGCGTCGTGTTTGGCACCGACAGTGGCGTCTCCCGTCATGGCGATAATGCGCGTGAGTTTGAACTCATGGTGCAAGCAGGCTTTACCCCGGCCGAAGCCTTGCGCAGCGCAACAGTGGGCGGCGCAAGCCATCTTGGCCTGTCCGATCAAATCGGCACCCTTGCTCCGGGCAAAGCCGCCGATCTTGTCGCCGTTACTGGCGATCCTTTGACGGACATCTCCCTCATGCGGAAAATCGACTTTGTTATGGTCGGCGGGCGCATTGCCAAGGAATAGGGTTATCTCAGCGTCCAAGGGCATCCTATCCGCTGACGTAGCTCTCGGTTCGGCAGGCAGAAGATTGCTATGAATGCTTTTTGTCTAGAAGCGCTTCGGTGACCCTTCTGGTCACCCAACCGCTACCTCAATTGTTCT
>NZ_NCSQ01000157.1 GCF_002105465.1 Aquidulcibacter paucihalophilus
CAAGCTGTGGCTATGATGCTTATTAAACGGGAAGCGCTCTATCTCGCCGGATTGATCGGTGTGGGCATGATCGCCTTTGGTCAACCAACACCACTTCGGGCGCAAGACCTGAATTACAAGCCAGTCAATCCAACATTTGGCGGCAATCCGTTTAATTCTAACCATCTTCTTGGCGTTGCAAACGCCCAGAATGATTATCGTGACAAGCGGGCGTCGAGCAGCACCTCGCAGGCCGATGCCTTTGCACGGCAATTGCAATCGCGCCTTTTGTCGGCGGTGTCTTCGCAGATTGTGGACGCAATCTTTGGCGAAAATCCGCAAGAGCGCGGCAAGATCGCCTTGGGTGGTCAGACAATTGAGTTCGTGCGCGATCTCGTCAATGTCACCATCACCATTACCAATGACACGACCGGTGAAGTCACCACGTTGGTGGTCCCGCTCTTTGTGGAAATCAAATGATGCGCGCCTTGGTCTTTTGCGTCAGCCTGTTGGCCTTGGGGGGCTGTGTGCCCACCACAGCCAAGCTATCGCCGATGGGGAAGAACCCGTCGCTGCCGACGATTCAACAACAAACCAGCACCCAGCGCTTGCTTCAGAACCTGCCAGCAGCGGAGCGACCGGTACCGGTGGCGGTCTATAACTTCTCTGACCAAACGGGGCAGTTTCGCGTCTCAGAGGCGGGGCAAACTCTCTCTCGTGCTGTCAGCCAGGGGGGGACCTCTATTCTTATGCGGGCCTTGCAAGATGCTGGGCGGCGCAATTGGTTTACCGTTTTGGAGCGAGAAAACCTCTCTAACCTGTTAAACGAGCGCCAAATCATTCGCGAAATGCGCGAGCGTTATTTGGGCGAGACCAAGGTTAATCCCGAAGCGCTACCATCGCTTTTATTTGCAGGTGTGATTTTAAGTGGCGGGGTTGTCGGCTATGATACCAGCACGCTGACAGGGGGGGCGGGGGCAGGTTTCCTCGGTATCAATGCCCGTACCGAGTATCGCCAAGATACTGTCACCGTGGCTTTGCGTGCGGTCTCGGTGCGGACGGGCGAAGTCTTGGCTCAAGTCACCACCACCAAATCCATCGCCTCCTATGCGGTGGGCGGTGGGGCCTTCCGCTATGTCGGTTTCAAAAAGCTTCTTGAAGCTGAAACCGGCATGACGACGAATGAGCCCGATCAAGTCGCGTTGCAGCAGGCCATTGAAAAGGCGGTCTATGCCCTAATCATGGAAGGGGCAGAGCAGCAATTATGGGCCGTTGCCGACGCCAAACGCGGCACTGAACTTTTGGCCAGCTATCGCGATGAACGCGAGGGCAAAGTCACCGCCGAAGAAATTCGTGACGCGACCTTAAAGGCCGAAAGGCGCCAAAAGAAGCAAAAGAAACAACAAAAACAGGGCAAGCAGGAGCCCGCCCGCAAGGTTGAGACACAGCCGAGCGCCGATGCCAGCCCGGGGTCTCCCAAGATCGCCGTTGTCCAGCAGTTGCCGCTTCGCAGTCTGCAACAAGCCGTCGCAGCGGCAGAGCTTTCCTCTTCTGCCCCCCGCAATCCCGCGGCGGGCACAACCGATCCGACCGTGCGGTCGGGAAACTAAGGGGGCGACGAGACACATCAACCCTCTTTCATGCAGCCTTTAGCGTCTGTGATTACGCAGATCTTTGAGGCCCTCAACAATAAAATTGTAAATTAACCTGTTGATTATGCTGGGTTATTCCGGCGAACAATCCCAAGCAGTTAGGCATTCCGTCTGACTGAATACTGGAGCTATGCACATGAAAAACTTAATTCTGGCGTCTGCCTCAGCGGTCGCGCTGATGACTGCCGCCACGGGGGCAACGGCCGATGTCGCAAATCCCTCGTCCAACGTGATCCAATCAGGCAGTAACAATAATGCCACGATTGCCCAAGCTGGTGCCGCCAGCACGATCGCGGCACAATCGACTGTCACCCAGACGGACAATAACAACGGGGCCAATGTAACCCAGACTGTCAATGCAGCCGGGCCGGCTCTGGTCTCGGAAGTCAATCAGAAGGGCAGCGGCAACCGCGCTCTTGTCAGTCAAACCCAAAGCGCTGCATCGACGAGCACCGTGAAATCTAAGGTCACGATCAATCAGTTCAGTGCAGTCACCGCCACCTTGGCCCCGGCCAATGGTACCAACAGTTCGGCAACCGAAGGCAATTTTGCTTCTGCCATCCAGTCTGGTGCGGGTTCTAACATCGCTACCATCACGCAAGGGGAAGCGGGCAGTCGCAAAAATGGCAACTACGCCACTTCGGAACAGACTGGAGCCGGTAACTCCACCAAGATCGAACAGTTTGCAACCGATGCCTATGCCACCACCAACCAAACTGGGAATGATAACAGGTCGACAGTGACTCAAGCTGATGCGTTGACCTCACCTTCTGATGATCCCAATGCTGTCATCATTCAAAATGGCGATGAGAACGTCTCAGGAGTTTCGCAAACAGCCGGCAGCAGCTCACAGGGCAATCTCGATGTGTCGGTCACGCAACGCGGCAATAATGGCGAATCCTATATTGACCAGATCGCGCTCGGCGCAAACTCTCAGAATTTGCGCGCAACGGTGATCCAAGCCACTGGCAGTGAGGGGGCAAACTCTCGCATTGTTCAACGAGCATCAGGCCCCAATACCAGTGATCTGGCAGCTTATGTTGAGCAGAGAGGTGCGATGACCACCGGCTATTCAGACATTAATCAGACCGCCAGCAGTGATGGGTCAACGGATTTGCAGGCAAATGTCTGGCAAACAGGCAATGCCAAGTCGAATATCGACCAGACTGCGGCTGCTTCTCAGCGCACCAACAATCGGGGAAGTGATACGCTGGTGGCAAGTGTTACCCAAATCGGTGACAGTACATCGCGCGTCACCCAGACGATGAATGAGCCTACCGCCAACGGGACTTATGCGCCGCGGAATTATCGGGCCACGATCAGCCAGACCGGGGCGGATAATGACTCGACCGTTCAGCAAATTGATTCACTGGACACCCGGTGGGACAGTGACGACAAGAATGTGAGTGCTAGGGTTACCCAGAACGGCAGTGGCAACAGCTCTGCTGTTTATCAGACTGGCTGGTCTGCCACCGCAACGGTCGAACAAAGGGGCAATGGTCACAAAAGCGTCGTCAACCAAAATCTGGATGAATTCGGCAACGAAACCAATCTTGGCTTTGGTACGGTCCGAGTCACCCAAACCAACCAAGACAACGAGGCCTATGTAACCCAGCGCGGGATTACCAGCGGCATCGGAATTACGCAAAATGGTCGAGATGGAAAGGTTGTGTTTAATCAGACCACCGCAACCAACCGGGCGAAGGGCACCATCCTGCAAACGAGCACATCTCGGAACGGCGAAGTTTACGTTACTCAGACGGGCAGCCTATCCCCGGTCAACCTCCAACGAGGTCCTGTTGATGGTAAAAACGATGTGGACGTGACCCAAAGTGGTGTCGACAATAAAGCATCGATCGATCAGGGCGGGGTGAATAATTACACCGACATCCTGCAGTCGGGTAATTCTGTCGAAGCCGTGGTCAACCAGACCAATGCCAGCGAAAGCACCACTGTGATCACCCAGGCTTTGGGGAATGCATTTGTGGGCGTGATCCAAGCTGGCACTGGCCATTCTGCCACCATCACCCAAGGTCTGGGAAACTAACCCCTAGGACCGGAGTGGCCACGCGCTTCGGTGCCGCTTCGATCCTCTGTTCCAACCAAATTTACACTCTAAAAGGAAAATTGACATGAAAATCATCCTGAAATCCGCCGTCTCCGCTTTGGCGCTCGCATGGGTCGCAGGCGTGGCAACTGCCGCCACGCTACCGCCCTTAAACGCGCCCTTAAACGCGACGGTAAATCAACAGGGTACCAGCCAAGAGGCTACGGTGAACCAAAGAGCGTCGACAGGCACCGTGAGTGTCGTGCAGTCGAACAATGACAACACGGCCACCGTAACCCAAAATGCTACGGCGGCCGCGGCCAGCGCCTTTGTGAAGCAAGTCGGTGACCAGGGAACCGTGAACGTCACTCAATCGGGTGCTGGCAATGTCAGTGAGGTTGTCCAGTCCGAGGCCCGCAATGTGGTCTCGATCAGTCAGGTCGGTGCTGGTGCAATCAGCCGCGTTGGCCGCCGGGCCGTTGGTACTGCTGCTGAGGTTGTCGGCCAATCAGGAATCAACAACAGCATTTCAGTAACGCAGACCACTCTTGCCGTTAATGCCCGCAGTGACATCACGCAGAGTGGCGATACCAATGTCATCTCGCTGACCCAGGATGGCCCGGGCGCGGAAAGCGATATTGTCCAATCCGGAGAAACTGGCTCGGTAAACCTGCTGCAATCAGGTGCTGATAGCAGCAGCAACATTGTCCAATCCGGTTCTGAAAACCGGATCACCGTGACTCAAATCGGGCCGGGCGCGAGCAGCGACATCACCCAGTCGGGCTCGAATAATGGTGTGACGGTTGTCCAAACCGGTGCCAACGCTGAAAACTTCATTACGCAAAGCGGGTCGAATAGCAGCATTGATGTTTATCAGTCGCTCTCCGGGGCATATTCGTCTGTGACCCAGTCGGGTTCGGGCAATTCCGCCACTGTCACCCAAGGTGTGCGGCCCTCGACGGCCAATTAACCCCAATCTAGCACGGGCAGGGTGGCAATGGCCGCTCTGCCCGGCCTCTTTCTCTGATTGACGTCAAAGGATATTCGCTATGAAGGCATGCCTCACCGTCTCACTTGCGATTTTGGCTGTGGCCTTTGCTGCCCCGGCCATGGCTCAAACCGGGGTTTATGTGTCGCAAATCGGATCTGCCAATACTGCCAGGGCAAGCCAAGATGCCACTGCGGTGGCGGGCTATGCCATGATTGAACAGGATGGGGAGCGCAATAAAGCCGAAATCATCCAACAAAATGGCAAGCATGATGCGCGCGTAACGCAAACCGGCACCTTGAATGACGCGCTTCTGATCCAGCAAGGGCCTAGTATGCACCAGGCAGTGATCAGCCAAACAGGCCAAAAGAACCAGATTGAACTTGCTCAGATATCTACCCTCGCCAGTCAATTCGCCTCGATCACGCAAAGTGGCGACAGCAATAAAGTCAATCTGTCCCAAGACGGTGCGCCGAATAGTGCGACTCTCTCCCAAAATGGCGACCGCAATGTCTTAAATCTTGCCCAAAACGGCGGTAGCACGATCAGTTGGACCCAGACTGGAAATGATCTCTCGTCGGTGGGGGTTTCGGTTGATGGTGCGCAAACCATGATCATCACGCAGACCAAGCCATGATCACCCGCGTCCTTGCCCTTGTCCTTCTTGGTTTTGCCCAACAATCGGCCCAGTCAGAGCCAAGTGGGGACAGCAAAGTCCGCGTCAGCCAAGCCGATGCGCCCGCACCAAATGCTGCGCCGGCCAACCGCATTCTGGCAACACAGGTGTCGCCACAAAAGCCTGCTGCGAGCCCTTTAATCGCCGAACCGACCATCTCGCCTCAGGCGGCACGCGGGCCAGTGAGCCAAGTGTCCAAAACGGCTGAGGCGCGCAGCCCAACGCCGCAATTGGCACCAAAGGGGCCAAGCGCCGCCCCGCCGCCAGCCTTGAGTAAGCCCAGTCAGGGGCGTGATACGCGTGCGGCTGCTCTAAAAGGTAGTGATCGCTGCAGTGGGGCAGAGGCGGCGCAAGAGCCCGAAATCTGTGCCCGTGTTATCGAAACACGCAGCGCTGAGTTTGCAGTCCCAGATCATGAGCCTTTGTCGCCCGAACAACGCCTCATGGCCAACCAAAATCTGCTCGAGACTGCGCCCTCAGACGTCAATTCCGCCGCCCGCAGGCTTTCCACCGGGCGCGAAGATGATACCCTCGCGGCCTTGGCTGTGGCCAATCAAGCGCTGGCCAAGCCCACCGTCGTCGACAGCCGAAAAGAAGATGAGACCAAGGCTACAGCGCCAAATGCCGTCGATGCCTTGGTGGCGGCCATTGTCCAACAAGCCAATGGCGGTATTCCGCCCAATTAGACCTCCAGCCGGAAGCTCGCTATGTCAATCGATCATGCCGTCGTGGCAGATATCAAAAGCGCGCGCCTCGCGGGTCGTCTGATCTTGGAGGTCTATGTGCATGCCGGCCGTTCGCGGGCTTTGACGTGGCGGCTCCGGGCCGAAGTTGAAAGCCGTGCCGGTCGCAGTACCACCCAAC
Organism: Aquidulcibacter paucihalophilus; assembly: GCF_002105465.1. Lineage (GTDB taxonomy): Bacteria > Pseudomonadota > Alphaproteobacteria > Caulobacterales > Aquidulcibacteraceae > Aquidulcibacter > Aquidulcibacter paucihalophilus. Next base: position 6,207 of record NZ_NCSQ01000157.1, read on the forward strand.
AGGCGGGCCTCACCAATGGCCTGCAAACCGGCCCTGTCTGCACCCTCGCATTGAACGAGGATGTCATTGGCTTGGTTGAGCTGGATGTGAGCGAAGACAATGTGCAGCTTGCCCACTTCCGCGTCCCCTTAACCAGATAGGCCGCCTGATAGGCTTTCAGGGTGGCGGCAACACCTTTGGCAAAGGGCGTAGGGTCGTTCCAGAAGCGGGCAGCGAATTTGCTGCTATCAACCGCATAGTGGCGATCCCATTGAAAACGCATCTCCGCCATTTCCCGCATCATGGGGCTAAACAGCCCGATCAGGGGCAAAAGCGCCATGGGCAGAGTGGTTAGCTTGGGTGGCTTGCCAGTATGCGGTTCAGCCAAGGCTAAGATCGTGCGCGCGGTTTGAATGGGTGCGCAGGGAATATGCCAAGCTTGGCCAAAATCCTCGTCGGGCGCGGTCAGAAGCGAGACCACCCCGCGCGCAATATCTGGCACATAGGCAAAATCATGCTTTTGGTCGGGATCGATGATCAGCATGGCGGGCTTGCCCTTGGCCAAAGCCCCCAGCGCCAAATCGCCTAGGTGGGATTGAGCAACCCCAAGGGCCATAAAAGTCCGGTGCTCGCAAGGCAGCAACCCGTACTTTGCCGCTTTGGTGGGCCGCCATCCATTGCCGCGTGATAGCAGCCCGCACAGCTGGCTTTGCGCCATGATCGGTTAGGGGCATGGTTTCCACGAGGGCGGTGCGCTGGGGGCCATACATGTAGAGATTATCGACAAAAACGAGGCGGGCACCGGTCTCTTCGGCTGCCTGCAGCACATGGGCCATAGCCCGCGGCCATTGCTCGATCCAAATGGCCCGGTCATAAGCAAAGCCTATGGCCAGAACGATTTGGGTCGCACCGGCACAGGCTGCCTGTACCGAAGCCAAGTTCTGGCTGTCACAGGCCACAAAGCGCACACCATCCGGCAAGGATTCGGGGCGGTGGCGCTGGGCCACCCAAATATCGGTTTGATCTGATTGCATCTGCAAGTGCTCAACCACAGACCTGCCAACAGGGCCATAACCCAGCACGACGATTTTCTGACGCATAGTCTTCTCCTTTAACTCGGTAGTCCAAGTCATAGCCCCATCACTTGCATGCGTGAAATGCATGGTTTATATGAAGACCATGCACAAAGTGAATTTAAATGGCCTAGATCTGAACCTGCTGCCGCCGCTTGAGGCTTTGTTGCGGCGCAAGAATGTGACGCTGGCCGCCCGGGATGCGGGGATGAGCCAGCCTGCCATGAGCCGCGCCTTGGGCCGATTGCGGGCTATCTTTGAGGATCCGCTTTTGGTGCGCGGGGCCAAGGGCCTCGTGCTGACACCTAAGGCGCTTGACTTGGCCATGAGCTTGCGCCCGGCTCTTGAACGGTTAAGGGATGTGTTTCAGCGCCCCGATTTTGATCCCGCGACCGCACAACGTACCATCCGCTTTGCCAGCTCGGATGTGAACAACACGCTGATTTTCCCAAAGCTGTTGCAGAATCTAGCCCAAGAAGCACCGGGCATCGACCTCAGTTGTGAACCCTATGGTCCCGACCTTTTGGCCCGTATGGCTTCGGGCGATTTAGATTTTGCATTTGCTTTGGATAGTTCGCCGCTGCCGACAGGGGCCAAGAGCCTCTATTTAGCCCAAGACGAATTGGCTTTGGTGATGCGGCGCACGCATCCCTTGGCCCAACATGATTGGTCGCTGGCGGATTATGGGCGGGTTCCTCACATTCTGATCCGGATTTTGAATGATGGGGTGACTGACTTAGAAGCTGTGCTTGCATTGCATGGGATCCAACGGCGCATCCTGTGGTCCACCTCCCATTTCCTAGCAGCCCTTGCCGCTGTTTCAGCGACAGACGCGGTCACGACTGTGTCGCGGGCTTTTGCATCGCGTTTTGCCGATCAGTTTGACTTGATCCTGCGCGATCCGCCACTTGAAAACCGATCCCTCGGCATTGTTCTGGTAATGTCACAAACCAGCGGGCATGACCCTTTGCTGTCGTGGGTGGCTGAGCAGGTCAAGCGCGCCGCGATGGAGGTTTATCGGTCATGAATGGCCGGAGGGCAGCCCAGCAGCCCTAGAAGGTGCGCCCAAGGCGAATGCCAACATTGTCGAGACCTTGGTTCTTAGAACCGCCCAAAATATGGCCATGGCTTAAGTGCTCATAGACTAGATAGCTGGTCCAAGTCTCATTATGGCGGTAACCGACGGCTACACCCAGGCGGAAAAGATCGCGGGAACCCAAGGCTAATTCCTCAGCATTAAACTTGGCGCGCCGCACGCTGTCAGACGGGGCATAGGGGTTGTCTAAAGGATCCCCATTGTGGATCACATAACCCAAATAGGGATCAATGGTGATGTTTTTGCTGACCGGAAAAGTCCAATCCAGTCCAACACCCGCAAAACTGGTCTCACCTTGTGTATTCAGCGAGGCAACCACGCCGGGGCGCGGCGAAAAGGCGACTTTCAGCCAGTCGGGGCTGTTCCACAGGACTTCAATCTGAACGTCGGGCCCATCTTCTTTGCCGGCATTTTTAGACACATTGGTCTCAACATTATGCGCCATAATCGCCCCGCGTACTTCGCTGATTTGGGCATAAGCAGGCACAGCGATCAGGCTGCCCAATAGAGCACTCAAGCTGAACAAAATCACGGGCAAATTGGGGCGGCGCATCGGATCGATCCTTATGTGGTGCGTCTGCTAGAGCGCGAGTCCGCCTTAAGGGTCAATCAGGCAACCAAAAAGGCCGCCCCGGATGGGGCGGCCTTATCAGATCGGCTGATTAGATGGTCAGGGCGTTTAGGCTGCACGGACCTCATCTAAAAACTTTCCGACAGCACGCTTGAGACTGACCGCTTGCATGCCAAGTTCCCGAGCCGCTGCCAAACTTTGCTCTGCCGCAGCCCCAGTTTCCGTTGAGCCTTGCTGCACCAATCCAATGGCTTGGCTGACCTCACTGGTTGCGGTTGCGACACTGGAGGTACTCTGCGTGATTTCCTGCACCGCAACCATTTGTTGTTCAACAGAGGCGGCGATCGTCGCCGAAATCTCGTTGATTTCGGAGATTGTGCTGGCGATCCCTTCAATGGCGCTTACTGCCAATTGGGTTGCGCTTTGAACCCCGCCAATTTGATTGCTGATCTCATCGGTTGCTTTGGCTGTTTGCTCGGCCAAGCTTTTCACCTCAGAAGCTACAACGGCAAAGCCCTTGCCTGCTTCCCCAGCTCGCGCAGCCTCAATGGTCGCATTGAGGGCCAAGAGATTGGTTTGGCTCGCAATATCGGAAATCAAACTTACCACCGCGCCAATCTTGCCTGCCGCCTCAGACAGGGCAACCACAGTTGTGTTGGTTTCAGAGGCTTTACGCTCAGCGTCCTGCGCAATCTTAGCAGCAACTTGAACCTGATGGGCGATTTCTGAGATTGAAGCCGACATTTCTTCTGATGCAGAGGCAACAGACTGGACATTCGAAGCCGAAATAGTGGCGGTACGCGCGACCGAGTCAGAATGAACTGACGTATCGTGCGCGGTGCGCGTCAGAGTTTCAGATGTTGCTTCCAGCTCGGTCGCAGCCGATGAAACCGTGTCCACAACTTGGGCAACGCTGGCTTCAAAGCTGTCTGCCAGGGCGTTCATAGCGGCTCGCTTGGTTTCTTGCAGCTCGCGATCCTTATCCTTTGTGGCGGTTTCCAGCCTGCGCACTTCTTGAGCATTTTGCACAAAGACCTGCAAGGCCGACTGCATCCGTCCAACGCAATCCCGACGGCCCTGATTATCGACAACCACGTCAATGTTGCCTTTAGCCAGATCGTCCATCAAGGCAGTAGTCTTGATCAAGGGCGTGGCAATGACCGTGGATAACACCATGGCAAATCCGCCACCAATGAAGATGATGGCACCAATCATGCCAAAGGCCATGTGGGTGCTTTGGGTTAGAAGCTGGCTCATCTGCGGCCCGATTTCATCCTGGCGCGCGCGCGACTCCTTCATCATCGTCGCGGTGATGGCCGAGATTGAGGCACCTAATTCATTGCGCTTGGCCGAAGCGCTAGGGTCGGTTTGCACCCGTTCAGCGACCGCACGATATTGGGCAATTTTCGCAGAAACTTCATCAAGCTTTGCCTTTATCTTAGGGTCAACGGCCGTTTCTTTTGCTTTCGTGAGCAACTCGGCCAGTTGCACACCAGCCCCTTGCATCGCATTGATCTCAGCAGGGTCGCCGCTTGCTTCGTATTTGATCGCATGGACGCGCATCATTTGAAATTGTTCAGCAGCCACCCCAACCGCTGCTGTTTGCCGTGCAATTTGGCGATATTCGCCCACTAAAGCTTCAACTCTTTTGGATTCCCACGCTAAAACTGCGCAAGCTACAGTGACCAAGGCAATGAGGATACCAAATGCAATCTTGATTTTCTGAGCAACTGGCGCGTGCTTCACAAAGTAGTTGATCATCATCTACCCCCGAACTGTACTGTAAGGAAACCGGGGAATTCTCGCAATTATCTAAAATTTTTCTTACCCGTCGTTATTTTTTCTGTTCACGTTCTTGTGATTATTCGGGATGATCAGGCGCGCAATTTTCTGGGTGTGTGAGGGGCCGTGATTGCCAATAGGGCGTTACGGCTTTAGGGCTGGCGCACTGATTTGGAGGTTCCCATGGCCGTAGCGAAACTGGAAAAGGATGGGGCAATTGCCACCATCACCATCACCCGCCCTGAAGCAATGAATGCTCTGGGCCAGCCCGGCGACGGCGATTTGTTCCAAGCCATTTGCGCAGACATCAACGCGGATCGCGCCATCCGCGCTGCCATTCTAACAGGCGAGGGTAGGGCCTTTTCTGCCGGCGGTGATGTCAAGGCGATGAAGGAACGAACCGGCGCCTTTGGCGGTAGCCCTGCTGAAATTCGTGAAGCCTATCGTGGTAACATCCATAAAATCATCAAGGCATTGTGGAATTTAGAAGTGCCCTTGGTTAGCGCTATAAACGGCCCTGCGATCGGGCTTGGTTGCGATGTGGCCTGCATGGGTGACATACGTTTGGCCGCGAGTGGGGCAAAATTTGGTGTGACCTTTCTAAAGCTTGGCCTGATCCCGGGCGATGGCGGGGCTTGGTTGACCCCGCGCATCGTTGGATGGAGCCGGGCGTGTGAGCTGTTGTTTACTGGCGATGTTGTCGATGCACAGACCGCGCGCGAGTTCGGCTTTGTTTCCCGTGTGGTCGAGGCCGATGTCTTGATGGCAGAAGCGCGCGCCATGGCTGAAAAAATCGCCCAACAGCCCCCCCATGCATTGCGGGTCACCAAGGCTCTCATGCGCCAAGGCCAAACCGCAACCTTCGACACCATTATGGAATTATCTGCAGCCTCCCAAGGCTTGATGCATCACACGGCTGACCATGAAGAGGGCGTAGATGCGATTTTGGAAAAGCGTAGCCCCAAATTTACCGGCCAATGAAACGTTTCGCTCTCTGTTTCCTCGCCTGCGCACTCGGTGCCTGCGATCCAGGTGATCGGGACCAAAATCCGCGCGACCGCGTCGGAACGGAGGGGCCGCTATCATGGCGTTTGGTGGCGCAGCCGTCTGGGGCAGCCGCCTTTTTGTCGCGGCCAGGGGCAGCACCAGACTTGGTGTTGTGGTGCGATGATCGACAGCGCATCACCCTGCGCGCACATGTGTTTAAGGCACCTTCCGCCCAGCCAGATCTGGTGTTGACGACCAAGGCGGGCCGCATTGTGTTCCAAGAGGTCCGTCGCCAAGGCGGCGTACGCGAAGCCGACCGCAAATTGGTTGAAGGCAAGATTGCCTTAGCCGATACGGGTGTCGCCGACGCCATTCTGGCCGCGAGCGACTTTACCTTGACGTCGGGTGACGTTGACTATCGTGCCCAGCCGGTGGATCGTGACCAGGTACTGCCCGCCTTTGTGACTGCTTGTCGCAAGGAGGCGCCAAAAGCGCCCTAAAGAGCGCATGAAATGGGGGAGAAGGCGATGTCACAAGCACCGACGGTCCACGGATATGTCGCACAAGGCTTTGAATCCGTTCGCGATGTATTTGCGCGGAATTTGGCCAGTGGCGAAGAGTTGGGCGCAACCTTCAGCGTCATCCAGGACGGCGAAACCATTATCGATCTTTATGGTGGGGTGCGCGATGAAGCTCGGACAGAACCTTTGGGGCCGGATGATCTTTTCAATGTTTGGTCAACTACAAAGGGCATGGCCGCGCTGAGCATTGCGATCGTCGTTGAGCGCGGATTAATGGACTATGAGGCACCAGTTGCCACCTATTGGCCTGAGTTTGCCGTCCATGGCAAAGAGGCGATCACTGTTGAAACCTTGTTGAGCCATGCCAGTGGTATTCAAGGCGCTGATACCCCTGCAACCACGGAAGAGCTTCTTGATATTCCAGCTTTTTCGGCGCGACTGGCCGCGCAAGCCCCCTTGTTTCCGCCGGGGTCAGCTAACGCTTACAATGCCGAGATTTTTGGTCATTGGGTAGATGCCTTGTTGCGGCGGACGGATGGACGTTCGTTGGTCGCGTTTTTTGCTGATGAAGTGGCAAAGCCGTTAAATGCTGATGTCTGGATTGGTCTTCCCTATGACCAGCACCATCGCCGCGCCCCTATCGTCGCGCCCTGGGCTCCGATGATGGCTGCAAGTCCACCTGCGACCGATCCGGTGATAAAATCAGCCCTCGGCAGCCCACGTATGAGTCCTCTTGAAGCCAATCGTCCGGATTGGATGGCCGCCGGGAATGGTGCTGCAGGGGGTAGTGCCAATGCCCGCGGGATTGCACGCGTGTATGGGGCCTTGGCGCGGGGCGGCGACTTAGATGGCGCACGGATCATCTCGCCCGAAGGCATTGATCGGATGGTGGCTGAACGCCGTGCGAGTAAGGACAAAGTTTTGGGTGTTTGGGTGCGGTGGGCTGCCGGTGTCATCCTGTCAACACGCGGACTTTATGGCCCCTTAGATACCAGTTTTGGTCATTCGGGCTGGGGTGGCAGTTTTGGCTTTGCCGATCCGGTAAACAAGCTTGGCGTGGCTTATGCCATGAACCTCATGGCCCCCAATCTGGCAGGCGATCCGCGTGGCGGTGGACTGGTCGCTGAGACCTATAAATGTCTCGGGCTTGGCTGAACAGTTCGCAACAGCTTTGCCCTTCCATCATGCTTCAAACCACCTATAACCAAAATCACAGCAACAAGAATACCAACTCAAGACGTTAGGGAGAAAACCAAATGATCGGAATCTGCGCACAATTCACCATTCAACCCGGCAAGAATGCTGAATTTGAAGCCTTGTTGACCGAGTTTGTCACCACGGTGAAAGCCAAAGAGCCTGGTGCCACCGTCTATCAATTGTGCAAAAGCGCGAAGGCTGAAAACGACTATTTCATGCTGGAACTTTATGCCGACCAAGCCGCCCTAGACGCCCATGGCAAGACCGAACATATGGCTGAATTGGTCGCCAAAATCGGTGGTTTCCTTGCCGCCCCGCCAAAGCTGACCCAAGGCCCAGCCGTATTCTAGGATAAGTCGCGATGGATTTAGCATTCACTGCAGAAGACCTCGCCTTCCAAGCTGAAGTTCGCGCTTGGATTGCCGAGAATTATACCCCCGCTTTGCGGGCGAAAATGGCCTTGTCGAAGAATGGCTATCTGGACAAGGAAGGCCAAGTTGAGTGGCAAAAGAAGCTGGCCGCTCGCGGCTGGGCTGCCCCTGATTGGCCGGTTGAACATGGCGGACCGGGCTGGACCCCCAGCCAACGCTATATATTCAACATGGAAGTTTCGGCGGCTGGTTGTCCAACGCCATCGCCGATGGGTTTGAAAATGGTGGCGCCGGTCATCATGGCCTTTGGCAATGACAAACAAAAAGCCCAGCATTTGCCGAAGATTCTGAACTCAGACATCTGGTGGTGTCAAGGCTATTCTGAGCCCGGTTCGGGTTCAGACCTCGCCAGCTTGCAAATGAAGGCCGAGAAGACGATGCGCGATGGCGTTGAGGGTTATATCCTCAATGGCTCGAAAATTTGGACAACCCAAGCCCAATGGGCCGACTGGATGTTCAATCTGGTGCGCACCAGCCAAGAGGCGAAAAACCAAAACGGCATCAGCTTTATCCTTGTCGACATGAAAACGCCGGGTATTAGTATCCGCCCCTTACCGACCTTGGATGGTCCAATCGAAGGCCAGCAGGAAATCAATCAAGTCTTCTATGAAGACGTGTTTGTGCCTGCCGAGAATCTGATTGGGGAAGAGGGTAAGGGCTGGACCTATGCCAAATATCTCTTGGAGTTTGAGCGCGGCAATGCCTATGCGCCCGGCCTGAAAAATGCGCTCAAAAAGGTGAAGCGCATCGCAGCGGTTGAGCAAATGGGCGAACGTGCCTTGTTGAAAGACCCAGATTTTAGTCGCAAAATTGCGGAGCTGGAAATCCAGATCAATGCGCTAGATGCAACCGAGTTGAAGATTTTCTCGGGCCTTTCTTCGGGCAAATCGGTCGGTGCGGCTTCCTCTATGCTGAAGTGCAAAGGCAGCGAGATGCAGCAAGCTATTTCCGAGCTGGCTTTAGAAGCGGTTGGCGTGTCGGGCATCCCGTTTGTTGCAGACAGCTGGGGCATTTTGGACGGGCGTTCCAACGACCCATTCCCGGTGCCAGACTATGCGGTGGCTGTGGCACCCTCCTATTTCAATTATCGCAAGACCTCGATTTATGCAGGGTCTAACGAAATCCAGCGTAACATCATGGCGAAGATGGTGTTGGGCCTCTAAACACCTTAAGCCCCTCAGAGCTTGGGTGCGCTAAGCCGAGTAAGCTCTGAGGGGCATCTATACAAACAAACCTAAAGTAGGTTATGCTTGGTGCATGGACACACAAGCACATCCCACCGAGCCCTCCATTTTTATCGGTCCACAAGAGGCCAAGAACCTGCCGACTTGGCGGGCTGCCGTCTCAGAGCGCACGGCTGAACTCATGGCCAAATTGGCCATTTTGTCCTACGAGACAGATTTAGAAGAATTATCCAAACAATTGAATTTAGGTCATTTTGAGCTTCTGGCTGTCTATGACCAAGAAGGCAGTCAAGCTTTCTTGGCCCGTACCGATGACTTTGCTGTCGTTGCGTTTCGAGGCACCGATTCCCTGGTGGATTGGAAGACCAATTTGATGAGTGAATCTGTCTCGGTCGAGACACGTTTGGGTAGTGTGGAGATTCATAAGGGCTTTAAGAAGGCCTATGATCGGATTGGGGCCCAGCTTCTGGCGGACGTCAATTCTCATGTCCCGAGAGATAAGGGGCTTTATTTGACAGGGCATAGTTTAGGAGGGGCTTTGGCACAAATTGCCTCGACTCAATTGGAGCGGGATAATCTTGCGGCCTGCTATACATTTGGGGCACCACGCGTCGGCGATCTATCCTTTGACCGTTTGGTTGTGTGCCCGCACTATCGGTTCGTGAATGGCTGGGATCTTGTAACCACTTTGCCACCGCCGCTTTTTTCGCCCTATCGCCATACAGGTGATCCGCGCCTTTTAACCGCTTCGGGCAAGCCGATCATGCGGCGCGACCGCAGTCCATTGGTCAAAATCTTCCATACGATTGTGGGCATCGTCTCCTTCATTTTTGGTAATCCGCGCCTCTTGGAGGACCATCGCATGGAAGCCTATATCGACAAAATAAAAGCCGCCCGCGCCTTGAGAGGGGAGGCGCGGGTCGGCGGCATGTTTGACTAGATTTTGGGCTTGAAGTTCGGTGGGGCTTAGCCGCCAGACAGCTTGCGCATGAATTTTCCGGTTTGGCCGCCGCCTTGCTCATAGGCTTCGTGACCGGCTGGATCGCAAATCCTATCCCAATTGTCGCGCACTTCTTCAGCCGTGATGCCATCCCCCTTCAGGCAGATGCCGTCGGTCTCATAGATTTTGGCAACGGCAAAGACGCCAGCACCTGCCGAGAGGACGGTTCCGGTTGGCGCATCTTCGCTGACCAGATACATAACACCAGGGGTGACATATTCTGGCTTCAGCAAATCAAGCATTTGTGGCGGCATCAGGTTTTCGGTCATACGGGTTGCAGCCACAGGGCTGATCGCATTGACCTTGATGTTGTTTTTGGCTCCTTCCAGCTTCAGCGTGTTCATGAAGCCATAAAGGGCAAGCTTGGCTGCGCCATAATTGGTTTGGCCGAAATTGCCATACATGCCGCTCGATGAGGTGGTGACCAAGATGCGGCCATAGTTTTGCGCCTTCATGATTTCCCACATGGCCTTCACAGGCTTTACGGTGCCCATCAGATGGACGTTCATCACGACCTCAAAGTCGGCGATTTCCATCTTCGAGAAGCTTTTGTCGCGCAAGATACCAGCGTTCGCGATCAAAATGTCGATGCGGCCCCACTTGTCCATAACTTGGGCAACCATATTAGCCACGCCAGCATCGTCCGTCACCGAGGCACCATTGGCGATGGCTTCACCGCCAAACGCTTGAATTTCGGCGACAACGGCTTCCGCTGCTGCCGAATTTCCGCCGGTTCCGTCCATTGCGCCGCCCAAATCATTGACGACAACTTTAGCGCCTCGGCGGGCCAGTTCGAGGGCATGCTGCTTGCCCAAGCCACCCCCGGCACCTGTTACGATGGCGACTTGGCCGTCAAAGCGAATATCTGACATGTGAACGTCTCCTGAGCATGTTGGCTTGTAAGGAATTTGCGCATTGCCATGCCCACCACTTCCGCTCGCGTCAAGGGAAACTGACATGGGGCAGAGTGTAATTTTCTGTCCACAACGGGCTCAATCGGCTTTTGTGATCGAATTGAACACGGTAACAAGTTAGCTGGGCTGGCGTATGGTACGCTGCACCCATTTAGGACACGATCTCGATGCACTCGAAATTTTTGCTCGCAGTTAGCCTAGCTACTTTAGCTTTTTCAGGCCCCGCTTACGCCGATGAAGGCATGTGGACATTTGATGCGTTTCCCGCTGCGAAAATGAAGGCAGCCCATGGTTTCGCCCCCGATCAAGCGTGGCTGAATAAGGTCCAACAATCGGCGGTGCGTTTGTCGTCGGGCTGTTCGGCCAGTTTTGTCTCCGATAGTGGCTTGATCCTTACCAATTGGCATTGTGTGTCGAGTTGTGTTGCCGACCTGTCGAGCGCAGAAAAGAATTATGGCCTCAATGGCTTTTTGGCCGCGAATTTGACCGACGAAAAGACCTGCCCCGGTCTGGAAGCCGAAGTCTTGGTCAGCATTATCGACAATACGGCGAAGGTGAAGGCAGCCACCGCGGGTGTTGAGGCCAGCAAAGTTGCCCAAGCCCGCAGCGTCGCTATTGCCAAGCTGGAAGAAGAAGCTTGCAAGAACGACGATAAGGAACTGTTCCGTTGCGACATGATTTCCTTGTTCCGCGGCGGGCAATACAAAATCTATAAATACCGCACCTATAAGGATGTGCGCCTTGTCTTCTCGCCTGAAAATGCCATCGGCTTCTTCGGCGGCGATCCCGACAATTTCAACTTCCCACGCTATAACTTGGATGGCGGTTTCTTGCGTGCCTATGAGAATGGCGCGCCTGTGAAAACCCCAACCCACCTGCAATGGACCACCGAAACCCCAAAGGATGGCGACATTGTTTTTGTTGCGGGTAATCCCGGCTCAACCGAACGTCTTCGCACCACAACCCAATTGAAGTTTGAACGTGACCTGCGCTTGCATACGCGGCAATTGGTGCGCTCAGAATTGCGCGGTCGCCTGATTGAATATCGTACCAAGAGCGATGAGGCTAAGCGTTCGGCCGAGGAACTATTGTTTGGCGTGGAAAACAGCTACAAAGCCCAATATGGCCAGCAACGCGCCCTAATGGACCCACAATTCTTTGCCATCAAAGAGCGGGAAGAGGCTGAATTAAAAGCCAAAGTGCGGGCCAATCCTAAGCTTCTTGCTGAAATTGGCGACCCATGGGCCGAGATTGATGCCGCCGTTGCCAAGCAACAAGATTTGTTCTGGGAGCATGAGTTCCTCGAAGCTCGCGCCGGCTCGATCTCCAGTCTGTATGGCACGGCGCGCGCCCTGGTCCGGATGGCCAATGAGCGCGCGAAACCTTTGGCCGAGCGCCTACCGGGCTTTTCTGATGGGGCGATTGCGCAAATGGAAAAACAAATCCTGACCGAGGCGCCAATCTACAAGGATTTGGAAGTCATTGGTTTGGAATTGTGGCTGTCGAAAGCGCGTGAATATTTGACGGCCGATAATCCATCGATCAAGCGCCTTTTGGGTGCGGAAAGCCCTGAAGGGATTGCTGCACGCGGGATTTCGGGCACTAAACTTGATGATAAAGCGGTCCGGGAAGCTTTGATCAAGGGGGGTAAGGCCGCCATTGATGCCTCAACCGACCCGCTGATCGTTCTGGCCCGTCGCGCCGAGGCCGATGCGCGGGCTTTGTCGGTTCGCATGAACCAAGAGGTGAATGGCCCCTTGTCGCAAGCGGCAGAAAAGATCGCCAAGGCGCGCTTTGCGGTTTATGGCACTAATGTCTATCCAGACGCCACCTTCACGCTGCGCCTGTCCTATGGTGTTGTAAAAGGGTGGACTTATGCGGGCGTTACGGTGCCGTCGACGACCACGATTGGTGGCTATTTTGAGCGTGCAACCGGCGAATTCCCGTTTGTCGCCGCACCCTCTTGGCTGGCAGCAAAGCCAAACTTGAATCTGGCAACGCCCTTCAATATTTCTTCCACCAACGACATTATTGGCGGTAATTCCGGTTCGCCTCTGATTGATCGACAAGGCCGCGTTGTCGGTGCCGCATTTGACGGAAACATCCACTCACTCGGCGGCAATTATGCCTATGATGGGCGGTTGAACCGGACCGTCTCGGTAACCACGGCTGCCATGACCGAAGCCTTGACCAAAGTCTATAAGGCAGACCGTTTGGTGGCAGAGTTGAAAGCTAAATAGGCTGGTCGATGACCATAATGTGACTGGTTCTAGGTCGCGTCAGGCCTAGGTTCACCAGCCGCGTCAAGCTAGATCACGGGGGCAAAGTCGGGTTGGGCTTTGCCCCTTTTTCTTGGCCTCTGCGCAGGCTGATGTGGCGATAGAAGGAAGATTTCAATGGTGGTTCGTACGTCTGGTTTGGCTCTGTTGGGCGCAACCCTCGTGATGGCCAGTGTCACAGCACCTGCTTTGGCGCAGGCCCCAGCCGGTGCGCCGTCCGCAATTGTACCCGGGCCAACCCCCATCACCCAAGCATTGAGTCTGTCTGCCGCCACGACCGTTGCGCCGCAAACCATGGTCGCAGATTTGGAAGCACCATGGGGCATGGCTTTCTTGCCCAATGGCGACTTGTTGGTGACTGAGCTTTTGGGCAAGCTACGCTATGTGAAGGCAGGCGCGAGCTGGAGCTTAGAAGCCCAAGAAATTACCGGCGTGCCGACGGTTACGGCTGGTGGTCAAGGCGGATTGATGGATGTAACCTTGCATCCAAATTTTTCCCGCAACAAACTGATTTATCTGAGCTTCTCTGTCGGCGATGAGGCGGCAAACCGCACACGCATCGTGCGCGCCAAATTGGAAGGCCGCGCCTTGACGGACGTGCAAACCATCTTTGAAGTCACCCCGGCCAAGCCACGCTTTCAGCATTACGGCTCGCGCTTTACCTGGCTTCCAGACCAGACTTTGCTGATCAGCATTGGCGATGGCGGTAATCCGCCTACTTCCGTGGATGGCAGCTTTATTCGCAATCAGGCCCAGAATCTGGGAAGCCATTTGGGCAAGATCGTGCGCATCAAGGATGACGGCAGCATCCCGAAGGACAATCCCTTTGTAAACACACAAGGTGCACGGCCAGAGATTTACTCCTATGGCCATCGCAACGCTCAAGGCCTTGCGCGCGATCCTGTTTCAGGCCGCATCTATGCAACTGAACATGGCAGTCAGGGCGGGGATGAGTTGAACCTGATCCAGTCTGGCCAGAATTATGGCTGGCCTAAAGTCACTTATGGTGTGGAATATGGGGCAGCCAGGACGCCGATTTCCCCGAACCAGAGCGGTCCTGGTATGGTTGACCCGCTCGCCGTGTGGTCGCCCGCTATTGCTCCTTCCGGTCTCGCGGTGGTTCGCAGCACGCGATATCGGGGCTGGGACGGCGATCTCTTGGCCGGTGGATTGCGCCTAGATCAAGGACGCGGAGCCTTGATCCGCGTTGATTTGGACAAAACCGGTAAAGTCGTTGGGCAAGAGCGGATTGATCTGGGAGATGTGCGGGTTCGCGACGTGCGCCAAGGCCCAGATGGCTATATCTATGTCTTAACCACCGCCATGCGGAACTTCCGCGATAAGGGCCAACGCAATGGCCAATTGGTGCGGCTTGTGCCGATAAACGGAGCGCAAGCGCAGTAAAAATCGGTGGGAAGGGGCTTGCGACAGTGTCGCGTAGCACTCTAAGCCCTTTCTATGCCATCCATTGCACGCATGACCTTGTTTATGATGCTGGCCCATGTCGCATTGGGGGCCATCATGCCCTATTTGCCGGTCTGGCTAGCAACCACCAAGGGCTTAAGTGGGGCGCAAATCGGGGTCATTCTGGCTTCTTCCAGCTTTGGACGGATCTTGGTCGGGCCTTTGGCTGCTGCTTGGGCTGAAGGCCGCGGGGATCGACGCACCCCGCTGATTGTGTTTTCTGCGGCCCTTGCGGTTGGATATCTTAGCTTTCCATTCTTGGGAGTGTTTTGGCCCATTGCTTTGGCCTGTTTTGCTACCGGGGTCATGTTTCAATGCTTGATGCCCTTTGCCGAAGCAGGCGTCATGCGAGTCACCGCCCAGTCGCGTCGATGGCCTTACGGGCGCGCGCGTGCTGCTGCATCAGCCGCCTTTGTTCTGGCCAATCTGGGGGCAGGAGCCACCATCCAGGCCTTTGGCGTTGAATCTGTCTATGCGTGGTTCATCATTGCTTGTGTTGCCACGGTGGCCTGTGGCTTTTGGCTGTATCCAGAGCCAATTGCCGAACCTGTTGTGACGCCCCTGAGCACACGTTTGAAAGACAGTTTTGCCCTCTTTAAGCGGCGGACTTTTTTCTTAGCCGTTCTGGCAGCGAGCTTCATTCAAGCCGCCCACGCCTTTTACTATGGTTTCTCCAGCAAGCTGTGGCTGGAACAAGGTTTTTCCGGCTCGCAAGTTGGGATGCTCTGGGCCTTTGGGGTGATTGTGGAGATTGCCTTTTTCGCCCTTCTGGCAAGCCGACTAAATCACTTTCGGCCCGAGACTTTGATCCTCTGGGGCGGGATTGCCAGCATTATTCGCTGGGCTGCTTTCGCCCAAACCCCAGACTTGGGCGTCACCTTCCTGCTGCAAGCGCTACATGCTTTGACCTTTGCCGCGACCCACATGGGCTTTATGCGCTTGATTGAGGCCGAAATTCCCATGGCACAGCGCGCGACGGGTCAGCAATTAGGCTCTGCCATCATCATGTCTCCCACGATGGGACTGGCCAGTATTGCTGCAGGTTCGCTCTACGACCAATTTCAGTCTGCTGGCTATTGGAGCGGCGTGATTTTGGCGACGATTGGTTTGATCCTGATCTCGCTTCTTTTGTCACCCAAGCAGCCGACCTTGAGATTGCCGCAGGAAGATCACGCCAA
Source organism: Aquidulcibacter paucihalophilus (assembly GCF_002105465.1). Classification (GTDB taxonomy): domain Bacteria; phylum Pseudomonadota; class Alphaproteobacteria; order Caulobacterales; family Aquidulcibacteraceae; genus Aquidulcibacter; species Aquidulcibacter paucihalophilus. Next base: position 21,863 of record NZ_NCSQ01000157.1, read on the forward strand.
ATAGGCTGCTGCCCGTCCGATGACATCTAGGCTGCGCGCCCACACCATAGTCTTCCATTCCTCGGTTTCTGGATAAAAGGCTGCACGACTATCGGCTTGGATTTGGCATGCTTCAGGGCCCGTGGGGTCACCATAGCAATGTAACCAGCAAGCGGCTTGGGTGGCTAAAAACACGCTCATGGTATCGACGGTACCAAATTCGATGGCGATACAGGCACACCATGACGGCTCGAGTGCGCGGACCAAGGCCGCATCCATTGTGCCGAACAAATCTGCTGAAACCGAGCTTCCATCTTTGGTGGAACGGATTTCATCCCCCCAAATGGCGGCTTGGCGCTGGTAATGATCACTGGAGGGGGCAGCCTCGGTAATGATTTCCCCGACACCAAACGGGCCAAGGCCTGTGTGCATGTCGATGGTCACGACTTGTTTGAGGCCGACGCAATGGGCCGCCAGCAATTTGTGGATGGTTTGGTTCGACCAGGAAGGGGCATTGCCTCCATAATAGACCCCTTTGGGATGATTATATTGACCGCCCGTCAAAGCCGCTTGCAGCGCCGGGAAGCCATGTTCGCTTGCAAAGGCGAGCAATTTGCCTTGTGCTTCATGCAAGGTTGCTTCGTCACGCGAAGCCGGTGCCGCCCAAGGTGCCAAGAGGTCATAATGGGGATTGGATGGAAGAGGCGGCTCAAAGTCTTTGAGATAATTGCGATTGAGGTCGATATTGTCCTCGTTAAAGCGGCTGTCCCAAGAAAACCCATAGGGATTATGGGCATGGATCAAAACGATCCGAAGTTTTTGCGCCCAGTCTTTGGCCAAGCCCGTTTCAAGAAGCCCAACTTGGACGCCAGAACCGCAATAGCCTTCCGGTCCATGGGTGCCGGAGATAATCACCAAGGCCGCTGTTGCCTCTTTCGGGCCGAGAATGGCGCAATCCATCGCAATTTCCCGCCCGCCAGGTCCCTTAGCATGCGCCATCACATGGGTTTCGATCAGAGCGCCCGCGGCCCCTGCAGCTTTTAAAAACTTATCACGCGCTTCAAAGTAGGTGTGGGCAAAGAAAGTTTCTGGCGCGGATGACATCGAAGTTCTTCCTCTAAGTGAGCGGTATGAAAACAGCCTATCCCCACAAGTCGCGGCTGGGCGGATGCATGATAGAGCCGTCGTAAAAGAGACCGGGGCTGCGATCTTGATCCAGCAAGAGCGGGCCGTCTAGATCAATCCAGTCTGCCAATTGCGCCAGCAAGACCGCCGGGGCCGTGACAAGGCTGGTGCCGACCATACAGCCCATCATGATCCGAAGACCGGCTGCGCGGGCTTCGCGGATTGACTTCAAGGCCTCGGTAAAACCGCCCGTTTTGTCGAGCTTGACGTTTACGGCATCATAATTTTGGACCAGCAATTCAATATCCGCACTGGTATGAAAGCTTTCATCGGCGCAAATTGCGATTGGGGCTGCCATTTGGCCAAGCCTTGAATCCTTGCTCGCAGCAAAGGGTTGCTCGACAACATCAATGTTCAGGCTGCGGGCTTCAGTCAAAAGGCCCGGCAAAGTATCTGCCTGCATTCCCTCATTGGCATCGACGATTAAGCGCGCGTCTGGCCGGGCTTTTGCAACCGCGCGGACGCAATCAAGATCATGCTCGCCGCCAATCTTGACCTTCAAAATCGGTCTACCGGCGGCTGCCAGAGCGGCCTGAGTCATGGCTTCGGCTGTATCCAGCGAGATGGTGAAGGCCGTTACCAAGGGCTTAGGCTCGGGCAGGCCTGCCAAGGCCCAGACGGGCTGGTCAAGGCTTTTGGCTTTCAGGTCCCAGAGGGCGCAGTCCAGCGCATTGCGCGCGGCACCTGCAGGCAGGAGGCTTTGACAGGCTTCCACATCGACTCCGCCCTCAACTTGGGCGCGAACAGCTTCCAATTGAGCGATGACACTGTCGCAATCTTCTTCATAGCGTGCATAGGGGACGCATTCGCCGCGCCCAATAAAGCCTTTGTCTTCAAGTGTTACGGTAACAACTTGGGCTTGCGTGCGCGCACCTCTGGCGATGCGAAAAACGCCCTTCAGGGGCCACACTTCTTTTTGCACGTGAAATTTCATGCTGCTTCTTAAACGCTTTTGCAGACTTTGCGAAGCGGGCGAACCTGCGGCAATCCAGTGACACCTTGTCATTTGTAAATGCGGGTAAGCCTCTTTTCCAACAAGGGACTAGCCTCTAAGCTAGACTTTGCGTCGGCTCGTGTGCACAACGATTCGAAGCTGAACGCGCCACCACTTCATTGGGTGGCCAAACAGGATTTTAGCCAGGAAGGCCCATTCTTGCCCGACCAAGAGGCCCAGTTTGAAGTGGATCGAAGCGGACCTGCGCCAATTCTTCGGGTGACGGGGGACTGGACGATCCATACTATTGGGGCGATCGATGCCGACCTGCGTCTCATCCGCGACCTTGATACCGACCGGCCTGCCATTGTTGATGTCAGTGGCTTGATGGACCTTGATACCGCCGGTGCCTATGTCATTGAAAAAGCACTGCTCTCCTCGGTTGAGCAGCCTGCACAAATGATTGGCAAACACCCTGTTGCCGGGCGCATGCTTGCCGAAGTTCGCAAGTTTACCGCAGGCTGCGATGCGCTACCCGAGCCCGTCCCACTTTGGCGACAATTGCTGGGGCGTATGGGTCGCGCCATGGTGCAAATCTATGACGAGTTGATCGATACAGTTGGTTTTTTTGGCGAAACGGTCGTGGCCTGCGGCAAAGCCATTGCCAACCCAAGCCGCGTGCGTTGGTTGCCAACTTTTGCGGTCGCCGAAAGTGCGGGGCTCAACGCCGTACCAATTGTGATGACCTTGTCTTTCTTTATCGGGGCCGTGATCGCCTTTTTGGGCAAGACCATTTTGCAAGACTTTGGGGCCTCGGTTTTCACCATTGAGTTGGTGGGGTTTGCGGTATTGCGTGAATTTGGGGTCTTGATCACAGCGATCATTTTAGCGGGTCGGTCAGATTCCTCCTTTACCGCGCAAATCGGCTCGATGAAAATGACGCAAGAAATTGATGCTATGCGCATTTTGGGCATGAGTCCCATGGAAATGCTGGTTGTGCCGCGCGTGATTGCGCTGTTGGTTATGTTCCCGATTTTGACGTTTCTTGCCATGATTGCCGGTATCGCTGGCGGCGCGATTGTTACCATGTTGACCTTGGATATCAGTCCGACTTTGTTCTTTAATCGCTTAAACGACAATGTGGGCGTGGACCAATTCTGGGCCGGTATGGGCAAGGCCCCAGTCTTTGCCTTCATCATTGCGATTATTGGCTGTCGGCAGGGCTTAAATGTCGAAAGCGATGTGATTTCCTTAGGTCAAAGGACAACGGCTTCGGTGGTACAAGCCCTCTTCATGGTTATCGTGGTCGAGGCTGTTTTTGCCCTGATTTATATGGAGCTTGGCATATGAACCCGGCCGATGCTCTCACACCGATTTTGGACATTCCCGACGAACATGTGGCAATCCGCTTGCGTGGCATAGCCAATCGTTTCGGGCATGTGGTGATCCATGAACATCTCGACCTTGATGTGCTGCGTGGTGAAACCATTGGCATTGTTGGAGGGTCGGGGACGGGAAAATCTGTACTCATGCGCGCCATAATCGGCCTGCGCCCACCCTCAGAGGGCAAAGTTATGGTGCTTGGTCATGATGTTTGGTCGAACAACCCCGCAGAGCGCAAAGCTTTAGATGCGCGCTGGGGCGTGATGTTTCAGGACGGGGCACTGTTTTCGAATTTAACGGTCCGCGAAAATGTCCTTGTGCCGCTGACAGAACATACCGATTTGCCGCCTAAATTGGCCCTTGAGATCGCGGATTTGAAAATTTTGATGGCAGGCCTGCCGCCGTCCTCAGCAGACAAACTGCCTGCCGAGCTTTCGGGTGGGATGCGCAAACGGGCAGCGCTTGCGCGTGCTATTGCGCTGGACCCCGATATCCTATTCTTGGATGAGCCGACCGCCGGGCTCGACCCAATTACCGCCGGCAAGTTTGATGCTTTGGTCAATGAATTGAAGGAAACCCTGGGCCTGACAGTCTTCTTAATCACCCATGATTTAGATACGTTGCGCGACGCCTGTGATCGGGTTGCGGCATTGGCAGAGGGTAAAGTTATCGCTATCGGTCCTTTGGACCATTTGCGCGAACATGCGACGGGTTGGTTGTCAGAATATTTTGGCGGGCCACGTGGCCGGGCCGCTTTAGGCTGAACGGCCAAATCAGGAGGAGAAGATGGAAACACGCGCCAATTACGTCATGATCGGAATGTTCACGATCTTGAGCATTCTCGCGGCCATCATCTTTACAGTCTGGATGGGCAATTCCGGGGTCAATCGGCAGGGCTCGCAATATGACGTCGTCTTTGAAGGGCCTGTGCGGGGTCTCGAGATTGGCGGCGAAGTGCGCTTCAACGGCATAAAGGTTGGCGAAGTTACCGATTTGCGCTTGAGCGAGCAGAATCCAAAAGACGTGATTGCCCGCATCCGGGTGCAAAGCACCACGCCGGTGAAGACCGATTCTATCGCCCAACTTGAGCCCTCTGGCCTGACCGGCTCAACCTATATTCAAATCCTGGCCGGCTCAGATGGGGCCAAGCGCATGTTTGCGCGCATCGGGCAAAGCCCCCCAGTCATCACCAGCCAGCGCGGCCAGCTGGACCGATTGCTGCAGGATGGGGAAGGGGTGATTTCGACCTCTCTGGAAGCTGTTGCCCGCCTCAATAAGCTTTTAGATGCCGAGAATATCGAGAACTTTTCAAAAACCCTGCGCGAGGCGAGCCTTGCGGCGCAAAGCTTCCGTCAAACCACACAGGATACCGGCTTGTTTGTACAATCGGCACGCAAATTCGCAGACCAAGCGACGCTGACGGCGACCACCTATGACGCCTTAGGCAAAAATCTGATGACCCAGACCAATACCTTAGGCCAGGAATCCCTGGCGCTTGTAAGTTCGAGCCGCCTCCTCGTGGATGGATTGAGTGAAGACGCAAACTCCCTTTCGGGTGGGGCAGAACTGACCTTGGCGAAAACCATGGAAGCTTTAACCGAAGCGCAATCCACGTTGAAAGAGTTCAATGAAACCGCAGTGGCGATGCGCACGGCGACCAATCAATTTGGTGCGGTGGCAGAAAACACCAATCGCGCCGTTGTTTCGATTGATCGTTTCTTCAAAATTGGTGCCGATCAGACCTTGCCGGATATGAGCCGTGCAGCCCAAGAGGTGCGCAATACATCGATGACATTTGATGCTTTGGGCCAACAAATTAGCCAGAACCCGCTGGAAATCGTCAACCGTCCCCCCACCGCGACAGTAAAGTGGAAACAATGAAAACGATCCAACGTCTCGGCCTTTTATTGGCCATTGCCACGATGACGGCACCAGTGGCGGGCTGTATCACACTGTTGCCAAAGCCGGGTAAACCCCCGGCCGTGGTGGCGATGCGGGCAGATCCCACGGTACCGCGGCAAGCACAACAGAGCCCGTTCACCATCGGGATTGGCGTCCCAACCATGCCAGCCATTTTGCTGGGCAACCAAGTTGCCGTTATGCGCAAAGATCGCACCTTTGCCTATGTCGACGGTCTGCGCTTTTCCGCTTCGGCCCCCTTATCGATTCAAAATGTGGTGCTGGAGACCTTCGACCTTGCAGGTTCGACGCGCGCCGCTGTTCGCGCGGTGACGATTGCGAGACCCGATTATGAGCTGCACTTTGATGTCAGCGCTTTTCAAGTCACCGAACCGCAAGGCCGGACAAAAGGAGTGGCGCGTATTGAAGCGACGGCCCGTTTGATCGAGGTGTATTCCGGCAAGCCCTTGGCCTCAAAAGTCATCACCGGAGAAGCCATTGCAGCCCGTGGTGATGTTACTCAGCCCGCCCGCGCTTTGGAGCAGGCGACCCGTAATTTTGCGATTAAAGCGATGCAATGGGCCGTCAAAGAGGCTGACGCAGACTATGCTTCAAAGGCGGCGTCAGCGACCAAATAAACGCGGGCTTCATGACCAGTGAGCCGGCCCCGGGCAGCTGCCTCCCGCCGTGCTTCCACAAAGCGGACCACGAGCGCGCGTAAATCTGGGTCCATGGTGAGTTTCAGACGCATTGCCTTGACGCTGTTGGTAACAGCCTCGCGCGTGCCGCGGCGGGCTTGATCGCGCGACCGTCCGGCCAGAGCGCGCAAGCGATCCAGCAGAGCATCATCGATTGCCCGCTCTAACTCCAACTCGGTTAGAAGCGCCATAATGCGCTGATTTTCCGGGTTTGGGCCTTTGGAATCGAGGCTCGAAAGAACTTGCTTCCAGCTCCATCCCCCAGCTGGACCACCGGCAGGGGCACTGGTGCGATCAATCTGCAGATCTGCGAATGGATCATCCTCAACAGGGATGGGGCTGGAGATCGCGAGACGACCTTTCAGGGGCGTAGCCACGGATACCGCGTCTTGGGCTGGCGGTGCCTCTCCCTCTATCTTTGCTTGAGCCATCTCTTCTGGCGAAAAGGGCGCAAATACAGAGCTTTCAACCTCAGGCTCAACCACTTCTTCCACCATCGTCACAATCGGCTCAGGCGGAGGCGGCGGCGGCGGCGGCGGAGGCGGAGGTGGAGGTGGAGGTGGAGGTGGAGGCGGTGGAGGGGGCGGTGGTGCCGCGGCAATCGGCTGGGCGAGTATGGGGGCGGCAACCGGCGGGGCGAGCACACCAGACAGGCCACCCAAACGCTGCACCACTTCGCCGAGTGCGGAATAGGAATCACGCAAACGGATTTGGAAGGCTTCATCCAGAGCAGCGGTTTCTTCTGCGGCACGGCGTCCAGCCGCATTCAGGCGGCTTAAGGTTTCATTCAAAGCATCTTCAATTGCCCGGGCGCGCGTATCGGCTTCCTGTGGCAAGTTTGATAAGCGACGATCAAGCCCATCAAGAATATCTTCCACCGCACGCGCTTGATCGGCACAGGCTGCGGCGAGGGCTGAGAAGCGTTCTTGAATGCGGACCCCCGTTTGATCGAGTAAGCCGGCTGATTGTTCGATCATGGCTTGGGCGTCTTTTAGGCGGCCCGACATGAAGTGATCGGCTTCCTTGCTCACCTCAAAGGCCGTTTGACGGGCCGAATCCAAGCGCGTTTGATTTTCCGCTTCTTGCTCTGCCGCGCGACGGCGGGCCTCTTCGGCAGCTTGGCGAATGGCTTCACCACTGGCGCGCAAAGCGGCCATGGTTTCTTCCCCGGCGAGGCGGGCGGCATTTGCTTCGGCGCGCAGGGATTCTGCGGCGAGGCGAGCATTGGCTTCTGCAGCAGCCCGAACATCTTCTAGGGTCGCGAGGCTCATATCGCGCGCCTCAAGGGTTTTGCTCGCGATCGTATTGGCGGCCTGTACCGCGTTCTCGCTGGCTTTTTGGGCAGCCGAACTTAAGGATTGAACCGCCCCATCCACACTGCCCACGGCTTCATCGGCACGCAGACGGGCCAGAACCATCAAGTCATGGGCGCGCGCGAGCGCGGACTCGCCTTTTGCTGCAGCTTGATCCAGTTCGGTAATTGCCGTTGCCGCCCGCTGTGCCGCTTGGTCCAAACGCTCTGCCGCGCCAATGGCAAGCTCGGAAGCGTGGGTCGATTGGGTCGCCAAACCTTGCGCCACCTCCGTTAGGCGGGTGGCGCGCATGTCCAGCCCTTCGGTCGCAACTTGGGTTGTCGAAGCGGCATTGGCGGTCATTTCCGCCAAAGAGGCCAGCAAGCTGTCGAGGCGTTGGCGTTCTTGCTCCATGGTTTGGGCAAGGCTATCGGCGCTGCCGCGAGCGGCTTGACCTGCTTCATTGAGGGCCAAGGTGCGTCGTTCGACTTGGCCTTCGATTTGCGCCAGTCTTTCTGCCACTTGGCTTAAGGCACCTTCCAAGCGTGCAATTTCGTTCTCAACCGCCTGGGCGGTGGTGCGGATCGCCCCTTCGGCTAGATTGCTGGGCAAAAGCAAGCGGCGCACAGCGGCCATCAATTGCCGCGACTCGCGATTAGACTTGGCAATGCTTTCACCCATCAGCCCCGCGAGGAGCGAGAAGGCAGGTCCGAACAACAAGACCGCCAAACTCAAAAGCAAGGTCGCGTCGCTCGCCCCCAGGGTTGCAATATTTTCAAAAATATAGGCACCGACACCGGCAACCCAGATTAACGCCAAGCCAATGGAGCCATAAAGCAGGGTAGGGGCATGTTTGGCTTTTTGGCGACGTTTGATGGGGGCAGAGCCATCGGGTTCTTCGGTTGAGGTTTCCCACCGCATTTTGGTGCGTGGGTCCACGGCCTCTTGAGGCGTGCTGGCGGCCAAATCGCCACCGGCTGCTTCAGCCATTTCGATCGGAGCAAGGCGGTTGGCCGCTTCCTCGCTCTCCTGCTCTTTCATGCGTTGGGCGGCTTTGGCGATGCGTTTGGCAGATTCACTGATTTGCGCTTCATCGCGCACCCGTGCCCACACATCGTCATCTTTTTCATCGGCCATAGTGTTTTGCCCAACTCAATCCCGAAACATCAACGCGCATGCAGCCAAGTCTTGGCGGCCCTATTATTTGACCAACATGCTCGACTATTCTTATCCACCCTAAGCCATTTACGCTATGGGGCCTAGCAGCCTGAATGATGGGCAATCATCCGTGCACCCGCTTTCTTGCGAAAGCGATCCTCTCAAGCCCGATTATGTCCATTCGGTAAGCCGAAGCTGGATGTTTTGGACGTCATTTTGCGTTGAATAGCGCCTCGCTAAAGGGGCCTCCAGAGCCGCCTCTCGAAAACATTGGTGGGTGATACAGGGTTCGAACCTGTGACCCGCTGATTAAGAGTGACTCACTTTCGCTGTTTCGTGGCGTTGCAAAACGTTGCAGTGCGTTCATAAATATCTGTTTATTATAATATTTGTGTTTCAGGCCGTTTCATGGCATTTCGTCGAGTGTCAATTTTTTGTGCCCCAATTGTGCCCCGCTGTGCCCCAATTGTGCCCCAAAAATCAGTTTTGAATACCTTGATAAGGACCTCGAAAATGGCTCGGGCAAAGCTAACAGACCGATTTGTCGCCTCAGTAAAGGCCCCACCAAAAGGACGGCTTGAAGTCTTTGATCAAGACGTACGAGGGCTCATTCTGAGAGTGGGACCGACGGGCAAGAAGTCATGGGTTTTTCGCTACCGGACGGCCGATGGCGTTCAACGTCGTTATGCCCTTGGCATTTTCCTGAACGATTTAGATCAAAGTGAAACAGAGACGCTCCCTGAGGGTGATGCAAAGCGGCAAGCCCTTTCGTTGTTCCAAGCCCGTGCCTTGGCTCGTGATCTCATAAATAAGGTCGGCGTTGGTCAAGATCCGTCATCTCGACGGGAGCAAGTAATCGAAGAAGCGCGAGCTGAGCCGATCAAATCATTTAACGACTTAAAGGACGCGTACTTTAAAGCTGTCGAAACGGGCGAATGGCGTCCACGTGAAAAGCCAAAGAAGGCCTCTACGATTGTTCGAGAGCGCCAAATGTGGGCGGCCTATATAGATGAGCCAATGGGCGAACTAGCACTGGCTGATGTCACAGCGCCCCGCATAAAGGGTTTACTCCGTGACTTGGTGGCAAAGGGTAATGGCACTACCTCAAACCGGGTGAGGGCGCTTCTAAGGCAAATTCTGAACTTTGGCGTGGTCGAGGACAAATTGATCGCGAACCCAGTTGATAAGGTAAAGGCGCTTGCCCCTGAAAGGGTAAGAGACAGGGTGCTGAGCGACGCCGAGATAAAATCAATCTGGGAGGTCCTTGAAGACCCGACGGGCCTGCTTGTGCCTGACTTAAATCCGAAGAAGCCCTACCAGTCGCTCCAAGTTAGCGAACAAGTCCGCCTAATCCTCAAGCTCTTGCTCCTGACGCTCGCGCGGCGGAGTGAGGTCGCCGGAATGCGCATTGACGAACTAAACCTTGAACAGAGCGCGTGGACCATCCCCGGCAACAGAACCAAGAATGGCAAAGCGAACTTCATACCGCTTTCGCCACAAGCAAAGACGGTGATTGAGCGTGCGTTGGAATTGCGCCAGCAGTTGGGGCTAAAGGACTCGCCACACGTCTTTGCGTCACCACGCGGGACCCAAACTGCGATTACTTCCAATCCCGTTAGTCATGGAATGCGGGACATTTGTCGGGCAGTCGGTATCGACGGAGCGACGACCCATGACCTAAGACGCACTGCAGCCACCAATATGGCAAGTGAACGCCTAAAGATCCCGCCATTCTTGATTGGCCGTATTCTCAACCATTCAGGCGAAACCGGCGGGGCAGCGGCGGTGACGATGAAGGTCTATGCGCTGTATGATTATGCAGCGGAGAAGCGTGAGGCGCTGGGGAAGTGGGGGGAACTGGTATCACAGATTATCAAGCCAGAGCGTCAAAAAAGATCGGTGAAATCATGAGGATATGGCAAAACGTGGTGTGATGACGCGGGCTAGGACATTTAAATCACTATCCGGATCATTGATGGCTGACTCTTCAACGAAACCGAACCTATGAGCATTTGCTCGCGAGTATTTCTGCGGCTCGCTCGGTAGTTAATAGATAATCTTCCACGTATACTCGACTTTCTCGTCCATTTCGCAAGAATACAACGTCTTTGAAACCATATCCCCGTTCGTAGCCGGCGAATTCATCGCCAACTGCCGGGTCAAATCCGCGTTGCCATTCCAACACGTAAAGCCCTGCTGGGCCATCTGCGACGAAATAGTCGCATCCTTTTACGCGATATACGACAGTTAGAGCATTTGGCGTGGCTTGAGGAGGCAATGAGCGACCGCGGCCCTGTCCCGTGCCGAGGGATGCGACATTTAGTGATTTGCCTTTAACAATCAGGATACCTCGTGAGGGACAAATGATTACTGACGGATAATATTCGTAAAGGTACTCATATTCATACTTTACCTGCCAGATTGACCCGTCTGTCAGGACAAATACTTCATCGTTAACTCCCAAAAATGGTGTCGGGGACTTTATTGTGGACTGATAACATTCTGAAGCCTTGGCCTGAGGCCCACAAACGATCGAAAGAAAAAGTACCGACAGCGATATGACCGCTCGTAAGACATCATTAAAAGTCATTGGTGCTCCCCTTTAGCCCCACAGCCCCAATAGTCAGCAGCCTGAAAAAGCATTTACTTTACAAGCCGGAAGATGCGGCTCAGTTCTTGGATATTCGATATCGGCCTCAAATTCCAATTTGGCGAAGCAAAATGTAAAACGTCTCCACCAGAGCTGATAACGTTACTGAGGCTTAGCCGTGAACTATCTACAATTCATTTCGCCAGTTGCGGGGCTATACGAGCAATAGACCTGATTGCCTTGTGGTGTTCGGATTGAGAAATGTTGAATGGCAGGCAATGCGGGAGGCGGAACTGGCTGACTTACAGGGGGTAACCCATTAAGCGCATTCAGTCCATCTGCGAGGCCTCCAGCAAACGTTGGAGACTGTGAGTTCATCAGGCCCTGTCCGAAGCGCATGAGTGCCTCACCTTGCTGCCTATTTCTCTCTCTGCGAATGGCTTCCTGCTGCGCATTGTAGATTGCCAGTTGTTGTTCGTATTGTTGGACTTGTAAGTCATATTGCTGTTGCCACTGAGCGGCCTGTCGTTGCGCCTCGGCCAGCTGCAGAAGGCACCGGCTGAACCCGCTGTCGTTCTGTTTGAACCCAAAATTTTCGCAAGCCTGATGATTTGGCGATGCTTCTGAGGCTCGTTTACCTGTCGGAGATGGCGCATTAACTGCTAGCTGAGGCGCATTCGCTTTTTGATGCGGCGGAATTGTGTTCAGCAGTTCTTGAGCTCTCTTCTCACCTTGAAGGGATGCTTTTTCTAACCATTCGGCTGCCAAGCCAAAATCCTGTGGTAAGCCGTCGCCATTTAGGTACATTCTTCCAAGATTGAGTTGCGCCGTTGGGTGTCCCTGATCTGCGGCTGCTTGAAACCAGCGAGCTGCTTCGGCATAATTGCGGGCGACGCCCTGTCCGTTGGCATAGCTAACGCCAAGATTGAGCTGCGCACGCGCGTTTCCCTGCTCGGCCGCCTTACCAAACCAATAATTGGCACTTTCGTAGGATTGCGGTGTTCCGCTACCTGCCCACTTTAACGCGCCAAGGTTTACTTGGGCGCTAGGGTGCCCTTGTTCTGCTGCCTTCCTATACCACTGTGCCGCCTTTTCTAGATCTTGAGTTACGCCTTCACCGTCATCATACATCACGCCCAGAATTGCTTGGGCATCTGCATTTCCGCTCTCAGCAATTGGTTCTAGTATCTCAAATGCAGCCTTGAACTTGCGGCTTTGATATAAAGCAATTCCGCGTTCGAGACCGGCAGATGACGCATTATTGACATTTCCTATAACTGAATCTGATCGCTGCGCAGCGGTAGGCGACGACCAAAGCAGTAGCCCAAGGCATAGACATATCGTCCGAAGCAAAATCGCTGTTTTCATAATGAAGGTCCATGAGTAACTTAAACCCACTAACCAAAAATAGTGCCAAGTACAACGGCCATCAGTTAGGAGAGGATACTTTCACAAATTGCGAGGGCCATGAAGAGCTGATTTCGAGAAGCCCCGAAGGGGAGCGTTAGCTCCCCTTCTTGTTGGCGGTTGGCTTATCTTCGTTGATGCGCATGACGATCCGACCGTTTACTGGGATGGCATTGAGTGCAAGCGTGAAGCCTTTGCCGTCCTTGGTTGACCATGCAACGCCGATGTCGGTCCAGCGGGCGTTTTCGCCGTCACCTGTTACGTTGAACAAGCGGTGGCTTGGGCGGGATTTGGTTGTTGTGTCAGTCATATTGGTTCTCCTTCGTTAAATCGCGTTGGGACAATTCCCGCTGCGTCATGGGGAGAAAAGCGACCAGACGAATAAGGCTGTGATCAAAGGTTTTGCGGATGCAAACTATCGCGCGGAGCTGCAAGGCACTGAAGCGAGCGACCTTGAACTCAGACGCGTCTGATCGATAACCCCATGAATGAATGCAAGCGGGATTTGGACTTTCAGTACGCGAGAAGATGAGAACCACACTGACATAACCGAAACCAAAGACCACCAAGCAGATCAGCCGATCAACTCGGTGAGAAAGCGCTCCGCAAACTAAGATCGCGCAAAGGCAATCAAGAGCGTCAAATCATACGCGTCGGCTGCACGCAATGCTTCGACATAGGCTCGCCGTGTCGTCGTTGGATCAACAAGATTTTGACTGCCCCAGGAAAAGCGTGGCTGACCTAGTTGCTGGGCGAACAAGTCGCCTACCATACGCGAGAAACGTCCATTTCCATTGGGGAATGGATGGATTGCCACCAAGCGGTGCGAAAAGCGCACAGCGATTTCATCGGCGGTGAATGTGCTGTTTGCCACCCAGAATTTTGCATCATCGATGGCTTGCGCAACATCCATGGGAATACGCCATGCTTCAACACCGATATTGCGCGGCGTCTTTCGATAATCACCCGCCCATTTCCACACCTTACCGAACATACGCGTGTGCAAAGTGCGCAAAAACTTTTCATCGAGCACGTCGCGCTTGCGTGTTGCGAGCCATTTGGCCGCATCGGCAATATTGATCTGTTCGGCTTCGTTCAACTCACGGCGAAGCGTGATGTAGGATGGAATGAGCTGCTCACGCTCTTCGGGTTCAAGAGGTGTGTTGGCTTCATCATCTTCATCGAAAATAGGATCGCTCATTCGTCATCCCACACACGGCGAAGTGAACCCATGAGCATCTCTGAAACTAATCGCTCGCGCTCGGTCGCAAGATCGCGTTTATCCATCGCTTGATTTTCTAGGCGCATAGTATGGTGATAGCGCGCAAGTTCTGTATCGGCCTTCTTTGCTGCTTGTTCACGCAAAATATCGTCCAGTGTAGTCGTCGGCACGATGGCATAGACGAATGTGCAATTCATCGCTTCGGCGGCTTCTCGAAGGCTTTTGATCGTCGTCGATCCAGTCACTTCGGCTTTCTCAAGCGTATTTACGCGAGGGCGCGTAACGCCCATTCGTTCTGCCAGTTTTTGGGGAGACAAGCCAAGCGCTTCACGGATAGCCCGCACCCAGCCAAACGGAGGTACGATGACAGCTTCACGATTGAGCTTGCTCAAGCGGCGATCCAGATTTTTGCGGGCTAAAAGGGTTTGATCAGGGCTCATTTCGTTATCCTCAGCCCCAATAGTGACACATATATGTTTCATTGTCAATTTATTTTAGAAACATATGTATTTCTATTTTTCACATTAAGCGAAATATATATGTTTCATTTGAACGTGATACTCCCGCTCTAAAAGAGCGAGAGTTGGTTGCTTGCAGCTTGGCGGGCTTGGCATTTGTGCCAGCATTTGGTGGCACCTGCATCCTCGAACCATGCTTCGACAAAGGCGGCTGGTCCGCCTGCATTGATCACTGACTTTGCATCGATGAAGTGCGAGCGATAGCCAGTCTCTGTGACGGGCAGAGCCGCGCGTGCAGGCTTCACACTTTCGATTTCAAGATGACCAAGATGTCTTCCATCTTCAAACTCAACATAGCTGTTTTGCCAGCGGATTTCGATTTCAATACCGCGCCAATTTTTTGTGATGATTTGATATTCGCTATTCATGTCTGCCTCCATTTTTGTTTGGGTTCGTCCAGTGGACGGGAGGCCAAAAGGCAGGGTGCAAAGGCGTAGCGTCACCAATTGGGGAACGGCCAACACGGGAGCGGATTGCAAAGACGCGAATGGATCGGGCAAGCCGTTGACGATGCGACTTTAAGGAACTGGGGCCCTGCCAGCTTCACCGTCATTGTTACTGGATGATCCCAAACAAGGAGGCAGACTAAACCGCTGAGGCGACTATCCATCACGCTTTTGAAAGCGCGGTAGAAATTGAAAGGCAGCCGTTAGGCCGCCTCTCGTTGTTGAGTTTGAGAAAAACTCATCAAGAATTCTGAAGCCTTGTTGGCCGCGCTTGCAGCGGCAAAGATCGCCTTGCGATCCGCCTTCAAGATGCGAAGCCAGTGACCAATGTAATCAGCATGATCGGGACGTGCTTCAGATGTGATGCCAAGATCACCGCATAAGAATGCCGCGCCAAGTTCTGCAACCATTTCTTCCATTGCGTAGGCGTCATCACCGAAGCGTTCGCCGAATGTGCGTGCCAGGCGGTGCTCTGCGCCGCTCCAGTGTGTGAGCTCGTGAAGCAGAGTGGAATACCAGCCCTCGGTGGGCGTGCTCGTCTTGGTGCCGATGAAGCGGCTGCGATCTGGCATGCTGATCGTGTCAGTCGTGCGGCTGTAGCAGGGTAAGCGTCTGGTCTGATACGCCTTGACCGATCAAGCGGGCTGTGGCGCGACGGCGGGCTTCCAGTTCCACGGCAACAGCTCGTGGAGGCGTGTGTTGGG
>NZ_NCSQ01000159.1 GCF_002105465.1 Aquidulcibacter paucihalophilus
CATCAACAGCCTCAAAGCGAGCAGTTTTTGCGGGTGTCCATCTTCCGCTTGGGTGGGCCACAAAGAGGTGGGCCAACCACGTCGCTTAAACTGTCTTCAGGTGATGTCGTGGTGCTGGGCGGTGCCTCGCGGCATTTCTACCACGGCATAGATCGGGTGCTGTCTGGCTCGTCCAGTCTGATACCCGGCGGCGGACGGATCAATCTGACGATGCGGGTGGTGGGTTAGGAGCCCCTCAATCCCCGCCTCGCTCTGCCGCCAGATAGTCGCGCGAGCGCATTTCATAGAGGCGGGAAGCGGTGCGTTCAAACTCAAAGGCTTGGTCGCCTGTGCCATAGAGGCGGTCGGGTTCAGCCTCGGCACTCATGATCAATTTGGTCTTGTTCTCGTAAAGTGCGTCAATCAGGGTGCGGAAGCGGGCGGCTTCATTGCGCTTTTCAGGTCCCATGATCGGAACCCCGTCCAACAGCAATGTCTCAAACCGCTTGGCAAGCGCCAGATAATCGCTGGCTCCAAGGGCTGCGACACACAAATCCTCAAAGCTCATACGCGCACAGCCAGCAGCCGCGCGTGCAATCTTTAGCTCGCGGCCTGATACAATCAGCGTGGTCGGGCGGGGTTGCGCGCCTTGGGTCAGGGCCGCCCAAGCTTGATCCATCGCGGCAAAAGCCCGCCCATCGAGGGGGCTATGATAGACAGGCTGGCTTTCAAGTCGCGCAAGGCGATAGTCACGCTGGCCATCCAAGGCGTGCAGCTCCAGCTTTTCTTCCAGCATGGCGATGAAGGGCAAGAAGAGTTGGCGGTTGATGCCATTCTTATAGAGGTCGCGCGGGTGGCGGTTCGAGGTGGCAACGACGACAACTTGGCGCATCCATAATTGCTCAAACAAGCGGCCAAGGATCATGGCGTCGGCAATGTCGGTCACTTGAAATTCGTCAAAGCATAAGAGCCAAGCTTCAGTGGCGATGGCCTTGGCAACCGGCGGGATCGGATCATCGCCCGCCCCTTTGACAAAATGGGGTTGTTGTTTGCGCTCTTGGGCGCTCATCGCCCGCCACGCATTCACCCCAGCATGCACCTCGGCCATGAACTCATGAAAATGCACGCGCCGCTTCTTTTCAACCGGGGCGACCTCAAAGAAGAGGTCCATCAGCATGCTTTTGCCGCGCCCCACCCCGCCATAGAGATAAATCCCCTCAGGCGCAGGCTCTGGCCTGCCGAACAGAAAACGCGCTTTACCGGGCCGCCAGTCCTTGAGGCGGTTCTGCAAGATACCCAACAATTCGACCGCCGCCGCTTGGGCGGGATCGAACTTGATCAAGCCTTGCTCGGCCTTTTGGCGGTAGAGGGCCGCTAGCATTTTAGATCCTTGGAGCTTGCTAAGTCGCCGAACCCCAATGCCCCTGAAACATCCCAAGACATGTGATCGAGCCTATCAAGCATTCTTTTGACCGAGTTGTTTCCGAATGCGCAGTCCAAGCCAAATGGTGCCGACGCCATACATTAAGGGAAGGAATAGAAAGATCCCAAAAAAGGAGAGGCTATAAGTCTCGCCACCTGTTTTGTAGGCAATGATTACGGTTACGAGAACAATCAAATAAGCCGTAAAGAAGATAAGTATGGCGAACAAGATGAGTTTGATTAACTTCTTCCAAGCTTTCTTGCGGACAAACTGAATTGATTGCCAAAATAGCATAAGGGTCCCAATGCCAGAGAGGAACCAAGTTGTTATCATTATCAGTTGGCCCATGTTGATTGATTCATTAGTTTGCTATTGTTCCCCCACCTTCATTTCATCGTCGGGATGACAAATTCTGCGGCACCTGCGCCTTCGGGCCAGCGGGCGGTGACGGTTTTGACTTTGGTAAAGAAGCGCACCCCTTCAGTCCCGTGCTGGTTGGCGTCGCCAAAGGCAGAGCGTTTCCAGCCACCAAAGCTGTGATAGGCCAAGGGCACGGGGATGGGCACATTGATGCCCACCATGCCGACTTCAACGCGGCTGGCGAATTCGCGCGCGGCGCGGCCATTGCGGGTATAGATGGCGGTGCCATTGCCATATTGGTGCGCATTAGGCAGGGCAATTGCGCTGTCAAAATCCTCTGCCCGCGCGATTTGCAAGACAGGCCCGAAGATTTCGGTCTTATAGCTCTCCATCGTGGGTGTGACCCGGTCGATCAGCGAGCCGCCCAGATAAAAGCCATCTTCATAGCCTTGGAACGAAACTGTGCGGCCATCGACCACAAGCTCTGCGCCTTCCTGCACCGATTTGTCGATCCAATTAATGACATTCTGGCGGTGTTCGCGGCTGATCAGCGGACCGTAATCGACCTCGGGGTCAAGGCTTGGGCCAACCTTGAGGGCTTCGACGCGGGGCTTCAGACGGGCAATTAGGGCGTCTGCCACTTTGTCGGTCACAGGCACAGCCACCGAAATCGCCATACAGCGCTCGCCCGCACTGCCATAGCCTGCGCCGATAAGGTCATTGGTCACTTGGTCGAGGTCAGCGTCGGGCAGGATGATGGCATGGTTCTTGGCCCCACCCATGGCTTGGACGCGCTTTCCATAGGTGGCACCCTTGGCATAAATATATTCGGCCACAGCCGAGGAGCCGACAAAGCTGACAGCCTTCACATCGGGGTGCTCTAGGATTGCATCCACCACCGCTTTGTCGCCATTGACGACTTGATAAATGCCATCGGGTAGGCCTGCCTCCCGTAACAGCTCGCCCAAGCGCACGGGCACAGAGGGGTCTTTTTCGCTGGGCTTACAGATAAAGGCATTGCCGCAGGCAATGGCCACGCCAAACATCCACATCGGGATCATCGCGGGGAAGTTGAACGGGGTGATGCCCGCGACCACGCCAAGCGGCTGGCGCATGGAATACATATCAATGCCGGGGCCGGCACCTTCGGTAAACTCCCCCTTCAATAAATGCGGAATGCCGCAGGCAAATTCGATGACTTCAAGGCCGCGCTGAATATCGCCCTTGGCGTCCGCGACCGTCTTGCCATGCTCGGACGACAACAGGCGGGCCAAATCCTCCATATCGCGTTCCAAGAGGGCCTTGAACGCAAACATCACCCGCGCGCGCTTTTGGGGATTGGTGGCCGCCCAAGCCGGTTGGGCAGCTTTGGCTCCGGCCACCGCCTCAGCCAGAAAGTCCGCCGAAGCCAATTCCACCAGCGCTTGGACCTTGCCCGTAGACGGATCATAGACATTGTGGAAGCGGCCTGTATTTGCCGCTTTGGTTTGTCCGTCGATGAAATGATGGATTTCGCGCATGGTGCTGCCCCTTATCTTCCGATAGCCTTAGCCTGTGATGCGGCAGAGATAAACTGTATGGGTTCAGCCAGTATCAGGCGGCATTGTCGTCGCCTTGAAGATCATGAACAAAACGATAATCACGAAGGCTTGATCCAACGTGCTATGGCATTGACGCCCACCTGCCAAGCTTTAGTTTCGCGCAACTTAGAAGCGACAGCGCGGCTCTTAAGCGCTGGGGTAATCGCGATTTGAGGGGGTATGAAAATGAAGATTTCGAGAAAAACTTTAACCAATACAGTGGCTAGCTTGGCTTTGGGCTTTGGTGCGTTCGCAGGTGCGCCGGCTGTGGCGCTGGTCACCCCCGATTCAGTTTCGCCCGCTGCGGTGGTCGATACCAATAATACGCGGCCCTATTGGGTCGGCTTGGGCATCCGTAATGAAGCTGGCACCGGTGGCGGGACCTGTACGGGCCTGCTTATCAATCCGCGTACCGTTCTGTTTGCCGCCCATTGTGTCGATAGTTTGGCTCCAGGCGCGTATGACGGCAATTCGCGCGGTAATCGCGCCCAAGTCGGTTACACAACCGACCCCACTTTTGGCAATGTGAACCTGCGCAACTGGCTCTTCGGGCAAGACTTTATCGTGCCGCGCGGGGATGGACGGACCATGGTGAACTCAACCATGGTTTGGTGGGATCCGCGCGCCCGCAATGGCCCCAATGCGCGCGCCAATGAAGGCACCTTCCTGCCTGCCGATATTGCAATTGCTGGCTTTGATACCCCGACCGAAATCTTGGGACGCGATGCAGCCAATGGGATTGGTCTGTTGTTTTCGCAAGTTAGCGGTGCTGTCCCTGTAACCATTGGCGGCTATGGCCAAGCGGGCAATGGCTTGACGGGTGCCCGTCTATCCGGAACGGACGATACCTTCTTCCGCCGTTTGGGCAGTAATGTGCTGCAGTTTTTGGGCAGTTCCCGTGATCTGAACATTGGCGTCTATGGGGCTGCTATCGGCAATGGCTTGAGCCCTTCGACCCTTGTCTATCAAGACATGTATTGGTTCGATTTCGACGATCCATCGCGCGCCACGCGCCCCTTTTCGGCCAGCATCACGCGCAGTGCCACTGGCAATACGTTTGATTTCGACGTGTTTCCGGGCGCAGCGGTTGCGGGCGAAGCCAGCACGGCGGCAGGGGATTCGGGCAGCCCTCTGGTGACTTCCGCATTTGGACGGGAAGTTTCTTTGGGCGTGTTGAGCCAGGGGTCGCGCTTCTTCTTTGATGCGGTTGGCAATCCGAATGACAATTTCGGCTTCTTCTCGGTTCCCTTTGCCAATTTTGGCACGATCGCAGGCTATAACCCGCTTTATCTGTTCTGGGATCAAATCCTGATCAATAACCCCTACAAATATGTGACGGTTGCCGCAGGCGATGGGGAGTGGACGGATGCGACACGCTGGCGGCAAGAGTTAGACCCGCTTTATTTCACCTTGTCAGGGTCCACTTTGGTCAATGCTTTGCCGACAACGGCAGCAGCCGGCGTAACGGACGCTTCCACCAATTTTGGTACCATCACGCCAAACCCTGCGAACATAAAGCTCTGCACCTTGTCGAGCACCTGTCCGGCAACGGGCGGCACCGCTAATCCGCTCCACACTGATAATGCTGGGATCGTGAATTTGGTGTCGGATGCCGTAGAAGCCGAGACCGGCTCAGGCGAAGTCGCGCCCAGCCGCTTTATGGGCGCAAGCGCAGAAGCGGTGGCGAGCACTCAGGATCTGCCCAGTGCAAAGGTCGATTGGATCGCCTCAGAAGCATCCTCGACCTTGCCCTGGACCTCCGGCCGTCTGGCCCTCAATTCTGGGGCCCTAACGGGGGTTGGTACCAGTGGCTTCACACCCAATAATACCGATGGCGTGGCCGGGGTGCAAAACTCCACCCGTTATTTCGAAGTCAATTTGCGCGCGGCAGGCACAACCTCGATGACAGGCGTTACCGCCACAATCGACCGCCTCAATGTGCGGGGTGCGCAGTCGGGCTTGAATATCCGGGCTGGTAGCCGCTTGAACACCACGATCTCGTCCTTTGTGGATGCGGGTGTCTTGAATGTCGATGGCATTTTCGCGCCGCGCCAACTCAATGTTTTGGGCGGTACCGTGTCGGGCTCTGGTTCGATCCTGACCCAATCGGGCGTCTTGGTTGCTGGCGGCGTATTAACCCCGGGGGCAGCTGGTGGCGTCGGGACCTTGTCGATCAGCGGCGGGGCTGGCTTTGGCAGCACGGGCACATTTGGTGTTGATATCGCCAGTGCATCATCTGCTGACCGCTTGAATGTGACTGGCAATCTGGTGTTGGGCGGTGGCTTTGCTGCCAACTTCTTGAATAATTATGTCCCAGACTTTGGCACCAGCTGGAATATTGCTTCGGCTACGGGCACGACGAGCGGCGCCTTCACTCTGATTGCGTCGAACTTGCCCGGCGTCTTGCGCGCGACACCGCGTGTATCTGGCCGGGATGTGTTCCTCGACATTACGGCAGTGCCTTACACCTCGTTTGCGGCCTGCTCGAGTGTACAATGTTCGGGGCTTGCAAGCCTGCTCGATAGTAACCGCGCCAGCAATTACAACAGCTTGGCGTCCATCTATCGCTTCTCGGACCGTCTCAATCCCATCGAGGCCGCAAACTTCCTGCAGGCCTTGACCCCCTGGGATAACCAGCTTGCGGCCCAATCCATGTTGCGGACGTCGGAATCCATGAGTGCCATGATCATGGGACGTGTGGCCCAAGTGCGGCAGACCGGTGCGCAAGGTGCCCATTGGGGCGGCATTCAAATGGCCGCTATCAGTGGCGGCACTGGCGTGATGACCGATGCAGGCGATGTTCTGCCGGCATCCAGCGGTTCCACGGCGATGAAACCCGGCTGGAGCGCCTTTGGTGAAGTGCGTGGCCTTCGTGCCCATGTAGAGGCTCAAAGGGGCTTTTTGGGCGCGCGGACGGAGACCGTGACGGGTGTGGTCGGTCTTGACTATAGCCAGAAAAATTATGTCTTGGGGGCGGCCCTCCATCTCGCCAATGGCACCAGCAAATTGTCGAACCGCAGCGCCAAGACAAAGTCGGACGCGGCGGCCTTGTCTGTCTATGGCAGTGTGTCTGGACCCGTCTTGGCCTTGGACGCCTATGCCTCTCGGGGGGCTGGTAATCTCGACATGACGCGTTTTGCAGGACCCTTGGCGGCGTCGGGCTCAACCGATAGCACGCTGACCAGCTTGGGTGCCGCACTCAGTGCCACCCAGAAAACCGCGTGGGGTTCTTACATACCCAGCGTCTCCATTGCCTATGACAAGGCTGAGATTGATGCCTATCGGGAGTCTGGACCGATTGGTCTAACGGTGGGCGCGCGTACCGTTGAAGCGCTGGTGGCCCGCTTGGGTGTGACAGCCTATGGCGACTTTGGCACGGGCGGCAACATCAAGCCTTGGGCACGGGTTGCCCTCGCCCATGACTTCCAAGCCTTGGACACAGGTGCCAGCGGCCTTGGCTTTGCTGCGGCTTCCAGCGTGACCTTGGCCAATGTGGCGGGCCTTGCGCAGGATAAATCCTGGGGCGAAGTCGGCCTTGGGGTTGAGGCCAAGCTAAAGTCGGCTACCTTGGGTCTCAGCTATGAGACGACGATTGACCGCACCGATGTTCGGGTGGAACAGGTGCGCGCCCGGGTCCGCGTCGCTTTCTAAGTCACGTTTGATACATCCATTGCCAAGCCCAAAGCCGCGCGCTTTGGGCTTGGTATCTGGGCTTGCCAAATCCATCTGGTCCATGGCAGCTTCTACCCCAGCGACCGCTTGCGTCGTTGGATTGTTTGATGCCTGAACAGCAACCCCATCGCGACAAACATATCATCGATATCCTGATCGAAGAGCGTGCGCCCAGTCTCGCAAAGTCGGTGTTTTGGCCGATTATTCGGGCGTCTCTCAACAAATTGCTCGATTATGATCAGGCGGTCACCATGGCCGACACCATCGCATCCCTGCCGGGCCTGCCCGCATTAGAGGAAGTGGCGCATCTTCTGTCGGTCCGCACGCAAACACGGGGGTTTGAGCATATTCCTCAAAGTGGTCGGTGTGTGATTGTGGCCAATCATCCAACCGGGATTGCGGACGGCATCGCGGCTTGGGACGCGATCAAACCTATCCGGCCCGACTTAATCTTCTATGCCAATGCCGATGCCCATCGTGTGTCTGCCGGCTTTATCGACGTCTTGGTGCCGGTTGAGTGGGAAGAGCATAAGCGGACCCGGGAGAAAACGCGCGAGACCTTGCGGCTGACCCAAGAGGCGTTTCAAGCAGAGCGGGCGATCTTTATCTTTCCGGCTGGTCGGCTTGCCCGCCATGTGAATGGGGTTTTGCGAGATCCAGAGTGGATGAGTTCGGCCGTCTCCATCGCCCGAAAGAATCGTGCCCCAATTGTGCCGATCCATATGACAGGTCCTTGGAGCTTTTGGTTTCACTTTTTTGATCGCTTTTCCAAGGAATTGCGTGACATCACTTTATTCAAAGAGCTGTTGAACAAGAAAGGCCAGCTCTTCACCTTGTCGGCCGGTCCCGCGATCCCCCCCGACCATCTTTTGGGCGATGCGGCCGAGGTAACAGAGCGTCTCAAACAGCATGTCGAAACGGTGATGCCCGACCGCCCCGATGCGCCCTTTGTGCCGCTGGCACCCGCACCTGCAGCCTGAAATCTACCCCCTGAATGGCTTGGCTTTCATTGTGGCGCGTTCCGCGCTAATCTCTGCAGGTTATGAAATTCCTTGATCAAGCAAAAATCTACATCCGTTCCGGCGACGGCGGCAACGGCTCGTCCTCGTTCCGGCGGGAGAAATATATCGAATTTGGCGGACCAGACGGCGGTGATGGCGGTCGCGGTGGCGACGTGGTGGTCGAAGCTGTCGACGGCCTCAACACGCTTATCGACTATCGCTATTTGCAACACTTCAAGGCTGATCGCGGCCAGAATGGCATGGGTCGCCAAAAGCATGGGGCTTCGGCGGAAGACCTAGTGCTGAAAGTGCCGGTTGGGACACAGATTTTAGAAGAAGATCGTGAGACCTTGATCGCCGACCTTGCCAAGATTGGCGACCGTGTGGTGCTGGCCAAGGGTGGCAATGGTGGTTGGGGCAATTTGCATTTCAAAAGCTCTGTCAACCAAGCCCCAGATCGGGCTAACCGTGGGCTTGAAGGCGAAGAGAAATTTGTTTGGTTGCGGCTTAAGCTGATCGCCGATGCGGGCCTTGTGGGCCTGCCCAACGCTGGCAAGTCGACCTTTCTTGCTGCGGTTTCTTCGGCCAATCCGAAAGTGGCCGCCTATCCTTTTACCACCTTGCACCCCAATTTGGGCGTGGTGACCTTGGGGCCTGATACGCGCTTTGTGATTGCCGATATTCCCGGTCTGATTGAAGGGGCAGCCGAAGGGGCAGGTCTCGGCACGCGTTTCCTTGGCCATGTCGAACGCTGCGCCGCCTTGCTCCATCTAATTGATGGCACGGAAGACGATGTCGCCCAAGCCTATCGTACCGTACGCGGTGAGTTGGAGGCCTATGGCGAAGATCTTGCCCGAAAGCCGGAGATCATCGCCCTCAATAAGATTGATGCCTTGAGCCCAGAGGAAGTTGCCGAAAAGCGGGCCGCCTTATCTAAAGAAGCGGGCCGAACCGTGCTTGCTATCTCTGGCGTGTCTAACTCAGGCGTACGCGGAGCTTTGGGTCTGCTCTGGCGGGAAATTGCGAAATCGCGCGGCATTCTTTCTCCAGATTTGCATGATGTGGACTCATTCGGTGCGCCGTTGGCTGAAGCCAATGAGGACGGTTGGGCACCATGACGCATCGGGCTTTGCGTCAAGCCAAACGCATTGTTCTCAAGTTTGGTTCGTCGCTCATCATTGATCCCGCCAGCGGGGAAGCCCGCACGGCGTGGCTGGCGACGGTGGCCCAAGATGTGGCCCAGGCGCGAAGCCAAGGCCAACAGATCGTCATCGTCACCTCGGGTGCCGTCGCACTTGGGCGCGGGGCCTTGGGTTTGCCAGCGGGAAAATTGAAGCTGGAAGAAAAGCAGGCCGCTGCTGCGGCTGGTCAAGTCCGGCTGATGGCCGCTTGGGGTGAGGCGTTTGCCCAGCAAGGCATTGCCGTCGCTCAAGCCCTTGTTACCCCAGATGACACCGAACGGCGCAGGCGCTGGTTGAATGCGCGCGCAACGCTCGACACCTTGTTGGCATGCGGGGCTGTCCCCGTCGTCAATGAGAATGACACAGTTGCTACAGATGAGCTGCGCTATGGCGATAATGATCGGTTGGCCGCCCGTGTGGGGCAAATGATCGGGGCAGACGCCCTCATTCTTTTTTCAGACGTTGATGGTCTGTATGAAGCCGATCCGCGCCAAAATCCCGATGCCGCGCATCTTGGCGAGGTCCGCGAGATTACCGACGCAATCGAGGCCATGGCAGGGGGCATTAATCAAAAGGCCGGCGTTGGCTCCGGCGGGATGCGCACAAAGATTGACGCAGCCAGGATCGCCACCGCTGCTGGGTGTAGCGTGGCCATCAAGGACGGCTTCTTAGACCATCCGTTCCGTCGCCTTTTAGAGGGGGGACGCTCAACCTGGTTTATTCCGGCCGCAGATCGCGAGAGCGCGCGACGGGCTTGGCTGGGCCACAGCCTGAATCCCGCTGGCAGTTTCTGTGTTGACGCGGGCGCAGCAAAGGCCCTCAAAAGCGGCGCAAGCCTCTTGTCGGTTGGCGTAACTTCCGTCGAAGGACAATTTGAGCGTGGCGACGCGATTGCGATCAAAGATGGGGCTGGCCGCATCGTGGCGCATGGCATTTCTGCCTATTCTTCCTCCGATGCGCTGCAAATCCTTGGCCGCCATAGCGACGAGATTGAAGAGATACTGGGCTATGCGGGCAGGCCGGCTTTGGTGCACCGTGATGACCTCGTGCTGGCCTAAGTCTGGGCGTTAGGCGGCCCAGCGCTTCTCATTCAGTTCACGGTCAATCGCTTGGGCAAAGTCCTGTTTCGTCAAAACCAGCTTTTCAGTGGCTTGAACTTGTTTGCCCACCTTACGCGCCACATAGCGCTGCAATTGCCCGTCTGCGCGAATACCAGTCAGGCGCTTGAGATAATTGATTTGGGCCGTCGTTGGTCGACTGGCGGTCGGCAAGGGCGAGTCCTGCCGTGGGGATGGGGCCACAGGCTTGGTGTGGGGGCGTTCTGCCTCCAAGGCTGGCAAAAGAGATAATTGCATCGCCATTCCTTTCTGGTCTGACTGCGATTGATAAGAACAAGATAGGAACGAAAAAACGAGTCTGCAAGAGAGATCGACAAAATAAGCGCTTTCTTACGTCCGATTATGACGTTTGTTATCCCTGAGTCAGGTTCATGGGCCGTTCAGACCTTGTTTCGTATCGCCAAATAGGCCTTAAACTAGTCTCTTCAGAGCCAAAGGCGCGGTTGGGAGCGAGTATGAACGAGCATATGATTGTCGGCCATGATGGGGTGAAGACTTATGTCGCGGATTTCGACCCAGTTGGGGCCTATACGGGGCCGCCTGTTCTGTGTCTGCATGGCCTGACGCGCAATCATAAAGACTTTTTGGCAGTCATCGAACCGATTCGCCGCATGGGCCGTCGGGTCTTAGCGCTCGATGTACGTGGTCGGGGTCGCTCGGATTGGGACCCCAATCCTAGCAATTATAATCCATTGGTCTATGCGCAAGATGTTCTGACCGTTTTGAACCGACTGGGTCTTAAGCGGGCCGTGTTCCTTGGAACGAGCATGGGCGGCATTATCACCATGCTGGTCGCCGCTTTTTCCCAAACTACCGTTGCGGGCGCGATCTTGAACGATATTGGTCCTGAAGTGGATCCCACAGGCCTGAAGCGCATTCAAGGCTATGTTGGTAAAATGGGGCGAGCCCAGACTTGGGATGAAGCTGCGACCATGATGTCGGTGATCGGCGAAGCCGCTTTCCCAGACAAAGACCTTGCTTTTTGGGCAGATTTTGCCCGAAAGACCTGTATTGAGACTGCCGATGGGATTGTGTTCGACTATGACCCCGCCATCGCACATGTGGCCAGTTCTGGCGGAACCGAGGCCATTCCAACCCTGTGGGATCAGTATGGGGCGCTGTTGCCGATCCCAACAGCGGTTATTCGCGGTGCACTTTCGGATCTTTTGTCGGCTGAAATTGTCGCGCGGATGAAGCTTGCGAAGCCGGACCTCATCACAGCCGAGGTCCCCAATGTTGGCCATGCGCCAACCCTGGAAGAACCGGAGGCTTGGGCAGCAATTGAAGCGATCATTCGTCAGACAAAATAAGGTAGACTCAAGGTATTGAGTAGAGCAGTTGCAAGCTGAACCCTGTCCATATTTGTAAACATATACGTAACCACTTATCGGATATAACGACCCGTAGATTCTATGGTGCTGAGTACTATCGAGACAGGCTCGATGGATGAAGATGTCGGCCCAAGACCAGGGAGAGTTGTCATGTTGTCTGGGTTGAATAAAGTAGCGATTTCGAAAAAGCTACCGATGGTGATTGCGGGTCTTGCGGCCTTGGCGGGGGCGATGTCGGGTGGAGCCGCCTACTTAAACTCCCAACATAATATCAACACTGAAACCCAGAGTATGTTGACAGAAACGGCGCTTTCGAGGGCCGAGGCAGCCAAGGCCTTCTTCGACACGTCGGGCGCGCAAGCAAAAGAATTGGCTTCCAGCGCGATTATTTCCTCCGCGCTCGACCGTTTTGCCGCCGCCTATGCGCAATTGGGCCCCGATGCGGAAGCTCAACTTCAGGCCACCTATATTGATCAGAACCCCAATCCAGCTGGTCAAAAGGAAAAGTGGGACGCAGCAAACAATGGCACGGCCTATGATGCAGTCCATGCCGAGCTGCATCCTTGGTTACGCAATATTCTGCGTACGAACGATTTCTACGACATCTTCTTGTTCGATGCGAATGGCCAGAATGTCTATACGGTTTTCAAAGAGCGTGACTTCGCGACCCAATTGGCAAACGGCAAATGGAAGGATTCCGGTCTTGGCGTGGTCGTCCGCGACGTGATCGCCGCAGGTGCCAACGCAGAACCAAAGCTTGCAGACTTTAAACCCTATGCGCCATCGGCCGATGTGCCAGCTGGCTTCATTGCCGTGCCCATTAAGGGCGCTAATGGCGAGTTGAAGGGCGTGTTCGCTATCCAATTGTCGATCAACAAGCTGGATGCGGCGATGAAGCCACAGCCGGCAAACGGCAAAACGGGCGAAAACACGCTGATTGGTGAAGACTTTTTGGTGCGTAACAACTCACCACACGCCAAAGAGCCAACCATTCTCAAGCAAAAGGTCGACAATGAGTTTGTGAAGCAAAGCTTTGAAGGCAAATCCATCACAACCGTGACCAAAGACGTGGACGGTAATGCAGCCATCACCGCTTTCGTGCCCTTCACCACCTTGGGTGCAAAGTTTGTTGTATCCGCCGATGAAACCGTTGCTGAAGCGCAAGAGCCCTTGCGGGCTTTGGCCTTGAACATTTTGTTGGCCACCTTGGTTGCCATTGGTGCTGCCGCTGCAGCAGGCTTCTGGTTTGCCCGCAGCTTGTCCAAGCCAATCTCGGACCTTACCGATACGATGCGCACGCTCGCCGGTGGTGTGACCGATCTCATGGTTCCAGGCCGTGATCGTGGTGACGAATTGGGTGAAATGGCCGAAGCGGTTGAAGTCTTCCGGGAAAATGCCATTGAGCGCATCGCTCTTGAAGCCGCTGCCAGCGAAGAAACCAAGATCCAAATGCGCCGCGCAGAAGCCATTGCCGCTGCTACCCAAGCCTATGAGCAAGTGGCGGGCGACATGCTGCGCACCGTCGCTGCCGCTTCGGCAGAGTTGGAAGCAACCGCACAAGCCATGACCGCGGCTGCTGACCGCACCAATATGATGGCCTCCAGCGTGGCCGCTGCCGCCGAAGAAAGCACTGTCAGTGCTTCAACTGCGGCGGGTTCGGCTGAAAGCCTCACCACTTCGATCTCGACCATTCAGTCCAATGTGTCTGAATCGAGCTCGGTTGCCATTGAAGCGGTCCGCTTGAGCGGGGAAGCCCAAGGCGCGGTGAGCGAACTGGCCAATTCCGCCCGTCGCATCGGCGAAGTGGTTGAGCTGATCAAAGGCATCGCCGACCAAACCAACCTCTTGGCGCTGAACGCCACCATCGAAGCGGCACGTGCCGGGGAAGCAGGTCGTGGCTTTGCCATCGTGGCCCAAGAAGTCAAAAATCTTGCAAGCCAAACCGGCAATGCGACGGAGGATATCGCCGCCCAAATCGGCTCGATCCAAGGCGCTGTGGATGGTGCCGTGGATGCCATGTCGCGCATCGAAGCCGTTATCACCCTGATCAACCAAAATGCGGGCATGATTGGCCAGTCGGTTGATATACAGGCAACGGTGACCCAAGAGATCGCCAGCGCCATTACCCAAGTGGCTGCCGCTTCTCAATCGGTGGCCTCCGACGTCTCGCGCGTGACCGAAACCGCGGGGGAAACTGGCGCGGCTGCAAGCCAAGTGTTGGCCGCCAGCCGCGAACTCTCGGTCCAAGCCGCCAAGCTCGATCAAGAGACGCAAGAATTCTTGGAGCGCGTCCGCGCCGCCTAATCGGGCCTCGATTCTCTTTGACCCTCAAAAAAGGCCCGCTGAGCGATCAGCGGGCCTTCTTCACTTCAGGCTACAGCCAAGTGAGTCGGGGCACCCAAGCTCTTGTGGAAGGACATTAAGGGGATGCGGTCTTGTTGGGCCAAGCTGAAGCGCTGGACCGCACCCTTTGGAACAAAGCCCAGCTTCTCCAGCAGATGTAGGCTTGCCGGATTGTCGGGATGGGCTTCTGCTTCCAAGGTGGTAAAGCTTGTCTGACGGGCTACCCAGTCTAGCACCGCCTCCATCGCCTCGCGCCCGAGGCCTTGGCCCCAGAATTCTGGCAGGAAGGCATAGCCCAATTGGGCGCAGCCAGGTCGGGTTTGCCGCAGGCCAATCTGGCCGACAACATCGCCCTCGCCATTCTCCACTGCCCAGACAAATTCAAGGCCGCGGGCCTCACTAGCCCGGATCATCAAGATCATCGCGCTGGCATGCAGGGGCGTGAATGGCTTGGGGATGGTGCACAAACCGCGCGCCACTTCGGGCCGGTTCAAGAGATCGGCGAGCGCAAGGCTATCCTCATGTTCTAACGGCCGCAGCAAGAGGCGCGGGGTCAATAGGGCTGGCGTCATGACCTCGGTCTCCTTTCTGCTTCGGCGATATCGCGCCGCATGACTTGTGTGGGCGAGGATTTGCCCGTTGCGAGCACACTCAATTCGAGAATCGCATCGACCTTGTAGAAGCCAAGTTTTTCAAGCACGTGACCAGATTGTGTGTTTGCCGTGGCAAACCCAGCCACAAAATAGACAGGATCAAGGTCGGTGATTGCCGCCGCGATCAGGGCTTTACCGGCTTCGGTGGCATAGCCCTTGCCCCAGTACGGGAAGCCTAGCCAATAGCCGAGTTCCCAGGCAGAGCTGCCATCCAGCGTCATGCGGTCCATCCAGTGCAGACCCATGGCCCCCATAAAGCCCTCAGCCTTGTGCTCAATCGCAAAGACGTAGTTTTCCTTACCGGCCCACATGTCAGGCTGTTTGCTTAACCAGTCTTCGCCGTCCTCCACACGGTAAGGGTGGGGCATGCGGGATAGATTGCCCGATACGCGCAGATCATTTGCCAGGCATACCAGACGATCGAGGTCAGTCATCTGCAAGGGGCGCAGGGTGAGGCGGCTCGTGTCAATTTGTGTACGCATGGCAAAGTCTCCAAAAGGAAACCCGCGCGGGGTGGGGGGAGACTGGCCCGAACCCTAAACGGGTTCAAAGGACCTATTTGCATCAGGGCAACATGCAAACGGGGGGCCGGTGATCCGGCCCCCCGCGCGGGAAATGGTCTGTTTGACCGGATCACCCCTTTTCAGGGAGACGATCCGGAGTGGTTCAGGACCGCCTTATTCTGCTGCTTCCGCAATTGGCATGACGGATACAAAACATTTGTCGTCGCGCTTGCGGGTATAGACGACCTGGCCATTGGCGGTCGCAAACAGGGTGTGGTCGCGGCCAAGGCCAACGTTTTCACCGGCAAAGAATTTGGTGCCGCGTTGACGCACAAGGATGTTGCCCGAAACAACCATTTCGTTGCCGAACTTCTTGACGCCCAAACGCTTGGAGTGCGAGTCGCGACCGTTGCGTGACGAGCCGCCGGCTTTTTTATGTGCCATGTGTCAGTCTCCTGTGCGCTTGGTTACGCGTTGACGGCGGTGATGTGAACGACACTGCCCCATTGGCGGTGGCCGTTACGACGACGATAGGTCGAGCGACGGGTCTTTTTCATGACCATCACTTTGTCGCCCTTGCGGGTTTCCAGCAAAGTTGCAGCAACCGTTGCGCCTGCCACGAGGGGGGCACCAACGGTGACGCCTGCTTCACCACCAACCATCAGCACGTCGCTGAAGGTGATGGCGCTGCCTGCTTCGCCTTCTAATTTCTCAATCACAAGCTTGTCGCCTGCAGCGACTTTATATTGCTTGCCGCCAGTTTTGATCACCGCGAACATCGCGCTGTTCCTTGATAAGGGGCGAACGGACCAGACCGGGGATCGGGATGGGGTTCGCGGAATAAACGAAAGCGCCCGCCATGACGGCGAGCGTTAGGGAGGGTGTC
This sequence comes from Aquidulcibacter paucihalophilus, assembly GCF_002105465.1. GTDB lineage: Bacteria > Pseudomonadota > Alphaproteobacteria > Caulobacterales > Aquidulcibacteraceae > Aquidulcibacter > Aquidulcibacter paucihalophilus. Next base: position 16,031 of record NZ_NCSQ01000159.1, read on the forward strand.
TTTAAAGTCGCAAGCGCTCGAAGTCAATTGAGAATGCTGATGTTCATGGCCCTTTATGGCACCTTGGGCGCAAGAAAATCCAGCAATGCTAGTCATAGGCCCTTGGCACCCGCGCAGCGCTAAGGCCTAAGAGCCGCGCTTGCCCGTCTTCGATGGTAATTTCAATCGGAGCCGATAGGGCAGGGACTGCCATCCCATTGGGCTTGAGCGCGCCTTGACCGCGAATCTCGCCTTGCCATTGCCCGTCTTGTGTTACCTGCAAGCGGCCAGTGCCCTGATCAAAGGAGAGGGGACCCCAGTTGATTTGCGCCGCCATAATGGTGAACGCACCCTGCGCCTTTGCCCACCCTTTGGTCGATTGCAATAAAGTCTGGCCTTGGCTGATCGGGCCGGTGATACGCAGCTTGTCGATTTTAGCGCCCAGAATCGCAGCGGGCCCCTCGGGTATAGCGCTCAGCTCCACGCCTTTAAGGTCGAGGGCAAAGGCAAGTCGATTGGCATCTTGGGGGTCTGCGATCAGATGGATGCCCCCCGCGCCGGTTCGCCACGGCTTAGGCCCAAGGCCCGAGGCATCGGCTGTCCCGGCCTGCAAGCCTTGAAACGTCACGGAAAACCGCGCCAATTGACCGTCCTTAAAGCGCAGACTGGCCTTGAGATCAGTCGCCCGCAGTGGCCGTAGGGGTCCGCCGGGCAATTTCAGCTTTGGCTCCAGCGCGCCTTCCAGTGCCCAGAGATTGAGGTTGAAGGGCGAGGCCGCGGCCACGAACCGAGAGGCTTCAAACACAAAGCCCGAGCGCGTCTGGACGCGCAGATCGGTAATTTCTGCTTCAAACCGATAGGGAAAGCCTTTGACCGCGATCGTCTCTTTCGGCAGGGTCGGCAAAGCTGCGGACACACGGTCTTTGAGGGTTAGGGCGGTTTGGCTCCAATAGACATAATAGCCCGCCAAAACGAGGGCACCTGTGGCTAAAGGAAGGATTAGGCCGAAGAGGGATTTGGACTTAGTCATTAATCGCCGCCACCGCCGCCACCGCCATCTCCGCCGCTGCTGCCACCATCGCTATCGGCCTGGTCCGCATCGACCCGATCTGAACCGCCATCCTGTTTGGCGGAAGATTTCGCGCTGGGTGACCCCGTATGCGTGCTGGCCATGATACTGAAGTCACCGCCCGAGGAATCGTCGCGCTTTGACGTGCGGGCTAAACCGTGTTTGCTCTGATGCTCGTCCAGCAAAGCCTGACTTGCTTCTTCAATTCGGCTTTCTAGCAATTCCATAAAGGGGCCGCGTTTCAGTCCGGGCGGGATGACGGGCAGAAACTCAAACACGACTTTACCGGGATAGCGCATAAAGCCCTTCGCAGGCCATGAAACGCCGGTATTCAACGCCAGGGGCACGCAAGGCACGCCCAGCATCATGTAAATGGCAGCCACGCCCGGCTTATAATCAGGCTCAGCCCCAATCATTTGGCGGGTGCCTTCGGGGAAGATAATCAAGGGGCGGCCTTGTTCAAACCGTTCTTTGGCTTGCGCCACCATGGCTTTGAGGGCGCTCATATGGCCGGAACGGTCGATGGCAATCAGCCCGGCCTTGCGGCAATACCAACCGAAAATCGGCAGGTTCAACAGCTCCTGCTTCAGCACATAGACCGGCATATGCGTGAAGAGGGTCGGGATGATTGTATCCAAGACGCTTTGGTGCTTTGCCGCAATCATAATCGGCCCTGCGGGCAAATGCTCTAGTCCGCGCACTTCATAAGTAATGCCCGCAATCCATTTCGCGCCAAAGCGCATGACTTTGGCCCAGACCTCCATGACGCGCGCACCACCCAGAGGGGACATAAATACATAAGGCGCGCCCAACGTGCCGACGATCAGCACGCTGCCCCATAACCACAGCATCAAGAGAAACGACCGGATAAAGGTCATGGCGTTTGTCCTTTGTGAAACAGGCTCATCTGTTTCAACGCAATTTCTGTATCGCCTTCTAAAAGCCCGCGCCCGATGGAGACAAGATATTTGCCATATTCCAAGGCTAAGGCCCGTGTTGGGCGTTCATTCTTCCACCAGTCGCCGTCAAATTCACGCGTGGTCTGCACAGGGTAGGGGATCAGAACCACATCTGGAATAGCGCGGCGCATCTCAAACAGGCTGCGTGGCATATGATAGGCGTCTGTGATCACCACCAGGGTTTTGATGTCATGGACACGCACCCAGATCGCGGCCTCTTCGGCATTGCCAATCGTGTCGGTCGCCCGACGACCCATGTCGATACAGCAAGCATAGGTTTCTTCTGCGCCACCGGCTACCGCGCGCACTTCCTGCGCCGTGGTGATCCGATTGACCCCTGAGATGAGAAGGCGCGGCACCGCTTTGCTTTCAACCAGTTTAACCCCGGCAATCAGCCTCTGGTCAGAGCCACCCGTCAAAGCCGCAGCCCCATCGGCACGCAGCGGCTGGGTGGGGGTCTTGAGCGAGGTGACATGATCGCCAAAGCGGATAAAGCCGATCAGAAGCGCCAAGCCGCCAAGCAGGCTTAGGACAAAGATCAGGCGCGAAATGAGGGTGGAGGAGCGCACAACCGTGCCCGATGGGCGGTGCAGCCCCCGTTCACGTGTCTTACGCCAGAGCCATGCCATCTCACACCAAATCCCTCAGAGTTGCCCGCGCCGCGAAATCGGCTGCAATCGCGCTCGCGCAGGCAGTTACCAAAGGTGCGACCAGCAAGATCCACAAATCGGTCCAATTCAACAAGGGCGCGCCGCTGGTGAAATCGGATGCCCCAAAAGCAAAGACGGTTGAACCAATCAAGGCGATCACGCCGGCTGCATTGGCCCCCAAAAGGCCCGCAACAAATCCCAGCCGCAAGAAGCGGATTTGAACCTCGCGCGCGACAAAGGAATCCTTTGCGCCTACCAGATGGAGGATATTGACCGCTTCCCGTCGTGTCTCAAGCGCCGCGCGGGCAGCAAAGGCAATGGTGGCAATCGCGGCCACAACCAGCGAGACTAAGGCCATGATGGCCACAATCCGCACCACCGTCGATGTGCGCAAGACTTCGCCTGTAAAGCGGCTATGGTCATCCACCACGATGGTAAAGCCCGCCGTTTTCAGGGCTTTCTCAATATCGGCTTTCACATTGGTTTGGCCCGCAACTACCCCCACTTCGATCAGACGGGGGACCGGCAGTGCGTCCAGCGTCGCCCCCATATCGGTGCCATAATTTCGCAAGAGTTCCTTGGCCCGTTCTCGGCTCATGGCTTCGCTGCGCGTCACACCTTGGATGCGGCCGACAATTTGGGCAGCCCGCGAAAGGTCTTCATCGGTGCGAGGACTTTGAACCACCACGCTCATCGCGCTTTTCAGATCGCTCGTCCACGTATTGGCGGCGCGGAAGCCAGCCGAAGCGCCCAGGCCCGCCAAACATCCCAGAGCGCACATGATGGAAACCACGATGGTTAGGGGCCGTACTTGGCGCGAATCCGCGGGCAATAGCGCGCGATCCGACTCGCGGCTAATCAGTCTCCACAGCGATTTAAGCCGTTCAATCATCGCTTGGCCTTTGGTGCTTGCTCAAGATTGGGTGCTTGGGTCAATTCGCCAGCCTCTAGTCTCAAAACAGGGGCCCCCGAACGTCGCACCAAGTCAAGATCATGGGTCGCGATCACCACGGTCGCACCCAGCTTATGCAGCTCGATGAACAAACGAATGATCCGGGCGCCCATATCCGGGTCAACGTTGCCCGTCGGCTCGTCGGCGATCAAAAGGGAAGGCTTGCCCACCACAGCGCGCGCGATAGCAACCCGCTGTTGTTCCCCACCCGATAAAGTCTCTGGCAAGGCATCAATCCGCCCACCTAAGCCAACCCAACGCAACAAATCATCCACATCTTCTGCATAATCGGCCAAAGGTACGTCGCGTACCCGAAACGGCATGGCGACATTATCAAAGACGGACAAATGCGGCAGCAGGCGGAAGTCTTGAAACACCACGCCAATCTTGCGTCGCAGCATGGGTAAATCGTCGCGGCTGGCGCTGCCAACATCCACACCAAACAGATTGGCGCGTCCTTGGCTGGGGCGCAGCGCCAAGTACATCAGCTTCAGCAAGGTCGACTTGCCAGCCCCCGATGGCCCCGTCAAAAAGTAGAAACCACCGCTTTCCAGCTCAAACGACACATTGCGTAACGCTTGCGTGCCGGAGCCATAGGTGACGCCGACCTTATTAAAGCGGACGATGGGTCCACCTTCGCGATAGCCAGGGGTGCGAGTTTTTTCATTCATGAGTAGACTCTGACAGCGAATAAGCGCTTTTTTATGGTTGCGCTAGCCGGGTGATTCGTCTCTTTCATGCTACTCACATGCCCTCAATGTTCTGCGAAGTACAATGTCGCTGATGGTGCGATTCCGCCATCGGGGCGCACTGTCCGCTGTGCGGCATGTGGAAACTCGTGGCGGGCCATGCCAGAAGGGGCCATTGGCTATCCAACAACCACACCAAGACCCCCCAGTGCGGCTGAAGTAAAGAAGGCCGGATTGCTGGCAAAACTGGGGCTTGGCAGCAATAAAGCCAAGCGTGGCAAGCTGGAGCCGCATGAATTGGCGCGTCAAAAGGCGTTGAACCAAATCAAGACCACCCACCGATTAGCTGCGACCATTCCGTGGGCCATCAGCTTTAGTCTCTTGATCGGGATATTGTGGGCTGCAGCTCTGTATCGGTCAGACATTGTGCGGGCTTGGCCCAAATCGGCAACGGCCTTTGCGGCGGTTGGTCTGCCAGCCAATCTTTATGGTGTGGATATACGCGACATCACAATCATTTCATCTGCCGATGAGAAGGGGCCCAAGATTGAAGTGAAAGGTGTGCTTCAATCGCTCTCGCGTTCGCCGGAATTCATTCCCTATCTCAAAGTCTCCTTGGTCGATTCAAAAGGCCTAGAGCGTTTGTCCTGGATGGTGGATCCCGGGATCGAAAGCTTGGGCCCCGGCAAGTCGCATCGATTTGTCAGTTCGCGCTCCAACCCCGTACGCGGCAGCCTGAAAGCGGTCATCACCTTTGCTGATCCCCCGCGTAAGGGCCCAAGGCCTAAACCAGAGCCGCCCATGGGGAAGTCTGGCTTGATGGGGGCAGAGCCTGCAGCCCCGGCCAAGCCCGCCGCTGTTCCAATGGTTGACCATGGCGAAGGCCATGACGCCCCTGTGGCGGCACGTTAAGAAAGAAAAGAGGCGGGACCCGTGACGTCACATTTGGATATTTTGGTTTCCGCGCATGAAATCGACAGCCGTATTCAAGAGCTGACGGGCCAGATTGCTGGCCGGTTGGACGACGATGCCGTAGTGGTCGGCTTGTTGCAGGGTGCATTTGTTTTCATGGCAGATGTGGTCCGCGGTTTGGCCCGGCACGGCAAAACCCCGCGCACGGACTTTCTGTGGCTTTCAAGCTATGGCGACGGGCATGAAAGTGGGGGCCGCATCAATGTCTTGGCGGATTTGCAGAAACCTATCGCCGGGCGGCAAGTGCTGATCGTCGATGATGTTTATGATACGGGCCGCACGATCCTGTTTGCCAAATCCTATCTGGCGTCTAAGGGTGCGCGTGAGGTTTTAACCTGTTTGCTTGCGCGCAAACCTTTGGCAGCAGAGCTGCCTGCCCCCGACTATCTGGGCTTTGACCTGCCAGACCGCTTCTTGGTCGGCTATGGTTTGGATGATGCGGGCAGGGGCCGCGGCCTTCCCGATATTTGTGCGGTTAAGACTTAGGGTCATTCGGGTCCGTCTGGAGACGGGCGAGGATTTGTTTCCAGCGTACCGCTACCCAAATGAGAGACCAAGCATTGCCTAAGAAGACAATGGGCAGGGCCCAAAAAAGCCGGGTCTTCATGTCGCGCTCAATCACCCAAACCGCAAGCCCATAGAGCACAAAGCCGAGATAGAGGTCAAAAAGCGATACCCGACCCCACGGCATGGCCGTGATGGCCCCAAACTCTGCCGCAAAGTCACCGCGCACACTGGCCCAGCCGATCAGCGCCGTAAAAGCCACAGCCAACACAATCAGGATCAAACGAATAGGATGGGTCATGCGTGCTGATTTAGCACGATTGCGCCGAAGTTCGAGGTGTCTTTGCTTTTGGGGGAGGATGCTAAGTGAGCCAGACGCTCAAGCCTCTTTCTGCCGCTTTGCGTAGTTTCGCCCGAGCCAGAGGACTAAGCGCCTAAAGAAGAGACTTAAGCTTTCGAACAACACCGCAAACACAAACCCGCCCGATAGGATGATCGCCAATTGGCGGCCATCGAGCGGACCACACACCACCAAATAATATATCAAAGTGGCCAATGAGAAGCCTATGAATGAGGTGATGAAGCTTTTCATATCAAACCCCAACCGCTTCAACCCCCGCTATTCATTTAAATCTACACCACCACTTTAGATCGAATATCTTTACCGTTCAAGCTGGGCTGGCCAGCGCGCCCTTCCCGCAAAATAGCAGCTTCGTGCTTTGGCAGGAAAGCTTCGGACCTATAGTAAGGCTTTAGACAGAGACATAGGATGAAGCATGGTCACGCTGAATAAGATTTACACGCGCACCGGCGATAAGGGCACCACCAGCCTTGCGACAGGCGAGACTGTGCCAAAATTTGATGCCCGGGTTGAGGCCTATGGTGCCGTGGACGAGGCTAATACCGCCATTGGTGTAGCGCGCCTACACTGCGCGGCAGATGGGGAACTCGACGCGATTTTGGGCCGCATCCAAAATGATTTGTTTGATCTGGGTGCCGATTTGGCGACGCCCGAACGCGGTAAGCCCTTGGGCTGGGATGCCTTGCGCATCCTGCCCAATCAAGTGACGCGGCTTGAAAACGAAATCGATGCGATGAACGCGGCCATTCCAGCCCTTGATTCCTTCATCCTGCCTGGTGGGACTGCTTTGTCGGCCTATCTGCATGTCGCCCGCACCATCACCCGGCGGGCAGAGCGGCAAGTCGCAGCGCTTATGCAGACCGAAGGCGAAGTCGTCTCCGATGCAGTGCTGCACTATCTCAACCGCCTGTCCGACTTATTGTTCGTGGCGGGCCGTCGCGCCAATGCCAATGGGGCAGAGGATGTAAAATGGGTGCCGGGGCTGACGCGCTAAACCCGGCGCTGCGGTAAAGGCCCTATTGGGCGACATCTTCAACGATTTTGAACTCAATCCGGCGATTCTTGGCATCGGCCTCGGCATTGCCGCGGGCATCCTTGGGCTGGGTTTCGCCATAACCTGACACGCCCAAAAGGCTTGCCGGTACGGACTTGGACACCAGATAATCTGCGACCGACTGCGCGCGCCGCTCTGACAGCGCTTGGTTAGCGGTGGCATCGCCACGCGCATCTGTATGCCCGCCCAATTCCACCCGATAGGTCTCGCAACGCTTAGCCACCGCTGCCAAGGCATCGAGCAAGGGCTTTGACTCCTCCGCCAGCACCGCACTGCCTGAGCCAAAATTGATCACCCGCCCCTCCAGCAGTGTGTCATAGGCGGTTTGGCAGGCTTTCGCATCGGGCGCGGCACCCATGGTAGAGGCGGCATCTGGCGCATCGGCTAGGGCTTGGCCCGCCAAAGTAATCGCATTTTCCAGCGCGAGGACAACGCCCACATGGCTTGGATCCTTCAAAACGGCCTGTTTCACCACCTCAAAAGCCCGCGTGCGATCATCTGCCTCCTGCGTATCGCCAGAGATGGTCAAAACCCCAGACTCAAAGGTCACTTCGGCAAAGGACAGTTTCTCTTCATCCAGCGCCAAACGGGCAAGGTTGCGCCAATCGGTCTTTTTCGGCGCTTCGGCTTCTGCGGGTTTGTCGGGCATGGCGGGCTTGAGCGGGCCGGTGAGCGACAGACCAGTTGCTGCCAGTGCCGCAAAAATCGCAACGGCCACACCTGTTCCCGATGCAAGGGCTTTCCGGCGGCGTCGCGACTTTTCGCTCATTACGCAATCTTTCTCTGATGAGCTCGCTCTTGCGGCTGAAAACAGACGTTAGAGGGTTTGTCTAACCCTGCTTTTTCCGAGTGTCACCTTGATTCCTGTATCAAAACACCGTGTGCATTTTGGGATGGCGCAGTGAAATCAGGCAGATTGATTGCCGCCCGCCTCATGTCGCGATAAACACCGCCTCCAACTTTTCTCCCACCGGGCCTCACGATGACCGAAACCAAACAAAATGCGCCGAGCCGTCCGCTCGCTCGCTCGCCGCGCGGCTTTATCGACCGCCGGGCAGATGCCCTATTGGCAGAGCGCAGCGTCGTGGAAAAAGTCCTGCGCGTCTATGAAACCTGGGGCTATGAGCGCTTAGAGACCCCCAGTTTTGAATATGCCGATGCGCTGGGTAAATTCCTGCCAGATCAAGATCGTCCCAATGAAGGCGTGTTCGCGCTGGAGGATGATGACGGCCAATGGATGAGTTTGCGCTATGATTTAACCGCGCCTTTGGCCCGCTTTGCCGCCCAAAACTGGGATAGTTTACCCAAGCCGTTTCGCCGTTGTGCCGCAGGGCCTGTCTGGCGCAATGAAAAGCCCGGCCCCGGTCGCTATCGCGAATTCTGGCAATGTGACGCCGATTGCGTCGGCTCTGCAAGGCCCGAAGCCGATGCTGAAGCCATTGCCATGGGAGCAGCCGCTGTGGAGGCCGCTGGCGTGCCGCGCGGGCTCTATGTCGTCAATGTCTCAAACCGCAAACTGCTTGACGGGCTTTTGGCCAAGATTGGCGTCGACGTGGCTGATACCACCACGCGTCTGGGCGTGCTGCGGGCCGTCGATAAGCTCGATCGCTTAGGCCCCGAAGGGGTAGAGCTTTTGTTGGGCGCAGGCCGCAAGGATGAGTCGGGCGATTTCACCAAGGGCGCAGGGCTTGGGGCCAATGCCATCGGCCAAGTCATGGCCTTTACCTCCACCCGTAAAGCAACCCGCTTAGAGACTTTAGCCGCCCTCGAAGCGGTGGTGGGCGATACGGCGCTGGGAGCAGAAGGTGTGGCAGAGCTTGGGGCAATTGATGCGACCTTGCGCGCGCTTGATGTTTTCGAAGATCGCGCCTTCTTTGATCCGGCCATTGTGCGTGGCCTTGAATATTATACCGGCCCTGTGTTTGAAGCCGAACTTCTGACCGAAACCTTGGATGAGAAGGGCAATAAGGTTCGCTTTGGCTCTATCGGGTCTGGTGGTCGCTATGATGATTTGGTGATGCGCTTCCGGGGCGAACGGGCACCCGCAACCGGCTTCTCTCTGGGCGTGTCCCGCTTGGTTGCGGCCTTGTCGGCCTCAGGTCGTCCGCCAGAAGCGGCCCAAGGCCCGGTCGTCATCCTCGCCCTCGATAGCGAGGCGATGGCAGGCTATATGCAAATGGCCGGTGAGCTGCGCGCCGCCGGCATTGCCGCAGAAGTCTATCTCGGCAGTTCTGGCATGAAAGCACAGATGAAATATGCCGACCGCCGTAAAGCCCCCGTCGTGGTGATGGAAGGCAGCCAAGAGCGTGAAGCCGGCAAAGTGACCTTAAAGGACCTCAATCTGGGGGCGCAATTGGCCCAATCGATTGTTTCGAACGAGGCCTGGCGGCGCGAGCGTCCCGCCCAAGTGGAAGTCCCGCGCACCCAACTGGTCCAAGCCGTGCAGGACATGCTAAAGCCATGAACCAAGAGACGGGTCCTAAAATGCAGGCCGCTTGGGCTGCCTTAAAGGCTCGGGGCGGGCAAGAGGTGGCGTTGCCAACCCTATTGCCTGCGGCTTTGGTGCTGGAATTGGCTGGCGAAGACGTGCGCCCACGTCTTTATTTTGCATCAGGGCCAGATGGGGCGGAATTATGCTTGCGCGCCGATTTAACCATTCCTGCCGCGTTGAACTATGTCCAAAATGCCACCGCCGATAACGAACCTGTGGCGTGGGTATGCGAGGGTAAGGTGTTTCGGGCGCCCAAGGTCGGCGAAGACCGCGCCCCCGAATTCGTGCAGATCGGCTTGGAACGCTTCGGCGATGGCGACCGGATTGAAGCCGATGTGACCGTCTTCCTTGCCGCCTGGGAAGCCTGCCAAGCGGCTGGCGAGCACCATCTTTATGTGCGCCTTTGCGATGGCGGTTTGTTGCCGCACATCATCGCTAAGGCTGATCTGCCCGATCCGTGGAACAGCGCGTTAGGCGAAGTGGCCAGCCATCAAAGCGCGCTGAAGCGCGTGCTGGCCCAAGCCAGTGGCAGCGCACCAAGCCGCCAAATCAGCGCCCTTGAGCGCACGATTGCCGAACTTGACCCTGAGCGCGCCCGCAGCACGGTCGCAGAGGTGCTGACGCTCGCCAATCTGTCGCTGCCCGGTAATCGGCAGTTAAGCCATGTCGCCGACCGCTTGGCGGCACGGGCCAAGCGCGCCATTGCCAAACCCCTTGCGCCCGAATTGGCCGAAACCTTAACCAAGCTCATTCAGCTCCATAGCCAAGGTTCGCTCGCCGCTAGTTTGGATGAATGCGTCGTTTTGGCGGGGAAGCTGGGCGTTGATCTCATGGATTGGCGCCAAGCCTGGACCTTGCGGCTAGACCGGATTCAGCAGGAAGCCCCCGAGGCCTTGGCCCATGCCCATTTTGAGGCCTTAAGCCCGGAAGCCTTTGACTATTACGATGGCATGGCCTTTGACTTTGCGGCAGACCCCAGCTTTGCGCGGCCTGTGGCGACCGGTGGGCGCTATGACACCTTGGTGGGCGAGATTTCCTCTGGCACACGTCAGGCGCGGGCCGTTGGCTGCGTGATCCGCCCCGCGCGATTTGGAGGACGGTAAGATGGCACGCCTCATCTTGGCGCTACCCTCCAAAGGTCGCCTGAAAGAACAATGCGAAGCTTGGCTTGCCAAAAAAGGCCTCGTCCTGCGCCAAACGGGCGGCGAACGCGGCTATAGCGCGACGCTGGATGGGTTTGACGATATCCAAATCCGCTTGGCCTCGGCCAGCGAAATCGGCAAAGCCTTGCTTGCGGGGGATATTCACCTCGGCATTACGGGTGAAGACATTGTGCGCGAGGCGGCCAGCGATGTCGATACGCGCTTGAGCATCGAAGCGCGCCTTGGCTTTGGCCGCGCCGATGTGGTGGTGGCGGTGCCCAATGGCTGGATCGATGTCGAGACCATGGCAGACCTCGCCGAAGTCGCCACCGATATGCGTCGCCAAACCGGGCGGCGGTTCCGCATCGCAACGAAATTTACCCGCCTCACAGCTCAATTCATGCGTGACCATCATGTCGCCGATCACCGCATCGTCGACAGCGCCGGCGCAACAGAAGGTGCGCCGGCTGCAGGCATTGCCGAAGCCATTGTCGACATCACCACATCCGGGGCCACCTTAACCGCCAATGCCCTGAAAATCCTCGATGACGGCGTGATCTTGAAAAGCGAGTCCTGCCTGATGAAGTCCAAGCTTGCCGACTGGACCGAGGCAACCAACGCCACCGCTGCCCTCCTCTTCAAGCGGTTGGATTTGGCTTAGACATGCACGTTGAGCCGTAGGGTGCAGTCCTGCTGGCCTAGACCAACCCCGTAAGCTTAAAATGACTATGGGGCATTCCAAGGATGGAAAGCACCCTACCGCGCGAACTTGGCTTAACCGTCAGCCCGTGGGTGTCGGGCGGGTAAAGGGGTAGGTACCACGGTTGAGGTGGCGCGGGCGACGAGTTTGCCGTCGGCATCAAACAAATCGGCCTCTAAAAAGGCGGCCTTATTGCCCCATTTAACCACGCGGCCTTCGGCTTCCACAGGGCCAGCTAGGCAGGGACGCAGGAAGGTGGTTTTGAGTTCTAAGGTAGGGACCGCATAGGCCATTTGCCCGGCAACAATGCCCGCAATCGCCATGGCTTCATCCAGCATCGCCGTGACAAAACCCCCTTGCAGCGCGCCGCGCGGATTGCACCACGCCGCTTGGCCGACCATTTTGATCCGCACTTTTCCGGCAGCCTGATCAATCGAGAGGACTTCTAAGCCCAAAGTGTCCGAGCAGGCGGGGCGGAATTTGGCTTGGGTAAATTTTGCCAGAACTTCCGCATCGCTGCGGGCTGGGCGGGCCGCTTCGCTCACTTCTTGCGCCGGAATGCATCGAGGCTGACGACAGCGCCCGTGCTGGGCGCTTTGACGACAGTATCTTCGACTTCGGTTTCCAACACATCATCATCCAAATCCGCGTCGGGCGAGAGATCGTCCACCACGTCAAACGGTAAGGCAAAGCGCACCGATGGGTCATAGAAGCGGGTGATGGCTGCAAACGGAATCACGATGCGTTGCGGCACCCCACCAAAATGCAAGGTGATGGCAAAGAAATCGTCGCGCACTTCCAGACCTTCATATTGGTGCTGGATCACAATGGTCATCTCGTCGGGATATTTTGCCGCCAAATATTGTGCGACTTGCACACCGCGCGCCCGGGTGCGGAAGCTGATGTAGAAATGGTGGTCTGCAGGCAGGCCTGTCAGCGCGACTTTGATCGCGTCGCGCACGACGCCGCGAAGGGCGTCTTGGGTTAGTTTCGCATAGCCGATGAGGTCTTCCGACATCTGGCCCGTCTCCTGCAGTTTGCCACTTTTGGCGTTATCATTATGCGAGTCTTCTTAATCCCGCTTTCGCCTGTGCGCAATCGACTTCGGTGTCCAAGCGAACCCTAGCACCCATGGGGCGAGTGGGGTATCGCTTGGGTCAGACGCGGTGGATTTTGACGGCCGAAAAGATCTTTGAATGTGTGATGAGGCATTCTGTAAAAACCCTCGAAATTATCGATCAAATTCAATGGTCTATAATATTTGAAAATGAGTGATTTATGGTCACCATGGGTAATATTTTGCTAAATTTACCCGTTGGTTACCGTTTCGGATAAGTTTGCTCACTTGAGCGTGCGTAATTTTCATCAGCAGAGCGGATTTGGAGATTGCGGGCTCGATGTTGATTCAAGGTGATGCCGGTCCCAATTCGGCTGGACTGACGGCTCTCAAAAGAAGGCTTTCGGCGGTCAAAGTGCATGTGGTGCCCCGACAGCCCCTTGTGTGGGCGCGACCTGGCCGCTGTTATTGGAATGTGAGCGATTGTGTCGCCCAATCTGGCGGGCGGCTTCGATTCGGCTGGTTGGTCATTGAGATCAAAGCCCTAGCCTTGCTGGCCTGGCACCATGCCGTTTGGGAACAGGCTGACGGCCAGTGGCTCGACATCACCCCCCATAGTCTGACCGGTTGGGAGGCGGGAATGACGGTCTTCCTAGAGGACCCAAAACAGACCTATGATCTGTCCTGGCCGCCTGCGCAGATTCAACATTTCGAGCCCTTGGTGGCAGATCCGCGCTTAGATGCCTTTATCCAGGCCTATCAGACCCAATTCGGATTGCAGCGCGCCTATCTTGAGAAACAGCGCGCAATCGCTGGGCTCGCGTTTGACGTGGTGCACATGCGTTTGCATGCCCATGACCCCGTAAGTGGAGCGATGCTGCAAGCGCTTGAAGGGATTTGGAAGCCTCGGATCGAGGCCGCCGATCAGCGCCGCGCGGTTTTGTTGGAAGCCCTACACGTCTGCCAAAGCGAGCTTACCTGCCAAATGGCCTGACGCGCGCCTTAGGTTTTCCTCTGGTCCTGCTTGAAAAGTGGAGGGGGTTGCTGTTGCCGGGCCCCCCTCCGTGCCCCGCCCTCAGCCGTAGCCGGGGGACTTAGTCGGATGTCAATCAGACCGCATTACGCAGCCAAACGGACGTCCTGTGCAAAGTTATCGTTTGCATTTGTGAAAATGGGCGGTTGACGTAGCCCACGCGGGTAAAAGTAACGTCTTTACACATCCGTCGATCCTGATCGGCCCCACACTCGCGTCGATACCCGCAGAGAGTTTGGTGGAGCCGCGGGGAATCGCACCCCGGTCCGGCCTGCTTATTTCACGCACGTTTATCACCATAGTCCGGCGAACCGGACCCCATTAGTATAAGCCCTCTTTCTGGTGATGGGAAGGGTGCCGTTCAATCCACCCTCTCGCCGCGTTGAAGCCAGGCCCGAAGGTCGCGACACACGCGCTCTGGGTCTTCCAATTCGGGCGTATGGCCAAGGTCTGGATAGCCGATGTAATCAACGCGCTCGGCCAAGCGACGCGGTCCTTCGGCATTTTCTTTGGGATGGCTGCGATCAGCCTCTCCCCAAAAAGCCAAGAGAGGCTGCTTGGGTTTGTCCAGCGCAATGCTTGGGTCCATATAGAGCTGATAGGCGCTGGCCAGCGACCACATAGCCCCATGGTCGAACGATCGGCACGCACAGGCGACAAGTTCGTCCAGCATGTCTTTCCGACCAACAGACAGGCGATACCAATCGGGCATGCGCTGAGAGGCCAGTTGTTTCATGACCATTTGGCCAAGGAAGGGGCGGGCTAAGATACCTTTGGGGTCACGCCCGGCTTTCCACACCGCAAAGGCGGCCACATCGCCGGCTTGTAGCAAGGCGAGGCGGGATACCAGTTCGGGTCGCCGGCATGCCAAATCAATCGCGCACAGGCTGGCCACGCAGGAAAAGGCGAGGATGGCACCTTCCCCAGCTACATCCTTCAAAAAGCGGGCGACATCATCATTGGTCTTGTAAAAATCAAACCGATAGGATGGATCAACCGCGCTAAACCCCATGGCCGGTAGTTCGAAAATCACGACGCGAAAATGCGGGCTGAACGCGTCTAACAGTGCGTCATAATTCTCCAAGGTCATCGGCGGGTCGGCTGAGAAGACCAGCGTCGGCCCACGCCCCCGGACCCGATAGCGATACTGGGTGAGCGGTGTGGAATAAAAGCCGATCTCTGGCGAGGTATAGGCCGCCCAACCAGAGCGAAAAGTGGTCATTTTACGACGGCCACCCCAGGTATCGAGCTTGGCTCCAAGTTCGCGTAACGCCTTCATGCTAGTGCTTCTCTGCTTTGTCAGACTGGATCAGGGTGACTGGCGCTTTCAGGAAGGTAACAACCCCGTCATGGCCATATTTTTTGGTCACACGGGCGTGCCAAGCCGGGCCGAAATGGGCCTCTGCACTGGCCTGATCTTCCCACAAATAAATGCCGCCGAAGCTACGATCAGCCCCTTGGGTGAAGTATTTGTAGATCAGATGCGGCGTCGTCGCATAGGTTGGGACGGCGTCCTTCAGGCCCTTTTTGATCCGCGCATCGCTGGCATACCAAGGCGCTTTGACTTCCACGATGGTCGCAACATTGGCTTCGGACGGGGTGGCTTGCGACGCGCCAGCGGTGACCGCGGGAACAGAGAAATAGACAGGGCTGGCCTTGACGCCATAGGTCTTTTGAACCCGTTCCAGCCAGGCGGCGTTGAAATGGGCTTTTGCGGCAGCTTCGGTCTCAAACAAGTAAAGGCCGCCAAAGCCTGTTTGGGTGTAGGTGAAATATTTGCGCTCAAGACCCGGCACTTGGGCATAGACAGGAATCGCGCGGGTGAATTCGGCGTTCAGGCGCGCATCTGTGACCCCTGCGGGCCGGGTAATGGAGACATAGACAGCGACCTTGCCTTTGGCTTCTTCTGCAGGTGCCTTGAGGGGGGCCAAGCCAAACAAGCTGCCGAGGGCCAATAAAGAGACGATCCGTTTCATCTTGAACTTCCTTTCAACGCGGCGGGTGGTGCCCGTTGGTTCCAGATAGAACTTGACCGATCGGTCAAGCTAGGCCTAAAATTGGAAAATGGATTTTCAAAAATGATAAGTGAGCAGGCGATCGACTGGGAGGCGATCCGGTGTTTTGTGGCCGTCGCGCGCCGTGGTTCGCTGTCTGAAGCTGCCGAAGAATTGGCCATGTCGATCCCGACGATGAGTCGGCGCATCGATCAGTTGGAGGCGCAACTTGGCCTTCGCCTCGTGCACCGTGGACCGCGCGGCGCGCGCCTGACAGAGGCGGGGCAGGCAATCCTGCAAGTGGCAGAGCCCGGTGCCCGCCAATTGAGCCAGATTGCCCGGCGGGCCCGCGCCCTACAGGAAGGGCCCAATCTGCCCGCCGTGCGTATTTCGGCGACCGAGTCTGTGATTGCCGATGTCCTCGCCCCACGCTTGGCAGATTTACGGGCGCTCGACCCGTCAATCTCGATTGACCTCGAAGTCTCCAACGACATCGCCAATCTGAATGCGGGGCGCACGGATATGGCGATCCGCATGGTGCGCCCGGTGGAAGAGACGTTGATGGCGCGCCGCTTGCCCGTGATCCGGCTGGGTCTGTTTGCCGCGCACGGCTATCTTCAGGGCCGCGACCCAGACCGCTTGGTCTTGTCTGAGGAGCATCTGATCTGGCTGGACCGGCAATATGGCGAGATTGCTGAAAACGTCTGGCTGAAGGGGCAGGGCTTGGAGGCCAGCATTCGCTTTTCCTCCTCCAGCGTGCGCGCCCTCCTCAATGCGGCGGTCGAAGGTGTGGGCATTGCGCCCTTGCCCGTCCATGCCGCGCGCAAAGCGGGGCTGATTGAAGTGCCCCACCGCCCGATGCCAGAGCGCCAACCCTGGCTGGTCTTCCACCGCGACACCAAGGCCAATGCCCGCTTGCAGGTGGTCCGCGACTGGATTGTCACCTGTTTCAAGCAAGAAATTGCGGCGTCTTAGGCCTCAAAGCGGATGATAGGGGGTGGCTTGATCTCTTGGTGCAGCAAGCCGTCATAAATGTGGGCGGCCATGGATAAAAAGGCATTGGCCGTTTCGCTGCCGGGGGCCGCCACAACATAAGGCAAACCGCCATCGCCACTTTGTCGAATACCCACCTCTAAGGGGATTTCGCCGAGGAATGGTAGGCCCAAAGTCTCTGCCGTCCGCTTGGCACCGCCTTCGCCAAAGACATAGAGGCGGCTGCCATCCTGCTGGGTCAGCCACGCCATATTCTCAATCACGCCCAGAACGGGCACATGGGTTTTGGCAAACATGCCCGCACCGCGCCGCACATCGGCTAAAGCCACTTCTTGCGGCGTTGAAACGATGACAGCCCCATTCAATGGCACCCGCTGGGCCAGCGCCAATTGCGCATCGCCCGTGCCTGGCGGGGTGTCCATCACCAAAACGTCCAACGGCTCATCAGCTGTGCCCCAGGTCACATCTTCCAGCAATTGCCGGATCGCACTGGTGACGATGGGGCCACGCCAAATCATCGGCGAATCCCCATCTACCAAATAGCCAATCGACATGGTCTTGAGGCCATAGGCCAAGACGGGCAAAAGCTTTTTGTCCTCACCCACTTCGGGTTCAACCTCCACAGTTCCCAACATGGTTGGAATGGAAGGCCCGTAAATGTCGACATCCAAGAGGCCAACCCGCAAGCCGAGAGCAGATAAGGCGGCGGCCAGATTGACCGCCACGGTTGACTTTCCGACTCCACCTTTTGCGGACGCCACAGCCAGAATGGACGTGATACCCGCAATGCCCGCCTTGACCGGTGGGGCTTGCGCACTGCCTTGGGCCAGAGCCGCGTCGGTTAGTCGTGCACCCTTGCGTACACGTTGTTGCCCCGCAGGTGGGGCCTCTGTTTCGGCTGGATTTTGCGCAGGCCCGATATGGGCGGTTAATACCACAGTGACCTTTCCAGCGCCGGGCAAACCCTGGATGGCCGCACTTGCCGCCTGTTGCCACTGACTAGCTGCACTTTCTTCACCTTTTGGCACTGAAATTGTTGCGAGCACGTCCCCCCCATCCGAGACGCGGACATCCTCAATAAGCCCTTTATAAACAATGCTTAAGCCGTCTGGCGCGCGGATGGTATCGAGAATTTTTAACACATCCTCGCGTTTGAGTGATCGTTTGATTCCAAACACCTTCTTGATCCCTTTAGCTGAGCACGCACATAAGGGACTGTAACGCCCGCTTGCAAGTCTTTGGCATGTGCCTTGGCCTAGGTTTAGCGGCTTTGGAATGGAAACACGTCTATATGCCTTGGAATGATAACTCGTCTGGCGGCGGTGGTGGCCCGTGGGGTCCCAGTGGTGGATCGAATGGTAATCAGCAGGGCGGTGGCTCTGGCCCAAAAAATCCTTGGGGCAGCGGTCCTAACCAGCCTCCACGTCGTCCGGGTGCATCCGGCGAAAGTGGCAATCTGGATGAATTGGCCAAGCGCGTCGAAGATCGCTTGAAAAGCGTTCTGGGCGGTGGCGGTGGCGGCGGCGGCCTGAAGGGCGGCGGCGGTGGCAGCGGTGAGCCCATCCAGTTTGATAAACGCACCCTTGGTGCCATTGCCCTTGTCGCAGTATTGGGCTGGGCTGCAACCGGCGTCTATGTGGTGGATGCGGGTGAAGAGGCTGTGATCCAGCGCTTTGGCAAATATGTTTACACGGTAGAACAGGGCCTGCAGTTCCATTTGCCAGCCCCGATTGAGACGCGTCAGATCGTCGATGTGCAAAATGCACGCTCGTTGACCGTTGGCGGTGGCTCAGAAGCTGGGGCCAATGACGGCTTGATGCTGACAGCGGATGAAAACATCGTCGATGTTGGGTTCCAAGTTTGGTGGCGTGTTGAAAACTCACGCGATTATTTGTTCCAAGTCGCCCATGGGCCTGAGGGCCGGGGCAGTGCGGAAGAGACTGTTCGTGCCGTTGCCGAATCGGCCATGCGCGAAGTCGCTGGTAAGTCGCAGCGCGAGCAAGTGCTTTCAACCGGCCGTGCGCAAGTAGAAGCCCAAACGCGTGACCTGATTCAGCGCACCTTGAACGAATATAAGGCGGGCATCCGCATTACGCAGGTCAATTTGACCAAGGCGGAGCCCCCTGCGGCCGTGAACGACGCATTCCGTGAAGTGGCTGCAGCCAGCCAAGAAGCGGAAACCAAGATCAACCAAGCCCGTGCCTACCGAAATGCGGTGGTTCCCCAAGCACAAGGTGAGGCGGCGCGCTTCAACCAATTGTATCAGGAATATAAGCTCGCCCCAGATGTGACGCGTCAGCGGCTCTATCTTGAAACCATGGAGCGGGTTTATGAGCGGGCCAACAAAGTCTTGCTCGACTCCGGCCGCGCCGGGGCCAGCCCAATGGTGGTCCTGCCACCAGAACTCTTGCGGGGCGCAGCCGGCACGGCTGCTGCTCCTGCTGCGCCAGCCGCGCAAAATGCAAATCCACAGGGAGTTGTCCGATGAACGCGCGTACCCTTCCAATTCTGGGTGGTTTAGCCTTTGGCGCCTTTGTCTTGGCCAATGCGTCCTTGTTCACCGTTAGCGAGACGCAACAAGCCATTACCTTGCAATTTGGTCAGCCCAAGAATTTCTTCAACGTCGATGGAACAAGTCCAGGCTTGAAGGTCATGATCCCCTTTGTTCAACAGCGGGAGATTTATGATCGTCGAATCCTCGATCTGGCACCCTCGGGCAAAAGCGAAGTTGTGACGGCTGACCAAGAGCGTCTGGAAGTGGATAGTTTTGCACGCTGGCGCATCGTTGATCCGCTGCGCTTCTATCAGGCCGTCCGCACCGAGGGCCGTGCGCGTGATCGCTTGACCAGCTTGCTAGAGGCGTCTCTGCGCCGCGTTTTGGGTTCGGCGCAATCGACCGACATTATCTCCGGTCGCCGTTCCGCCTTGATGAACTCCATTCGGGCTGAGATGAACCGGGAAGCGGCGGCTTTGGGTATTCAGGTCGTGGACGTGAAGATTCGGGCAGCAGATCTGCCGCCCGCCAACCAAGAGCGTGTGTTTGAACGCATGCGGTCAGAGCGTCAGCAGGCCGCTGCCAGTGTGCGGGCTGCCGGTGATCGCCAAGCGCAAGAGATTCGCGGTGGTGCAGACCGGGAACGGGCAAAGATTATTGCAGACAGCTATAATCAAGACCCAGGCTTTGCGGCCTTCTATCGCTCCATGCAGGCGTATGAGAAGGCTTTGCCAGCTGGCACCACAATTGTGACCACGCCTGACAGCGACTTCTTCCGCTTCTTCAAGAGCCGCGGTGGTGGCGGCGGCGGCGAACAATAAGGTCAGCCATGAACAGCACGTACCCTCCCTCGTGTATCGGGGGAGGGGTCTGGCTTGGCTTTCGCCGCGTTCACGCAAGATGGCGCAAGCCCGCTTCCAGCGGGATCTAAAGAATCCAAATTATCGGAAAAAGTAAGGCTTAGGCCGCGGCGCGGATGGCTTCGAGACGGGCCAGTTTGCGCTCAGCTGCGGCCTTCACATCAGCATCCTTGGCGTCGCGCACGTCTTCGCGCGCATTTTGCAGGTCTTTTTCAAGGCCGGCTGCATCCACTTGCGCCAAGTCTACGGCATCTTCTGCCAGAATGGTCAAGCCTTGCGGCGTGACGTCGGCAAAGCCGCCACCTACGAAAATCTTACGCTCGCTCGCCCCATCAAGAATGCGGATTGCACCTTGTTGGATCACCGTCATGAACGGTGCATGCTGGCTCAAAACGCCAAACTGTCCATCCACGCCAGGCACCACAACTTGATCGACTTCACCCGAATAAAGGGCGCGCTCAGGGGAGACCAAAGAAAAGTGAAGTTTGCCGGTGGTGGCCATGGATATGCTCGCTGATTGCGGGAAGAAATTGGTTGCGCAGCGTTTAGCATTTGAGCGCCCAGCATGCAAAGCACTGCAACAGTCGGTCTATCACCTCGCCGTGATCAAAAATGTTCCGTGCAGTGGGTCATCCATTTCTGTTACCGCTGCGTTAGCGGGGCGCATCGTAGGCAAGGTCGATACCGGGCGCACCTGATACAGGAGAGGGAACAAGAGATGCTCAAAGAACTCATGATTGGACTGGGTGCGTTAGCGGCTTCTGGTGCCGCCATGGCCCAAACCGCGCCAACGGCGGATGCCTTATGCTCGAAAGGCGAAATTGTTACGGTGCGCTTCAATGAGATCAAGCCGACTGGCACCATTGAAGGCTTTACTGCGGCAGCAGTGGCGAACCAGAAATTCTATCGCGACAAAGGCATGAATGGAAATGTCCAATTGGTTGGTCGGGCCATGGTGCGCGATGCCGCGACAGGCACGTGGTCCTTCTCGGATAAACGGGTTTCCACCGCCCATGTGAATCCCCCCGGTGGCCGCGGCGACCCGAATGACCCAGCTTGGAAAGCGTTTGTGGCGCAATATGACGCCAATACGACCGTCACCGCCCAGCAGATGTTCTGCTACACCCCCGCAATCGATGAAACGGCGACCATTACCGCCGAAATCAAAAAGTTTGAGCAAGCCTGGGCCGATAAGGCCGCCGCAGGCGATGCCGCTGGCTTAGGGGCTCTCTTGGATGACAGCTATATCAGCTCTGGCAAAGCCAAGCCGGAGACGAAGGCCGATATTTTGGCCAATACGGCTGACCCGAAAAAGCGCCCGGCTTCGGTCAAGATCAGCGATGTCACGGTCAAGGTTGACGGCTCCTTTGCCTTCGCACAAGGCGTTTGGACCGAAACGGGCAAGGACGGCAAGGTGACGGCTTTGTCCTTCTTTGACGTCTGGAAACAAGACCGCGCCGGCAATTGGAAGGCCATGATGAGCCAAGTTGGGCCCGTGGGCTCCTGATTTAGGACAACCTCCAAAGTCCTAAAACTAAAAGGCCCCGTAGCAGCGCTACGGGGCCTTTCTTTAACGGATGTGTCTCACGCGCTTACGCGGCTTCAGCGGCCATCTTTTGGGCCTTGGCAATCGCTTCATCGATATTGCCGACCATGTAGAAGGCTTGCTCTGGCAAGTGGTCATAGTCACCGTTTACGAGGCCTTTAAAGCCACGGATGGTGTCTTCCAACGACACGAGCTTACCGGGCGAACCGGTGAACACTTCTGCCACGTGGAAGGGCTGCGACAAGAAGCGCTCGACCTTGCGGGCACGCGACACAACCAATTTGTCGTCTTCGGACAATTCGTCCATGCCCAAGATCGCGATGATGTCTTGCAAGGCTTTGTACTGCTGCAGGATTTCTTGGACCTTACGGGCGGTTTGATAGTGGTCTTCACCCACGATGCGTGGCTCGAGGATGCGCGAGGTGGAATCGAGCGGGTCCACAGCTGGGTAGATGCCCTTTTCAGCGATCGAGCGGTTCAAAACCGTCGTTGCATCCAAGTGGGCGAACGAGGCGGCTGGTGCGGGGTCGGTCAAGTCGTCGGCAGGCACGTAAATGGCCTGAACCGAGGTGATGGAGCCTTTAACCGTCGAGGTAATACGCTCTTGCAAGCCACCCATGTCGGTGGCCAAGGTTGGCTGGTAGCCCACGGCCGAAGGAATACGGCCCAGAAGTGCCGACACTTCCGAACCGGCTTGGGTGAATCGGAAGATATTGTCCACGAAGAACAGCACGTCCTTGCCTTCTTCGTCGCGGAAATATTCGCACTGGGCAAGGCCGGTCAAAGCCACACGGGCACGGGCACCTGGAGGCTCGTTCATCTGTCCATAGACCAGGGTACAACGCGAACCTTCCGAAGAACCATTATTCTCCTTTGGATCGACGTTCACTTTGGATTCGATCATTTCGTAATAGAGGTCGTTGCCTTCGCGGGTCCGCTCACCCACACCGGCCAACACCGAATAACCGCCATAGGCCTTGGCGATATTGTTGATCAGCTCTTGGATCAAAACGGTCTTGCCCACGCCGGCACCCCCGAACAGACCGATCTTACCACCCTTGGCGTAAGGGCAGAGCAAGTCCACAACCTTGATGCCGGTGGCCAGAACTTCTGGTGCAGGCTTTTGGTCCACGAAAGCAGGGGCGGCTTGGTGGATCGAGCGCTTGCCTTGAGCCGACACGATGGGGCCAGCTTCGTCGATCGGCTCACCGATCACGTTGATGATGCGGCCCAACGTGGCAGGGCCGACTGGCACCATGATCGGATTGCCGGTGTCGGTGACTTCTTGGCCACGAACCAAGCCTTCGGTGGCGTCCATCGCGATGGTGCGGACGGTCTTTTCACCCAAATGCTGGGCGACTTCCAACACAAGGCGCTTGCCATTGTTGTCGGTTTCCAAGGCGTTGAGGATGCTTGGCAATTCGCCATCAAACTCAACGTCGACAACGGCGCCAATTACTTGGGCGATCTTGCCTTTAACATGGATGCTCATAGTGTCGTGTCCCGTTCTAAAAGTCTCTGTTTTGAGCCGCTTACGCGTTCTCTAAGTCTAACCGTCTTTCGATGCGACCAAGCCGCTCGTCAAACCGGTCCATTCGTTTTCCAAGGCCACCTATCATGCCGAGAAGTTGGCCTTGCGTTTCTTCTAAAGAGGACACACGGGACTTGATGTCTGACATGTCGAGACTGACTGCGTCCATCTTACTTCTGATATGTCTCAGATGTTCAAGGATTAGGCTCTCAACATTATCGGTCATCTCAGATCTCCAGCGACCCCTTATATCATAGTTTACACCGCCTGCGCACCCGCGATAATTTCTGTCAATTCGGTGGTAATCATGGCCTGACGCTTGCGGTTCATTTGCAAGGTCAGTTTCTTGATCAGGTCGCCGGCGTTGCGGGTTGCGTTATCCATGGCCCCCATTTGGGCCCCATAGAAGCCAGCCGCATTTTCCAGCAAAGCGCCCAAAATCTGGCTGTCGAGATAGCGTGGCAGCAAAGCTTCCAAAATCGCTTCCTCGCCCGGCTCATAGCTATAGACGCCGCCGCCCGTATCCGAGGTGGCAACCCCTTCGGGTGCCACAACTGGGATCAATTGCTGGACAGTCGCCACTTGGCTGATGACCGATTTAAAGCGCGAAAACACCAGATGTGCGACGTCAAACTCACCGGCGTCGAACATTTCAACCAATTTATGGCTGACTTGTGCGCTCTGGGCCGAACCCAGGGTGCGAACGCCGGCAAACTCAATATGGCCAACCGACAAAGACGCATAAATGCGCTTTAATTGGTCGCGACCCTTCTTGCCCACGGTCAAGATTTTGACTGTCTTGCCCTGCGCTTGCAGACCGACGATGAGGTCACGGGCCTTTTTGACGATATTGGTGTTGAACCCGCCGCACAGGCCGCGCTCTGAGGTAGCCACCACCACCAGATGGACCTGATCCTTGCCAGAGCCCCGCAACAGCTTGGGAGCCGCGTCAGAGCCCTGTACGGAACTTGCCAGATTGGCCACGGTCCCGGCGACTTTTTCACTATAGGGGCGCGCTGCTTCGGCGGCCTCTTGCGCACGCTTCAGCTTTGCCGCCGCCACCATCTGCATGGCTTTGGTGATCTTCTGCGTCGACTTCACCGAAGCGATGCGCGTGCGAAAGTCCTTTAAGCTGGCCATGGATTGCTTCCTTCAGCCCCGCTCTTAAGCAAACGTCTTGGCGAAATCATCAAGCGCTTCTTTGATACGCGCTTCGATGTTGTCGGCCTTGATGTCCAGCTTGGTTTTGATCGCGTCAGACAGGTCCTTATACTTGCCGCGCAACGCCGCCTTCAATTCGGCTTCATAGCGCTTGATGTCGCTGACGGCGACATTGTCCAAATAGCCCTTGGTACCTGCATAGATCAGAACAACCTGATCTTCGACGGCCACGGGCGAGAACTGGTCTTGCTTCAGCATTTCAGTCAGGCGCGCACCGCGAGCCAGCAAGCGCTGGGTAGAGGCGTCCAAGTCCGAACCGAACTTCGCAAAGGCGGCCATTTCCCGGTACTGGGCCAATTCACCCTTAATCGGACCGGCCACTTGCTTCATCGCCTTAACTTGAGCCGACGAGCCCACGCGCGACACCGACAGGCCGACGTTCACAGCTGGACGCACGCCTTGATAGAACAAGTCGGTTTCCAAGAAGATTTGGCCGTCGGTGATCGAGATCACATTGGTTGGAATATAGGCCGACACGTCGTTGGCTTGGGTTTCGATGATCGGCAAAGCGGTCAAGGAGCCCGAACCATTGTCTTCGTTCAGCTTTGCAGCGCGCTCAAGCAAGCGCGAGTGCAGATAGAAAACGTCGCCTGGATAAGCTTCGCGACCGGGTGGACGACGCAGCAACAGAGACATCTGGCGATAAGCCACAGCTTGCTTGGACAAATCGTCATAGATCATCAAAGCATGCATGCCGTTGTCGCGGAAATATTCGCCCATGGCGCAAGCCGAAAACGGTGCCAAGAACTGCAGCGGCGCAGGCTCAGACGCGGTTGCGGCCACGATGATCGAATACTTCAAAGCACCCGATTCTTCCAGGGTTTTTACCAATTGGGCAACGGTCGAACGCTTTTGGCCGATCACGACATAGACGCAATACAGCTTCTGGCTTTCAGGTGCATTCGTGTCATGGGCTTCGCGCTGATACAAGATCGCGTCGATGGCGATGGCGGTCTTACCGGTTTGACGGTCGCCAATGATCAATTCGCGTTGGCCGCGACCGATGGGGATCAGCGCGTCGATCGACTTAATCCCGGTCTGCATCGGCTCATGCACCGACTTACGGGGGATAATGCCGGGGGCCTTTACGTCCACCTGCTTGCGCTCGGCTTCGATGTCGACCAGCGGACCCTTGCCATCGATGGGTTCACCCAAGGGGTTCAGCACGCGACCGAGAAGGCCTTTGCCGACAGGAACCGACACGATTTCGCCAAGGCGCTTGACGGTGTCGCCTTCCTTGATGGCGCGGTCTTCGCCGAAGATCACGACGCCGACATTGTCGCGCTCAAGGTTCAAGGCCATGCCTTTGATGCCGCCTGGGAACTCAACCATTTCGCCCGCTTGGACGCTGTCGAGGCCATAGACCCGGGCGATACCGTCACCAACGGACAACACGGTGCCGACGTCAGCAACAGCTGCCTCAGCGCCGAAGTTTTTGATTTGATCCTTCAGGATCGCGGAAATTTCTGCGGCGCGGATGTCCATGCCTCAGGCCCCCTTCATCGCAATTTTGAGTGCGTCGAGTTTAGATTTGACAGAATCGTCGAACAGCCTGGAACCAACCTTGACGACGAGGCCGCCAAGAAGTTCAGGCTTTAGCGTGGTTTCTACATCAACCGGTGCCTTGAAGGCCCGGCCGAGTGCTTCAGTCAGGCTCTTGAGTTGTTCATCACTCAAGGGCTCTGCAGTCGAGACTTCGGCCAAAACAGCGCCACGTGCCTGGGCTGCTAAGCCCAAGAATGCCGCCAGCATGCCGCCCAAGTCCGCCGAACGACGGTTTTGGGCCACAAGGCCGAGAAAGTTTTGCGTGATGGCGTTTGCCTTCATCTTTTTGGCGATGGCACCAAGAGCTGCGGCCTTTTGCTCCACCGGGAACAGCGGGCTGGTCAAGGCAGCGCGCAGGTCCGCGCTGTTCTGCCAAGCGGCCAAGAGCGCCTTCGCGTCTTGCTCCACAGCAGCAACCTTCTTGGATTCAGTCGCCAAGTCGAACAGCGCCGCGCCATAGCGCTGCGCTGCTTCACTGATGGCGCTGCGATTTGATCCACTCAAAGGGTCTACTCACGTGTAAGACACGCCAAAGCTACCAGACTGAGCGAGGGCGTGCACATTAGATTAAAGGAACAAAATCAGGCGATTCGATACCACTGGTCTCGAAGCTGCTTTGTGGTGGGTGGCGTCTAGCATGCGATAGGCGCATTCGCAACATTGGGGAGGCAGGCAGTTGCAGGGGGGTTGGGGCGTCCGAGGCCGAAAATACGATCTGTCAGCGACTAAGGCTTGGCTTGATCCCCGACAACCGATTTCGCTAGGCCGCCACTGACGCCGGCCAAGCGCTCAACCTGTGTCCAAAGAGCTGCACCGCCATTGAATGGTGCGCACGCAAAATGCAACGCATCGGGCATTTTCAAATTTCCCTGCGCGCGTATTTAGGCCGCTTGGCGGAAGATAGATTCATTTAAATCAAGGGTTGCCACGCGTTTGAACAAGGCTTCATAGTCTTGAACGGCAAAGCTAATCCCGCTCGTGAGCGGGGCAAGCAAACACTCGGCCATGACCAGGTGCGAGACCGCAAACTGCGCCTCTGGTTGGCTCGCCAGTGCCTTGATAACATTGCCGTGAAACCGCGACCGCAACCGGTGCATTCCGTGCGGATTGCACCCTACGGCGCGACGCGCATGTCTGTGCCACAAAGTCCCGGTGGGGTCCCCGCTCGAAGCTCACGCTTCGGCGGGGACGACACGGTTTGGAAGATGTTAGATTTTACGCGAGGCGTGTCATCAAGTCAGTTGTGGAATTGAGATTTGTATTGG
>NZ_NCSQ01000160.1 GCF_002105465.1 Aquidulcibacter paucihalophilus
GATCAGCGCATCGCCGAAATCACAGTTATTGCGGGTGTCCAAGTCAATCGGTTCGGTTTGTAGCGTCGATAGCGCACGGTCCGAGCGATCCGCAGTCGATAGCCGGAACATGCCCAGTCCATTGAGAATGCTTGTGAAAATGGATCGGACATGGGTATGGTCATCCACCAACAAGATACGCTTGTTGGCAAAGTCCTGCGCCCTTGATTCAGTCAATTTTCGGACAGACGACATCACACACCCAAATTACATTGGGCGGAAGGCTAAATCCCATTCAATAAAATAAGGTTTAACCAGATGACGAAAACTTGAAATTCTTGCCATTCAATGGTCAAATATAACAGATACTGGCAAGTAGACTTACCGCAATCTGAATGCCGAAATCTTAGGGCGTCATGCCCGCCTTGAGCGCAAAGTCATAAGCGGCCAAGGCCAAAGGCCTTACGCGATCTGCATTATCTTGGGCATGGGCACTCGCGGCTGTCCCGTCACGAACCCGACCGACAATGCCCTGAATGATCCCCGCAAGACGGAACATATTATAGGCAAAATACCAGTCGATATTCTCGATGCCCTTGCGGCCAGTTCCCTGACAATAAAGCTCAATATAGCGCTCCATCGAAGGGATACCCAGCGCTTCAAGGTCAAGTCCGGCAAGCCCTGAACGCTGGCCGGATGGCATAACCCAATTCATCAAATGATATGTGAAGTCGCCCAAGGGATCACCCAAAGTCGACAATTCCCAATCCAACACCGCCAAAACCCGCGGTTCAGTCGGATGCAGGATCATATTATCAAGACGAAAATCGCCATGCACAATGCTGGTGGTCTCACCATCGGGCACACTGGTCGGCAACCACTCAATCAAACGGTCCATTTCGGGGATTTTGACGGTTTCCGACAGCTGATATTGCTTGGTCCAGCGGCTGATCTGGCGGGCAAAATAAGACCCTGCTTTGCCAAAGTCTTCTAAGCCCACGGCCTTGTAATCGGTCGCGTGCAGGGCCGCTAAGGTAGCAATCTTAGCCTCATAAATCGCCGTCCGCTCCTTTGGGCTGCTATCGGGCAAAGAGCCGTCCCACAAAATGCGGCCATCGACTGAATCCATAATGTAGAAAATCGTGCCAATCACGCTTTCATCCATGCACAAACCAAATGGCTTGGCGACAGGAAAGCCCGTGGGATAAAGCGCTGAAATCACCCGAAACTCACGGTCCACCGCATGAGCAGACGGCAAGAGTTTGCCCGGTGGCTTCCGCCGCAACACATAATTCTGCTTAGGCGTGACGATCTGATAGGTAGGGTTCGATTGACCGCCCTTGAATTGGCGAATTTCCATCGGTCCAGAAAAGCCGTCGACATGGGCTTGCATCCAAGCGTGAAGCGTCGCCTCATCCAATTTATAGCGCGGATCAACGGGCTTGGTGCCACTGAAGATTTCTGATTCAGCGTCGCTCATGATGATGGCTCCCTAAGTCATTTTTGTTGTTCTGACGAACTTTAACCTGCTTGCTACACAGGGGAAGGCTTTTTTCCAGCCCCAAACCCTTCTGCATATGCTTCTGCCCCTACCGATCACGATTGAGTTCGCGCCAGCCAATATCGCGGCGATGAAACCCCATCGGCCAATCGATCGCGTCTACGACCTGATAAGCGCTATCGACGGCCTGCTGCAGCGTGGGGCCAAGTCCGATGGCATTGAGAACCCGCCCGCCTGCGGCGCGCAATTTGCCATCCTCATCGCGCCGCGTTCCTGCATGCAGCAAGACCCCGTTCGCAACCGCCTTTGCGCCCATTTCGCCGCGGATTTCAGAGCCCTTGATCGGGTCATCTGGATAGCCTTGTGCCGCCATCACCACCAAAGCCGCGGTCTGGTCTGCTAGGCGGAAGGACGGGGCTGACTCGAGCTTGCCCTGTGCGCAGGCCATCAAAAGGCGCGCCAAATCGCCTTCAAAACGGGCCATCAGAACCTGACACTCTGGATCGCCAAAGCGCGCATTATATTCCACAAGCTTTGGCCCCGTTGGTGTCAACATCAGCCCGGCATATAGCACACCGCAAAACGGCATGCCGAGCTTGGTCATGGCTACAAGGGTCGGCTCAATGAAACGGGCCATAATGTCTTGCACGAAGGCCGGCGTCGCATGACGGGTCGGCGAATAGGCACCCATCCCGCCAGTATTGGGTCCGCGCTCGCCATCAAAGGCGCGCTTATGGTCTTGGGCAGAACCCAGATAAATCGCGTTCTTCCCATCACAGAGGGCAAAGAAAGAGACTTCTTCGCCGGTCATGAATTCTTCAATAACCACACGCGTACCAGCACTGCCAAACCGGCCGTCAAACATCTCGTGGATGGCCTCCTTGGCGCTGAGCCCGTCGGGGGCAATGACAACCCCTTTGCCGGCGGCCAAACCATCAGCTTTGATCACATAGGGAGCTTCTATGGTGTCGAGATAGGCCATAGCGGTTTCAGCGGACTCGAAAGTCGCAAAGGCAGCCGTGGGAATACCTTTTGCTTCGCAGAGGGTCTTGGTGAAGGCCTTAGAGCTTTCCAATTGCGCCGCGGCTTTGGATGGACCAAAGCAGGCAATATTCTTTTGAGCCAGCGCATCGGCGATCCCCGCGGCAAGGGCCGCTTCTGGACCCACCACCACCAGATCGATCCGTTCGTTCACGGCAAGATTTACCAGCGCGGGAACATCTTCAGCGCCAATTGGGGTCATGCGGGTGATTTCCGCAATACCGGGATTGCCGGGCGCAACCAGCAAAAAAGTCACCGAAGGGCTGTTACTTAGGGCCAAAGCGAGAGCATGTTCCCGCCCTCCAGAACCTACCAGCAATACACGCATCTTTTCCCCCTGCCCGTCGCTTGTCTGGGCTAGGCAGTAAGACCGATTTGGTCAAGATCGTAGCCCGCTTCTGGCACCCAGCTTTGCAGCATTCGCGCATGATCCAACCCGCCTTTGCCTTTAATCGGTCCTGTTTTGTCCGTAAGGGACAAGTTAGCGGCCACGAGCTGTGATTTCGCTCATGATACGTGAACGATTTGACGCTAAATGGCCTGTGACAGACCAATCGCCTTTGCCAAAAATCTCAGGCAATTGTGGGAAGCCAAATCGAGGGAACAGCTTGCGTACCAACGATCTCGGACCAATTGTGATTTCAGATTTGGGGCCCTCGCGTCCCCATTTCTGGACAATCGCGACAGTTGGGACAGTTCACTTGGTGCTTTCGGCCCTGCTTCTGACCGCAACAGGGCCAATCCTTGAACCCAATTTGCTGGAAAATGTTGAGATCGTCACACTGCCGCAAACGAGCTCAGTTGCACCAGAAACGCCAACGCCCCTAGAGGCCAACCCTGCCCCAGTGGTGCCACTGCCTGACCAGCCTCAACAACGGATCGAGACGCCGGTAGAGGCTCCCCCTACCCCGCCAGCCGTCGAACAGGCAGCCGCACCACCGGTTCCGACCCCGCCCGCACCCCCGCCGCCAGCCCAAGCTAAGCAAGTCGCGCCCGAAGTGCCCAAGGCACCGGCAGTTCTGTCACAAGCCAATAATCCGAAGCCAGATATCGCGCCCGTGCCCGCAGAAGAGGCCGCGCCAATTCCGTTTAAGCCAATCCCTGCGCCACTTCCAAAGCCGGTGACCTTAAGGCCAGCGGCACCAGTATTGACCCAGCCGTCGGCAGAGGCGTTGCAGCTGAAAGGACAAAGGTTGAAGGCGACCACTGTGCCCGCTGTGCAAGCGCCCGAAAATCTGCGGGTACCGGATGCCGTGGAAGAGGAGGAGCCGCCGCCCTTCCAGCCTGCCCCAATTCCAAGCCTCGCGCCGGCCACTGCGCCCAATTTACGTCCCTTACCGAACCGCCCGATTACAGCCTCGCCAACCCAAGCTGCCCCCTTGGCTTTACCAAAATCGGCTGTGGCGCTGCCAAAGGTTCAAGTGCCGCAGATTAATATGTCTGACCTGCGGGTGCCGGAAGAACAAGCGGTTGCAGCTTCTGCGGGTGGCAATGCGGCAGCAGCCGGTAGCGCGGCCGGTGGTGGTGGTGCGACACAGGCCAGCGCGCAGGCAGGGGCAGGAAGTTCGGGCGGGGTGACGTCGCTGGGCGGCTCGTTTGCTGGTGGGAGTGGTATGCCTGCCAGTGGCGGCGGTGGCCAGGCTGGATCCCAAGCCGCAAGCGGGCCGGGCGGGCCAAGCGGTGTCTTGCCACGCAGGCCCGGCGGAGCCGGGGTAAAAACCGAATTCCCGACCGGCGTCGGCGGCAGTTTGCTTGCCAAAATGGCCCGTACTGGCGAATGCGCGCAAATCAATCGCCAGCGCGACGGCAAGTGCCCAGATTGGGACCCGATTGAAGGTCGCTCGCCACGAGAGGCAAAACCCATGCCTGTGCCTGTGCCGAAAGATGCAGCACCTGGCCGCTATCCACTGGGGACTAATCCGCTGCCGCTGTGTAAGCCCGGTACGCCTCAAGCCCAGTATGGCTTGTCATGCTTACCGCGTGATGATGGCCCCGGCATTCCAAAACAATAATCCAAAGCTTGTTTTTTGCTCCGCACCAGAAGCATAAAGGGGGATGATGCAAGCTTTATTGGTTTTTCTCGGTGGGGGTCTGGGCGCTGTTGGCCGCTGGCTAGTTGGACTGGCCGCCGCGCGCTGGCTGGGCACTGCGTGGCCTTGGGGCACTTTGGGCGTCAATATTCTTGGCAGTTTTGCCATGGGCCTTGTGATGGCCCATCTCATACGGGGTGGCACCATAAGTGCGGGGGCAGAGAATTGGCGGCTATTTCTGGCCACCGGCATTTTGGGCGGCTTTACGACATTTTCGGCCTTCTCTCTTGAAAGCGCCCGCATGATCGAAAGCGGCCAGTGGGGCCAAGCGGGCCTTTATGGCTTAACCTCTGTTGTGATCTCGATTGCCGCCCTGTTTGCAGGCATGGCACTTGGGCGGCTTAACGGGTAAGAGAGCGCCATGTCGTCTCCCATCACCCTCCCCGTTCGCGAAACCGACGGCGAAGTTCGCCTCGATCGGTTCCTGCGCCGCAAGTTTACCACCCTCACCCAAGGGCGGATTGAACAAATGATCCGCAAGGGTCAGATCCGCATTGATGGCGTGCGCGCCAAAAAGGCAGGCGATCGCCTAAGCCCGGGTATGGATGTCACCGCGCCCCAGGAAATCGTCATTCCAGAGAAAAAGGATGATGGCGTTATCCGCGTTCGCCTTAGCCCTGAGGATGAACGATGGCTGCGCGACATGGTTATTCATGAGGATGAAGACGTCATTGTCTTGAACAAGCCACCGGGCATTGCCGTCCAAGGCGGGACCGGCATGACCAAACATCTCGACAAAATGATGGAAATCTTCGCTGTGGAT
Organism: Aquidulcibacter paucihalophilus; assembly: GCF_002105465.1. Classification (GTDB taxonomy): domain Bacteria; phylum Pseudomonadota; class Alphaproteobacteria; order Caulobacterales; family Aquidulcibacteraceae; genus Aquidulcibacter; species Aquidulcibacter paucihalophilus. The sequence goes on from NZ_NCSQ01000160.1 coordinate 5,375, forward strand.
GAGCATGGCAAGCCAAAGCTCTGCCATCGTTTGGATAAGGATACGTCGGGCGTTTTGATTTTCGGCCGCAATCCCGCTGCCACGGCCCAATTATCAAAGGCCTTCGCAGGGCGTAAAACCACCAAAGTCTATTGGGCCATCTGCCTTGGCACACCCCACCCGTTGTCAGGGGAAGTACGCGGCTGGATGATTAAAGCTGGCAGCGCCAAGAACCCGGATAATGAGTTGATGCGCCGCGCGGCCCATGGTGAGCCAAATGCGGTGTTCGCCATCACCGATTATCACGTTATCTCAAATGCTGGCACGAAAGCCTCTTGGGTTGCCTTAAAGCCCGTGACCGGCCGTACCCACCAATTACGCTTTCACATGGCCGAAATGGGCTATGCCATTGCGGGTGACCCAAAATATGTGTGTGACCGTGAACCCATTGGTGGCTTAAGCGAGCAATTGCATCTTCATGCCCGCGCCATCCGCATCCCACATCCAAAAGGCGGGATTTTGAGCGTGACGGCAGACTTACCCCCCCATATGCTAAAGGCCTTTGATGCCCTTGGCTTCCAACAATTTGAAGGTCGCGATCCGTTTGAACACTTCCGGGTAGACGCGTGACCTTTCGCTTCGCGGTCTTTGATATTGATGGCACTCTGGTCGACAGCCGTGCCATCATAACCGCTTGTATGGACAGGGCCTTTATCGGCGCTGGCCTCGCCCCACCGGGGTTTGAACGGACCCGGCGGGTGATTGGGTTGTCTTTGGCTGTCGGTCTGGAACAACTGGCACCTCAGGCCGATGATGGGCTGCGCACTCTGATCCTCGAAAGCTATCGCACCGCCTTTTTTCAGATGCGGCAGGACCCGGCTTTCCATTCTCCCGCCTATGAGGGGGCCGATGCGCTATTACGCAGCTTGCTGGCGGATAACTGGGTCTTAGGCATTGCTACAGGCAAATCGCGGCGCGGGTTGGATGCGATGCTGGAACAGCACGCATGGGCCGATCTGTTCCAAGCCCATTTCTGTGCCGATGACGGTCCGGGCAAACCGCACCCCCATATGGTACTGGAAAACATGCGCGTTGTTGGAGCCAAGCCTGGACAGACCTTGGTGATTGGCGACAGCGAGCATGACATGGCCATGGCCGTCGCAGCAGGTACCCCTGCGATTGGCGTCTCATGGGGCTTTGGCACAACGGAGGAAATGCGCGCTGCCGGAGCCCTATGTGTAGCCCATACGATGGAGGAGTTGGAAGAGGCCCTAAAAGGGCATCAACTCTTGGCCTAGGAGCGCTTGATTATCTCACGCAGGGCTTCAACTTCGCCTCGTAACGCCCTCATTTCATTCAGTAATGCCTCTTCACGAGCTTGCGCGGTCAGCGCCGCAGAGGCCACCACATCTTGGGCTTCATCCTGCATGGCCCCGACGACGACCCCGATAAACAGGTTCAATACGACAAAGGCGCTAAACAGAATGAAGGGCAAAAAGAACAACATCGCATAGGGATGATTCTCCAAGACGGGCTTCACGATCTCGCCCGACCAGCCGTCTAGCGTCATCAGCTGGAACAAAGTGTAAAGGCTGCGGCCTAGATCGCCAAAAGCTTCAGGCTCGGTTGCCGAAAACAACTTTGTAGCCATCACACCACTGACATAAAAAACCAGCACCAAAAGCACGATGATCGAGCCCATGCCGGGCAAGGCCGATAGCATCGCCCCAACCACACGCTTTAAGCTTGGGATAATGGTGATGAGACGCAAAACCCGCAGGACACGCAGCGCGCGCAGTACGCTCAAAGGTCCAGACGCAGGCACAAGGGCAATCGCGATGATGATGAAATCAAAGAGGTTCCATCCTGATTTGAAAAACCCGCCGCGATAAACCATGAGCTTCAGACCAAGCTCTGCCACAAAAACGCTCAACAAAGCCTGATCCAGCCCGATCAGAACCGGGCCCCAACTCGCCATGATTGCGGGGGATGTCTCCAGACCCAAAATGACCGCATTGATCAGAATAAGGGCTGTGATCACCCATTCAAACAAACGGGACTCAAGAATGGACTGAAGCTTAGCAATCATGGGGAGGTTCCTTGAGCGCTCGCATTGGCGTGAAGGAGCCGCTGCGGTCAAGGCGTGGGGCGTTCAGGAATTTGTGATCTAGCTGACGGGTCAGGTCGAACTCTGCCGCTGCTTGCTAGTCAGTCTGCGTCAAACACAGTATGGGACCGGCCATGAAGACCCCAAACCTCTCCCGCCGCTTTTATAAGTCCGTTGACATTGCCCCAGTGGAGACTGGCTTTGCTGTCCGTCTCGACCAAGCTACGCCCAAAACGCCGGCAAAAAAGCCATTGGTCTTGCCGACGGAGGCTGCGGCCCGCTTGGTAGCTGCCGAATGGGATGCGCAGAGCGAAACGATTGACCCCTTTGCCATGCCCGTAACACGGCTGGTCAATGTCGCTTTGGACCGGGCCGCCGAAACCCGACACGCCATGGTAGGTGAAGTCGTCAAATATGCGGGTACAGACCTCGTTTGTTATCGCGCCACAACCCCTGCCAGCCTTGTTGCCGCCCAAGAGGCAGCTTGGGACCCACTCCTTCACTGGGCAGAGGCGCACTTGGGCGTTCAACTTGTCACCACCACACAAGCCCTTGCCATAGAACAACCCAGAGAGGCGCTTGCCCGCGTTGAAGAAGCGGCGCAAGCCTTAGATGACCTGCGCCTCACCGCGCTGGCCTTTGCCAACGGGCTCGCAGGTTCTGCCATTGTCGCCCTTGCCCTCATCCACCGTCATATTGACGGGGAAACCGCCTTCCGCGCGATCCGGGTGGAGGAGGATTGGCAGGCTGAACGCTGGGGCCGCGACCCGGATGAAGAAAAAATCGCCAATGCGCGCCGCGTCGATTTGATTGCCGCTGAAAGGCTCGTCTCAGCGTTATAGCCCTAACGCCTCACCCCGTCCCCAAAAATGTCTCAGGATCAACTTGGTCGAAAAGATGCAGGGCCAAGCGGGCGGCGAGGCCGCGCGGGCTCGACAATGTGGGATCAGCTTCGACGAGGACTCGCGCATCGCGCTGTGCCACAGCCAACAAGTCTGCGTGCAGCGCCGCATCAGCCAATTTGAAGGCGGGGATACCCGATTGGCGAAGGCCCAAGAGATCACCCCCACCGCGCAGCTTAAAATCTTCTTCGGCTATGGCAAAGCCGTCCTCGGTCTCACGCAATTTCGAAATCCGCCGTGCGCCCATTTCGCTCAAGGGGTTGGCATAGAGCAACAGGCAATGGCCGGGCTTCCCGCCCCGCCCGACACGGCCCCGAAGCTGGTGCAATTGGGCCAAACCAAAGCGCTCGGCATGTTCGATCACCATGACACTCGCCTCAGGCACATCAACGCCGACCTCGATCACGGTGGTGGCCACCAGAATCTTCGCCATGCCGGTTCGAAAATCCTCCATGGCCTCATCTTTTTCCTTCGACGTCATCCGACCATGGATCAGGCGCACGCTGTCGCCAAACATGGCTTGCAAGTCTTGGAACCGCTCGCTCGCCGCCGACACATCGACCTTGTCGCTCTCCTCCACCAGGGGGCAGACCCAGAAGACGCGATCATCTTTTTCAATCGCACGCTGGGCAGCTTCTGCCACTTCATCCAGACGGTCGAGCGACATCGCAATCGTCTTAATTGGCGCGCGGCCCGGCGGCTTTTCGTCCAAACGGCTGACATCTAGGTCGCCATAGACGGCCATAGCCAAGGTACGCGGGATGGGCGTCGCGCTCATGGCCAGCACATGGGGCGCAAAGCCCTTGTCGATCAAACGCCTGCGGTCGGCCACGCCAAAGCGGTGTTGCTCATCGACGATAACAAGGCCCAATTGCTGAAACACAACCCCTTGTTGAAACAAGGCATGCGTGCCGCACACAGCATGAACCGCCCCCGTGGCGAGGCCGTCTAATACCATACGCTTATGGCTCGCCTTATCCTTACCCGTCAGAACTTCGAGGCGTAGGCCGATTTTGGCCATCAGCGGGGCAAGGCCCGTATAATGTTGGCGTGCAAGGATTTCGGTCGGGGCCATCAAGGCCGATTGCATCTGGGCCTCTGCCGCGCGCGCCATCGACCACGCAGCGACCAAAGTCTTGCCCGCACCGACATCGCCTTGCAGCAAGCGCAACATCGGTGTTGCTGCGGCCATATCAGTCCCGATTTCCGCAAAGGCGCGGCTCTGCGCATGTGTTGGCTGATACGGCAAGGCAGCTACAAGCGCGTCTGTATAGGCTCCGGTACCAACAATCGCGCGGCCCGGTGTACGTCGTCTGGCTGCCCCCGACAGCTGGAGGGCAATTTGGCGGGCGAATAATTCGTCATAGGCCAGCCTGCGGCGCGCCGGTGTACTGGGCAGAATTTCATCCTCGCCATCGGGGGCATGGGCGCGCATCAAGGCTGCGCCAAAGCTTTGCCAGCCTTCGCGCGCCACCAGCGCTGGATCGGCCCATTCGGCCAGGCCCTCGGCCTTTTGGGCCGCAGCGCCACAAATGCGCGCTAATGTGCGATGTGAGAGGCCCGCAACGCTGCGATAAACGGGCTCAAACACCACGCCCAAATCAGGATCATCCAAATTCAGAATACGCGATGGATGGATCATCTGCCGCTCGCCATAGCGCTCCGTAACTTCGCCCGACACCACCCGCATCGCTCCTTCGGGCAAGCGCTCTGCCAAATAGCGCGCATGAGGCTTGAAAAAGAGGAGCGACAAGAAGCCCGTATCATCAGATACGTGGACCTTGTAGGGTCGGCCCATGGCACCGGGTTGATGACGCTCTACCATCACTTCCAACGTGCACAGCCGCCCTAATTCAGCTTCGTGTATCTTTGGCCGATAGCGCCGGTCGACCAACCCAGTCGGCAGATGAAACGCTAGATCACGGACCAACTCCCCCCCAGCCGCTTTGGCCGCCAAAGGCGCAATCTTCGGCCCTACGCCAGGTAGGGTCGTTAAAGGGGCAAAGAGGGCAAACAGGCTTTCAGGACGCATGATGCCCATTGTTTAGCCGAGCTTGGGTCGTCGCGTCACGCGCCACTTTTGGCTTTCATCACCCGGATCAAGCCTTCTTGCGCGACGCTGGCCACCAAGCGCCCATCACGTGTGAAGATTTTGCCGCGGTTCATGCCACGCCCACGCCCAGCCCATGGGCTGTCGGTGCAGTAAAGCAGCCAGTCATCAGCACGGAAATCATCGTGAATCCAAACGGCATGATCCAGGCTTGCCGTCATCAACTCGCCCCGCATCCAGCTCAGCCCGTGTGGGCGGGCGCAGGTGCCCAGAAGCTGCATATCGGTCGCATAGGCCAGTACCGCGCGGTGAATCTGTGGATCATCCCCCAAAGGCGCGACAGCGCGGAACCACGAGTTTTGTACCGGCGGCAGTTTTTCCGCCCTAAGCCAAGCGGCAGGGTCGAGCGAGCGAAACTCAATCGGGCGGGGCGTCATAAAAAAGGGGCGGAATTTCTCAGGCACTAAATCAATCGACTTCTGCCGCCATTCCATTTCAGACGGTAGAGACTCCGGGTCTGGCATGTCGGGCATTGTGTCTTGATGGCTGAGACCGGGCTCCAGCTTGTGGAACGACGCCGCCATGTTCAAGATTGGCACGCCCTGCTGTTGGGCGATCACACGGCGGGTCGAGAAACTGCCACCATCATAGTCGCGCACAACACGGTAAACCACGGGGAAATCCTCATTCCCCGGCCGCATGAAATAGGCGTGCAAAGAATGAGGCAAGCGGTCAGTATCGGTCGATTTACACGCCGCCATCAAAGCTTGGGCAATGACTTGGCCACCAAACACACGACCCCGGCCGCCTTCCTTGCGGGCGCCGCGATACAGGTCGGTGTCGAGCGTCTCAACATCCAGCAACGTGGTAAGGCTATGGATCAACTGTTCGGGGGAGGGATTTTGCTCAGTCATGCTGTCCAGTTAGGACAATTGCGCCCCTGGGGGAAGTTCGCAAGTGCAGGTGATGGGCGATGTGTCGCGCCAAAGCCCCGCTTTCAAAAAAGCGAAGGAGGGCCGATCTGTCAGTTTATGCACAAGAAGAATTGCTAATCGACTTCACGGCAAGCCATGCTTGGACTGAAGCCTTTCCAGATTATCTTCTTTAAGCCAAGACCTACGCGCGCTTCCCTTGACCGAACCGACTTCCAAAGATGGAATAGGCACATCTTAAACACCGTCCAGAGCCCGCCCCATGTCCAACCCCTCCCCCGCTTTTCAAGCCATGAAACGTGCCTTGTTCGAGCAGCTATCGGCCATTCCACGTGGCAAGATCGTCATGCTCGACCAAATGGCTGTTGCGATGAATATACCCCCGCGCCATGTCGCCTATATGGTGTCGCAATTGAGTGAAGCAGAGCGGGAAATGGTGCCATGGCATCGGCTGGTGCCCTCTGGCTGCACGTTTCCGACCGAGAGCAAACGGTCGCCCCGGCAGATTGAGCAGTTGCGGCTGTTAGCCCATGAAGGGGTTGCCAACCTACTTGCCCATGTAATCCCGCCACCCTTTGACTATTCAACCGTCTTCTGGGCGGATGAGGGTTTGTAGGCGCAGCGCGCGCCAGCCCTCAAGCTTCTCTACAATGCGCGCCTCCGCGCCATGATCGGTCGGCTGGTAAAGGTCTTGCGGACCCATGCGGTCGGGGAAGCCCGATAGGCCTGAAATGCCACCTGGCGCATCTGGATCATAGACATAGCCGACCCCATAGCCCTGTTGCTTCATCAGCGCGGTGGGGGCATTCAAAAAGCGGGCTGGTGGGGGTTCAGAGCCTGTTTGGGCCGCCAAGGCTTGCGCCTTCTTAAAGGCGACATAGGCAGCATTGGATTTCGGTGCACAAGCCAGATGCAAGGTGGCTTGGGCCAGCGCCAACTCCCCCTCGGGTGAGCCCAAAAACTCAAACGCGTCACGGGCTGCAATGGTGACGCGCAGGGCGGTTGGATCGGCAAGGCCAATATCTTCACTGGCCATGCGGACTAAGCGGCGGGCGATGAAGAGCGGGTTCTCGCCCCCATGCAGCATGCGCGCCAACCAATAAAGCGCCGCATCGGGATCACTGGCGCGGACTGACTTATGCAAGGCCGAGATTAGATTATAATGCTCGTCCTTATTCTTGTCATAGGCCGGTGCGCGGCGCTGTAAGAATTGGCTAAGACCTACGCGGTCAAAGGGCTGCTCAAAGGCCGCCTGAAACACTTCTTCCAACAGCGTCAGAAAATGACGGCCATCGCCATCGGCAAAATCCATCAGCGTCTGACGGGCTGGTGCATCCAACGGGGCTGGACGGCCATAATGGGCCTCTGCGCGGGCGAGCAGGGTTTCAAGGTCTGCATCTTCCAACCGCTTGAGCACAAAGACCCGGGCGCGAGACAAAAGCGCGCCATTGATCTCAAAGCTGGGGTTTTCGGTCGTAGCCCCTACCAAAGTCACGGTGCCGGCCTCTACATAGGGCAAAAAGCCGTCTTGCTGGGCGCGGTTAAAGCGGTGGATTTCGTCAACGAATAACAAGGTGCCGCGCCCGGTAGCCCGTAATTGAGCGGCAGCCTCAAACGCTTTTCGCAAATCCGCAACGCCAGAAAAGACCGCAGAGATCGAGGTGAAGGCCAGATCAGAGGCATCGGCCAATAGCCGCGCAAGGCTGGTTTTGCCAACACCGGGTGGCCCCCAGAGGATCATGCTGGACAGCCGCTTTTGCGCCACCATACGGCCAATCGCGCCATCGGGGGCCAACAAATGATCTTGGCCGACAATATCGGCAAGGCTTGTCGGGCGCAGCACATCGGCCAATGGCCGGTTTAAGCCGGCTTCCAGTCCCGAGGCCGCAAACAAATCACTCACAAGAACAGAACCGCCGTGATTTGCTTATCGCCGCGCTGGATCGTGACCCTGCCCTGCTGCCCTCCACGCAGGCGGCTTGCGAGGTCTTGCGACGATTGGATCGGATCCTCATTGATTTGCAGGATGAGATCGCCGGGGCGAAGACCAGCCCGCGCCCCTTCCCTCGCCCCATCAACCGAGGTGACAATCGCGCCCTTGGTAAAAGGATCAATCCCTTGTTCCTCGGCCAAGGCCGGGGTGAGAGTTGCCACGCTCACGCCATCAAAGCTATGCCGCCCTGAAAGAAGACGCGGGGTTTGGGCATCGCCTGGAGGCGCAGACAGCTTGCCACGGCTGGTGCGGACTTGGCCTTGACGTTGGAAGGTAAACTCAACCATCTCGCCGGGCTTGCGGGTCGCAGCTTGATATTTGAGGCCGGAATCATCGGCCACTTGGGTGCCCGCAAAGGCTGTAATCACATCGCCGCGGCGCAGGCCCGCTTCAGCCCCGGCAGAGCCTGGATAGACGTCGGTCACCAAAATGCCACCCGGGCGGCTAAGCCCCAGCGATCTGGCCACTTCAGCATCGACATTCTGCCCCTTAATGCCCGTCCATGCGCGAATGACCTTTCCGTCCGTCACAGCACCATCCACAACGCGCTTGACCATCTCAGCAGGAATGGCAAAGCCCACGCCTGCTGACGTGCCCGAGCGGGAAAAAATCGCCGTATTCACGCCAACCAAATCGCCATTCATATCCACCAGCGCACCGCCCGAATTTCCCGGATTGATCGAAGCATCGGTTTGGATGAAGAAACTATAGTCGGTAATGCCCACATCCGTGCGGGCAAGGGCCGAGATGATGCCGCCTGTCACCGTCTGGCCAACGCCAAATGGGTTGCCAATGGCCAAGACCTGATCGCCGACTTGGGCGGTGCTGGTATCGGCAAAACGCAGCGCGGTCAGTCGTTCGCCCTTGGTATCGATGCGCAGCACTGCAAGGTCGGTACGGGGATCTGTGAGAACGATTTGGGCCGGAAACTCGCGCCGATCGCCCAGTACAACAACCAATTCTGTTGCCCCTTCGACCACGTGATTATTGGTAACGATAATCCCGTCATCGCGCACGACAACGCCTGAACCCTGGCTCTGGCTTGCCCGGTCTGGCATGCGGAAAGCCCCACCAAAGAAGTCAACGGCCACACGGCCCCTTTGAATAGAGCGCGCATAGACGTTGACGACCGCGGAAGAAGACCGCCGCACAATCGGTGCGTATGAGGCAATGGCATCGGCCCGAGTCGCAGGGACAATGCGCGGCTGTGCGGGTGCACTGGCGACGGTTTGTGCAGCAGCCGGGGCCGGGCTTTGGCTGCCCGCGACTTGGGCGATCAAGGGCACGCCCGTAGCCAAGCCAGCGCCCAAAGCTGAAGCGGCGATTAATTTTAACATGCCGACCCGGCCTCCATTGGATGTCTGTTTGTTCATGGCTGTTATGAAGGCACCCTTACTATGAACCGCAAGTGGCTCAATTGTGACAAATCAGTCAGACAAGGCAAGGGCCACACAGAGGTTACAATGGCATATCGCGCCATTGCCCCGGTGCCAGATCGCCTAATGCCCAGTTGCCAATCTGCATCCGCACAAGCCGTAGCGTGGGATGACCAATCGCTGCCGTCATACGCCGCACTTGGCGATTACGGCCCTCGCGGATCGTCAAGCTGATCCAGCAATCGGGGATGGTCTTGCGCACACGGATTGGCGGATCGCGCGGCCACAGCCTTGGCTCATCGAGCCGGGCGACATCGGCAGGCCGGGTTAGCCCGTCGTTCAACATAACCCCTTGGGCGAGGCTCGCCAAAGCTTCCTCTGACGGGATGCCTTCAACCTGCACGAAATAGGTCTTGGGCAGTTTAAACTGGGGGTCGGCTATCCTCGCCTGCAGCTTGCCATCATCTGTCAACAGCAGCAGGCCCTCACTATCGCGGTCAAGGCGGCCGGCGGGATAGACACGTGGCACGTCCACAAAGTCCGCCAAAGTCTGCCGCCCCTCCCCGCCAGAAAACTGGCAGAGGACGTCATAGGGTTTGTTGAACAGGATGAGGCGGGGCATTGGGGGGTTATAGGGTGGGTTTCCGAGATGGGCAAAAGGGGGTGAGCAAGGGCTGCGCTTGTCAAAGCAGGGGCTAAAGTGCGCAGTTCGTGCTGCGCGGTCCTAAGCCCAACACAAAAACAAAAAAGCCGCCCCAGACAGGGCGGCTTTTTAAATCAATAAATGCACGAGGGCTTATTCGTCGCCAGCCACGGGGCCAGAATCTTTGCCCTTGGCGCTGACGTCGCGGTCAACAAACTCAATCACGGCAACGGCGGCATTGTCACCATGGCGGAAGCCCGCTTTCATGATGCGCAAATATCCACCTGCGCGACCGGCATAACGTGGACCGATGACGTCAAACAGCTTCTTGGTTTGGGTCTCATCGCGCATGCGCGATGCAACCAAACGACGCGAAGCCAAGTCACCCTTTTTTGCCAAAGTGACCAAACGCTCCAATACAGGGCGCAATTCCTTTGCCTTTGGCAAGGTGGTCACGATTTGCTCGTGCTTCACCAAGCTGGCGGCCATGTTGGCGAACATGGCAGTGCGGTGTTCATGTGTCCGGTTTAGTTTCCGGTGTCCGTGACCGTGGCGCATTTCTATTTCTCCATCTGGCGACGTCTCGCGACGTTGCGTCTTGATTACATTTGGTCTTCGAACTTCTTGGCGAGTTCGTCGATGTTTTCAGGGGGCCAGTTTGGCGCTTCCATACCCAAATGGAGACCCATTTGCGCGAGGACTTCCTTGATTTCGTTCAAGGACTTGCGGCCGAAGTTTGGCGTGCGCAACATTTCCGCTTCGGTCTTCTGGATCAGATCGCCGATGTAGATGATGTTGTCGTTCTTCAAGCAGTTTGCCGAACGCACCGACAATTCCAATTCTTCCACACGCTTCAACAAAGCTGGGTTGAATGGCAATTCTGGGCGGGTTTCTTCGACTTTCTTGGTCTTGGCTTCTTCGAAGTTGATGAAGACGTCCAATTGGTCCTGAATGATGCGCGCGGCATAAGCAATCGCATCTTCCGGCGTCATGGCGCCATTGGTTTCAACTTCCATGACCAAACGATCATAGTCGAGCACTTGGCCTTCACGGGTGTTTTCCACCTTATAGGCCACCCGCTTCACTGGGCTGTAGAGCGCGTCAACCGCGATCAGACCGATAGGCGCATCTTCAGGACGGTTGGCATCGGCCGTCACATAGCCCTTGCCGTTTTCAACGGTGAATTCCATGCGGATTTCAGCGCCGTCATCGAGCGTGCAGAGCACCTGCTCTGGGTTCAAGATTTCAATGTCGCTACCGGCTTGGATTTCGCCAGCGGTAACTTCGCCAGGGCCTTGCGCGCGCAAAGTCATGCGCTTTGGGCCGTCTGCGTGCATGACCAAAGCCACGCCTTTGATGTTCAACACGATGTCAGTCACGTCTTCACGTACACCGGCGATCGAGGAGAACTCATGGACGACGCCATCAATCTGCACCGAGGTGATGGCCGAACCGCGCAGCGATGACAAAAGCACGCGACGCAGCGCGTTGCCCAAAGTCATCCCGAAACCACGCTCTAATGGCTCTGCGATCAGCTTGGCTTTCCGCGCAGGATCAAAACCATGTTCAATGACCGTCTTATCTGGGCGGATCAACAGCTTCCAATTTTTTTCGAGCACCATGTAATCCTCTATCTAGTCGGGGGCGAAACTTGGTTCGCCAAGTCAATAGTCAACCGAAAGCGGGCCGCATGGGCCCGCTGAAACCGCGCGATTAGACGCGGCGGCGCTTCGGAGGACGGCAGCCGTTGTGCGGAATCGGGGTCACATCGCGAATCGAGCTGATGATGAAACCAACCGACTGCAAGGCGCGCAGCGCGCTCTCGCGACCAGAACCTGGGCCGGACACATTGACTTCGAGGTTACGCACACCGTGCTCAGCCGCTTTGCGGCCTGCATCTTCAGCTGCGACCTGAGCCGCATAAGGCGTGGACTTGCGTGAGCCCTTAAAGCCCATCATGCCAGAGGACGACCATGAAATCGCATTACCCTGAGGGTCTGCGATGGTGATCATCGTGTTGTTAAAGCTAGAGTTCACATGAGCCACCGCGTTTGCGATGTTCTTGCGCTCTTTACGACGGACGCGGGTGGTATCTTTTGCCATTGTGTCGGTTCCAGACGAAAGCCAGCGGGCTCACGCCCGTTGGGGAAAAATAAATTAGCGCTTAACCTGCTTCTTGCCGGCGATCGGCTTAGCAGGGCCCTTGCGGGTGCGGGCGTTGGTGTGGGTACGTTGGCCACGAACGGGCAAGCCACGACGGTGACGGAGACCACGGTAGCAACCAAGGTCCATCAAGCGCTTCACGTTCATCGACACTTCGCGACGCAGGTCGCCTTCGACAACATATTCACGGTCAATGGTTTCACGGATCTGGAGGACTTCAGCGTCCGTCAATTGGTTCACGCGACGCTCAGCCGTGATTCCCACTTTTTCACAGATCTCTTTGGCTTTGGCAGGGCCAACGCCATGAATATATTGCAGCGCGATCAAAACGCGCTTGTTTGTCGGTATGTTGACGCCAGCTATCCGGGCCACTTTGTCTCTCCATTCACAGCCCCACCCCCTTTCGGAGGATCTGCGCCGTGCGGTCAATCTGTTGTTTTAAGGCTTGTTTTTTAAGGAACAAACCATGAGATGCGCAAAACAACGCATAACCAACCATCCGGCAGTCCGGTCGGTTGGCATGCGTCCTTTAACGGAAGAGCGCTTGTTAATGCGATGCCACACGTAAGTCAACGCTTGGCGCTGAAATCCACTTTGACGATTTTGAAGTCCTTGGGGCTCTGGGGGGCTCTAGCCGTCTGCTGAACCCGCCAACCAAAGTGGGTTTGTCGTGGAAGCGGCGGAAAAAGGTGCTTAGCCTGCCAAGGCCTTATCAATTGCGACAGCTACTGCATCCATGCTGGCCATGCCGTCGACTTCCCGCAGCAAGCCCCGGTCGCCATAAAAAGGCAGGAGTGGTGCGGTTTGACTATTATAGGCTGCCAAACGCTTTACAAAAGTCTCTGGATTATCGTCCGACCGGCCCTGGTCTTCAAAGCGCTTGGTGATGCGGGCCAGAAGCTCCTGATCGTCAACCACCAAGCGGATAACCAAATCAATCCGTTGACCGCGTGACGCCAAAAGGCCATCCAAAGCGATCGCTTGGGCCGTGGTACGGGGGAAACCGTCATAGATAAAGCCTGCGACGCCGGGATTGCGGGTGATTTGGTCGTCGATCAGTTCAATGACAATTTCATCTGAAACGAGCGAGCCTGAATCCATCACGGCCGCCACACGCTGGCCAAGGTCGGAACCCGACGCACGGGCGGCGCGCAGCATGTCCCCGGTTGAAAGCTGGACAAAGCCCCGCCCCTCAACCAAGCGCTTGGCTTGCGTGCCCTTGCCTGCCCCGGGGGGGCCGAACATGATCAAATTCATCATCCTAGTTTCCCCCTTCAGAGCCGCGCTTGGACTTTAGGACTTAGCGTCCCCGCCCTTTTAGCTTCGACTTCTTGATCATGCCCTCATACTGGTGCGCCAGCATATGAGACTGGATTTGCGCCACCGTATCAATTGTTACCGAGACGACAATGAGCAAAGATGTCCCACCCAGATAAAATTGCATACCCAAATTGGCGCTGATCGCCTCGGGGACAAGACACACAATAACCAGGTAAATTGCCCCGATCATCGTCAAGCGGCTCATCACCATATCCAAATAGTCCGCCGTCTTCGCGCCTGGACGAATGCCGGGCAAGAAGCCGCCTTGCTTACGCAAATTGTCGGCAGTCTCTTCGGTATTAAACACAACCGACGTATAGAAGAAGCTGAAGAACATGATCAGCACGCCGAATAAGGCAATGAATAAAGGCTGACCATGCGACAAAAGGCCCGCTGTTGTGCGAATTCCCTCTTGCATGACCACCTGCCAATCGGGGGCATTCTCCGGCAACTGACCGCTGGCCAAGAAGCCCGCCATAGTCGCCGGCAACAGAAGCAGGGACGATGCAAAGATCGGCGGAATAACGCCTGCGGTGTTAATCTTGAGCGGCAGGAAGGATTGCTCCCCCATCGTCATTTTATTGCCCACTTGGCGCTTTGGATATTGAACCACAATGCGGCGCTGCGAGCGCTCGACAAACACGATCAGGATGATTGCCAAGGTCAAGATCAAGACAAGCGCAACAATGGCCACGCCAGAGATCGAGCCTTCTTGCGCCAAGGTTAAGGCGCGGAAGATAGACTTGGGTACTTCGGCCACAATACCCGCAAAAATGATCAAGGAAACGCCATTACCGATACCACGAGCGGTAATCTGCTCACCAATCCACATCAAAAGCATTGTACCGCCGGTCAAGGTGATGACGGTGGACGCAATAAACATGGGGCCCGGATCAATCACAACGCCGGGCGAGCTGGCCAAACCGTTAGCAATAGTCAAGGACTGGGCGACAGCCAAAACAACCGTCAAATAGCGCGTATATTGATTGAGCTGAGCCCGCCCCGATTCACCTTCCTTCTTCAATTGCTCTAACCGCCCAGGGAAGGACGAAAGCAATTGGATGATAATGGAAGCCGAAATATAAGGCATCACGTTGAGGGCAAAGACCGCCAAACGTTCCACCGCACCACCGGAGAACATGTTAGCCATGCCCAAAATGCCCTGCTGCGCTTGCGAAAAGGCGCGGGCAAAGGCTTCAATATCAATACCCGGGATCGGGATGAAGGTCCCGAGGCGGTAACAGATCAAAGCGATCACGGTGAAAATGATCCGCGCGTGCAGATCCTTGGCCTTCGCAAAGGATGCGAAGTTCAAATTACGGGCAAGTTGCTCGGCTGCTGAAGCCATGGAACGTGGTGCCTTCCAAAATTGAAAAGCGCGCCGAAGCGGATATCCGCCTGGCGCGCCAAAAAGAGGTGCGCACCCCCCATATCGGGGATTGCGCATCAGACCTCAAGGGCTCAGGCTGCTTGCTTCTCAGCTTTGGCCTTGCCGGTTAGGGTGATTTTGCCACCAGCGGCTTCAATTGCTGCGATTGCAGCCTCCGAAGCGCCAGTCACGATGAGTTCAACTTTACCGCCGATCTCACCCTTGTTCAGGATCCGGACGCCATCGCGAACGCGACGAACCAAACCAGAGGCAACCAAAGCGGCCTCGTCGATTGGCTTGCCAGCATCCAAACGGCCAGCAGCGATGGCCTTGGCCAGAAGGCCTAAGTTCACCCAAGCATGGTCCTTGGTGCAGCGGGCGTTGAAGCCACGCTTTGGCACGCGCATGTGGATTGGCATTTGACCGCCTTCGAAGCCATTGATCGAAACGCCGCGACGCGACTTTTGACCTTTGACACCGCGACCGGAAGTCTTGCCTTTACCCGAACCAACACCGCGACCAACCCGCATGCGGGCTTTGGTAGCGCCTTCGTTGTCGGACAATTCATTCAGTTTCATGGTGTTCCTAAAGCACGCTTACGCGCGCTCCTCCACGACTTGAACCAAATGCGAAACCTTGGCGATCATCCCGCGGATAGCAGGTGTATCTTCAAGTTCACGAACCCGATTCAATTTGTTCAGGCCAAGCCCGACCAGCGTTTCACGCTGGTCGTAGCGACGACGAATGGGCGAACCCGTTTGTTTAACAACAACAACAGCCACGATTAGCCCTCCGAGCCTTCGACGCCGCTGGCACCGTCTTTACGACGAACCAGAACGTCAGCGACCTTCAAGTTACGCTTGTTGGCGACCTGACGGGGCGAGATTTGCTCGCCCAAAGCGTCAAATGTTGCGCGCACCATGTTGTAAGGGTTGGACGAGCCCAAGGACTTGGAAACCACGTCCTTAATGCCCAACACTTCAAACACAGCCCGCATCGGACCACCCGCGATCAAGCCGGTCCCTGGAGGGGCCGAGCGGACGATCACTTTACCCGCACCCCAACGCCCAGCGGCATTGTGATGCAAGGTGCGGCCTTCGCGCAGCGGAATACGCTGCATGCGGCGCTTTGCTTCTTCGGTTGCCTTACGGATTGCTTCAGGGACTTCGCGGGCCTTGCCCTTGCCGAACCCTGCACGACCCTTTTCGTCACCGACGACGACCAGAGCGGCAAAACCAAAGTTCTTACCACCCTTCACAACCTTCGCGACGCGGTTAATCGCGACGAGACGATCTACGAATTCGCTATCACGCTCTTCGTTCTTTTGTTCACGTTCCGGCCTGCGAGCCATCAGATCTACTCCTTAGAACTCAAGGCCGGCTTCACGCGCGGCGTCGGCGAGCGCTTTAACGCGCCCATGATACAAATAACCACCACGGTCGAAAACCACTTGCTTCACGCCCTTTTCAATGGCGCGCTCTGCCAGCAATTTACCGACGGCAATTGCATCGTCCAGCTTTGGACCTTCAGACGCGCGCAAAGCTGCCTCCAAAGACGAAGCCGAAACCAGCGTAACCCCTTTGGAGTCGTCGATGATTTGTGCGGAAATATTTTTTGACGAGCGATGCACCGAAAGCCGCAAACGGCCGTTGGCCAAAGCCCGAAGACGGGAGCGCGTGCGAAGCGTGCGCTTGGTCTTTAATGCTAATGAAGATGGCATTATTTCTTCTTGCCTTCCTTGCGACGGACGGTTTCGCCAGCATAGCGGACGCCTTTGCCCTTATAGGGCTCGGGCGGACGATATTTGCGAATTTCCGAGCAAATTTGACCCAGCTCTTGCTTGTCTTTGCCGGTGATTTTGATTTCGGTTGGCTTAGGCACCGCAAACGTCACACCAGTTGGTGCTTTGTAGATGATTGGGTGCGAATAGCCGAGCGACAATTCAAGATCCTTGCCCGCCATCGCTGCACGATAGCCGACGCCGACCAGCTCGAGCGTACGCTCAAAGCCCTTGGTGACGCCTTCAACCATGTTTGCGATCATCGAGCGCGACATGCCCCACAAGGAGCGAGCCAGCTTCGAGTCATTCTTAGGGGAAACCACAATGACACCGCCCTCAATCGTGACCGAGACTTGCTCGTGCAGCTTGAAGGACAATTCGCCTTGTGGGCCTTTTGCCTTGATGATGTCGCCGTCAATCGTGACGGTAGCACCAGCCAAAGCGACAGGTTGTTTGCCGATACGTGACATTCTCGGCTCCCTTAGTAGACGTGCGCGAGGATCTCGCCGCCGACGTTGTTAGCCCGAGCAGCCGCGTCCGACATCACACCCTTAGGCGTGGAGAGGATCGCAATACCCAGACCGTTACGCACGAGCGGAAGGTCCTTCACAGAGGAATAAACACGACGGCCAGGCTTCGAAATGCGCTTGATCGTATCGATCACGGGCGCACCGTCGAAATATTTGAGCTGGATCTCCAACTCAATCTTGCCGTTCACTTCGATATCCCCATAGCCACGGATGTAACCTTCGCCGACGAGAACATCGAGGACGCGGGCACGCAGGGTGGACTTTGGAGTGGTGACAGTCGAACGGTTCCGCATTTGAGCATTGCGGATCCGAGTGAGCATGTCGCCGACGGGATCGTTCACTTGCATGACAACCCTCCCTTACCAGCTAGCTTTTGTCATGCCGGGGATCATGCCGGAGGACGCGAGGTCCCGCAACGCAATCCGCGACATGCGGAGCTTACGATAGAAAGCGCGGGGACGACCTGTCACCTCGCAGCGATTGCGAACGCGGTTTTCGGCCGAGTTACGCGGAAGCTCCGCCAGCTTCAAACGAGCCGCAAAGCGCTCTTCCAGTGGCAGATTTTCATCGGTCGCGATGGCCTTGAGGCGTGCGCGCTTAGCCGAGAATTTCTTCACCAGGGCCTTACGGTTGTCATTGCGGTTGATAGCACTTTTCTTCGCCATGATATCAGTTCCGGAATGGGAAGTTGAACTCAGAAAGAAGGGCTTTCGCTTCTTCATTCGTGCGAGCCGTCGTACAGACGATGATGTCCATGCCCCAGATCTGGTCGACCTGATCATAGTTGATTTCAGGGAACACGAGGTGCTCCTTGAGGCCCATGGCGTAATTCCCACGGCCGTCAAACGACTTGCCGTTGAGACCGCGGAAATCCTTCACGCGCGGCAGCGCGATCGTGATCAGACGGTCGAGGAATTCATACATGCGTTCTGCGCGCAAAGTTACCTTCGCGCCGACTGCCATGCCTTCACGCAGCTTGAAACCTGCGATCGACTTGCGGGCTTTGGTGGTGACTGGCTTTTGACCAGCAATCGCACTCAAAGCAGCCAAAGCCGACTGCATCTTCTTGCTGTCTGCAACGGATTCACCGACGCCCATGTTGATCACGATCTTATCGAGACGTGGAATCTGCATGGCGTTGGTATAGTTGAATTTCTCTTGCATAGCGGCGCGGATGCGCTCGTTATACTCGGTCTTCAAGCGGGCTTGATAAGTTTGGGTCTCAGACATCGCCGATCACCTCCCCAGAACGCTTGGCAAAACGGACTTTACGACCGTCGTCCAAGGTTTTGAAACCGACCCGGGTTGGCTTGCCATCCGTAGGGTCCATGTAAGCAACGTTGCTGATTTGAAGCGGAGCTTCAAACGCACGAATACCAGCTTCTTGGGCTTGGGTCTGCTTCTGGTGCTTTTTGACCATGTTCACGCCCTGGACCACCAAACGGTTTTCCTTCGGCAGAACTTTGACCACTTCACCCGTCTTGCCCTTGTCCTTACCGGTCAAGACAACGACCTTGTCACCTTTTTTAAGTTTCGCAGCCATCCTAGAGTACCTCCGGAGCCAACGAAATGATCTTCATATGGTTCTTTGCGCGGAGTTCGCGCGGAACCGGTCCAAAGATCCGGGTGCCAATAGGCTCATGCGAGTTATTCACGAGTACAGCCGCACTCCGGTCAAACCGGATGGTGGAGCCGTCTTTACGCTTGATGTCCTTTGCGACGCGAACGACAACGGCCTTACGGACGTCACCCTTCTTCACGCGGCCACGTGGAATTGCCTCTTTAATGGAGACAACAATCACGTCGCCGACGGACGCATAACGACGCTTCGACCCGCCAAGTACTTTAATGCACATGACGCGACGAGCACCGGAATTGTCCGCGACATCCAGATTTGTTTGCATCTGAATCATAATCGATCCTCTTCTATTAGCCCGTATCGGACAGCCCTAGCTGCCGACGCGACCAATCACTTCCCACCGCTTCAGTTTGGACTTAGGCGGGCATTCCTGGATCTGCACGACCTCACCCGTTTTGTACGCATTTGCGTCATCATGGGCATGGTAGCGCTTCGAGCGGCGCACCGTCTTTTTAAGGACTGGGTGGAGGAAGGTACGTTCTACCTTCACGACGATGGATTTATCGCCTTTGTCGCTCACCACGACGCCCTGCATCATACGCTTTGGCATCGATTACTCCTTAAACAGCCGTTGCTGTGGTCTTCTCGCGCATCATCGTCTTGACGAGCGCGATGTCCTTGCGGACCTGGTTGATGCGATGGGTCTTTTCAAGTTGACCTGTCGCACGTTGGAAACGCAAGTTGAATTGCTCTTTTTTCAGCTTGAGCAGCTCTTCTTGCAATTGGTCGGGCGTCAAAGCCCGCGCGTTAGCGGCTTTCATAGTGGACGCTCCCTTAAGCCAGACCGAAGTCGGCACGTGAAATGATCTTGCACGCGATAGGCAGTTTCGCAGCGCCGAGGCGCAATGCTTCTTCTGCAATCTCTTGTGCAACACCGTCGATTTCGAACATGATCCGACCGGGCTTTACCCGTGCGGCCCAAAATTCAGGTGAACCTTTGCCCTTACCCATCCGAACTTCGTTTGGCTTCTTGGACACTGGCACGTCTGGATAAATCCGAATCCAAACTTTGCCTTGACGCTTCATTTGACGCGTGATGGCGCGGCGGCAAGCTTCGATTTGACGCGCGGTGACGCGCTCAGGTGCCAAAGCCTTCAAACCATACATGCCAAACGACAGGGTTGCCCCGCCGGTTGCAGCACCATGGATGCGGCCTTTGAACTGCTTACGGAAGCGGGTACGTTTAGGTGACAACATGTTTCAGTTCCTCCCTTACGCGCCAGCTTGAGCCGCGTCGCCACGACCACGACCACGGCCGCGGTTGTCACGATCGTTGCGATCATTGCGTGGACGACGATCTTCACGATCATTGTCGCGGCGGGGACGTGCGTCACCCACTTCAGCAGCACGCTTGTCTTGAGCCAATGGGTCGCGCTCAAAAATTTCGCCTTTGAAGACCCAGCATTTGATGCCGATGATGCCATAAGCGGTGGTGGCTTCTGCAACGCCATAATCCACATCCGCCCGCAAGGTGTGCAAAGGCACGCGGCCTTCACGATACCATTCGGTCCGGGCGATTTCAGCACCGCCCAAACGACCCGCAACCGTGATGCGGATCCCGCCAGCGCCCATGCGCATGGAAGATTGCATCGCGCGCTTCATCGCACGGCGGAAAGCCACGCGACGCTCGAGCTGTTGAGCAACGCTTTCAGCAACCAAGGTTGCATCCAGCTCTGGCTTACGGATTTCGACCAAGTTCAAGAACACTTCCGCGTCCTTGACGATACCGGTAAGATCCTTACGAAGCTTTTGAATATCTTCGCCTTTTTTGCCGATAACAATACCTGGACGCGCCGTATAAACCGTCACGCGGCACTTCTTGTGTGGGCGCTCGATCACGATGCGCGACACACCAGCTTGCTTCAGCTTCTTTTTCAAGAAGGCGCGAACTGCGATGTCTTCATGCAGAAGCTTCGCATATTCGCCCGTGTTAGCATACCAGCGGCTGTCCCACGTCCGGTTAATGCCCAGACGCATGCTGATTGGATTGACCTTCTGACCCATCAGGCCGCTCCTTCCATCTCACGCACAACGATGGTGATGTGCGAGAAGGGCTTTTCAATACGAGCGCCGCGACCGCGAGCCCGGGTGTTCATACGCTTCATAACCAGACCTTTGCCGACATAGGCTTGGGCAACGACCAAAGCATCGATATCGAGGCCATGGTTGTTTTCGGCGTTTGCGATGGCCGATTGCAGGCACTTGCGAACGTCGATGGCAATGCGCTTTGGCGAAAACTGAAGTTCAGCCAAGGCCTTGTCCACTTTCAAGCCACGAATGCTTTGTGCCACCAAGTTCAGCTTTTGACCGCTGGTCCGCAGGTTGCGGGCTTGGGCCAAAGCTTCCTTGTCAGACAAGGCGCGAGGGGTTTTTGCTTTTGACATGCGCCTACCTCCGCTTCGACTTCTTGTCCGCCCCGTGACCGAAATAGGTACGGGTTGGAGCGAATTCGCCGAGCTTATGGCCAACCATTTCTTCCGAAACATTCACAGGCACAAACTTGTGACCATTGTGAACCTGGAAGGTCAGGCCAATGAACTGAGGCATGATGGTGGAGCGACGCGACCAGGTTTTGATCGCTTCACGACGGGGAGATTCCGCCGCCTTCTCCGCCTTGGCGAGGAGGTAACCGTCCACAAACGGACCTTTCCATACCGAACGAGGCATCGTCTTAAGCCTTCTTTTCGTGACGACGACGGATAATCAACCGGTCAGTCGTCGTGTTGCTGCGGGTTTTTGGACCGCGGGTTTTCTTACCCCAAGGGGTTACGGGGTGGCGACCGCCAGAGGTACGGCCTTCGCCGCCGCCATGTGGGTGGTCAACCGGGTTCATGGCGACACCACGAACCGAAGGACGAATGCCCAACCAACGCGAACGCCCGGCCTTACCCGAGTTTTCGTTCATATTGTCTGGGTTGGAAACTGCACCAATGGTGGCGATGCAGCTATCTGGAACCATGCGCAACTCGCCCGAGGACAAGCGGATCTGCGCATAACCAGTGTCGCGGCCAACCAATTGCACGTAGCAACCAGCCGAACGTGCGATCTGAGCGCCCTTCAAAGGCTTCATTTCGACGTTGTGAATGATCGTGCCCACGGGGATCGACTTCAATAACATCGCGTTGCCTGGCTTCACATCGACCTTTTCGCCGGCGACAATGGTGTCACCAACGGCAAGGCGCTGAGGGGCCACGATGTAGGACAGCTCACCATCTTCGTACTTGATCAGTGCGATGAAGGCGGTGCGGTTTGGATCATATTCCAAACGCTCAACCGTTGCTGGCATATCCCACTTACGACGCTTGAAGTCGATGATGCGATAGGTGCGCTTGTGACCACCGCCCGAACGGAACGAGGTTACGCGGCCGGTGTTGTTGCGACCACCCGTCTTGGTCAAGCCTTCGGTCAACGCTTTAACCGGCTTGCCCTTGTACAAGGACTTACGGTCAACGATCACCAGCTGGCGACGACCTTCAGAGGTCGGCTTGAATGTCTTGAGTGCCATTCCTTAGAGCCCCGTCGTCACATCAATCGTCTCGCCTTCGACCAGCGTGATGATTGCTTTCTTGAAGTCGTTCCGCTTGCCCATCACGCCCTTGAAGCGCTTGGTCTTGCCTTGAACGCGAATGGTATTGACGGCCTTCACCTTTACCTTAAAGAGCGCCTCAACAGCTTCTTTAATGGCGGGCTTGGTTGCCGTCAGCGGCACCTGGAAGATCACTTGGTTCACTTCGGAGAGCAAAGTGCCCTTTTCCGTGATCCAAGGGGCCAGGATGGTATCGTAGTGGCGTTCGGAAAGTGCCATTATGCAGCCTCCCCTTTGCTTGCAAAGCGTGCCGAGATGGCTTCAATCGCATCACGCGACAAAACCAGCTTGTGGCGACGCAGGACGTCGTAAACATTGAGGCCAGCAGCTGGCAGAACGTCTACATTCGGAACGTTACGGGCAGCAAGTTGGAAATTGGCGTCGACTTGAGCGCCGCCGATAACCAAAGCATTGGTCACGCCGAGCTTGCCGAAGTTTTCCAACAAGACTTTCGTCTTGGGTGCGTCGAGGGCTGCTTGATCGAGAATGATGAGCGAACCTTCAGCCGCCTTAGCCGAGAGAGCCATTTTCATACCCAAAGCGCGAACTTTTTTGTTCAAGCTATGTGCATGCGAACGTGGGTGTGGGCCATGCGCCACGCCACCGCCCCGGAAGATCGGCGCGTTACGGGAACCGTGACGAGCGCCGCCAGAACCCTTTTGCTTGCCGAACTTGGAGTGCGAGCGCGAAACTTCGCCACGGTTTTGCGTGTCATGCGTACCAGCGCGGCGCTTGGCCAACTGATAACGCACCACGCGGTGCAAGATGTCGGCACGGGGTGCCACACCAAAGATGGCGTCGTCCAGCTCTACCGAGCCAGCCTTGCTGCCATCTAATTTCAGGACGTCGAGTTTCATTATTCGGCTCCCTCTTGAGTTTCGACAGGAGCCGCGACTTCCGCGTCAGCTTGAACGATTTTCAGATCGCCGGGCTTACGGAAAGCGGCTGGCTTTGGCAGGCTCGCGGGAGCTGCAGACTTCACCGCGTCACGGATTTCAACCCAAGAGCCTTCAGCGCCTGGAACGGCACCACGGATCAGGATCAAGCCACGCTCAACATCGGTACGGACGATGACAAGGTTTTGGGTGGTGACGCGCTCAACACCATAGTGTCCGGCCATCTTCTTGCCCTTGAAAACCTTACCTGGGTCTTGGCGTTGACCGGTCGAGCCATGCGAACGGTGCGACAGAGACACACCGTGCGTGGCACGCAAACCACCGAAGTTCCAGCGCTTCATCGCACCAGAAAACCCGCGACCGATGGTGATGCCAGAGACATCAACCTTTTGGCCGGGCACAAAATGGTCAGCGGTCAATTCCATACCCACGTCGACCAAATTGTCGGCCGAGACGCGGAACTCACGCAGTTTCGCCTTAGGCTCAACGCTGGCCTTGGCATAATGGCCACGCATAGGCTGGGTAACGTTCTTGGCCTTGCGGGCACCTGCGCCCACTTGCAAGGCGGTATAGCCATCTTTGTCGTCGGTCTTTTGGGCCACCACTTGGCAGCCTTCGAGAGCCAGGACAGTGACCGGCACGTGTGCGCCATCGGCAGCAAACACGCGGGTCATGCCCATTTTCTTTGCGATCAATCCTGTACGCATAGCCGGCGCCCTTACAGACTAATTTGGACGTCAACACCGGCAGCGAGATCGAGCTTCATCAGCGCGTCCACCGTTTGTGGTGTTGGGTCTACGATGTCGAGCACGCGCTTATGCGTGCGGATTTCAAACTGCTCGCGCGACTTCTTATCGACGTGTGGCGAGCGGTTGACGGTGAAACGTTCAGTGCGCGTTGGCAAAGGCACAGGGCCCCGTACCATTGCGCCAGTGCGCTTTGCCGTGGAGACAATCTCCTTGGCGGACTGATCCAGCGCCCGGTGGTCGAAGGCTTTGAGCCTGATCCGGATGGTCTGTTGAGCCATATTTACCCTCGCGAAGCGGTCATCCAATCGATAGGACCGCATGTCAAACATCGAACGAAGCCCGCTACGACGCCATTTTGACCGGCGACGCATCAGGCTGCGCAAACTTAATTTTAGCTGGAAAAGCCGTCTGACGGGGTCGAAGAAGCAAAGACGCGTATGACCGCGCCATCAGAGGCGACATGCCCTTTTCGGCGGCATGAACCCTGCGCTTTTATCGTCCCGCGTCTGAAGAACACCAAGGTTCTCCACAGCCGGTCCAAGCAAGAGCGGCGTTACTAGTCTGGTGAGTCTGGTTTGTAAAGGCCTGCAGACAGGCTGGGTGCAGTGGGGGTTGGGGCGCAAACCGCCATCGCCAAGCTAGCTTGCCTTTAGCGTCTCAACTAATTGCTGGACACTTGACGGCTTGCCATACTTTGTCGCCAGCAGATCAGCGAGCTCAAGCAAGCGGGGACTTGAAATATTCTCAATCCCAAATGGGCTGATCGCAGCCAATGCGTTTTGGATTGGTTGACCGTCGACGCCACCAGAGGCCACCACATTCAGCTTGCTGTCGTAAACAACAATAGTCGGCTGCCGATCCCAATCCTTGGGTAAGCCTGCAAATGCATTGCCGGATGAACTTTGCTTTGCTTTGGCCCGAATACCCCCAATCTTGACGGTTTGATTCCCGACGGGCGCAATGAAAGCGGTCCCCCCATCCGTTGCAGCCCATGCAAGCGACCCACCACGGGTTTTATCGAGCAGGAGGGAATAGAGGGCAGATACATTCTCATCCATGATCATGTGCTCCCAATTCAAGCTCCCCGCGAATATCGGAGATAGTGTGACCTATAGATTGAATCAAGCGCTTTCGGGCATCTTGAACCTCGTCTTCATCGCCCACTTGGCTTTCGGCTAGATCGTCCAAAAAGATGGTCGCATTCCGGAGTCGTTTCTGAATATCTGGATAGTTTCCAGCAGCGGCATTCGCACAATTCGACAGTTCCCGTCTCAGCTCAATTTGCATCGGCTCAAACATCTCTTCCACCAAATTTCCCGGATTTCGCCACATCGTGTCGGATATCGAAAGAAGTTGCGTCAATTTGGTCAGAAGCTTGGCCTTTCGATCTTCTCGACGAACCGAATCCCGTGCTGCTTGTGCGGCAGTATCCGCACTTTGTGCTGCCTTCTTGGCAAGTTCGGCTTCTTTCAATGAACGGTAGGAAAACCAAATCCCAGCCATTGAGGCCATAAGACCTGCAACCCCGATTGCAGTATCAAAGGTAGGCGACCACGTCATACTTACTTTATATCGCGATTTGTCCCGAGGGCAACCAATTAGCGCGCATTCATGGCTCCGCCCCTCATTTATGTTGTCCAAAAACATAACACAGAGGATCGAGGCCGATGCACGAGAAAACCGTGACTGGCTGGATTTGCCATCGGTAGGCGGAGAGCTTCTGTGAACCGAGGCGACATCTATCTGGAGTCATTAAATCTAACTCAGGGGCAGGAGCAACGGTGCAGCTGGCCCGTCGTGATCATCTCCCTAACGGCCTTCAATCTTGCAACTAAACTGCCGATCGTTTTGCCCATCACCCATGCCGGGAACTTTGCGAGGCGATTGGGTTTTGCCGTTCCGATCCCTGGTGTTCAAACCACCGGGATTGTACGATTATAGAATGTGATCAGCCTCGCGTGTTGGACAGTGCCGCACGCGGAGGCCGCAAGGTCGAGTAGCTTCCCGCCGCTTTCCTGTCAGATGTCGTGGCACGGGTTGCAACAATCCTGACTTAGCCGACCACGACAAAGCCCAAGACTGGCTTTCGTATCTGGCTAGAATAGGCTATCATTCTAGCCAAGTTGGAGCAACGACCATGCAGGTGAATATTCTTGAGGCCAAAAACCGCCTGTCGGAACTGGTGAAATGTGCGCAGGCGGGCGAAGAGGTTATC
Source organism: Aquidulcibacter paucihalophilus (assembly GCF_002105465.1). Taxonomy (GTDB): domain Bacteria; phylum Pseudomonadota; class Alphaproteobacteria; order Caulobacterales; family Aquidulcibacteraceae; genus Aquidulcibacter; species Aquidulcibacter paucihalophilus. Next base: position 31,604 of record NZ_NCSQ01000160.1, read on the forward strand.
ATCGCAAACCGTGGCAAGCCTGTGATGCGCCTCGTGCCCATTGAGCAGGATGACGACTGTCAAGCCGCGCCTCATAGTGGTGCGGGGCTGTTCACATGGTTGGTGTCGCGGAAGCCGACAAAGGCGCAGCGCGATCACACGCAAATTGAACGCGATATTGAGGATGCACGTGCGGCATGGGATTAATCTATCTCGATAGCTGCATTGTCATCTATGCACTCGAGTCCGCATCAGCTCTCCACGAGACGGTCTTGTTGAAGATCGCAGCCGCGCCCAATGACGAATTTGCCATATCCCATCTCGTCATAGCTGAATGCTTGGCGGGGCCCTTGCGCATCGGAAACAGCTTCTTGCTGCAAGATTACGAGCGTTTCTTCCACCGCGTGAAGGTCCTTGAACTCAACGAGGCCATCTTTCGACAGGGGGCACACCTGGTTGCGCGAGGACAATTGAAGATGCCCGATGCGCTTCATGTGGCTTGCGCGCAATATCACGGGTGTGATGCGCTCTGGACCAATGATGACCGCATGAGCCAAGCCAGTGGCGGACTTGCTGTGTCGGTCATCCCCCACCCCACGACACCGCCCCCGTGAGGAAGCCGTTCGCATTGGGCTAAGGCAGCGGGCATGGCGGCTCTGATTTCATCAATCAGAGTGCCCCCACCAGAATTACCTTTCTTTAGCAACTCGCGCCGCGCGTATTCGGCGCTTTTAAGCGCTAAATTTCGTCACCCGCGCCAAGCCAATTGCTTGCCGCCGGATGAGAGGTGCGCATGAACAGGCACCTTACTCCATCATTTCCGGCCACTGCTGTGCGCCATGGATAACACACAAAATGACAACCTCTTGGTGTTGATCGGCTAATCTGTAAGCGACAATATAGTCAGACTTAGCGACAACCAATTCGCGCGTCCCCGCGACCCTGCCCAAGCGCCCCATCATCGGGAAAACGAGGAGGTTTTCGACGGCAGCAACAATAAGGTCGTCTGTCTCAACAGCTGCTATCGCGTTGTCCCTGGCGATATGATCCAAAATCGCTTCGCGGTCACCAAATGCTTGATGAGTCCAGCTTAGCTTCATTTGGCCTCTGTTCGTGCCAACAATTCACGTCGTTTCAGGGCAAAATGTGCCTCTACATCTTGATGGGGGATCGTGGGGCGAGGATCTTCCAAAGCTTCTTGGACTTTTGCCCGAAACCAAGCGTCAAAATCCTCGGTGCTTGAACCCCGCGGCGCAATGTCCATAGGAAACACGCCTTCATTGGCGGTACGTGTCAACATAATGCGCACAGCATCGGAAACCGTAAGGCCCGACTTTTCCAAGACTGCACTGGCACGTGCCTTGATATCTTCATCAATCCGCGTCTGAATAAGCGCGTTAGCGGGCATAATTGGCACCTCCGATTGTCATGACAATATCATACAAGTGCATGCGAGACAATCGGCAATCAGCGTTGGGTGGTCGGGTGTCCCCGTTTGGAATCTAGCCGAAGGAACTTGCGCGTTCGCGTCATTATGATCCCCCGGCCCACACCACCTCCAAAGCAATTAGTTTGTCCAGTCAGATTGTGCGATCTATCTAACCATGTCCGGAGATGGGATCATGCAGCTTGCTATTCTTGAAGCGCAAAAACGGCTGTCTGAGCGTGTTCTAGCAGACGTCATGGCACGGGTCGCGACAATCCTATCTTAGCCCACTACACCGCCCCCTTGAGGTTCGCGCCCGCATTAGGCTAAGCAGCGCCTATGACCGATGAAACCAGCCCCACCGCCCTGCCCGACCGTTTGAGCGTCAATCCCCGCAGCCCCTACTATGATGAAGAGATCCTCGCCAAAGGTGTCGGGATCCGCTTTAAGGGCGAGGAAAAGACCAATGTTGAGGAATATTGTATTTCCGAAGGCTGGGTCCGCTTGGCTTTGGGCAATAAGGTTGACCGCAAGGGCAATCCGTTGACGATCCTGCAAAAGGGCCCGGTTGAGGCTTGGATCAAAGGCGCTGAAACAAACTAACAGGCCCCGCTGCCATCGAGGTTTCGGCAAAGCGCTTATAACCCAGTTTTTCGGCAACCCGGATAGAGGGTGCGTGTACCGACTCGATCATACACACGGTGCGGGCGCGGCCATACGTGGCTTCATACCAGTCGAGGGTTGCTTGCATGGCTTCGGTGGCAAGCCCCCTGCCCGCCATGGGTGGAATAATCACCCAACCGGCTTCTGGCGTCGCCTCAAAATCTGGATGCATGCCGCGCTTATGATCGGCAAGGCCAACGTCGCCGATATAAAGGCCTGTTTGCTTGTCGCATACCGCCCAATAGCCATAGCCTAAGGCGGGCCAGTGCCCGATATAGCGCAACAAGCGAAACCATGCTTCTTGCGGCGTTGATGCCCGCGCCCCGATATGTTTCACGACCAATGGGTCGGACCACATGGCAGCGAGGCGGTCAAAATCCTCCACAGTGTGGCCGCGGAGGGTGAGGTTTGGGGTCTGAAGAACCGGCGCGGATGTGATCATACGCCTGAGCCTAATTCATCCCGTTCCTTCTGCAAACCCTCATCAGAGTCACAAAACCGCAAGTGCCTCATTGCCCTTTCACCTGTTTCACCGCCGCATTGACGGCGGCTTGCGACGGCACAGGGGCACAGCCGCCCAGCCCCTTGGCTTCACAAATTTCTTGCGGGGAGCGCACGCGCGAAGGCGTATTCCCAAACCGCACACAGGCCCCCATGCCGGTCATTTTGACCTTTTGCCCATCTTCCAAACAAGGTGGGGGAATATCACGCCAGCGCAGTTCATGGCGTGAGAAACCTTCGGCATTTTCCGGGCGATATTTGGGCCCACGCGCGACTTGCAACAGGCGCTTTAGTTCGGCATTGGGCGGGCAATCGGGTGGGCGGTCTTTGGGGTCCAGCTGGGCGCAAGCTTGTGCTTTGATGATGGCCTGACTTTGCGGGGTGAGGCTGTGCACGGCCGGCCCACTGGCCGCGGGGCCCGTTCCGGCAAGGGCTGGCTGCACGGGAGCGATGCCACTAGGTGTCGTTGCAGGCTGGCGGCCAATTGGGCTTGCGGCATCGTGCCCGTCTCGCCCCGGTCTTGGCCCCGGTCTTGGCATTGTGCGCAAAGGGGGTGGGGCCGTCACGCCCTTTATCGTTTCGGCTGCGCGTGGCTTTGATCCGGCGACAGGTGCAACAGAGGCTGACAGAGCCGCCTTGGGAGTGCGCGTCAAAGGCTCAAGCCGCACTGCCGCAACCCCTGCAGGCTCAATCGAGGGCAGCAGGTGGGGTTGCGTTGATAGCAGCGCAAAGCCAAGCACCAGCCAAACCGCGATCGCGGCTAAACGCGTCATCAGTCGCGTCTGCGCTGATATCCCCCCAGGTCCCGATTGCGGGGGTACACCCCAGTCCATGACCATGGCTTATGTCGTGGACGATTGTTTCCTGTCTGGCACGTTAAATTGCGGTTAGATTGCCAAAAACATCAGAGGCTGCCGGCACCTTAGGTGCCAACTGTGCCACCATCTTGGCGACGAACATAAATCACACTGTCGCGCGGCCAACCGCCATTGGGGAAGGTGGAATAAGGCCCAGCCGCTTCACCGCGATAATTCTGGCCTTTGACATTTTCTGCACCCACATGCTGGACGCCACAGAAGAAGGTCTTTTGGTCCCACGCCAGAAGTGGCCCGCAGCATTCGGCCCCGATTGGCACTGTCAAAAAGCGCTTCACCGGACGTGGCCCTTTACCAACCATCGGCAGGACATAGACCCCATCATTACAGGGGAAAGTCTCGGGCGTACCGTCTGTTGTGATCCAGCAGAATTTGCGGTGATCAAAGGTAATGTTATCGGGCATGGCAAAGCGATCACCCGTGGTGGTCGGCTTACCATTCAGCCAGGAAGACGCATTGACGACTTTGCCTTCTTGATTGGTAACGGGAGCTATTTCACCAGCCGGATCGCCAGCCACCGCAAAAATGTCCCAGGTAAAGGTTAGAGCCGCCGGGTCTTGGCGGGCCTCTTCGATGCGCACAATATGGCCTTGATAATTGCGCTCTAAGCCGTCGCCAGCGATGGTTTTGCGACGCGGATTAGCTGCATTTCCCGCCCGACCCGAGTCAGAAAGATTGCCGGTACACATCACAAAAACGGTGCCCGTGCCGCGGAACGAACCATCGGTGGGGCTTTCGACATCTTCAGGGCGGTCCATTTTGGTTGCACCCAGCCGAAGCGCGGCTTCGCGGCAACGCACCATCACATCGCCATCATCAGCAAAGGGTGTCTCGCCGGGGCCCCGCGGGACACGGTTGGCGGCCGCAGCCGTTAAGGCAATCCAGCGGCCCGTCCCATCGGCTTCAAAGCGGGCCGCATAAAGCGTCCCATGGGTCAAAAGCGTACGATTGGCGATCCGGTTGGTGGGGTCAAATTTATCGCGCGAGACGAACTTATAGACAAACTGATTGGCGCTATCATCGCCGGTATAGACGACGGCCTTATTGGCTTTGGACAAGACCGTGGTGGCGCATTCATTACATTTGCGGCCAAGGGCTGTGTGTTTATGGGGCCGCCAGTCGGGATCATAGGGATCAATCTCAACGATCCAGCCATACAAGGATGGTCCATGCGGATTGCGGCTCAAGTCAAATTGAGCAGGCCCGCCCATGCGCCAAACATTGTCATAGCGAAAAATGGCTTGATCCACGCCAAAGGCGGCATCAGCTTGGGCTTCGATCAAGGCTGGACTTGCCTTGTCCGAGGTAAAAAACTGATTGTTGAAATTCTCTTCCGCCGTCAGATACGTGCCCCAAGGTGTAAAACCACCGGCACAATTCTGGAAGGTCCCGGCCTTGATCGCACCGGCGCGTGTGGCAGGGCCAGAGCGGGCAGTTTCAACGTCATTGACGATGGCACCAGCCTTAGTGATCCAAGGATGGTTGGCGGCAGACCCGTCAAAAACGACTTCGCTATAAGGTGTCAGGCGGCGGTTACGACCAATGCCGACAGCCGGGCCTTTCACAACCGACCAAGCCCCGCTTGCCGGGTCATAAGCCACATCAAAAACGCTGACGCCCATACAGGCATAGAGCGCGTCTAACGCCACTTCGCTGGTATCAATCGGCTGACCATTCGCGCCGGGGGCGGCCATAAAGGGGCTAACCGCCTCATGGTTCACACACATAATCGCCCGCGTGACAGGGCCTTCGGGCCAAGGATAGGCCCAATTGGCCGGGAATAGGGCCAACATATCATTATGGGTGCCAAAGCGGTTTTCCTGCTCCGCCCGCGTAAAGGCAAAAGGCGCACCCCGCTTGGTCAAGTCTAAAGGTGCCATGCCCTCAAACAAAGGATCGCCCCAGGAAATCAAGGGCTGCCAAACATAGCCCTCTGGCACCACCACCGTATCCAATCGATTTTCGGCAACAGATTTGAAACCAGCCGGGGCGGCTTCGGCTTCAGAAGGCATCAGGCTTAAGGCTGGCAAAGCGGCCGTGGCCGTCAAAAACCCACGCCGCGACAGCGATTCACAAGCAAGATCGGCAAAATGATTGGAACGTTGAGGCATGGGGAGCGGTAGCCTTTGAAAAAAGAGTTTAGCCCGAGACATAGCGCGACAATGCGAATGGTTTACGACAAATCGCAGTCAATCAGCCAACAAACGCAGCCCATTCTGCCTCGCTCATCACCCGCACCCCCAACTCGCTCGCTTTGGCGAGTTTTGAGCCAGCCCCAGGACCTGCCACCACAATATCGGTTTTGGCAGAGACACTTCCTGCCACTTTAGCCCCAAGGCGGATGGCTTGGGCCTTGGCTTCATCGCGCGTCATGGTTTCAAGGCTACCGGTAAAGACAATGGTGAGGCCGGTTACCGGGCTATCTGAGGCTGGCGCTTCGGCATCGCGCGGGCGAACTTGTTCGAGCAAGCGCGCCACCGCATCGCGATTATGTGGCTCCGCAAAGAAATCAAGCAAGGCGTCGGTTGCCACCGGGCCCATGCCATCAATCGCAGCAAGAGACGTATAGCCATCATGCGGGCGACCTGCCGCGGCCGACTTGAGAGTCGAGACAAGGCCAAGCCAATCGGGAAAAACCTCAATCAAGGCCTTGCGGGCGGGCATGGCAACTTCGGATAGGCGCAACTTAGCCAGATTTTCTGCCACATCATCAAACAGGCCTGCTTGCACAGGTGAGTCAGCTTTAGCTGCCCAGTTCAATAAGGCCTCCAGCGCGCGCGGCCCCAAGCCATGAATGGCTTCCAACTGCCGATAGGCTTCATTGGCGCGATGGGTTTGGGCAACCTCAATGGCAGCCTTTAGGGCCTCCCAAGACCCAAAGGCACGGGCAAGCACGCCACTGGTCGTCTCGCCAATATGGCGCACGCCAAGCCCAAAGATGAAACGCGAGAGATCAATATCACGCCGCTGATTGATGGCCGCAAACAGATTGTTGAGCGAGGTTTGGCCATAACCCTCCCGGCCTTCAAGGTCTGAACGACGTCCTTCCAGTTTGAAAATGTCCGCTGGTTCTTTCACAAGGCCCCAGTCGAAGAAGTCCTGTAATTGGCGGGGGCCGAGACCGTCTATGTCAAAGGCTTTGCGGCTGACAAAATGCTCCAAATGCCGCAAGCGCTGGAAGGGGCAGGCAAATTCGCCCGTACACCTTCGAACGACATCCAGGCCGCCATCTTGCTCATCCCCGCCTCGAATGGCTGGCGTCTGCAACGGGCACGGGCAAATATGGGGAAAGGCAAAGGGGGTACTGTCGGGCTCGCGCTTATCGACCCATACATCCACGATTTGGGGGATTACATCGCCGGCGCGTTGAATGACGATATGGTCGCCCGGACGCAAATCCTTGCCGCCGCGCACGGGCAGGCCCGTCACCCGATCGAGTGCTTTGCCCGCAATAAAGTCCTCATTATGCAGGGTTGCGTTAGAAACAACGACACCGCCAACGGTGACCGGGCGGACCCGGGCAACAGGCGTCAAAGCACCGGTGCGGCCTACTTGGATATCGATCGCGTCAAGAATGGTTGTGGCTTGTTCGGGTGGGAATTTATGCGCAATGGCCCAGCGCGGAAAGCGCGTCACAATCCCTAAGCGCGCCTGCAACGCCAGATCATTGACCTTATAGACGACGCCATCAATGTCATAGCCCAACTCGGCCCGGCGCAGGCCCAAATCACGATAATGCGCCAAAAGACTAGCGGTATCGGCACATAGCTTCATGTCCGCATTGGTTTTAAAGCCCCAACGGGCGAAGCTAGCCACTGCTTCCATTTGTGTGGCCGCAAAAGAACCACTCACCTCGCCCCAAGCGTAGGCGAAAAAGCTCAAAGGACGCTGGGCGGTGATGGCAGGATCCAATTGTCGCAGACTTCCAGCCGCTGCATTGCGGGGATTGGCATAGAGGGCTGCGCCCGCCTCCAATTGCACCTGATTGAGGGCTTCAAACGCGGCATGGCTCAAATAGACTTCGCCGCGCACTTCTAGGATTTCCGGCCAGTCTGTGCCCATTAAGTTCTTGGGAATATCGCCAATCGTCAGCACATTGGCGGTGACATCTTCACCTTCCTTGCCATCGCCGCGCGTCACGGCATGTTTGAGCTGGCCTTTCTCATAGCGAACCGACAGCGACAGGCCATCAATCTTGGGCTCGGCTGTGCAGGCCAAAGCACGTTGATCCTCAAAGCCCAGAAAGCGCTGGGCGCGGCCCAAAAAGTCTGCCACATCGCCATCGGTAAAGGCATTGTCCAGCGAGAGCATGGCAATTTGGTGGGTGATTTTGTTAAAACGGGCAGAGGCTGCACTGCCGACGCTTTTCGATGGACTATCAGCCCGGACTAAGGCTGGAAAGCGCTGTTCGATCAGAAGATTGCGCCGCTCCAACGCATCATATTCAGCATCGGTCAGGACCGGCGCATCATGCTCATAATAGGCTTTTCGGTTGGCGGCGATCTCCCCCGCCAGCCGCTCTAATTCTCGTGCGGCTTGTTCTTTGGTGAGGGAATCGACGGGAAGTGCTGAAAGGTCCATGTCGGCGAAACTAACGCCAAGCGGGGCGCGCGTGAAGCCTGCACCTCGCCTTCGTTGAAGGGTGTCCACACCCCGTTTCAGGCCTTTAGTCTTGATTGGCCGCAACCAAAGCGCGGGCTGCCGCGCGGGCTTCTGCTGTGATCTCCGCGCCTGACAACATCCGTGCCAATTCCTCTTCGCGCGCAGCGTCGGGAAGTGTGCTGACACCGGTACGGGTTACGCCATTTTCCACCCGCTTTTCGATACGCCAATGGCGGCGCGCGCGCGCCGCTACTTGCGGGCTGTGGGTCACGCATAGAATCTGGGCGGTCTGAGACAGGCGGGCTAAACGGCGGCCCACAGCGTCTGCGGTTGCGCCACCAATGCCTTGATCCACCTCATCAAACACCAAGGCCAATGTGCCGCCATCGGTTGACAAAACAAGCTTGAGTGCAAGCGACAAACGCGACAGTTCGCCCCCCGAAGCAATCTCTGACAAAGCCCCGAAGCCTGCACCTGGATTGGCGGCAATTTCAAAGGTCACCCGATCAATGCCATCCTTGGTTGGGCGTGCCGCATCGCTATCAACCCGGCTCCTGAAGCGCGCTTTTTCCAGTTTCAGTGGGGGCAGCTCAAGCTCCACCGCTTTATCGAGTGCCTCGGCAGCCGCATGGCGGCGCTTTGACAGCGTGGTGGCAGCCTGATCATAAGCCACTTGCGCCTTGGCCAAGGCGGCCTTAGCCGCTTGAATGGCCTCATCGGCATGATCAATATTGGCAAGATTTCGCTCAGCCCGAGCCAAAACGTCGGGCAATGCCTCAACTGTCACGCCATGTTTGCGGGCAGCAGCGCGCAGGGCAAACAAGCGCTCTTCCAACTGATCAAGGCGGCCTGGATCGCCATCCAAAGCATCACCAGCGCGCGCCATCCAACCTTGCGCATCGGCCAATTCGCTCAAAGCCCGCTCGAGCGAAGCTGCGGCCTGATCGACCGCTTTGGACAGGGCATCGGCCCCCTCGCCTTCGGGCTTGCCCACCCGCGACAACGCGCGCGCGGCGGCGGCCATGCGCTGCTCGGCCTTGCCGTCTGCCAAAGCGTCGGTGGCATCTTTGAGGGCGGTTGCCGCTTTTTCAGACCCCATTAAGGCGCGCCGCTCGGCATCAAGGGCAGCTTCTTCGCCGGCCTTGGGGCCAAGTTTTTTAAGTTCGGCCAGCACATGGGCCAGATAATCGCGATCGGTGGAAGCCCGACGCGCCCGCATTTCGGCTTCTTCTAAGTCCGAACGGGCCGTTTCCAGCGTTCGCCAAGCCTCTCCCACTTGGGCTTTGAGAGGGCCTGCCTTGGCAAACACATCCAACAAGTCACGGTGTGTGGAAGGGTCCATCAAACCAACTGATGCATGCTGGCCATGAATTTCCAGCAAACACGCCCCCAGACGACGCAGCGCGCTGACCGAAGCGGGCGCATCATTGACATAAGCCCGACTTTTCCCATCCAGACTGATAGAGCGACGCAAGACAAGACGCCCATCTTCGGCCTCAGGCAGGTCTAATTCCTCCAATAGGGCGATAGCGGGATGGCCTGTGCCGATCTCAAAAATAGCGCTTGCTTGAGCCCGTTCTGCTCCGTGGCGAACCAAACTGCGATCTGCACGCTCGCCCAAAGCAAGGCCCAAAGCATCCAGTAGGATAGACTTCCCAGCCCCCGTCTCCCCCGTCAGCGCAGTAAAGCCAGGCTCAATCTCTAAGTCCAAGGTTTCAATTAGGACCACGTCGCGGATCGACAAGCCAATTAGCATCGGCCACCCCGTCGGACATGCCTCCCCCCACGCGAGGCGGACGTTGAACGAGGGAAAATGGCGCTCATTTGCTCGCTTGGGTGGCCGAAGCTTCAGGCGGCTCTGGCGCGCGCTCTAACCCGCGCTTGGGCCGCACAATCCGTTGGAACAGACCACGCCGCTCTGGCTTACCTTCGGGCGTAAAGCCGCGGGCGGTCAACAATTTATAGCTGGCCTCATACCATTCAGAGCCCGGATAATTATAGCCCAAAACAGCGCCGACCTTGGTGGCTTCATCAACGAGGCCCATCGACAAATTGGTCTCAACCAAGCGGTGCAGCGCTTCGGGGACGTGGGTCGTCGTCTGATAAAGGTCTACCACCCGGCGGAAGCGGCCAAGGGCTGCCAAATGTTGGCCATCCCGCAGATAATAGCGCCCGATTTCCATTTCCTTACCCGCCAACTGGTCTTGGGTCATATCAATCTTCAGGCGCGCATCGCGGGCATATTCGCTTTGGGGATAGCGCTGCACCACATCATTGAGGGCGGCCAAGGCCAATTCGGTCATGCGCTGGTCACGACCCACATCTACAATCTGCTCAAAATAGCAGATAGCGATCAGATAATAAGCATACACCGCGCTCTCATTGCCGGGATAGAGCGAGGTAAAACGCTGCGCGCCCGCGATTGCTTCTTCATATTTGTTCTGTTGATAATTGGCATAGGCCGTCATCAGCAAAGCACGCCGCGCCCATTCCGAATAGGGGTGCTGGCGGTCCACTTCTTCAAAGCCTGTTACCGCTTCGGCATAATTCTTCTTGCTAAGCTCATCGCGCGCATTGTTGTATAACAGGTCCACCGGACGCTCGACATAGGCCGGTGCCTTTTTGGTGTTGCTGCCGGGCATAGATTGGCAAGCAGCGACGGCTACAAGCAAGGTTGGCACAACAAGCAGAATTCGAAATGGCGAGTGCTTCACGATGTAAACTCCGGGCCGTATGCCCTTCCCCGACCCATCTTTAACCAGCTTCCGCGCGCACGGGAAGCCGCTAAAGGCGGTTGAGCAGGTTCTGCTTCATGTGGGCACAGTTTGCGTCAATTTAAGGACAGGTGTGAAATCCTGTGCAGGCCCCAAACCAAAGGCCCTCACCCGACTTGACCCGCTATCGTGGCGCGGCACTATGGTACGCCTCAAGGGGCAAGTGCCCTGCATGATGCGCGAAGGGCAGAATTGACCATGCAACGATGCGGCTGGGTACTCGAATCAGACCCGCTCTATGTCGCCTACCATGACGAAGAATGGGGGGTTCCGGTCCATGATGCCCGTGAGCTGTGGGAGTTATTATGCCTGGAGGGCTTTCAAGTCGGCCTGTCGTGGATCACGATTTTGCGCAAACGGGCCGCTTTTCGAGAAGCCTTTTGTGGCTTTGACCCTGACCGCGTAGCCGCCTTCGGACCAGATGATATTGAGCGCTTGATGGCCAATCCCGGCATCGTTCGGGCGCGCGCCAAAATTATTGCCACCATTGAGTCTGCGCGGCTTTTTCAGTCCATTCAACAAGAGCCGGGCGGCTTTCATGATTTTATCTGGTCGGTCGTGGGCGGTCAATCCATCCAAAACCACCCCATTTCCTATCGCGATGCACCGACAAAGTCGGCAGAATCAGAAGAGCTGGCGCGCAAACTTAAAGCCCGTGGTTTCAAATTCTGCGGGCCAGTCATTTGTTACGCTTATTTGCAGGCAGCAGGCCTTGTGATCGATCATGAAACCTCCTGCCACCGCTATCGGCCGCGCCTGGATTGACGGGCAGACAGAGGGATTGCGCATCAGGTCAAAGGCTTTAACGTGGCGCAAAAACAAGGGAGTGCGCCATGAGCTTAAGAACACCAATTTGCGATCTTTTGGGGATTGAACATCCCATCATGCTGGCGGGCATGGGTGGGGTATCTTATGCCGAAGTCTGTGCTGCCGTTTCGGAAGCGGGCGGCTATGGCTGTCTTGGCATGGCCGGGCGCACACCCGCTGAAATCCGCGATGAAATGCGCAAGGTCCGCGCTTTGACAGATCGGCCCTTTGGCGTTGACCTTCTGGCCGCTGTGCCCGGTAGCCTCGAGGCCTCCGTCGATATCATCATAGCCGAAGGTGCGACCGCCTTTATCGCGGGCCTTGGTGTGCCCTCCGCCATTATCGAAAAGCTCCATGCCTCAGGACTCAAAGCCATGGTGGTGGGTGGGGCCGTGAGTCACGCCGAAAAGGCCCAAGCGGCTGGCTGTGATGCTGTGATCTGCCAAGGTTCAGAAGGCGGCGGCCACACGGGCCTTGTCGGCACCCTGCCTTTGGTTGCCCAAGCGGTTGAACGGGTGACGATTCCCGTCGTTGCAGCAGGTGGGCTCTATGACGGGCGCGGGCTGGCCGCCGCACTGGCTCTTGGCGCGCAAGCGGTTTGGATGGGCACGCGCTTTATCGCCTCAAAAGAGGCCCACGCCGGGCAAATGTATAAGGAGGCTGTTGTCGCAGCCAAGGATACCGATACGGTCCGCACGCGGTCCTATTCCGGCAAGCCCATGCGCGTGAAAGATAATGCTTGGGTGCAGGATTGGGAAAGCCGCCCCGCCGACATCAAGCCCTTCCCCCAGCAAGCCATGATCAGCCTACAGGCAGGTGCTATGGGCGGCATTGGCGGCCAGATTGAAGGCTTGGAAGCCGACAAATCCTGCTTTGCGATGGGCCAGTCCGCTGGCGGGGTTCATGAAATCCTGTCGTGCAAAGAAATCATCGAGTCGATCATGGCCGAAGCCCATGAAGCGATTGGCCGGATTGCCCGCTTGCAAGCAAGTTCGCCAGCTTGACCTAGCGCCCGAAACAGGGGCGTTTAGGGGTATGAAATCAACTGTATGGATGGTCAGTGCGGTCGTGCTCATCACAGCCTCTGGGGCTGCGTTGAGTGTCGCCCAACCCATCAGCCAAGACCCGCAAAATCGTGGGCCAACCCCCACGCTGGAGACCTATGTGGTTTCAGGTGCCCCCGTGGAGGCGGATCGGCGTAGTCCAGACGCGCCGATTGAGGATGGCCCAGTCGATATTCCCCAAGACGCGCCAATGGAATGGACCCCAGAAGCCAGTCCAGAAACAGCCGCAGAAGTGCCCTATCGCCCGGCCCGGCAAAAGGCTCGAAAAGTCCTGCGCGATGTTGAAGGCCTAAATGCAGAGTATAGCGCCTATGGCGATCCCGCCGCAGAGGCCCAAGGCGCAGTTGCGGCAAATCAACGGCGCGCGCGCGCGATTGATCCTATCAAACAGACGAATTTGACCCGCTTGGCGCGCATCTTAGGCTCTCTCCACGCCCTACGAGTCTCTTGTTCAGGTCGGGAAGACCAGACCTATCGGTCACGCATGGCCACCCTCCTCGACCTCGAAGCCCCAGATACCAGTGCCTTGCGCGACCCGCTGGTGGATGCATTCAATGCCGGCTTTCAAGCCTATGGCCAAGGTACTGCCACCTGCCCGGCCGATCGCAGCACGCAGGAAGCCCGCTTGGCAAAAGATGGTTTTGGTCTCGCCAAACAGATGGCCGCCTCTTATAGACCGGTTGTCGCACCACCAGCAGATCAAACCAAACAGCCAGATTCTAAGCTTTCAAAGTAATCAACCATACAAATTTGCGACTTCTCAGGTAAATATCACCATTTGCACTACGTTAACGGATCGCGCCTAGACATAAATCAATCAAGCTAAGGGGTGGCTTTTGTCGAACTACACCTGCCTGTTAATCGAAGACAGCATGATACAGGCGCGCGTGATCTCACAAATGATCCTGCGAACTGGGTGGGTTGCGCTTGTGGCTTTGGATCTTCGCTCTGGTCTTGCCATCATGGAAGAAGAACCGCTTGAGCTTGTTATCTCTGACCTTATGCTGCCAGATTCAACCGATGGCAGCACGATCGCCAAAATCCGCGAAGCCGCACCCACTGTAACCATTGCGGCTATCAGCGCGGGTGGGGGCCGAAATTCAGCCTCTGCCCTGTTAGAGCGGGCAAAGGCCGATGGCGCAGAATTTCTGTTGCAAAAGCCTTTCTCGCAAGAACGCCTGCAAAGCCTGCTAAGCGAAGTCGCCGAGCGCTTAGAATCGGGCACCCGCCGCCCGCATGTGCTGGTGATCGAACCGAGCCGGACCTTGCGCAAGATTTGTGAGACGGGGCTTAAGGAACATGATTTCCGCGTGACCTGTGGCGCGACCTTGGATGAAGCCCTCGACCAGATTGATGTTCTCGACCTTGATGCGGTAGTCACCCAGGTCGATGTCACCTCTGACGATGGAGCAGAACTTGTGCGCTTAATGCGCGAAGCATGTCCCGGCGTCGCCATTGTGGCGGTCTCAGACAAGGGCGAGAGTGAAATTGCCAAGCGGGCTTGGTTGAAAACCTTGGAGGCTGGTGCGGATGTGGCGCTCGCCAAACCCTTTACACCAGAAGAGCTTGTTAGCTCTGTTCGCAATGGCATGGTGCTGGCGGCTTCGGCTTTCTTAGAGGCCGCGCGCCGGTCGGCTTAGACCACGCGCAATTGACCCAAGACTGAGACGACGACACCCGCCACAATCAGGGCAGAGCCGAGGCCACGGCGCACATCGATTGTCTCCTTAAACCGAAGCCAGCCCAAGAGCGTCGCGGTGGGTGCTTCGACCAAGGCATTCAGCGCGCGCACCAAAGCTGCAGGGGCCAATGTCAAAGCGGCAAACCAACAGGCAGAGGCGGCTGCCCCGGTAAAGCCCGCTGACCAAGACGCCCTCCCATCTGCCGCTAAGGCCGCCAAAGCCCGCCGATCCACCACCAAAAGGATACCGCCCAAAACAACACTTTGCATGGCTTGCACACAGACGAGCGTGAAGGTCGCTGAAAAGATGGGCGCGGCCGGATCAATCGCCAGTCCACACAGCCGGTAGCAATTGGCCGAGACGGCAAAACACGCCCCAGACGCCAGCCCAAAAAAACCGGCCTTAAACCCAGCAATTCCCCCGGCAATACCCTTGCTGGGCCAAGAGGCAAGCAAGAGACCCGCTGTCGCCCCCCAAATACCCAACCAGCCCCAAACACCCAAGTGATCGCCGAGAAAGAGCGCACCCACCAAAGCGGCCAAGGGTAGGCTCATATGTTGAAACGTCGAGCCCAGTCCAAAACTTGAGGCACGCATAGCTTGGATCAGGGCCGCCGTTGCGCACACTTGCGCCGTTGCCCCGAGCGGGGCGACGACCCAAAATTCAGACCCAATGGTGAAATGGGCTGGTGGGGCGAGCCACCACACAAGGCCTAAAAACAAACCGGCAAAGGGCAGACCATACAGAAAGCGCACCAAAGTGGCGCCCCACGGCCCCGCTTGGTCCGAAAGCCCGCGCTGGGCGGCATTGCGCAAAATTTGTAACAGGCCCGCGACCAAGGCCAAAGGCACCCACATCCCGTTCATTTAACAAGCCGTGCCAGAAGAACGATTAGGGCCATCATAAACGGCGGTATTGGCCCGTTTCCTCCGTGGTTCCGCCCTAAACGTGCCATAAACCAAGCCCACAGCGGATCTGAGGGACGTGATGTTGCACCCAAGGCACTTAAGTGGCCTAGTGAGGGGTGTGGAGGGCTTTATCATGACAGAACGGACTCATCTTTTGGCTGCAGCGGCGATCGTGGCAGGCGGGATCGCCTTTGCCGGCTTCTCGGCCGGCCAATCCCTCGTGCACTCCCGTTTGGGCTTTCGAACGGTCACAGTCAAAGGTCTTTCAGAGCGCCCCGTCAAGGCAGACCTCGGTTTTTGGTCGATCAGTTTTGTCGCGACGGGTGATTCTTTGGAAGAAGCGCGTCAGGCGCTGACTTCGTCAGAGACTGCGGTGAAAGCGTTTTTGACCGCCCGCGGCTTTCCTGCCACCGCCTATCAGGTGCAAAATATTCGCGTTGAAGACAAGCTGGCCAATGCCTATTCCAATGGTGGCTTAAATGGACCACGCTATATTCTCACTGAAAACCTGATGGTCAAAACTACGGAGGTCGACAAATTGGCCGAGGCCTCGCGCAATAGTGGTGATTTGCTGAAAGAGGGCGTGGTTTTTGCCAATGATGGCTCCTCCTCGGGTCCTTCCTTTCAATTCACCGGCTTGAATGAACTGAAGGGGGCACTGCTGACCGAGGCGACCCAACGCGCCCGGGAAGCCGCCGACAAATTTGCGAAGGAATCTGGTGCCAAAGTCGGGGCCATTCAAAACGCCAATCAGGGCGTGATTGAAGTCAATCCAGCCGTCGAAATCCCCGATAGCCCCCCTGACCGCCAAATCGACAAAAAGGTCCGCGTGGTAACGACCATCACCTATTTCTTGAAGGATTAATGGGCAAAAGCCCAAGTTCCTTGAGGTTGCTCTCCCAGAAGGCGTCAGCCCCGTCCCAGACCGTGTGCCGCAAAGTACCACAAGGTCCCGTAGGGTCCCCGCTGGGTGGCGCACGCCAAGGTAGGATGGCATTGCTTGGAATGTTTTTCATCTAGAAGCGTTTTGGTGCCCATTCTGGTCACCCAACCGCTTCATCCAGTGT
>NZ_NCSQ01000158.1 GCF_002105465.1 Aquidulcibacter paucihalophilus
CTAACTGATTTGGGAATCCACTTTGTCCACACGGCCTAGAAGAACCGCGCACCAAAGTGCTTAACGATTTATAGGCTTTAATGTGGCATGGAGGCGTGTGTGAGGTGCCGCGTGCAAGCCAGATGGGCGGCGTTCGGGCCAGAAGGCGCTTGCGCGAGAGTGTTGGGAGTAGAAGCCATGGAATTGTTTATCTGGGTCGGCATACCGGTCATTCTGATTTTCTTGGTCGCCGGCATGTACAATAATCTTGTTGCCGCACGCCAGAATTGCAACCAAGGCTGGGCCGATATTGATGCGGCGCTGCGCCAACGTCACGACTTGGTGCCAAACTTGGTTGAGACTGTGAAAGGCTATGCCACCCACGAATCTGGCACGCTGACAGCAGTTATTGCAGCCCGCGCCGGTGCCTTGGACGCTAAGTCCCCCGACCAGTTGGAGAAAGCCGAGAAAGTTCTGTCTGGTGCTTTGGGCAATCTTATGGCGGTAGCTGAGAATTATCCAGAGCTGAAGGCCAGCGCCAATTTCCAAACCCTGCAGGGTGAATTGGCCGATATTGAAGACAAGCTGGGTGCCTCACGTCGGGCCTTTAACGCGGCCGTCGCCAGCTATAATACCGCAATCCAGTCCTTTCCCAGCAACATGGTTGCCGCGGTGTTCAACTTCCCAGAACGGGCCTATTTCGAACTCGACCGAAATGAACGCGACTCTGTCAGCGCGGTTCCAAAAGTCAGTTTCAACTAAAACAAAGTACATCAAAAGGCCGGAGCCCCTCCGGCCTTTATTCGTTTAGTCTGAGAGTCAGTCAAAGTTAAACTTTCGGCGCTAGGAGTGTGGCTTTCTTCGCTTGGAGTGCAGGACATGTGGCCACGTAATCAATCTGTCGGTGCAGGCGGCGGGCGCAGCACGGCCCCCGGCGGCGGTCTTTACACAGGTCCAGGCGGCGGTCGGTCTAAGGAACCTGGCGGCGGGCTTTATGATGGTCCGGGCGGCGGACTCTATAAGGGGCCCGGCGGAGGCCTTTCAAACGGGCGTGGCGGCGGGCTCAGCCGGGAGCCCGGCGGCGGTCTCTATACTGGCCCTGGGGGCGGCCTCTACACTGGTCCAGGCGGTGGTCTGTACACTGGGGTTGGCGGTGGTGCCTATGCGGGCCTCGAAGGGCCCGTCTATATGAGCAATATTCCGCCTTGGGATGTCTTCCTACAAATCCTGTGTGAAGACTATCCCCAATATGCGCATTTGGCCCATAAGATCGAAAGTGTCATCCGGCTTTAGGCCATGCACCAAGTGCAGAATAACGGGCATCACGTTTGTGATGCCCATTTTCGTCGAGCGCGATCAGAATTTATAGCCGATTCCAACCGAAGCCACCCAAGGGTCTAGCGTGACCTTCGACTTCAACGCCCCGAAATTAATATTAGCATCGGTCTCAAAGGCGATATGCTTGAGGTCGACATTCACCGACCAAGGCCCGGTGGTGGCAATATCAGCCCCCAGTTGCACGGCATAACCAAAGTCATCCTTTAGGTCGACATTAAAGCCATTCTTGCCATCTTCGGAGGCAAACCAGATATAGGTCAGACCAGCACCGACATAGGGCGAGATGCGCGCGTCAGAATTGAAATGATATTTGGCGGTCAAAGTGGGCGGCACATGCCACAGCTCTGCCACCTCGACATTCGTCGCCCCGCCCACAGCCTTGACCTTGTGATTGCCTGATCCGGCGATCAACTCGAAGGAGACTTTGGGATTGAGATAATATTCCAGCCCAATGGTTGGAACGAAGGAATCATTGACCTTCACATTCAGGCCCGTCGCAGCCCCAGCGGCAGTCCGGATCGAGCCGCTTTCGTCGGGAATGATGCCGGTCAGGCGGACATCCAGCTTAATGGTTCCAGCTTCAGGCTTCTTGAAATCCTGCGCGGTGGCGGTGGTCCCTACCAGCGCGGCTGCGGCGATCGCCGTCATCAAAAGTTTCTTCATATGCGTCCCCTCATGGTGGTCAGTCTCAAACAATTTCTGAGAACGCTGATCCTTTTGGGGCGGTGGCAGGTAGGTTTCCAGTTGACGATTTGCCGCGCGACGAGGTGACGCACGCGTCATTTTTATTATGCTCTCAGGAGTGAAGGCATATGCTTACGGACGCGGACGGACCAGAAGCGCTAATGCATCGGCCAGTTGGTCAGCCTCACTCTGATTGAGGTGAACAGTGATATGTGTGTGGATTGCGTTGGCATAGACGGGCCACATGGTCTGACGCAGGAGGCGACCCGTATCAGTCAAACGGATCATTTGTCCGCGTCCATCGCCTGGGCATCGACAGCGGACGACGTGACCTGCAGCCTCAAGCCGATCCAGCAGACGGGAAAGATTATATTGCGCTAACAGCATGGCGCGTTCGAGTTCAAACGGGCGTAACCCCTCCTCGCCAGCTTGTTCCAATTCCCACAGGGCATCATACCAGATCAGCGGCGGCAATCCGGCGGCTTTCAGATCGGCTTCAACGGCTGCCATGGTTTGTTGGCCGGCTTGCACAAGGCGCTTCCACACCCGAACCCCGGCATTGGCATCAGCTTGTGCAGCTCGTTTGATCGTCATGCCTTAACCTCTGCACGATTAATGCAATTGCATCAAGATTGACAGTCAAAGCTGGCGCAGTTAGATTAATGCAATTGCATCTATCGGAGACAGCCATGTCAACACCGCCCCTCAAATTAATCAGCCACCCATTGTGCCCTTATGTTCAACGGGCTGTTATTGCCCTAACTGAAAAAAATGTGCCGTTTGAGCGGATTGACATTGACCTTGCCCAAAAGCCTGACTGGTTTCTAGCCATCTCGCCGCTCGGAAAGACACCGGTTCTGCTCGTGGGGGACCGGGCTGTCTTTGAAAGTGCTGTCATTCTTGAGTATTTGGAAGAGACACAGCCCAACCCACTCCACCCGGTTGATGCCCTCACGCGGGCTGAACATCGCGCGTGGATCGAGTTCGGATCAGCTATATTGGCAGATATTGCCGGCCTGTATAATGCCGCAGATGAGGCAGGCTTGGCGGCCAAGCTTGACAGCCTGACCGCTAAATTCTCCCAGCTCGAGAAAGTTCTCGCCGAAGGACCTTTTTTCGCAGGCACGCAATTCAGCTTGGTTGATGCGGTCTTTGGCCCGATCTTTCGCTATTTTGATACATTTGACGAGCTAACTGGCATTGGGGTCTTTGATCAGACACCCAAGATTCGAGCTTGGCGCGAAGCCTTAAGGCATCGTCCCTCGATCAAACAAGCGGTCAGCTCAGACTATGGCACCCGTTTGCGTGCGTTTCTGGCGGCCCGGCCATCGGCCTTGGCCGCCCGCCTCCGCGCCTAGATGGCGCGCTCAACCATCATGGTCTTAATCTCGCCAATGGCTTTGGCGGGATTGAGGCCCTTGGGGCAGACTTGGGCGCAATTCATGATGGTATGGCAGCGATAGAGCCGGAAGGGGTCTTCCAGATTATCCAAACGCTTGCCCTTTTCCTCATCGCGGCTGTCGATCAGCCAGCGATAAGCTTGCAAAAGAACTGCCGGGCCCAAATAACGGTCGCCATTCCACCAATAAGATGGGCAAGAGGTGGAGCAACAGGCGCACAGGATGCACTCATAGAGGCCATCCATCTTTTCGCGGTCTTCTGGGCTCTGCTTCCACTCCTTTTCCGGGGCAGGCGTTGTTGTCTGCATATAAGGCTCAATGGAGGCATATTGGGCGTAGAAGTTGGTAAGGTCGGGCACCAAGTCCTTGATCACCGGCATATGCGGCAGCGGGCTAACAGCAAGTGTGTCGCCTGGAATTTCATCATGACCCTTGGTGCAGGCCAAAGTGTTGCGTCCACCAATATTCATCGCGCAAGACCCGCACACGCCCTCGCGGCAGGAACGGCGGAAGGTCAAGGTCGCATCCATCGTGCTTTTGATATGGATCAGCGCATCGAGAACCATGGGGCCGCATTGATCGACGGCGACGTCATAAGTGTCCCAGCGGGGGTTCTGGCCCGTTTCTGGGTCATAGCGGTAAATCTTAAACGTCCGCACTTTCTTCGCGCCGGCAGGGGCAGGAAAATGCTTGCCCTTGGTCACTCGAGAATTGGCTGGAAGTGTAAGCTGTACCATGCGACGTGTATCCTCATACCGACTGCGGTATAGGTGACATAGTCCAAGTCTCAAACTTCGGCAAAGGGTTAGCGGCGCTGGAGTGCAGTAAAGTGCGGGCCCAAAAGAGAAAAGGCAGGTGGCTTATCGCGCACCTGCCTTCCCCGAAAAACGATCTAGCTTCAACTAGCCTTTTGCAAACCGGCTGACACGCGCGGCGACGCGTTCTGGCATTGGGAACATCGAAGCATGGGGTGCATCTTCAGCAATGACATCCACGCTTTCACCATAGCCATTAAACCGCGTAGCCATGGCAACACCGTAGGCACCCAGCATGCCGATCTCGATCCAATCGCCTTCGCCAATATCGGCAGGCAAACGGAATGGGCCCGTTGCGGCATCCATGGAGTCACAGGTCGGCCCGTAGAAGCGGAAGTCAGCCAGTTTAGACGGCTCACCCCCTTCAGGACGGATCATGGCGACTGGATAGACCCAACCAACATGAGTGGCATCAAACAAATTCCCGTAAGAGCCGTCATTGATATAAAGCGCATCACCCTTGCGCAGATCGACTTTGACAACAATCGAGGTTGCTTCTGCCACGAGGGCGCGACCGGGTTCTGCCCATAGTTTGCAATTCATCGTCACCGGCATGGCGTCAAACACACGATGGATTTCATCGATGAAGAGCTGCATCGGTGGCGGGTTCATGCCTGGATAAATGGATGGGAAGCCACCCCCAACATCAACCACGTCGATGGTGACACCGGCTTGGATAATCAATTGGGAGGCTTCGCGAAGGGCTGCGCGCCACGCGCTGGGATTCATGCACTGGCTGCCCACATGGAAGGACACACCCAAATCTTCTTGCGTTGCAGCGCGGGCTTGGCGCAACAAGGTCACAGCCTCATCGCCCATGGCACCAAACTTGGCCTCTAGCTTCAAGCTGGCGTCCGCATTGCTGACGCGCAAGCGCACAATAAACGTCAGATCGGTGGCCCCGCCGGTCTCATCAAGAATTTTTTGCAGCTCTTCCACGCTATCAAGCGCGAAAATGCGGCAACCAAACTCATGATATGCACGCGCGATCGCAGCGCGATTCTTCACCGGATGCATGAAGGCCAAGGTTGCGGATGGGAACATGTCCCGCACCAGCTTGCACTCATTGACCGATGCAACATCGAAATGACGAACGCCTTCCCGCCACAAAGCTTCCAGCACCCATGGCGAAGGGTTTGCCTTCACGGCATAGAGAATATCCCCCTCGAATGAATCGAGGAACCAACGTGCAGCCGCCCGAACAAGATGCGGACGGTTGACGGCCAATGGCACATCCGGACGCAGCTTCACGACAGCGTCGTGCGCAGAATTGAAGTGATCCATGCGGACCCCCCTATGATCTAAACCCAGGCCGGCGTTAGTCGGACATGCTAGGCCATGATCGGAAGCCCGATCACAACCCGGATGTAAGTCAGGTCCGCCCTTGGAAGCTTACGCCGGAAGCGGGGATGGAAGCCGCTGCCGTGTGGCCTGGGCCCGAGGGGGCGTTAGTGGACTGGATGCTGTTTCCAGGTCCGCCGGAAGAAGCGCGTATAAGGCTATTTTTCCGTGGCGCAATCGTTTTTTTCACCTCGAAAAACAGCTTCAAAAAAAATCCTCAAAAAGCTCATATTTTTCAAAATACTATCTAGGTTTTTTCGCTGCAATTTTTTCAAAGAATCTGGCGTGGAATTCGCTAGTCTTCCTGCGTCATGAAACTTCAGCGAAATATCACCGCGTCACGCAAGGTACACGCGGCCTGCCTCAGCCCTTGGCTTGCAGGTCTTTGCGGCGCTCACTGCCGCCATAATTCGGATCGGGTCTACGACGACGGTCCGGCCCGAAATAGGTCTTACTCTTCACAAAGTTTCGGGGCTTGTTGACGATCAATGTCAGGCGCTCCATCAAACTTTTGGCGGTTACAGGCTTTACCAGAAACTCATTCACGCCCGCATCGCGCGCTGCACTGACGCGCGAGCGCTCTGAATGGCCTGTGATCATAATGATAGGCAGGAAGGGGTTAGGACTATCGTCGCTTGTGCGGATCATTTTGGTGAATTCAACACCATCGATCAAGGGCATCGCCAAGTCGACAAGAAGCAAATCAACCGAACTCGCCTTCATATACTCGAAAGCTTCAACTGGATCGGAGGCTTCCTTAATATCATTGACGCCAGCAGCGCGCAGCAACTCCTTCAATATCCCGCGCATATGCTGATTATCATCGACAATCATTATGGTTATAGGAATCGAAGTTGATGCAGCCAAAGCACAAGTTCTCCAAGGTGGCGAAACTGATACCCGAAGAAAATATTAGCGCAAGAGACTGGGTTCAGATCAACTGAGAAGTATCCCAGCCATTTCATCGGGAAAGCAATCTTAAATGATTGAATGCTTATAGTCCGAGCGCGCGCGTTGTTTCTACCGTCAAACTACCTTGGCCCGGCAAGCCGCTAGCCCGCTGAAATGCAGCCAGTGCCTGCTTCGTCTTTGGTCCAACAACGCCATCAATCGGGCCACTATAGAGTTTACGGGCTGCCAAGGCGCGCTGAACCGCCTGGATCGACTGTTTGCCTTCCGGCGTATCGACGCAGACGACGGGCACCCACTCATAGCATTCTGGCGTGACTTCGACTTCACGCTGCATGCTGCCCATTCGAGGCTCTACTTTCGTGCGGACCTCGCGAGCTGGCTCAATCAAAGTATCTACTTTGATATCTTTTGTCTCGGCTTTGACCAATACTTCCCGCACGGTGGGTGGCGTCACCAAATAGCGACGCATAACCGTCTCTTCGACCGCGGGAACAGTCTCACGCGTGACTTGTGCTGGGGTGATTTGCACTTCGCGATGCATGACGGCCGTCTTGGCCGGTTCTTCCAAAAGACAAAATACTTCGCCCGTGGCCGCATCTATGCGGCGCACATCTGAGCCCTTGCTACCGGGACGCCAAACCAGTCGTGGCTCGCGGATCACCACTGTTACGGGACGGGTTCCAATCACGGCCGGGGAAGCACGCAAGCGCTCATGGGCTGGACGAACAACAATCTTCTGTTGCTCGGTCCGGAAGGTTGGTGGCGTGACGACATAATCCTTATAAGCGTCACTCAACTGAAAGGTCTTTACCTCTGACTTAAACACTGGATCGCGAACCTGCACGCTTTCGTGGGCATCGCGAAGGATCACAGGCACCGTTTCAGCCCGATAAGTTGCATGCACGAGGACACGCGCAAAACATTGCCCGGCTTTGGCATGGGTGGGCAATTGTAAATCCATTGGTTGTTGTGCGGAGGCGAGCGCTGGGACCAGCAGGCATGCCGATGCAGACCAAAGGGCGATGCGTTTCATGGATGCGACCTTACAAACAAGACTTGGTGCGACTGTGCAGTTATTTAGGCGGTGGTTACCACAAGCACAAAGTCATCCTGAATATATAAAGTCAATAAAAATCATGTATATACATGTTTATGGCGTAATATTTACCTCATACTTCGCTTTAAAGGCGAAGTTACCGACCAATCAAGGCACCCAAACACACAAACCAAATCAAAAGAAGCTTTTAAGATAAATTTATTCTGATAGCCAATCACTGATCCGGACTGCAGAGATACGACGACTTGAATAGAAACGCGAAAACCGCCTAAGCTGTCAGCCTGATAAAGGGCAGGAAAAACAGTGCGGACAGATGCAGTGATTTGGGATTTTGGTGGGGTCTTGACCTCATCGCCGTTTGAAGCCTTCGCTCGTTATGAACGCCAGAGCGGTCTGCCCGAAAATTTCATTCGCCAAGTCAATAGCGTGAACCCTGATACCAATGCTTGGGCTTTGTTTGAGCGGGCAGAAATCGACGCAGAGGCTTTCGATGCCATGTTCACCGCCGAAAGCACGTCCTTGGGCTATAAGGTGGCCGGGCGAGACGTCTTGGCCTTGCTGGCTGGAGACTTACGCCCCGGTGCAATTGCGGCCCTAAAGGCGCTGAAAGGCACTTATCGGCTTGGTTGCATCACCAACAATGTGCCCGTGGGCCACGGTGCCGGCATGGCGGGCACTTTGGAGAAAGCCCGGGCCGTAGGCGAGGTGATGGCAAGTTTTGACCATGTGATCGAGAGCTCCAAAATCGGCATTCGCAAGCCCGATCCCCGCATCTATCAACTGATGTGTGAAACGCTGCAGTTGGATCCTGCCGCATGCATTTATCTCGACGATCTCGGGATTAATCTCAAGCCTGCCAAAGCCATGGGGATGCGCACCATTAAGGTGACTTCCGAGGCGCAATTGCTGGAAGAGCTTGGGGTCCTATTGGGCCGGACCTGGGATTAGGCGGAACAGGAACCGCCCCCCAAGACGCAGAATTTCGCGCAATGGGGATGATTGAGGCGCACCGACCCGAGACTCGATGCCAAAGTCGTGCCCATCTCAAAGCTGGTATCATAGGGCAATAGGGTGCAAGGCAGAACGATAGGCGCAACCGCCCCTTTGCGTTTGACGATCATGCGCGAACTTGCACACATTAGGCCTTTTGGATCGACGCCCAAAATCCCCCAACAGGCTGGGGTAATTTCAGGCACATCCACCCGCGCATCCATTTCTGGAAACAGGACGAGCGACAAGGGTTGATCCACATCGATGGGCCAGTTGCGCGCTGCCACCAGGGCGCGAAAGCCTGCTTGGCTCTCTTCTTGGCTTTCCCCCCACAAAGTCCGCCCGGCGATCGCAAGCTTTGCCCCTTGGGCCGCAAGCCAATCAATCCCCTGACAAGTCTCCTCAAAGCCACCCTCGCCACGCTCTTGATCATGGTAATGAGCGCTCCAATGATCAAGGCTAATACGGAAAGTCAATTGGTCGCCAAAGCGGGCGATTAAGCGTGCGATCCCCTCTTGCACGCGCGGGCGCATCATCGGCCGCATCGCATTGGTAAGTATGAGAACCGGATGCCCACGCTCCAAAGCAAGGGTCAAAATTTCAATGACATCGGGATTAAGAAAAGGCTCCCCGCCCGTCAACCCAATTTCGACTGCCCCAGGCTGTTCTGCCGCCAACTCATCTAGAAAGGGGACGACATCTTGTGGGGTCAGATAGACCAAACGGTCATTGGTGGGGGAACTCTCGATATAGCAATTAACGCAGGTGATATTGCATAAAGTGCCGGTGTTAAACCACAGCGTTTGGAACCGATCGAAAGCCACTAAGGCCCGCTCTTCCCCCTTGGCCGTGCGCAAAGGGTCTTGGAATTTTAAAGGGGATAGCGTGGTTTGCATGACCTGATCCGTTGTCTCTCTCGTCCCAACCTATGACATAGGTTGGAACCATCAAGCTATCCCTTGTCCACGTTTGCGTTCAGCGCCGCGCCTTTACGGGAATAGCCAATGCCCCGGGCCGACGCGGATCAGCGGCGCCGAGATAGAGCCCATTTTCAATCATGATGGACTGGGCGCTGCCCATCGTCTCATCCGACGTCACCTTATGCCCCATGCGCTCGAGGATCGCCACTGTGTCTGGATTGAAATTGGGTTCTACCCGCAGCGTGTCGGTCCAGCCTTGATAGATGCGCGGCTGATGGGTTGCCTCATCAATGTTGAGTTTAAAATCAATCACATTGACGAGGAGCTGGGTGACGGTTGTGATGATGGTGCTGCCGCCAGGTGTGCCGACCACCAACCAAGGCTTGCCGTCCTTATAGGCAATTGTCGGCATCATGGTCGATAACATGCGCTTGCCTGGTGCCATGGCATTTAGCGGCGGTGGCGTGCCGTTCTTTTGCGCTTCAAAGGCCCCTTCATGGTCGAAATTATTCATCTGATTATTGAGAAGAATGCCCGTCCCCTCAATCATGACACCCGAGCCAAAGTCTGCCCCCAGAGTATAGGTGGTACTGACAACATTGCCTTCAGGATCGGCCACTGAATAATGGGTTGTCGATGGGCTTTCAAAGCGCATGGGATCGCCGACGGTCAGCTTTTTTACTTCCGAGGCTTTGTTTGGGTCGATGGTTTTGGCGCGCTCTTGGCCATAAGCCTTCGAAATGAAGCCTTGTACGGGGGCCTTCACAAAATCGGTATCGCCCAAAACTTCCGCTCGGTCGATATAGGCCCGCTTCATGGCTTCTGACATCAAATGCAAGGATTGTGCAGAGCCGGAACGTGTGGCGGCCATATCAAAATTCTCAAGCATATTCAGAATATTGAGCATGGTAGCACCACCTGCACTGGCTGGCGGGGCGGTCACAATTTCGATGCCGCGATAACTACCCCTGAGGGGCTGGCGTTCTACCGGGCGATAGGCGGCAAGGTCTGCCTCGGTAATCAAGCCATTGTGGCGGGCCATATCGGCGGCAAACTTCTTGGCAACAGGCCCCTTGTAAAAGCCGTCAGCACCGCGTCGGGCGATCTGGGTCAGCGTCCAAGCCAAGTCTGGCTGCTTGAGAATCTCACCGGCCTTATAGAGACTGCCATCTGGCTTATAGAAAGTGCGCTTGGCTGCCGCGCTGGTCGAAAGACGCTCCTTCGCCCATTCAAATACAAAAGCTTCGTCAGGGGTAATGGCGATTCCGTCACGCGCCAGAGCAATCGCCGGGGCCACCACTTTCGTCCAAGGCAGTTTGCCATGCTTTTGATGGGCCAAATATAGGCCTGCGACCGTGCCGGGAACCGAAGGGGCCAGATAACCTCGCCCAGCAATCGGGCTTTCCTTACCGGCATTATCGATAAACATGGCCAAAGTCGCAGCCTTGGGCGCGACGGACCGGAAGTCGATAAAGTCTTGTTTGCCGGTGGCCTGATCATGGATCAACATAAAGCCATCGCCGCCAATATTGCCCGCACGCGGCAAGGTCACAGCAAGCGCAAAGCCAATGGCAACCGCCGCATCAACCGCATTGCCACCTTCGGCGATGATGTCAGCCCCAACTCTCGACGCCATGGCATTCTGGGTCACCACCATACCGGACTGGCCGACAACGGGGGAATGAATACTGGGATATTCCAGAAGCTGTCTGCGTTGAGCCTGAACGGGGGTGAAAATCAACGAGGCTGAAACAACAACCCCCACAACCAATCGAATCAGAGGTGATGTTTGCTTCATCGCCATACCTTCCCCGCTAAAAATCCAATCCACAGACCTCAAACACGCGTGGCCTCTCTCAATCAGTGCGGATGAAAGAGGCCACTTTCACGTTTAGTCTGTCCTTAGAAGTCTTTGGACAGTTCCAGATAGAACATCCGACCAATTGGGTCATGTAAGGAACCCAAGAAGCCGTAATTGGACGAGCTACGCGGTGGTTTTTGGTCGAATGCGTTGCGTGCGCCAAAGCGAGCCCGGTAGCCGTCCTTGCGATATTGAATGTAAGTATTGACCGTGGTCATGGATTCGAGCTGGTAATTCTGCCCATTGACCAGCAAGGTGCCCGTATCAAAGACTGGCCCAACATAATTGATCAACGCACCCATGCTGATCGGGCCCTTGCGCCATGTTAGGTTTGCAGAAGCGCGCCATTCAGGATTGCCATTGACCTGAATTTGGCTGCCAGCTTGGGTGATCGTGACGCCCGTTCCAAACTTACCAGCGGCATTGGCATCGATCAGCTCTTGCTGCAAAGGTGAGGCAGACTGTTGGAACTCCGTCAGCTTGGAACCAGCCAAATCAATGCTAAAATTGCCATATTTTTTGGTCCGGAGGTCATAGCTCAAGCCAATGTCGATCCCTTCCAAGGTGCGAGGGCCGAGGTTGAAATAATCATCCTGCACAAAGGAAAGATCGCCTACAACTTGGGTGCCGACCGGGGCCAAGCGCACCACATTTGGATTGGACTTACCACTTTGGCGCAACAGGAGGTCATAGAGGATCTGGTTTTGAGCCCCTTGTATCCCAATCACCCCTTCCGACTTCAAGGACCAGGAATCCACCGTCAGAGTCAGGCCTTTAATTGGCTGGAATACGACACCGTAAGAGAAGGTTTCGGCATCTTCTGGCTTTAGCTTTTGGTTGCCCGCCCGCACTTCCAACGTGCTGACGCCGGTACAGGTTGTATTGTTAAGGCGGCACGCGGCAAAGTCGGTCCGCGTATTGGCCACTTGGGTTCCGGCACTATAGAATTGCGCCAAGTTTGGCGCACGATAGCTTTGCGACCAAGAGGTGCGAAGCTTGACCGCATCAACAATGACCCAGCTGCCCGCAATCTTTGGCTTCACCACATCGCCGAAATCCGAATAGCTTTCGCCGCGGGCAGCCAATTGCAAGTCGATGGACTTGATCAAGGGCACGCCCATTTCTTCCGACACGACAGGTACCGACAATTCCGCAAACACCGCCGAAACCGTGCGGTCTGCTTTCACATCCGGCGCAGGGCTCGCGCCCATAATGTCGGTGCCATACGTGATGCCGGTCACACTGTCGGTATAGGTAATTTTTCCGTCCAGGCGAGAGTCGCGATTGTCTTGATAGGTTTCTTTGCGGACTTCCACACCGCCAGCAAAGCCAACCGAACCCGCAGGCAGTTTGAACAGCTCTGCTTTGGAGGCTTTGAAGTCGATGGTAGCCAAAGAGGTGGTGCCAATCCGGTTGGCATTGACTAAGAAGGACTTGATCGTGTCAGCATTGCTGGGGGTTGCGTCGCCAAACGAATAGGTTGGCTGAGTGCCACCATTGAACGGGTTATAGGCGTCTGGCGTCGATTTGGCCAAGGCCTGCTGGAACAGGGTGTTGCTGATGGCGTTACGGGTTTCATCATTGGTGCGCGCCCAAAAATAGGTCACCGCGGATTCCCACTTGAAATCGCGCCAATCGCCGCGCAAGCCGGCCAAGCCTCGCACCATATCATCGGTTACGACAAACGTACGCGGACCCGTGTCTACCGGACGATAGGTGGTGATGCGCAACGCCAAACCGGTCGTGGGCACACCCGTCAGATTTGCCAGACGATTGGGATTAGCCACGCCATTAATGGTCGTCGCGCCGAAGGGATTATAGAAATTGCTGGCAGGGATAGAGATGACCGCGCTGGAGATAGGGGCCGACTGTTCGCGCTGACCCTCCAATTCGGCGTGATAATAGCCAAGCTCGGAGAAGAACTCCATCGGGCCAATGTCTTGGCTGAAGGTGCCGAACAACGTCGCGCGATCTAATCCGCCGCGAATGCTGCGATCTGGGTTTTCATCATAGCGCAACACGCGGGAGTTTGCGCCCGTGATGGTGCCACTGCGCAAACAGAGGTTACCATTATAAACGGTGCTGGAGCAACCGGCTGCAAAGTTGTTGACCGGCTCCACGTGGAATACGCCCGAAGCCGTCAAAGCCGTTGTGCCTTGGCGAACAACCGTGGTTGCGGGAATGACGGTGAATGACCCCCATGGGGAAGAGGTTGAGCGGTTATCAAACGACGTATCACCCGCCCAAGGCGTGCCAAACAAAGCAGCGCGATGATCCTAGCTGGCCGAGAATGCGCGTTCACTCGCCATCAAAGGGGTACGGTGGGTATAGCTGCCAAACAGCATGAGGCGACCACCGCCTGGGGTCTCAAAGCCCGACTTGATCGCGGCTGTGGATTCTTCGGTCCCGTCTGCGAATGCATGGCGCACATCTACCCGCACGCCCTTGTAGCGCTTGTCGAGCACGACATTGACGACGCCCGCAACCGCATCCGCACCATAAATGGCCGCAGCGCCATCGCGCAAAACTTCAACGCGGCTTATCGCGCCGACTGGTAAGGAATTGGTATTGGCCGTTTGTACCGGCACAAAGTTTTCTGTCTGCGTGCCCGGCGTCAGGATCATGCGGCGACCATTGAGCAGCACCAAGGTGTTGCCAGTGCCGACGCTGCGCAAATTGATGGATGAGTTGTCGCCGCGGGCATCGTTCAAATTGCCGGTGGTGCGTGACTCTTGGAATTGAACGTCGCCTGCCTGCGGGATGGAGCGGAACAAATCATCGCCCGAAACACTCCCGACGGCGGCTATCCGCTCAGCCGTCAGAACAGAAACCGGCAAATCTCCGGCAGCCTTTGCGCCTTCAATGCGTGTTCCTACCACGACCACGACTTCTGCTTCCTTGGCAGGTTCTGCTGGGGTTGGTGCGGGTGCTGTTTGCGCAAAAGCGGGTACGACAGCGGCAAAAGAGAGTGTTGCCAAAATGGTGCAACACAGCATGTTGGATTTCAAAGACATTCGTTTTGGCCCCCCCAAAATGATCCGTGGGCTGAAAGCAGGTCGAACACGTCCAGTCTGATTTCAGCACTTCCACTGTCAACTGTTGCACCCCTTTTCCCGCTTGCCAACCAAGCAACGTGTAAATTCCTGTTGGCTTAAGCGGTCGCTGATACCGCAGGACATTCGCGGGCAAGATCATGCCAACTGCATAAGCACTTGTGCGCAACGCACATCCATCACCCCACCACCTGTGCAAATGCTATGGTTTCACATTAGGGTAGGCCAACTCATCGAGAAAAGGCGATCTGTTATGAGCCAGCCCGCAACGACGCGCCGCCTTGCCGTTATCACCGGAGCTTCATCAGGGATTGGCGAGGCCTTTGCCCGCGCCTATGCCAAGCGCGATACAGACCTGTGTCTGGTGGCGCGCCGTCTCGACCGCTTGGAAGCTTTGGCGCTCGAATTAGGCCAGCAACATGGCATTATGGCTTTTGCTGTGCAGGCTGACTTGTCCAAACCCGAGGCCACTGACCTCATCGTCGGCGCGCTGGCCAAACAGGGCCGATCCTGTGATATTTTGATCAATAATGCAGGCTATTCCCTGCCCCAGACCTTTTTGGCCACGAAAGGCCGAGAGCAAATTGATTTTGTCGCGGTTCTGGTAACATCTGTTGTCAGCCTCACCCATGCGCTTTTGCCCGCGATGGTCGAGCGCGGCTATGGGCGGATCATCAATGTGGCCAGCATGGTTGCTTTTTCCTCTGGTGCCGCGGGCCATACGCTTTACCCTGCTGCCAAGAGCTTTGTTGTGAAGATGACCCAATCTCTATCCGCTGAAGTCGCAGATAAGGGTGTGATTCTGACCGCCGTCTGCCCTGGCCAAACCGAAAGTGAGTTTGCCAAGGCGAATGGTACCGACCAATTGATCGCGAAATCCGGCCTCTACAAACAAACCGCCGAAGACGTTGTTGCCATCGCGATTGCCGCCAATGAGGCAGGCAAAGAGGTGGTCGTGCCTGGCTGGCCCAATAAACTTGCAGTTGCATTTATGAAAATTCTTCCCGATAGTTGGACGGCGGCCTTGATCCGGCCACAAGCTAAGAAATTTTCCCTACCCGACCCAAAAGCCTGACGAGATTCTGATGCCCCATTATGATGTTGTGATTATCGGTTCTGGTGCCGGCGGCGCCAGCTTTGCCCAAGCCTTGGCGGGCACGGGGAAGTCAATCCTGATCTTAGAACGGGGTGAGCATCTTCCCGTCGGGCGCGAAAACTGGGACCCGAAACGGGTGTTTGTCGACCGCATCTATCGCACGGACGAGCAATGGACCGATAAGGATGACAAGCCATTTACCCCCAACACCCATTATTGGGTGGGCGGCAATACGAGTTTCTATGGTGCTGCCCTCATGCGCTTTAAACCGCTGGATTTTGATCGGGTAGACCATTTCGATGGCGTCAGCCCAGCTTGGCCCGTGACCTATGATGATATGCGGCCTTGGTATGAACAGGCAGAGCGCCTGTGGGAGGTGCATGGCGAACGCGGGATTGACCCAACTGACGATCCTAACGACCCACCCTATCCCTTCCCCGCGCTGACCCATGACCCCGGCATGCTGCGGCTGAAAGCCCATTTCGAGGACTTAGGCTGGACCCCTTCGCCCTTGCCTTTGGGTATTCGCCGCAATGATGCCAATCCGCAAGAAGGCAAATGCGTGCGTTGCAAGACCTGTGGCGGCTTCCCTTGCCGTCTCTTGGCCAAAGTCGATGCTCGCACGGCTGCGCTCCAGCCTCTGGAAGCCGCACCCAATGTCAAGCTTTTGCCGGGCTATAAGGTCCTTGAGCTCAAGACCGACGCATCCGGCAGAAAGGTCACCGAAGTGGTCGCCTCTGGGCCAGATGGCGAGGTCTCATTCTCCGCCGATTATGTCGCATTAGCTGCTGGTGCGGCCAATTCTGCTGCCCTGTTGCTCAAGTCCGCCAACCCAAAACATCCCAATGGCCTCGCCAACAGCTCTGACCAAGTTGGACGCAATTATATGTTTCACACCACGTCGGCGGTGATTTCGGTAGCTTTGCAGCATTTCGATTCCAGCTTCCCAAAGACCCTTTGCGTCAATGATTTTTACTATGGCGATACGGAAGAGGAATTCCCCTATCCAATGGGGCAAATCCAAATGCTGGAATATATGTCCGGGCAGACGCTTGAAGGGCAGCTAGCAGACTTCATCAGCCCTAATCTGCTGCCCGACACTTTCATGGACGCACTGGCCGAACGCATGGTCAGCTTTTTGGTCATGTCGGAAGACCTGCCCCGGCCCTATAATCGGGTGACACTCAATGAGAATGGCGGGATCAAGCTGTCTTACACAGAAGGCGATTTGACGGCGCATAAAAGATTAGTCGAGAAGTTAGAGGTTGGGCTTGAAAATTTCACGCGGGAACGCTCTTCCTTGTTCGAAGCCAATTTCACAATCGACCAAGAATTGCCGCTCTATGGCACCGCCCATCAATGCGGCACGTTGCGGATGGGGGATGACCCTGCAATTTCGGTCGTCGACAAATGGTGCAAGGCGCATGATTTGGACAATCTCTATGTGGTGGATGCGAGCGTGTTTGTTTCTTCTGCCGCCGTCAATCCAACGCTAACGATTGTGGCCAATGCTCTGCGCGTGGGCGATCATTTAGCCAAAGACTTGATGCGCGAAGGTGCGTAGGCCGCTTGGTTCACAGCCTCGTCAGCCAAGCCAATCTTGCACCCCATCTCAATTCAAGTCATGGTAACACCATGCCGCTGCGTCACCTTTGCGAACCCGTTGAACTAGCCGCTGGCACGCACGTATGGGCTGAGCGGGTCAAGCATGGCCCGGACGCACCGGGTTTAGACCGCTTTCCCCACTATCACAGCGTCGCGGAATTGGTGATTTTTGAGTCCGGCAAAGGCTCATTTTGGTTGGACGGGGAAGAGACCACCCTTGAGCCGCAAAGTGTCGTCTATGTCCCGCCGATGTGCAGCCATGATTATGCCTTTAGCCCCGGGGAAAAATCATGGGTGTTGCTGCAATTGGACGCCGATACGGTAGAGGCGCTTTCCCAAACTCTGCCAGAATTGGACTTGGGCTATCCATTTTATGGCCTGCCAAGTCCGCAACAAACCAAGCAACTCAACACGCTCTGTGACCTCCTCCTCGAAGCCAGCCAGACCAACGCTCAATCCGCCATTGTTGCCCGAACCGCGGAGTTGATCTTGTGGGCCGCCCATGCCACCCGGGTTTCGCCCGCCCACATGCACGGCAAGAGCCAACACGTCACCTTGCCTGTCGACCGCCTGCGCCCAGCCTTGGAAGCCCTGCGTGCCCAGCCGGGCAAGGATTGGACGCTGGAGCAAATGGCATCGCTTTGTCACATGTCAGCCAGTTATTTTTCGCGGCGGTTTGCCGAGATTATGGGTATGAGCCTAACCGCCTATATTCGGATTTACCGCTTGCAACTGGCTGCACGCCGCTTGGTTCAAGGCCGGGATCCCATCGGCATCATTTCTCAAGATGCAGGCTTTTCCAGCCCCGCCCATTTTGCCTTTCAGTTTAAACAACGTTTTGGACTAACCCCCCGTGCCTATCGACAAGCCGGCCAGACACGCCGCTTACCCCAGCCCATAAGGACTTCTGCATGACCGTTCGATCGCTTCTAAAAGGCTTAAGCTTGGCTGCACTGACGTGGGCGACTTTGGCCGGCGGTGGGGCAATGGCGCAGGCCACAGGGCCCCTCCATGTGCCCTCGCCCGATTGGCGTGATCAGGTCATTTATTTTGTGATGACCGATCGCTTTGAGGATGGCGACCCCAGCAATAACGACCAAGGCAAGGGTGAGTTTGACCCCACCCAGCGCGGGCGCTTTTCAGGGGGTGATCTCAAAGGCGTTGAAAAGCGCCTGGATTATATTCAGGGCCTTGGGGCAACCTCAGTCTGGGTGACGCCGCCGGTTGAAAATCAATGGCTGGACCCCGCGACGGGCTATGGCGGCTATCATGGCTATTGGGCGAGCAATCTCAAAGCCATTGATCGGCATTTGGGTTCACTCCAGGATTATCAGAGCCTATCGCGAGCGCTGCATGGCCGGGGCATGTATCTGATCCAAGATATAGTCCTCAACCATACCGGTAACTTCTTCAATTATGGGCCAGATTACGACCCGAAGGACCCGACCAAAGGCTATACGCCTTATCCAAACTCCGTGCCCATGGCGGCACCCACACAATATCCGTTTTCCTTAAATGATCCCCGCCGGAAGGCGGACCGTGAAGCCGGGATTTATCATTGGACACCGGACATCAATAACTTATCCGTTCGCGACCAAGAGCTCAATTTCCAATTGAGTGGCCTGGATGACCTCAACACTGAAAATCCCGTGGTGAAGCGCGCCTTGCGTGAGTCCTATGCGCATTGGATCAAGGCAGCGGGGGTGGATGGGTTCCGGGTCGATACGATCTTCTATGTGCCGCCAGAGCTCATGACCGATTTCCTCTACAGTAAGGACCCTAAGGCACCTGGAATGGCGGAGGTGGCGCGACGGACTGGCCGGGACAATTTCCATGTCTTTGGCGAAGGCTTTGGGATGGACCGCCGTTTTGAGGACAAAGTCGCCCGACGCATCAATAGCTATATGGTCGGCCCAAATGGCGAAGCGCGTGCGCCCGGCATGATCAACTTCCCACTTTATGGCACCGCCACAGATGTCTTCGCGCGAGGCAGACCGCCAGCAGAATTGGCCTATCGGATCGAAAATATGATGGCATTGCATCAGCAGCCCCATCTGATGCCGACTTTCCTTGATAATCACGATGTCGACCGCTTCTTGAGTGGCGGGACAGAAACAGGCTTGCGTCAGAACCTGCTGATGATGATGACGCTACCTGGTATTCCCGTCATTTATTATGGGACAGAGCAAGGCTTTACCGTCCAGCGCGCCGCTATGTTTGCGGAAGGTTGGGGCTCGGGCGGACGCGATCATTTTGACACCACAAGCCCGCTGTATCGCTATATCGCCAGCCTCACGAAATTGCGCCGCGAAAACCGGGTCTTATCGCGCGGCACGCCAAAAGTCTTGGCGGCGGAAGCCGCTGGCGCTGGGGCGCTGGTCTATCTGATGCAGGATGGCAGCGAGACTCTCGTGATTGCCATGAATACCGCCGACCATCCAGTCCTTCTCGAAAATCTCGATATCGGCAAAGGCGCAGGTACGGTTCTGCAGCCGCTCTTTGCGATGGACGGCAAGGCTCCTCTCTTGGTGGTCGGTCAAAACCAGCGGCTGACAACTGAATTGGGCCCACATGCGGGGGCCGTCTGGCGGGTTTCCAAAGCTCCGCCGCTTAGTCTGACGGCCGCACCCAACAGCCCAGCCCTCGATGCTTTGCCGTCGGGCCCGATTAGCGAGCCGACCTTGATCGTGCGGGGCCAAGCTGCACCCTCAGAAACCATCAAGCTCGTACTCGATGGCAATTTGGGCGATGCCCAATCTGTCCAAGCCGATGCGACAGGGCGGTGGTCCGCGAAAATCTCCACTGCCGCATTTGTCGATGAGGCCATCACGCATCGGGTGACGGCTTATGCCACTCGGTCGGGTCAAGCCTCAAACGCGGGGACATTCCGCGTGCGGCCGGCTTGGAACCTGCGTCAAGATGTGGCCGATCCTGTGGGGGATGATACGGGGCCACCGGGGGCAGCCTATGCTTATCCTACGGACCCCAGCTTTGCCGATCCCACCATGGACTTGCGCGGCGTACGGGCTTCGACTGCTGGCGGGGCCCTCAAGCTAGAGATTGACGTTGGCGCGATTAGCCAAGTGTGGAGTCCGCAAAATGGGTTCGACCATCTCAGTCTGACAGGCTTCATCCAACTGCCAGGTCAGACCGATAGCGGCGCGCGCGTCATGCCAAACCAGCGTGGGGAATTGCCAGACGGCATGAGTTGGCACTATCGATTCCGCGCCCATGGCTGGACCAACGCGCTGTTCAGCCATGTCGGTGCCAGTGAATCCCAAGAAGGCACCAAAACCGGCCCAGCTCCCAGCATTTCGGTGGATAAAGACGCCAAGCGGATTACCTTGATCTTCCCAAGCTCCAGCTTTGGTGACCAAGCCGATTTGAGTGGAGCTAAGCTCTATCTGACGACCTGGGATTATGATGCCGCCTATCGCGCCCTAGAGGCCAATGCTGGGGCCTTTATCTTCGGCGGGGCCAAATCTGCCAAGGACCCCAAAATCATGGACGCAATTGGACCCTTTACGATCGGGGCTGCACCGTCAAAATAGGCCGGTAATGTGACGGTCTGCATCCACCCCAATGGCTTCCGCGGCTGGGGTTCTGGGCAGTCCGGGCATCGTCATGATGTCGCCGCACAACGCGACAACAAAGCCTGCCCCGGCGCTAAGGCGCACGTCGCGGACGGTTACAACATGGCCCTGTGCCGCGCCCAAGATGGTCGGATCGGTTGAGAAACTATATTGGGTCTTGGCCATGCAGACTGGCAGATGGCCAAAGCCTGCCTCTTGCCAGCGGCGGAGTTTGGTGAGGGCAGCTTTATCGATCACTACGTCGGCGGCGCGGTAGATGTCTTTCGCGACAACTTCGATTTTCGCACTCAAGGGCAGATCATCGGCATAGAGCGGTTGAAAGCGCGCGCGATCTGCTTCGACCACTTCAACCACCGCTTGCGCCAGCTCTTGCGTGCCAGCCCCACCCTCTGCCCAATGGCGACACAGGATGGCACGGCTACCGTGGCTCTCAACAAAGCGCTGAACCGCGGCAATCTCTTCCGTTGAATCCTGCACAAAATGATTGATTGCCACCAATGCGGGTACACCAAAGCGGGCGAGATTTTCCAAATGCTGACCAAGATTGGCGCAGCCGCGAACCAACGCCTCCACATTCGTGCGACCAAGGTCTGATTTCGCCACCCCGCCATTCATCTTCAAAGAACGGATTGTGGCGACCACTACAACCGCTTTCGGGCTTAGGCCGGCTTTGCGACATTTGATATTGAAGAATTTCTCTGCGCCGAGGTCTGCCCCAAAACCGGCTTCGGTCACCACAAAGTCAGCCAAGCCCAAGGCTGTTTTGGTGGCCACCACGCTGTTGCACCCATGGGCAATATTGGCAAAAGGCCCGCCATGGATCAGGGCGGGATTACCCTCCAAAGTCTGAACCAGATTAGGCTCAAACGCCTCCATCAAGAGGGCGGTCATAGCCCCATCAGCTTTCAAGTCTGCACAGGTAACAGGACTATGATCTTTCCGAAACGCAACAATAATGGCCCCTAGTCGGGCTTGCAGATCTGCCAAATCTTCTGCCAAGCAAAAGATAGCCATGACTTCTGAGGCAACCGTGATGTCAAAGCCTGTCTCCACCGGTTGTCCATTTCCGCCTAGGGAACTGACGATCGAGCGGAGCGCGCGGTCATTCATGTCCATCACGCGACGCCACACGACTTTTCGGGGATCAATCCCAAGTGCATTGCCCCAGTAGAGATGGTTATCGACCATGGCGGCCAACAGATTATGCGCGGCGGTGATGGCGTGGAAGTCGCCGGTGAAATGGAGATTGATCTCATCCATCGGGATGACCTGGGCGTGGCCGCCCCCCGTTGCACCGCCTTTTTGTCCAAAGCAGGGACCGAGTGAGGGTTCGCGCAGGCAGATCGCAACCGACTTGCCCAGCCGGGCCAGACCATCACCCAGACCGATTGTCGTGGTGGTCTTGCCTTCGCCAGCAGGGGTTGGACTCATGGCTGTCACCAGAACGAGCGCTGCTTCCCGGTCGCGCTTAGCCTCTGCCAGTCGGACCGTGTCGAGCTTAGCCTTCGTGCGGCCAAAGGGGATCAAAGCCTCAGCAGGAATGCCAATTTTGGCTGCGACCTGGGCCAAGGGGACAGGAGTCGCGGCTTGAGCAATTTCGATATCCGTTGGCAATGTCTGGCCCCTTCCCACGTCAGCGATTTGGCCTCGCTAATGCCATTGGCATCAGCTTGTAAAGCTGCCGGCCCAGCGCGGATTAGAGGATTTCAAAAATCTGATAGACAACGCCAGTGGTCTCTTGCGTCCCGACACCAATGCCAATCATATCATTCAGCCAGTCATAGTGGACGGCACCTGTCTCGAACCGGGTGATGGTGCGCAAATTAAACGCCTCTTTTGGCAAGATCTCGCCCTTTTTGAAGCGGACCATATTTTCCGCAGACGTCCGCAGTGCCCCTTGATAGGTCAAATAGATCAAAGCCCCATCATCGGTCTTCAGCGTCAAACGCACATCGACCAGCATGCGGTCTTCCCCGCGATAAAGCGCCCAATCAGCGCCGCCTGGAAGGACCTCGCCGGTCAAACGGGGCCCTTCAAATCGACCTCCAGTCACCGGTGCGATGAGGCGATTACCCACGGGGGTTTTGCCGATCCGTGCCATTGCAGAGAAATCAACTTGAAGACGGAGGGCGGTCAGAAATTGGCTGTTTAATTCGGTCATCACGCCCTTCTAAACGCATCGACCCATTTGGCCAAGCGCCCTACCCGCAAACCCTATTTCTGCGCCTTGGCTTCTACTTCCCGCATGACGCGCAGCACATTCCCGCCCCAGATTTTGGCAATGTCTTCCTCGGAATAGCCTTCGGCCATCAAAGCTTGCGTGATCTTCCAAACCTTGGAAGCATCTTCAAGGCCGACGACTCCACCACCGCCATCCCAATCAATGCCAATACCGACATGATCCACGCCGATCAGCCTTATAGCATGGAGCAAATGGGCCATGAAATCATCAAAAGTTGCACGATTTTCTGGAAACGCTGCATCCAAGCGCACACGGGCTTGGCGGAAAGCCTCTTGCTCAGCTTGGCTGCGGCTGGCGAGATTGGGATAAGCAGCCGCCAGTTTTGCAAGGGCCGCGCGGCGCTCTGGCGATTGTGGCAAGGGCTTCAAATAGGCCCCAAAAGCGTTCATCTGGATCACCCCACCTTTGGCAGCCAGAGCTTTCAGGCGGTCATCATCCAAATTGCGTGGGTGGTCATAGATCGCCTTACATCCGCTGTGCGAGGCGATGATGGGCGCACTCGACAATTCCAGCATCTGGTCGAGCACCTGGTCGGAGGCGTGCGACTGGTCAAGGATCATGCCCAGACGATTAGCCTCTGCCACCAATTGCTTGCCCAGTGGGCTAAGCCCACCCCATTCGGCTTTATCCGTTGAACTATCCGCCCAGTCATTGGTGGCAAAATGCACCGGCCCGACCATGCGCACACCGAGTTTGTAAAAGGTCTCAAGCAGAGAAACGTCCTTGGCCAAGGGGTAAGAATTCTCTATCGACATGAAGACGACGCGCTTGCCTTCTGCGGCAATCTTGGCTGCGTCATCGGCCTTCAAGGCAAGACCAAAAACTTTAGGACTGCGCGCCAGCATTTCGCGGATCACCACTGCGCGCATCAGACCTGCATCGCGTGCGGCATTGAGGCCTTCAGGTGTTCGCGGACCTTGGGCCGTATAGATCACCCAAAAGCCGCCATCGAGGCCGCCGGCTTTCATCCGGGGCACATCAACTTGGGCAAACGCGGTCTTCCAGTCATTGTGCTTGAGAATATCAAACCCCGGACGCGCCACGACAGCGGGCGTATCAAGATGGGTATCAAGCGTCAAAATCCGCTCATGCAGCGCGCGTGCGGCGCGCTCTGACGGCATAGTCTTGGCAAGCGCTGGCCCAAAGGCCAGCATTCCAAGGCTTAAACTTATGAGGGTCAATTTGGCTTGGCGAAAGGAGCGGTCACGCATCATCTGATTTCCATCACTTCTGATCTTCATGGGCTGGCGAGATGGTGTGCGCACAAGTCGTGATCTGTCCAGCGACCCTTACGCAATTGCCCCGGGCAGAACCGCCAACGCCGCCTGTCAAGGCGTTGGCCGTCCTAGGAGTTGGCCAAATTGCCTAGCCGAGCAGCAAAGGCACAATCACCATGCCAAGGCCGATGGTGGAGATAATCCATACCAAAGAGCGAATATTCTTCACGCCATAGGCATAAAGCGGCACGTAAATGATCCGTCCAATCAGATAAATATGGGCACCCCAAACCGTAATCGCGTTTTCCTTGCCCGCCACAACCGCGATCAGAACAGCGGCAATGAAGAGCGGCAGGGTCTCATAGAGATTGTCTTGCGCTCGCCGGAGACGCTCGGCCATGGGTGAGAGCGGTGGCATGGTTTCATCGCGGGCACCCATGTTCCACTTCAAGCCATATTGGCCGGTCCGCGCGACATCGAACAACAGAATTTGGACAAAGGCCAATACCAAAGTCCAAGCCAGAACGGTTAAAAGTGGTGTCATGATCTGTTTCCCTCCCCCGGGGTTTTGCCCATGCGTGGGCGATTGCGGACATAGGAAGCCAAAGTGACGTTTGCGTCAAGGAAGGGCGGGCCGGACAGACGCAAGGCTTGCCGCGCTCTATCCACATCCCGATGCTGCAATGCAGCCTGTTGCTCGCCTTAGGCCCTTGCAAAAGAACAAAAGAAGAACATACTATGGGCTATGGTTGCACGTTCTTATCTTGGCCTTCTTGCCCCCGAGCAGGATTTTGAGCGCTTGCGCGCCTATCGCGATCATCTCTTGACCATGGCGCAAGCCTATCGGCCTGGCGGGGCCGAATATATGGCGCTGTCGCGGGCGGTTATAGCTTTAGATGAAGCAGCTGGCATCGTCATGAATAAGCCCGGCTTCTATCAAAGCCGCCTGCATAAGACGACCTAAAGCCACCCTGTCTAACCCGAGCGCTCAAGACATAGATTAAAACTATTGATCAACGTCATATAATCGATTGGACCAATGTAACCTGTGGCCTTAGCGTAGGTCCATAGATTCACCACGTAAAAAGAGGATATGACGATGGAAACCCAAGGCAAATGCCCTGTTATGCATGGTGGCGGCCAACCCGCTAAAGTTGGAACCCAATCCAATCGTGACTGGTGGCCAAACCAACTTAACCTGAAAATGCTGCATCAGCATACCAGCCTTTCAAGTCCAATGGGACACGGCTTTGACTATGCAGCCGCTTTCCAAACTTTAGACCTCGACGCACTAAAGGCCGACGTCATGGCATTGATGACCCAGTCGCAAGATTGGTGGCCAGCCGATTACGGCCATTATGGCCCCTTCTTTATTCGGATGGCATGGCACAGTGCTGGGACCTATCGCACGGGTGACGGCCGGGGCGGCGCGGGCGCTGGGACCTTGCGGTTCGCCCCGCTCAACAGCTGGCCCGATAATGGCAATCTCGACAAAGCCCGTCGCTTGCTGTGGCCGATCAAGCAGAAGTATGGCAGTGCCATTTCGTGGGCTGACCTCATGATTCTCGCGGGCAATTGTGCGCTTGAGTCGATGGGCTTCAAGACCTTTGGCTTCGCTGGTGGTCGTGTAGATGTCTGGGAACCAGAAGAAGATATCTATTGGGGTAAAGAAAAGGGCTGGTTGGATGACCAGCGCTATTCAGGCGAACGGGAATTGGAAAACCCCTTGGCTGCCGTTCAGATGGGCTTGATCTATGTGAACCCAGAAGGTCCCAATGGCGTGCCTGACCCCTTGGCCTCAGCCTTTGACATTCGCGAGACCTTTGGCCGGATGGCGATGAATGATGAAGAGACTGTTGCCCTGATCGCGGGGGGTCACACCTTCGGCAAAGCCCATGGCGCAGCTGATCCCAGTAAGCATGTCGGCCCTGAACCCGAAGGGGCCACGATTGAGGAACAGGGCTTTGGCTGGGCCAATAGCTTTGGCTCCGGCAAAGGTGCAGACACTATTACCAGTGGCCTTGAAGGGGCTTGGACCACCAATCCGATCCGCTGGGACAATAATTATTTCGACAATCTGTTCGGCTATGACTG
Organism: Aquidulcibacter paucihalophilus; assembly: GCF_002105465.1. Taxonomy (GTDB): domain Bacteria; phylum Pseudomonadota; class Alphaproteobacteria; order Caulobacterales; family Aquidulcibacteraceae; genus Aquidulcibacter; species Aquidulcibacter paucihalophilus. Next base: position 26,198 of record NZ_NCSQ01000158.1, read on the forward strand.
GGTCCAAACCAAGAGCCCGGCTGGGGCAACCCAATTTATCCCTGCCCAGGCAGATGCGGCAGGAACGGTGCCCGATGCCCATATCCCCGGCAAGCGCCATGCCCCGGTGATGTTTACCACCGACCTTGCGCTACGATTTGACCCCATTTATGGCCCGATCTCAAAGCGCTTCCATGAAAACCCCGACCAGTTTGCCGATGCCTTTGCACGGGCTTGGTACAAATTGACCCACCGCGACATGGGTCCGCGCGCTTTGCATTTGGGCCCTTGGGTTCCAAGCGAAGAATTGATCTGGCAAGACCCAATCCCTGCCTTAAACCATGCCGTCGTCGATGACGCCGCTATTGCCGCACTAAAGGCGGAGATTGCAGCTACAGGCCTGAGCATTTCGGAAATGGTCTCAACAGCTTGGGCGTCGGCCTCGACGTTCCGTGGCTCAGACAAGCGTGGCGGGGCCAATGGGGCTCGCATCGCCTTGGCCCCGCAAAAGGACTGGGAGGTCAACCAACCAGAGCAATTGGCTAAGGTGTTGGAACACTTGCGCAAGATCCAGGCCAACTTCAATTCGAAAACTACCTCGGGCAAAAAAGTCTCCTTGGCAGATTTGATTGTTCTGGCAGGCTCTGTCGGCCTAGAGTCCGCAGCCGCAAAGGCAGGTCATAATATCCAGGTACCCTTCACGCCCGGGCGGATGGATGCCAGCCAAGAGCAAACCGATGTGGCCTCGTTCCAAGTGATGGAACCGGTCGCAGATGGCTTCCGCAATTATCAAAAGCCAAATCTTTCGATTTCGGCTGAAGAATTGCTGGTAGACCGAGCGCAGCTTTTGACCCTGACCGCGCCTGAAATGACAGTTTTGCTAGGCGGCCTGCGCGCTTTGGGGGTCACGAGTCCAGATGGGCACCATGGTGTTCTGACCTCGCGCCCTGAGACATTGACGGCAGATTTCTTTGTCAATCTGCTCGATATGGATGTGGCTTGGGCTCCGGTCGCGGAAGAAGATGGCCTCTATCAAGGCCGCAATCGTCACACGGGAGCCAAGGTTTGGACCGCAACGCGGGTTGATCTGATCTTTGGCTCCAACTCGCAATTGCGCGCGTTGGCCGAGGTCTATGCCAGTAGCGATGGCTCCCACCGCTTTATCGACGCCTTTGTGGCAGCTTGGACAAAGGTCATGAACCTCGACCGGTTTGATCTGGCCCACGTCTAAAGCCCACGCCTAAGGACGCAAGGGCTGTCGCCATGAGACCGGTGGTGGCAGCCCTTGCCTCTCTTTTATCCGCCGAAAGCGCCACGCAAGAGAGCGTGCAACATCCGCCGCGGCAAAACAGCTTGCAAGGCCGCCATGACCTTTGCATCGGTGCCAACCAATCGACGAAACGGCGGATTGCGCGACGCCAGAATGCCTTCGATGGCACGCGCCACTTGGATTGGGTCTGAACCAAAGCGCTCAACCATCCCAACTGAACCAACCAATTTTCGCATGCCCGTCAAATAAAGACCCGAGAGCTCAGGCGTTAGGCCCGCAAGGCTGTCTTCGGCCCCGGCTTCAGACTTTTGTACAAAGGGGGTTCGGATGCCCCCCGGACAGACCACCGTCACTTTGATGTTCTGGGCAAGTACTTCATTCTGCAAGCTTTCGGAAAGGCCCAAAAGGGCAAATTTGCTGGCGTGATACCATGCCTCCCAAGGTATGCCGATCAGACTGCCGATTGAGCCTAAATTCAGAATATGGGCAGGCTTTTCGACAGTTGCACCCGCCCTCAGATACGGCAGGAGGGCGCGGGTGAGATGCGCAAGTCCAAAGAGATTTGTTGCCATCACAGCTTCAATCTTCGGGCGCTCGCTACCCTCGAAGGGTGACATATAATTAAAGCCAGCATTATTGATCAGGCCATGAAGAGGCCTTCCAGACGCGTTGAGACCGTCCACGACGGCTTGAACATGGTCGTCGCGGGTGACATCGAGTAACACAGGCTCAAGGTACCCAAACGCGCAGGCCTGCAGGAGTGCCTCTCCATCTTCAGGTTTGCGAATACCCGCCAGCACATGCCAACCGCGCGCGGCAAGATGTAGCGCAGTGGCGCGGCCAATGCCGGTTGAAGCACCGGTGAGCAAAATCTGTCGGGGGAGCGAGGAAGAAGACATGATGATCAACTTTCGTGTGGCTAAGGTTTGCGCGGCGCGCGTCAAAGGCCTACACTGTGCACTATAGTACACGGTCAAGAGGGTTTGTGGCGATGAATATCGGGGAACTCGAACGGATCAGCGGGCTGAAGCGTTCGACCATCCGCGTCTATGAGAAGTTGGGCCTCTTGACCCCTGATGACGACCGTCGCGGCAATGGCTACCGCACTTATGACCACAGCCATATCGACCGCTTGGCTTCAATCAAACTAGCCCAAACCTTAGGCTTTCGGTTGAAAGATATCCGGGCTCTTTTGCAGGCGTGGGAAAATGGCAGCATGACCCAAGCTGAGAAACTGGTGGCGATGCAGGCACGCTTATCGGAAGTGCGCGAGAAGCAAGCAAGCCTCGCCCGTTTAGAAAAATGGCTTGCAGAAATCATTCTCTGGATTGAACGCGGCGAAACAGGCACAAAGCCTAAGCCTTGATGAGTCGATGGCCTCTCTATTCTTTGGGAAGCCGACTCACCCTCAATTTGTCACGAGAATGACGCTAAGCGGGATTAAAGGAAAAGCATGTTTCACCGGCGCCAATTTTTGACCCTTTCGGGCAGTGCTGCCTTTACCACACTGCCTTTAGCAGGCTGCGTCACCGCCAAGCCCTTCTTAGAAGATTTGCCCGATTTTCCCCGTGCGCCCATCAGCCCAAGACTTGGCAATCGCCGTGTATCACGTATCGCACTCACCTCATGTTCAGACCAAGACTTAGACCTCAGTCTGCTTGACGATGTTCAAGCGGCAAAGCCCGATCTGCTGATTATGATGGGCGATAATGTCTATGGCTCCGATACGCCCAAAGATCCGCAATTGCCCAGCCTGAAAGAAGCCTATCGCAAGCTTTCCGAGGCACCCGCCTTTCGCAGACTGGTCTCTGCTAAGCCAACCGAAGCCGTCTGGGACGACCATGATTACGGCCTGAATGATGGCGGGGGAGACTTTGCGTTTAAGGCTAAAGCCCAAGCCATGTTCGTGAGCTTTTGGAACATTGCCCGCAACAACCCAATTCGCCAGCGTCCCGGCATTTATCGTTCGTTTCGTTCAGGCCCGCCCGGCCAGGTCTTGCAGGTCATTTTGCTCGACACGCGCTATTTTCGCGACCCCCTTGTGCGGACCGATCAACGCAATGCACCGGGCAAAGAACGCTATATCCCCCACCCCCTGAGCTCTGAAGCCGATGTCTTGGGAGCCGCCCAATGGGCGTTCCTGGAAGACGAGTTGAGAAAGCCTGCCGACTTGCGCCTTATCATCTCCTCCATCCAAGTCATTGCGGACGGCCATGGCTGGGAGCGCTGGGGCAATTTCCCGCGGGCGCAACAACGGCTGTATGATCTGATTGCCCAAACCAAGGCCAATGGAGTCCTCTTTGCCTCTGGTGATCGCCATTTTGGTTCAATTCATCAACAAAGAACCGGCGTGGCCTATCCGCTAACAGACCTAACAGCCTCTGGGATCAATAAAGGCTTTACCACAGCACCCGGCACAGATTGGATACGAGAGCCCGCCAGCAACCGGATTGGTGATGGCTATGGACCGATAAACTTTGGCCTTGTCGAGGTGGATTGGGCGGGTCAGACGCTTGATCTAAAGCTTGCTGGCGTGGGCGGAAAGATAACACGGGCGCACCGCCTGGCCTTTGGCGATTTGCGGGCCTGAGACCCAGCCAAATAGGGGCATTGTAAGCCAGCTCTTTTTGTATGATCGTGGCGCTCACAATAAAAACTGGGAGCGACTTTCATGGATTATTCAACCCCAATCGCAATCATTGGCGCGGGCCTTGGTGGGCTTGCTGCTGCCATTCAGTTGAAACAGGCTGGCTACACCAATCTGATCCTGCTTGAGAAAGCCAGCCGCGTTGGGGGCACGTGGGCCCAGAACACGTATCCCGGCTGCTCCTGCGATGTGCCGGTTGCGCTCTATCAATTCAGCTTTGCCCCGGCGATCCATTGGACCAACACCTATCCCAGTTCGGCCGAAATCCAGGCCTATTGCGAACAATTGGTCGCGGGGTTCGACTTAGGGCCTATGCTTTCCCTTAACACTGAAGCCACCTCTGCCGTCTGGGACGAGACCCAGCAGCACTGGACGATCACCACACGAGACGGCCAAATTCACCAGGTTGGGGCCATCATCTCGGCCTTGGGTCAATTGAACCGCCCCTCAATCCCACCAATTCCGGGGCAAGACGGCTTTGAAGGGGCAAGCATGCATTCGGCAGCTTGGAACCATGATATTGACCTTGCCGGCAAACGGGTGGGGGTCATTGGCTCTGCGGCGAGCGCGGTACAATTGATTCCGGAAGTCGCAAAGGTTGCACGCTCTCTGGTGGTGTTTCAACGCTCTGCCAATTACATCGGGCCACGTGGTGACCGCGAAATCCCACCCACTGAAATTGCGCTTCTGCTCAGCAACCCACAAGCGGCGATGGACCTAGGCGCACGCAATCGCGCCCTTATTTTTGATACCGCCGACACTTACTTTTGGCAGACATTTAGCTGGACCCCAGAAGGCCGCGCTGCCTATGCCGACATCGCCAAGCGGCATTTGGAAAAGCAGATTGCAGACCCAGGTCTCCGCGCGAAGCTCACACCCAATTACCCCGTTGGCTGCAAGCGCTTTCTTTTCACCGATACCTTCTACCCCGCCCTCACCCAAAACCATGTGACACTCGAGACCGCCAGAATCGAAGGGTTTGAGGCAACAGGCCTTAGCGTTGAAACCGGCACCCATTATGATTTGGACGTGGTGATCTATGCCACCGGATTTGAAACGACGGGCTGGCACTGGAGCTTAGATGTCGTCGGCCAACTAGGGACACGCCTCGCCGATCACTGGGCAGAAGGGCCTGAGGCCTATTTGGGTATCACCACAGCGGGCTTCCCAAACTTCTTCATGCTCTATGGTCCCCATACCAATCTGGGCCATAATTCCATCACCTTTATGATTGAGCGGCAGATTGAATATGTGCGGGCAATGCTGGCAGGTCTCGCCGAACAAAAGGCCAAATCTGCGAGCATTAAGCCTGAGGCTCAGGCACGGTTTATCGCGAAGTTACAAGAAGATTTGGGCCGAACTGTCTGGGCAGATTCCAGCTGCACTTCTTGGTATAAGAATGAAAAAGGGCAAATTACACAAAATTGGGGCAGTAATTGCACCGCTTATGCCGAGGCCGTGAATACTGTAATTTGGGAAGATTATCAGGTGTGTTGACCGCACAGTGGAATTTAGCTGTCCGTCGAATTGCTGCAACAGAGAGTCCAAAGGACTTGACAGAAAGGTGACAGATTGTCACACAAAAGAGGCTTGGACTTCGGTCCGGCGGCGTTTCGGGGAGGAGACGCCCTTTTGGCTCTCGCGAGAGGGTGGCCGCGCCTAACCATGGCGCGGCCTTTTTTTATCTTCCCACTTGCCAATCTGTTTCATCAAAAGCTCGACTGCGTCCTGTTTTGACGTAGAACTAGACTAGACTGTCGTGCTGTATGTGAGCCCAGCATCAGCTGTGGCACAAACACGTCAGACTATCTCCAGATTGAGTCGCAAGGACATCTAAGCCATGGCCCCCTCCACGAGCCCGGAAACCATTTCGCCCGAATTTTTGAACCTGATGGCCGTCATTGGTCTGTATGTTTTAATCCTCTTAGTCGCGGTCTATTTTGCTCTAACGCGGTCTAACCGTCCTTTGACCCAATTGGGTCGGCGGATTGAGGACATGAATGTGCGCTTTGTCGATTATCGGCAGGACCTTCAGACCGGCATCACCTCGGTTCGCGAAGAAGCCCAACGCCAGAACCTGCAAGCGCGCGAAGAAATGGCCAGTCGCATGGCCGGAATCGCACAAGACTTGCAGCGCCTGATTGATGTCATGTCGGCTGCCCAGCGCGAGCGGCTCGACGCCTTTGGCGTGAGTTTGGCAGAGTATCGAGCTGCAACCAGCGAAGATAGTCGGGCCCTTCGCGAGGAGGTCAATAAAGCCATTGCCGTGCTTTCGGCCACATTGGTTGACGGTATGACAGCGCAGGGCCGCTCTCAAGCAGAGGCGCTCAGCAAAGCGCAAACCCAGATCAAGGAAATGATGGAGGCGAATGATCGCACCGCACTGGCGCTGCGCCAGACCGTCGAAGGCCGCCTTGATGTCCTGCGGCAGGAAAATGAAGCTAAGCTGGAACAAATGCGCGTGACAGTTGATGAAAAGCTGCAGGGCACCCTAGAGCAACGCTTAGGGGCCTCCTTCAACCAAGTGAATGAGCAATTAGAGCGCGTATTCAAGTCTGTCGGCGAGATGCAGACTATTGCCACAGGCGTAGGCGACCTCAAACGCGTCCTAACCAATGTAAAGGCCCGCGGCACGTGGGGTGAAGCTACTTTGGGCATGCTACTCGAACAAGCGATGAGCCAGGAGCAATATGCCCAAAATGTCGAAGTGAAACCGGGCAGCAATCAACGAGTCGAATTCGCGATCCGTCTGCCCAATGATGGTGATACGCCAGTCTGGCTACCGATTGATGCCAAACTGCCGGTGGAGGATTATGAACGCCTCATTGATGCGTCTGACCGGGCCGACACGGTGGGAATCGATGCCGCCCAAAAGGGTCTTGAACGCGCCATCAAGATCGCCGCTAAAGACATATTCGAGAAATATATCGCGCCTCCGAACACAACCGATTTTGCCATCATGTTCTTGCCCACCGAAGGCTTGTTTGCCGAAGTGGTTCGCCGGCCGGGCCTTGTCGACAGCCTTCAGCGCGACTTTAAAGTCTTGGTTTCTGGCCCCACGACCCTGATGGCGACGCTGACCAGCCTGCGCATGGGCTTCCGGACTTTGGCGATCCAACAGCGCTCCAGCGAAGTCTGGCAGGTGCTGAGTAAGGTCAAGCAAGAGTTTGAGAAGTTTGGCGGCGTCTTGAAGAAGGTTGAAGACAAGCTGGATCAAGCCAAGACGGTTGTGCAACAAGCCCGCACCCGCGAGAATGTGTTGGGTCGGCAATTGCGGGCGGTCGAAACCCTGCCGGGTAGCGCGCCCCTCACCGCGCTGCCCTTTGCTCAATCGCCAGACGTGTTGGCGCAAGATTTGTTGGACGATGTGCTGGAGGAGGGAGACGAGGCTTAAAGCTTTGCTGCTCTGATCAAACAAAAAGCCCGCCGACTGACGTCAGCGGGCTTTCTTTTTTAGACGGGGCTAGCAGCCTATTCGCGGTCGCCCAAGAAGCTGAGCAAGAATTGGAACAGGTTGATGAAGTTCAGATACAGGCTCAAGGCACCCATGCTGGTGGCAACTGACATCGCCGTGTTGTCGCCCTTCAAGTAATAATACTCGAACTTCAAGCGCTGGGTATCAAAAGCGATCAGACCTGAGAAGATCAACACGCCCAAGCCAGAGATGACGAACATCAACATCGGGCTTTGCAGGAAGATGTTGACAATACCGGCCAAGAGCAAGCCAAACATGCCCATAATCAAGAAGGTACCAAAGCCTGTCAGGTCACGCTTCGTGGTATAACCCCACAACGACAACGCACCGAAAGCAGATGCCGTAATGAAGAAGGTCGAAGCCAAGGACTGACCTGTGTAGCGCAGCGCCAAGACGCCCAAGCCAGCACCGATCAAGGTCACAATCGTCCAGTAGTACAGGTTAGCACCGGTCTTGGATGGGTTGCGCATGGCAAACATGCCAAACAGCAACACGCCAAGAGGAGCAAGGCTCAATACCAAGCCTGCGCCCGTGTAGCCTCCATTGGCGGTAAACAACATATCGCGAACGGGCGGCACGGAAGAGGTGATATAGGCCAAAATGCCCGAGAGCACCAAGCCAAGGCCCATCTTATTGTAGACGCCCAACATAAAGCTCCGCAGGCCAGCGTCGACGGACATGTCCATCGTGTTCCCGGCTGGGATCGCTTGAGCTTGAAACCTAATTTGGTCGTTCATTTTCGTTCCTTTTCAACATGCAAGCAGACTTCTGCCACATTGCTTAGCCCTAATATCATGCCGCGAAGCATTGGACGCAAGACAACTTTACTACACGATTTTGTGTGCGAGGTCGTAATGGATCGATTTAGCCATCTGATCGATTTGCCTAGCAGCCACTTTCGCCGCCGACTTTGACCTATGTTAGCGGTCCATATGGTGAGGGAAATCGCCCTATGCTAGGAGAAGCCTATGCTTCAATTACATACGTTTTCCCACTCCTCTGCTTCCTACCGCGTTCGCATAGCATTGGCCCTCAAAGGGGTGACCAGTGACAGCCACTTTGTCTCGCTGATTGCCAATGACCATTTGTCTGATCCCTATCGCACTCTCAACCCCGAGGGCCGGGTGCCAGCAATCGTCACCGAGAATGGGGTCCTGACCCAATCCTTTGCGATCATGGACTGGTTGGAAGACACCATCCCAGAACCGAGCCTGTATCCAAGCGACATTTGGCAGCGGGCCTTATGCCGTGCTTTTGCCCATGCCATTGCGAGCGATATCTTCCCGGTGCAAAATCTGGGTGTGCGGCGCAAGCTGGCTGCCGACTTTGGCGCCGATGAAGCACGGACAACGCAATGGTGTGCGGAATGGATCGCCAAGGGCTTTGCCGCATTGGAGATGGAGACGGCCAAGCGCTTTTGGTCACCAGAACAGGGCTATTTGTTTGGGCCTTTACCAACTTTGGCGGATATCTGTTTAGTTCCACAAATGAATAATGCCCGCCGCTATGGGGTGGACTTGACCCCCTTCCCGCTCTTGGTTGCCGCCGATGCAAAAGCGCGCGCGCATCCGGCCTTCATTACAACCGCGCCAGAGACGCAGGCAGGCTGATTTTTTGTCGCTTAGATGCACAGTCTGTCTGAGAGTTACCCGTGGAATACGACCACAAGCTAACCACCCTTTCGCAAAAGGCCCTCGCGAACAGCTTTGAGGTTCTCAGGTGGAGTCCCGCCGAATGTGGGCGAGTATAGAGCTCGATTCGACCGGGTAGGAGGCAGTGTTTGTGGCGCTCTACCTGCCAACCATAAGCCCTTTTTCAGTGGTCTAGAGTTTCGCTTTGCGCACACTTGGGTCATTTTTATCCGTGTTGACCGTCGAATTGATTGTTCTGTGTAACTCCGATTAGTGGGCGGAAAGAACAAGCGGCCTAGCCGTGATTTATCCATTTTTGGATGTCGCCCGCTGGTTGCTTTTTGCCTAGCGAAACGGCTGAGGCAAGGGACGCACGAAACAGAGCGGTGAGCACGGCCAAAATCGCCGTTCTCTCAGCAGTATGTGCGCGCATCGCCAAAGCCTTTGTTGAGCCTAAACACGCTGCAGGAGCGGTAAGTGAGGTCAGCGATCCACCAGCCTTTAGAGCTTTGGAGCATGCTATGCTCTGCAAGATCGCGCTCAAGATCGCCAAAGGCGGCCCAGCGGTCGAGTGCAGTCCCTATGGGCCCCGCCAAGGCTCTAAAACTGGTTTGAGCAAGCACTTGCAAAATACCGCAAGAATCGCGCCCATGTGCAAACTACAGTTCCGTTTTCATAGCTTCTCTCCAAGGGGCAGAATCTCGTATCCTACAAGCCAAAGAAGCCCTAGAAGCTTTGACCAAGATCGGCGAAGCAGAACCCAGGCAACTGGCGTTTGATCTCGTCTTCACCAAGCAGAGACCCACACCGAGATCATGAAACCACTCAATCTTGAAACCTATCTGCCCTATCGGTTGAGCGTGGCCTCCAACAAGGTCAGCGCCCTGATTGCCAAGGCCTATGAGGCACGATTTGGGTTGACCATCCCACAATGGCGCTTGTTGGCGATCCTCGCAGAAGGCGTGCCGCTGTCGCAGCAAAATCTCGTCACCCGCACCGCCATGGACAAAGTCACCGTCAGCCGAGCAGCACAAGCCCTGATCAGCCGTGGCCTCGTACAATCCAAGCCGAGCGAAAGAGACCGTCGCGCTGTTGAGTTGAGCCTCACGGCAGCAGGCGTCTCCATCGTCCAAGAGGTCGCCCCCGTTGCGCTCGCTTTTGAGAAGTCTCTGATTGAGGCCATTGGCAGCCAAGCCGCTGAACGCTTGGAAGCCATGCTTCGCAAGTTGGAAGACCAGGCCGAAAAATTGGCAAAATAGATGTTGCCCCATCTTGGCAATTAGTAACAAATGAAACTATAATGGGGCAACAGATGGTGGGAGCCCCCGATGACGGACTTGTTTGAAAACCCCCTTGGCACTGATGGCTTTGAGTTTGTTGAATTCACAAGCCCAGACCCCGACGCTTTGGCGACCTATTTCCGCCAATTGGGCTTTACCGCGTTTTCCAAGCATCGCTCGAAGAATGTGATCCGTTTTAAACAGGGCGACATCAACTTCATTCTCAACATGGAGCCTGTGGGTCAAGCAGCTGAGTTCCGCCGGCAGCGCGGGTCATCGGCCAATGCCATGGCATTTCGGGTCAAGGATGCCGCCCATGCCTTCCGGGAGGCGATCGCGCGCGGGGCCGAAGCCGTCGATAGCCCCATCGGGCCGATGGAACTGGATATTCCTGCGATTAAGGGCATTGGTGGAGCCTTTATCTATCTGGTTGATCGCTATGGTGCGCAAAGCATTTATGATGTCGACTTTAAGCCCATCCCCGGCGCCGCGGAAGAAGAAGCCATCAATTCAACAGGCCTGACCTATCTCGACCACCTAACCCATAATGTGTTCCGCGGAAAAATGGACGTATGGGCAGACTATTATGAGCGCATCTTCAACTTCCGCGAGATCCGCTATTTCGACATTGAAGGTAAAGTATCCGGCTTATTCTCCAAAGCCATGACCAGCCCCTGTGGCAAAATCCGTATCCCCTTGAACGAGAGCAAGGGCGAAGAAGGCAAGACCGACCAAATCGAAGAATTCCTACAGCGCTATAAGGGCGAAGGCATTCAACATATCGCGATGGGTTCCTCCGACCTATTGACCACAGTCGACCAGCTCCGCGCCCGCGGTGTCGAACTGCAGGACACGATCGATACCTATTTTGACTTGATCGACACCCGCCTGCCCGGTCACGGCCATGATGTGGAGGCCCTGCGCCAACGTAAAATCTTGATTGATGGCGCGCCTAGCGAAGGCCAAGGCCTGTTGTTGCAAATCTTTGGCAAGGATGCCGTTGGCCCTATCTTTTTCGAGTTTATCCAGCGAAAAGGAAACGAGGGCTTTGGTGAAGGCAATTTCAAAGCCTTGTTTGAAAGCATCGAATTGGACCAAATTCGACGCGGGGTTTTGCAAGGCTGAGGCCAAAATTGGGAGCGGTTTAGGATGGGCAAATTTGGCGCGCTTTGCAGCATAGCGGCTTTGGGTTTCGCCCTCGGTGCCTGCACCATGACAACCCAAGTCGGTGACGGCCCAGAAAAGACCCGCACCTTCCTGACAAGCCCGCCAGCCCCCATTCCGGCTTGGTCGATTGCTATTCATGGTGGGGCTGGCGTGATTGAGCGCAAGGACTTAACACCCGAGCAGGATAAAGCCTATCGCGCCGCCTTGGCCGAAGCCATTGAGATAGGTGCCGATATCCTCCGCAAAGGTGGCGATGGGATCGACGCGGTGGAAGCTACCGCCCGTTATCTGGAAGATAATCCCTTATTCAATGCAGGCCGGGGTGCAGCGATTGATGCCTCTGGCAAAGCGACTTTGGACGCAGCCATTATGGTTGGCCAAGGCCTCAAAGCCGGCGCAGTTGCGGGCATGATGACAACCCGCCACCCGATTAGTGCGGCGCGTGCCGTGATGGAAAAAACGCCACATGTATTTCTGATCGGCGAAGGCGCGGATCAATTCGCCCGCGAACAAGGTCTTGAACAAGTTCCCAATAGCTTCTTTTTGACGGCGCGGCGCTGGCAAATTCTTGAAGAAGTTCTGACCGAACAAAAAATGCCGATCCCGCCAAAGCCCCCTGGCCTCAATAATGATGGCCCCGTCCACTCAGGCCCGAATGCGGCTAAGTCCGGGGAAGCGCGGTTTGGGACGATTGGGATTGTGGTGCGCGACACCAAGGGCGTGTTGGTGGCTGGCACCTCCACTGGCGGTCTCACCGGCAAGAAATGGGGCCGAGTCGGTGATGTGCCGGTCATTGGGGCTGGAACCTATGCAACGCCCACCTGCGCGGTCTCGGGCACTGGAACCGGGGAATATTTCATCCGCTTAGGCGTCGCCCGTGCCATTTGCGATAAGGCAGCAGAGCCCGGCATGGACCTGCAGGCTGCAGCAGATGCGATCATGAAGAAAGACCTGACAGCTTTGGGCGGTGATGGCGGGGTTATTGTCGTCAATGCGCGGGGGCAGACCGTCGCGAGCATGAACACACCTGGCATGTATCGCGCGCAGATGAGTGCGGTTAGCCCTGCGCGCGTGGCCATTTACGCAGACGAGAATTAGGATAAGGGACGAGTCATGAGCCAGCTAAGAGGCATTCACCACGTCGCCTATCGCTGCCGCGATGCGAAGGAAACGGTGGACTTTTATCACGACGTGCTGGGCATGGATTTTCAAATCGCCTTTGCTGAAGACCATGTGCCGTCCACCGGTGCCTATGACCCCTATATGCACGTCTTTCTCGATGCCGGCGGCGGTAATGTGCTGGCCTTTTTCGAACTGCCTGAGCAGCCGGACATGGGCCGCGACCCCAATACGCCCGAATGGGTGCAGCACATCGCCTTCAAGGTCGATAGTGAAGAGGCTTTGCTCGCGGGCAAGGCCCGAGCAGAGGCGCGCGGGTGCTCGGTGATTGGTCCAACCGATCATGGCATTTTTCGCTCCATCTACTTTTTCGACCCCAATGGGCACAGGTTGGAACTCGCCCATGATACCGGCACTGCTGCAGAACTCACCGAACTGCGACGGGTTGCGCCCGAGATGCTGGAAGAATGGTCGCGTACCAAAAAAGCGCCACGCCATGCCGACTGGCTGCACGCTAAGGCCCGCGCCAGCCACGCAAAGTCTGATCCTGTTTAAAACGTGCCATCGAAACGGTTTGGGACCGCCCAGCCCTTAGGAAACACTGATGAAACTCGCCTCTCTCAAATCCGGCCGCGATGGTCGCCTCGTCGTGGTCTCGTCTGACTTGAATTATTGCACGGATGCAGGCCTGATCGCACCCACTCTACAAGCCGCGCTCGACGATTGGGCCCGGTGCGGCCCAGCCCTGCAGACTTTGAGCGAGGCCTTAGAGCGCGGTGCAGTTCCCACCGAACGCTTTCATGAACGTGAGGCTCATTCACCGCTTCCGCGCGCCTATCAGTGGGCCGATGGCTCGGCCTATGTGAACCACGTCCAATTGGTGCGCCAAGCCCGTGGCGCTGAGATGCCAGAAAGCTTCTGGACCGATCCTCTGATGTATCAAGGCGGCTCCGACGATTTTTTGCCGCCGCGCGCGCCGATCCCGCTTGCCGATGAAGCTTGGGGCTGTGACCTTGAGGCCGAAGTCGCCGTCATCACCACCGATGTGCCACAGGGCATTAGCGCTGAAGCGGCGCGTGACCACATCGCCCTTATCTGTCTGGTCAATGATGTCAGCCTGCGCAATCTGATCCCCAATGAATTGGCCAAGGGCTTTGGCTTTTTCCAGGCCAAACCCGCCAGCGCCTTCTCTCCCGTCGCCGTATCGCCCGACAGCCTCGGGCCCTTATGGGACGGCGGCAAACTGCATGTCACCTTAAGCGTCGATCTCGATGGCAAGCCGTTGGGTCGGGCCCAAACCGGCGTGGATATGACGTTTGATTTCGGCCAATTGATCGCCCATGCCGCCCATACCCGCAACCTCTGCGCCGGTACCCTTATCGGCTCGGGCACGGTTTCCAACCGCGACGCGACTGGCGGCCCTGGCAAGCCTATCGCGGAAGGTGGTCTCGGCTATTCCTGCTTGGCCGAAGTGCGCGTTGTAGAAACCATCCTCCATGGTGCCGCCAAGACGCCCTTCCTGAAACACGGCCAAGTCGTGCGCATCTGGGCCGACGACGCCACCGGCCACTCCATCTTCGGGGCGATTGAGCAGAAGGTGGTTGGCTGATGCGAATTGACACCCAGCAGGTCTAAGTACACTTCCCCTCACGACGTCCTCCCCGCCGAAGCTTGAGCTGTGGGCGGGGACCTCGGCGCGTTTACGGCCCGAGGTCTGGGGCTCGGATACCCCATCCTGAGTCGTTCTGCGGCACAGCCAAATAATCGACCGCCTCTCAGTTCTTTTAAGCGCCCCTTCGCCGCTTTCGACGGAGATTCTCGAGCAAAAAAGAAGTGGCGCAAAGCACCCAAACATGAGCGATCCATGACGGCTATGTTAAACTTATGTAAGAATGGCTCCAAACTTGCCGATCTGCGTTGACGAAGCAGACGGGATGGGGTGGAAACAGGCGTTGCGGTCCTCCCTTCACCGCGCATGAGGTGACTAGCCTTGCGACTTCGAATGACCATGATTGGCGCGGCCGCCCTGCTCGGCAGCTTTGGAGCAGCCGGCGCGATGAACGGCTTATGGGCATCAGCTGATGCCCGGGCGCATAGTTTGGATGGGCTAAAGCTGGCGATCGGCTTGCCCTATGGCGGTGTCAAAGCGACCCCCAAAGTTCAATTGAGTGCCGCCACCGCCTTGGCTGCGCAGTGCCAAAGCGACAAATTGGCACAAGCGCACGTGCCTGTAGCCAAGCAAAGCCTGATCGCCCATGTCTTCGAAAAGCCTTCGGTGAAGACAACACAGCGCTTGGTCATGGCCGATGCGACAGCCAAGCCACAGGCCCCCGAACATGCTGAACGGCCGTTGCCACCCCAACCACCTGCTGCTGCGGAGTCTCCAGCAGCCCCAGCCACCCCGGCACCCCCGGCCTTGGCAAGCCTGCACCCTGCCCTAGCCGCACCTGGGTCGATGAAGAGCTTGATGGCCCAAGCTCAGGCAGAGGCCAGCAAATCGGCCAAGCTAGCCTTACAGAGTGCGGCCGCAGCCAGCGCCTTAGAACAAGCACGCACGGCTACCCGTGTGAAAATTCGGTTCGAAACGCCAACCACTTTAACGCCAGCACAATATAAGAATTCAGAACACGAACTCGACCAAGCGGTTCAGCGTCTTGAGATTACCCAATTGCTTGCGGCGCGCCTCAATGAAGGCGATTTCTCGTTTGTTGTCTCGTCAGATGACGGCAAAAAGACCTGCACATTGGGGCAGGCCGAAGGGGTATGTGGGCTGTTGAGCCCAGCCGATATGGCGCGCATTCGTTCAGAAGTGGCCGCGCAGGTAAAACTCGCCCAAGTCGCCGTGCGCGAAAGCCAAGTTAAGCTTGCACGCGCACGTCTGACGGACGGGTAATTCGATCTAGACCGAAAGAGTAACGGGGCCTCGCTGCGCTGAGCTCAAATTATTGGGCCAAGTCATTGGGCCCAATTATTGGGACAGTGCGGTTGTTTGCATGGATCTGTTGGCTTCAGGCAATTGCACACGGATGGTAGCGACAGCAGGCCGCTCTGCCAATGCCACAGCAGTCAAGCTTGGACGATCCGCCTCAGCCAAAGCATAAGCAATCAAGGTGTTGACGCACTGGGTCTCGTTCACAACCCGGTCTCGACGCGCAGCTTCTGCACACATCTTGGTCGCAGCTTGCTCAATCTGTTTAAAGACCACTTCCGGGGCGGCATTGGCCGGCACCTTTTGATCGGCGATTTCTGCTTGCGCAGCACCCGATGCCAAAGCAGCAAAAGCGATCAGTCCAACAAAGCGGTGTGCCATAGCAATCTCCTCAATGACCCACAAAATTGCGCGACCCAGATGTCCCGTCGGAGGAATGTGACATTAAAATGACTATGTGACAACACTTATATGACAACTATATGACTTTTAGACGACAGAATTGTAAATTTGGGAAATTAGGGTTGATTAATCAATGAGATAAAATATGCCCCACGTGCAACAAAACCGTCACAAAACCATCTGAAAAGGTCCACATTGGCTTATTAAAGCCGAAAGCATTTGTTGGTATCCATGGGAAACAGACGGAGAAAAGTCATGCGCGCGTTTGGAAGCCCACCAGATCTTACGGCCCTGAAAGGTAGCTATTTGGTCAGTTTGAAAACAGACTTAGGGGCACTCGAGAACCTACAGAGTGAAGTGGACTTTGGCTTTGCGGAACCCAGAACCTATGAAGACTTACGCCGACTTGCCCATGTTCAAGCAGGCAATGCCGCTACATTTGGCTTTGAGGCTTTAGGCCTTGCCGCGCGGGCTGTGGATGTTTTGTTGAGCGAGCTGCAAGGCCCCTCTGATAAGCTTGCACCCTTGATTGGAACTTGGCAGCGCGAACTCCAGAAGGCCTGCCAAGGCGGATAAGTTGTTTGGGCGACAGGGCCCAAAGGCTCATAAAGAAGATGCAGCGCGTGTCTAGACACCGCCACATTTGCGACCATAAGCAATCAGCTTGCGTTCAGACAGAGAGACTTACCATAGGCCGTGTTTG
The DNA here is from genome assembly GCF_002105465.1 of Aquidulcibacter paucihalophilus. Lineage (GTDB taxonomy): Bacteria > Pseudomonadota > Alphaproteobacteria > Caulobacterales > Aquidulcibacteraceae > Aquidulcibacter > Aquidulcibacter paucihalophilus. Next base: position 42,800 of record NZ_NCSQ01000158.1, read on the forward strand.
AAAGCTGAAACGAAAGAGCCTCTGATGTCAAAACTCCCGCTGGTGTGCACGATTGCAGCCCTTTGCGTGCTTGCAACGCCTAGTGTCGCGCAAAACGGTCCATCGCCAAGCCTGCTCACCAATCTGGGCCCGGGGCAGAGCCGTTCGGTCGACATTTCCTTGCGGGCGCGAATTGGTCCGCTCGAATTGGCGCGCGGTTCGTTCAAAGTCAATTTGACCCAAGACAGCTATAGTGGTGAGGCGACATACCGCACCTCTGGCATTGCCGCTTCCTTTAACAATGATGCTGGCGTGGCAACGGTAAAGGGTGCCATTGACGACGGGCAGCTCAAACCGCGAAATTTTGTCAATCAAGAGACCAATGGCAAAAGACGCCGGATCACCATTAATTTCGCGGGCCGTTCTGTTGATGTGACGGCTGCGCCGATGTGGGGAAATATGGGCTTTCCGCCTGCAACTTTGGCCCAAAAGCTGGAGTCCGTGGATCCCGTCACGGGCTTGATGGAATTATCCTTGGTTACAGGCCGCGATGCGGGTCGGGCCTGTGGCGGAGCCGTCAAGATTTTCGACGGCAAAAGGCGCTATGATATTCGCACCCAATATGTCGGGATCGAGCAAGTCTCTACCCCGGCTTACAAGGGTCCTGCGACCTATTGTCGGGGAACATACACCGAAGTCGCAGGCTTTAATCAGAAAAAGCCTGGCGAAAGCCGCGAGCCAATCCGCCTGCAAATCTGGCTGGCCGATGTTGGCAATATGGGGGTTTCGGTACCCGTCCGCATGACAGGCTCTAAAGGCATTTATACCGCCGTCCTCTATGCCGACCGAGCAGTCGTTCGCTAAAGCCCGGATCACACGTCAGGCAGAAGGCCGCTATCTTCAGGGTTTCCAACCTTTTTGATCAAAGCGGCCTTCAGCTTCTTCATGGCCTGGTGCTCGATCTGGCGCACCCGCTCTTTTGAAATGCCCATGCGGACGCCTAGGGATTCCAAGGTTGCCCCCTCATCGGTCAAGCGACGTTCTTGAATGATGGCGAGTTCCCGCGGATTGAGGGATTTTAGCGCCTCTTGAATCCAATTGGTGCGCCGTTCGGTATCGGTTCGCTCCATCACATCTTGATCGGGTAGGATGCCTTCATCTGGCAAGAGGTCTTGCCACTCGCCACCACCATCGACCCCATCGGACATGGGAGCATTGAGCGAGCGGTCGTTGGCCGAAAGGCGCGAGGCCATTTGTTCGACTTCACGTTCACTCACGCCCAATTTGGTGGCGATAATCTCGCGGTTCTCGCGCGTCATCATGGCTTCCCCCGTATCGCTGATGAGGGCGCGGAGTCGACGGAGGTTGAAAAAGAGCGACTTTTGTGCGGCCGTCGTGCCCGTCCGCACGATGGACCAGTTGCGCAACACATAGTCTTGAATGGCTGAGCGGATCCACCAAGCGGCATAGGTTGAAAAGCGCACGTCGCGATCAGGCTCAAAGCGGGCCGCTGCCTGCATCAGCCCAATATTACCTTCTTGGACCAAGTCACTCATCGGCAGGCCATAATTGCGGAAGCGCGCCGCCATCGAAATCACAAGCCGCATATAGGCCGTTGTGAGCTCATGCAGCGCGCGCTCATCCTGATGGTCGCGCCATTTAATCGCCAGCTCGCGCTCGTGATCATGCTCCAGCAACGGTGCTTTCATAGCCTGTTTGACAAACCGGCGCGTTGCGCTTTGAGCTTCGGCTGTCTCATACGTGGCCATCTGATCTCTCCGATCCTTGTCCGCACCTGATTTGGCTGTCAGCTTTACGCGCAAGCGAGGGGGATGGATCAGTCGTTATGACAAATCTATGACCGAAGAACTGCAAATTGGCAGACGATTTTGTGGTCCGGATTTATCCAGATGTCCGGACAAAGATGGCCGGGGGAAAATCATTATCCATCTGCACTTCTAAGGACCTGATTTTGCCGTCCATATCGGCTTGGAAAGCAAACTTCACATCGAGAAGATCATCATCATCTTCGCGGGTAGGTTTGCCGTTGAACACATCATAATGCCAATGATTGAGGCGAATGGGCATGTTATTATAGGTGCCCAGCAAACCGGCATCATCGCGGGTGATGGTCCAAATGCCATAGCCTTTATGGATGAAGGTTCCGACAAAGGCATCCAATGCGCGCGAAGGCGTTGTATTGGGTATGGGCATGGGCGGGGATTGCGTGGCGGCCTTGGCCTCATTCGCATCCCGACGGGCCAACCCTCGGGCAGACCACTTGGCTGGCGCCAGCCCCATCAGGCGATCAAACAAATCAAGACTGACGTGGCCGGGCAGAGGTGTGCCACGCATATTCGCAAAGGCGATAATGCCGACATTCTGTTCTGGGAATAAGGTCACGCGCGAAGAAAAGCCATTGAGATTGCCGCCATGGGCAACCCGCCGCATGCCACGATAAAAATCGGTGCGCCAGCCCAACCCATAAAGCCCCCGGCTCAATTCTATGGCCTCTGGTTGTCCGCCGGTTGATACAAGCGGTGCCCACATGGCTTCACTTTGCGCGACAGAAATCAGTCGCTTCTCGCCAAAGCTACCACGACGCAGCTGCAAATCCATCCAAGCGATAAATTGGTTGGCTGAGCTATAGAGCTGACCGGCTGGGCCGATCGCATCTTCTGGCCGCAACGGAATCTGCACGGCTTGCTTGGCCGGGGTTAGCTTGTGGCCAAAGGCGAAATTACTGTCCATGGCCATTTGGCTGGGGCTAAAGCCAGTGCGCGTCATGCCGAGTGGTTTGAGGAGGCGCGCATCTGTGAAGGCCTCCCACGTCTGGCCCGTTGCGCGCTCGACCACCAGACCAGCCAAAATATACATGAGGTTATTATATTGATACTGGCTGCGAAGGGGCGCTGAGGTTTCCAAATACGGCATACGTGCCAGAAGCTCAGACTTGCTCAGCCTCTCATTATTGTACCAAACGAGATCATGGGTACCAAGGCCTGTGCGGTGCGAGAGCATGTCGCGCAGGCTCAGGCTCGCATATTCTACCCCGCCCGCCATTTTGAACTCAGGCAGATAAGTGGTGACGGGCTCATCCCACTTAAGCTTGCCCTCATCGACCAAGATGGCGACGGTTGCCGCAGTAAAGGCTTTGGTGAGGGACGCACAACCAAACAAAGTATCGGCTGTGACCGCTTGGGTTTTCGCGCCGTCACGCCAGCCAAAGCCCTTTGCATAAAGCGGCGCGCCATCCTTGATAACCGCAATCGAAAGGCCCGGGACGCGCCAATTCTGGCGCGCCAGATCAAGCTCTGCATCCAAACCTGCAAGGGGATCGGGCTGGCGCTTGGCTGCCCAAGCGGGCCCCACGAGGCCCGCGCCTAAGCTTGCACCCACTAAGGAGACAAAGGCCCGCCGCTGCATCAATCAATTTAACCCCTTAGCCGTACGTCATGGCAGATATAGTGGGCGGGGCAAGTCGGCCTTGTCTAGTCCTTTTAGCGACGAATGGCATCGGCCCCGACGCAGGTGCGGGTCTCTTCGCTCCACGTACCGCCGCGGCGATAACAATCTTGGCGCATGGCCGCCGCGCGCGCTTCGGCCTGTGCCGGATCGGACTCAACCGGGCCTAAGGCGCACCCAGAAAGGGTTGCCATAACCAAAGCAAAGCCACCAAAGGCCAGCGCGCGCGCCATCGGCTTAAGCCGTCAGCTGTTGGCGGGCAACTTCGAGAAGATCTTCCATCTCGCGGCGGATCTGATGCTCGCTGACATCAACCCCTTTGGCGTCGAGATCGGCTTTGACTTTGCGGTAGACATCATCATCGCCGGCTTCTTCAAAATCGGCCATGACGATGGACTTGGCATAATCTTCAGCGGCTTCGCCTTCGAGGCCTAAAAGACCGGCAGCCCAAGCGCCGAGCAGCTTGTTGCGACGCGCCGTGATTTTGAACGAAAGCTCGCTATCGTGCGCATATTTGGCTTCTTCAGCGCTCTTGCGCTCATCGAACTGGCTCATATCAGACTTCCTTGAAAACGTGTCAGCGGACAAAGTCCTATGTGGGGTCTGGATAGGTCTCTGCGCAAGTAAGCGCAAGAGGATGCGCCACATGATTGAGGCCTGTCGCGCAGCCTGTTAGGGTGGAAATGTCGTTAGGAGTTTCGACTCGGGCCACGCTGGCTGCGAGTGCGTGCCTTGCCACCTGACCACTGAGGAGAGCGCGACCATGTCCCGCCGCAAGAAAATTTATGAAGGCAAGGCCAAGGTCCTCTATGAAGGGCCAGAGCCTGGTACCCTGATCCAGTATTTCAAAGACGATGCGACCGCCTTCAACGCTGAAAAACATGCGATTATTGAAGGTAAGGGCGTTCTGAACAACCGTATTTCAGAATTCATCATGACCAATCTGAATGCGATTGGCGTGCCCACGCATTTCATCCGTCGCTTGAATATGCGCGAGCAATTGATCCGTGAAGTGGAAATCATCCCGCTCGAAGTCGTGGTACGCAATGTTGCCGCAGGCTCAATCTCGAAGCGTTTAGGTATTCCCGAAGGCGAATTACTACCCCGGTCCATCGTCGAATTCTATTATAAGAATGACGGCTTGGGTGATCCGATCGTCGCTGAAGAGCATATCACCGCCTTTAACTGGGCCACCACACAAGAAATTGATGACATCATGGCGCTTGCTTTGCGCATCAATGACTATTTGTCGGGTCTATTTGCGGGTGTGGGTATCCGCTTGGTGGACTTTAAGCTTGAATTTGGTCGCCTCTATGAAGGCGACATGGTGCGCACGGTTTTGGCCGATGAAATCAGCCCGGATTCGTGCCGTTTATGGGATGCGCGCACCAACAACAAGCTCGACAAAGACCGTTTCCGACAAGATTTGGGCGGCGTTTCTGAGGCCTATGCCGAAGTCGCCCAGCGCTTGGGCATTTTTAAAGACCCACGTAGCGCGTTTGTAGAAGGCTAAACCAACCGATGAAAGCCATTGTGAATGTCCGTCTAAAAAAGGGTGTGCTGGACCCTCAAGGCCGCGCCATTGCCGAAGCCCTGCGCGGCTTGGGCTTTCATGAGGCCGAAGATGCGCGCGTCGGCAAAGTCATCGAGATTGAACTTGATGAAACCGACCCCGAACGCGGTGCCGCACGCGCCAAAGAAATGGCAGCCAAACTTCTGGCCAATCCCGTGATCGAAAGCTGGACGGTCGAAATCGCAGCTTGAGGCGCCGTCCTTCAGGTTGCCATGCCCGCCAGCGCGTGCGTTGCGAGCGGGGACCTTGCGGGACTCTCCGGCACGAGGTCTAGGCCTGGACTACCCCATCGGGGATCGCATCGCTTCTCGTTCTTTTGTTCTAGAAGGCTTTGGTGCAG